>NZ_LMFU01000003.1:0-619265 GCF_001427265.1 Agromyces sp. Root1464
ACAAGCTTGGGATCATCGTGCCAACTTGAGGATCAGAACCAGACGCATCTCAGCAATCCCGCTCTGCGCTCCTGTGGGGCAACGAAGGATTACTTTACGCGGACACCACAACCAACCGCAAATCACCCATGCAACCCGGGCGTGTCGCACCCACAAACCCCTAAAACACAAGGCCCCGGGCACTCATCGACATGAATGACCGGGGCCCGGAACGAGGTCTGCGGCGACTATCCGACGAAGATCCCCGCGAGGGTCTTCTTGCCCCGGCGCAGCACGGCCATGCCGCCGGCCTCGACATAGCCGTCGAGCGTCGCGGCGTCATCGTCGATGCGCACGTTGTTCAGCGACACTCCACCTTGGGCAACAGCGCGCCGGCCCTCGCTCTGACTCGAAACGAGCCCGGTGTCGACGAGGAGCTGGACGATCGAGGCATCCGTCGCCGCCGTGGTATTCGGAAGCTCGCGAAGCGCGGCCTCGAGGGTCGCGGGGTCGAGCGCGGCGAGATCACCTTGGCCGAACAACGCGCGCGATGCATCGATCACAGCCTGCGTGGCTTCCGCCCCGTGCACCAGGGTGGTGACCTCGGTCGCGAGCACCTTCTGCGCCTCGCGCTTGAACGGCTCGGTCGCGACGAGGGACTCGAGCTCCTCGATGCGCTCCCGGCTGAGGAACGTGAAGATCTTCAGGCGCGAGATCACGTCGGCATCGTCGGTGTTGAGCCAGAATTGGTAGAACGCGTACGGGCTGCACATCGAGGCATCCAGCCAGATGGCGTTGCCCTCGCTCTTGCCGAACTTCGTGCCGTCGGAGTTCGTGACGAGGGGGGTGCCGATCGCATGAACGCTCGCGCCCTCGACCTTGTGGATGAGATCCGTGCCGCTCGTGAGGTTGCCCCACTGGTCGCTGCCGCCCGTCTGCAGCACGCAGCCGTACTGGCGGTAGAGCTCGAGGTAGTCGAAGCCCTGCAGGATCTGGTAGCTGAACTCGGTGTAGCTGATGCCGGCGTCGGAGTTCAGGCGCGACGCCACCGCATCCTTCTTCAACATCGTGCCGACGCGGTAGTGCTTGCCGATCTCGCGCAGGAAGTCGATGGCGGAGAGCCCGCCGGTCCAATCGAGGTTGTTGACGAGCCGAACCGCGTTGTCGCCCTCTCCCGAGAGGAACCGCGAGACCTGGCCCTGCAGGTAGCCGACCCACTCGGCGACGGTCTCCTTCGTGTTCAGCGTGCGCTCGGCCGTCGGCCGAGGATCGCCGATCAGGCCCGTCGAACCGCCGACGAGGCCGAGCGGCTTGTGACCGGCGAGCTGAAGACGGCGCATCGTCAGCAGCTGCACGAGATTGCCGAGGTGCAGGCTCGGTGCTGTCGGGTCGAACCCGCAGTAATACGTGATCGGCTCGCCCGAGAGCAGCTCTTTCAGCGCAGCCTGGTCGGTCGACACGTGCACGAGGCCGCGCCAGACGAGCTCCTCCCAGACGTCTGCGAAGGAGGCGTCGTTCTGCTGGGATTCGAGGATCACTGGGTCTGACACTCCGTCAGGGTATCAGCGAGTGGATTAGGTTCCATCTCTAACCGATTCGTGATTAATGTTGTATGCTTATTCACTACCACATGAAGGCTGCAACCTGAAGGAGCCACATGATCGTCGTCACCGCAGACCAGGTCGCGAGCCGCACGAACGCCGATCTCGCCGGCGCCGAGCGCGACCGCATCCAGCGCGACCACGGCGAGAAGCTGCTCCTGCCGGTCGCGCGCAACGCCGGAGACGAGATCCAGCTGCTCACCCGCGACGCTCGCACTGTCGTGGAGGTCGTCTTCGAACTCACCCGCGACGGCGCCTGGAGCGTCGGCATCGGATGCGGTGACGTGCGGGACCCGCTTCCGTCGGACATCCGGGAGGCGAGCGGAGAGGCGTTCTTCGCCGCTCGCGACGCGGTCGAGCGTGCGAAGAAGAGTTCGCCCCGGCTCGCAATCGAGGCGGCGCACGACGATGCCGAACACGTCGAGTCGCTGTTCAAGCTCGCCCTCCTCCTGCGCGAGCGCAGATCGGAACAGGGCTGGGAGGTCTACGACCGCATCGTGGCAGGTGCCATGCAGTCGCAGATCGCCGACGAGCTCGGCGTGAGCGCGCCGGCGATCAGCTCGCGCATGAAGTCGGCCAATATCCGTGCGGAGCTCGACGCCGTGCCGGCGCTCGCTAGGCTGCTCGAGAACCTCGACAGCTCGACGGGAGCCCGCGCATGAACCTCTTCGTCATCGCCGATGCCATCACCTGGTCCGCCCTGGTGATGGCACTGGTCGCCGCAGCGGCACTCTCGGTGCTCGCCTACCTGCGACCGCGCCGTGCCTACATCTGGTTCGCGGCGGGCACGCTCGGCGTCGCGCTGCTCGCAGCGGCATCGGCGACCGGGCCGGCCCAGTTCGGCCTGGCCCCCCTCATCACCGTGCTCGGCCTCACCGTCGCCGTCTTCGGCGGCAGCCCGGCCGCGGCCACGGCGCTCGACCTCGCGATGGGCGGCACCGTCGCACCCGGCCTCCACGGCGGCATCATCGTCGCCGAGAAACGGTCGGCGGACGAGGAGCATCGCGGCGTGCAGGCCGCCACCAGGCGCGAGGTGCTGCGCGGCGGGCTCACGATCGGCGTGCTCGAACGCGTCGCCTCGGCCGGCGCGATCATCGCCGGATTCCCGGAAGCGCTCGCGATCGTCGTCGCGATCAAGGGCGTGGGGCGCTTCACGGAACTCGAGGCACCTGAAGCGCGCGAACGATTCATCATCGGCACCTTCGCGAGCCTCATCTGGGCCTGCGCGGGCGCACTCGTCGTGCATCTCGCGCTGAGCTGAGCCTCGTCGAGCGCAGCGGATGTCGCGCGCCCGCGCTGCTCACTCCGCGGCGAGCTTGTGGCGCCGGTACGGCGAGACGCCCTCGTCGCCGGGGAGCCAGAACCGCCACGGGTACTGCGACCCGCCGCCTTCACCGCCGACGCCCGTGCGCGGGCCGCTCGCGGAATGCAGGGGCGACGCAGGCACTTGCAGCGCGAACGGCGGGGACAGCAGATCGCTGCCGCCCGCCTCCAGCGGCACTCCGAGGGCTTTCGCGAGCCTGCCGGGGCCCCTGGCGAGGTCGCGATCGCTCACACCGGGCCGACGGCTCCTCGCGAGCTCGAGTCCGTCGACGATCGTGGCCCCGCGCATCAGGACGCCCGACGAGGTTCCGGCGGGCCGGGCGACGATGTTCAGGCAGACGTGCATGCCGTAGCTGAAGTACGCGTACAGGTGCCCCGGCGCACCGAACATGACCTCGTTGCGCGGGGTGCGGCCACGGAATGCATGGGAACCGGGATCCTCGCCGACGCCTCGGTACGCCTCGACCTCCGAGAGCCGGATCGCCACCCGTCCGTCGGGGGCGTCGTAGCTCAGCACCGCTCCGAGGAGGAGCGGTGCGAGCACGACGGGGTCCTGTGCGAAGAACTCCCGGTCGGGGGTGACGAGTCCGCTCAGCTGCGCGCCTCCGCGCTGTGCGCCGCCGGGCTGTGCGCCTCAGGGAGGCTCCCGACGAGATGCCGCACGCGGTCGGCGAGCTGGGAGAACTGCTCGGCGACGCGCACCGGCGCCGTGCCGCCGATGCCGTCGCGGCTCGCGACGGATCCCTCGACCGTCAGCACCTCCCGCACCTCGGGCGTGAGGTGCGGCGAGATCGTCGCGAGGGCTGCGTCGTCGACCTCGTCGAGCTCGAGCGAGTGCTCCTCGGCGTACCGGACGAGGGCGCCGGTGATCTCGTGGGCGTCGCGGAACGGCACCCGCCGCTTCACGAGCCACTCCGCGACATCCGTGGCCAGGGAGAACCCGGCAGGCGCGAGCTCGGCCATGCGCTCGGTGTGGAAGGTCAGCGTCGCCACCATTCCCGTGAACGCCGGCAGCAGCACCTCGAGCGTCTCGACGGAGTCGAAGACGGGCTCCTTGTCCTCCTGCAGGTCGCGGTTGTACGCGAGCGGCAGCGCCTTCAGCGTCGCGAGGAGCCCTGTCAGGTTGCCGATGAGACGGCCCGACTTGCCCCGCGCGAGCTCGGCGATGTCGGGATTCTTCTTCTGCGGCATGATGGACGACCCGGTCGAGTAGCCGTCGTGCAGCGTGACGAAGCCGAACTCCCGGGTGTTCCAGAGGATGATCTCCTCCGCGAATCGCGAGAGATCGATTCCGATCATCGCCGTCACGAACGCGAACTCGGCGACGACGTCGCGGCTCGCGGTGCCGTCGATGGAATTCTCGGCGGGACGGGCGAGGCCGAGGTCGCGGGCGACGGATGCCGCGTCGAGACCGAGCGTCGACCCGGCGAGGGCTCCCCCGCCGTATGGCGAGACATCCGCTCGCTTCGTCCAGTCGACGAGCCGCTCGAGATCGCGCGAGAGCGCCCACGCGTGGGCGAGCAGGTGGTGGGCGAGCAGCACAGGCTGCGCGTGTTGCAGGTGCGTGCGCCCCGGCATGATCGCGGTGCGGTGCGCATCGGCCTGCGCGGCGAGCGCGTCGATGAGGTGCACGAGGTCGCGCCCGATGGTCGCCGCATGGTCTTTCAGGTACAGGCGCACGAGCGTGGCGATCTGGTCGTTGCGGCTGCGGCCCGCGCGGAGCTTGCCGCCGAGCTCGGGGCCGACGATCGTGATCAACGCCGCCTCGAGGGCCCCGTGGACGTCCTCATCGGCATCGCTTGCGACGATCTCGCCCGAGATCACTCGGCCCTCGAGGGTGTCGAGCCCGGCGAGCATGGCCTCCAGCTCATCGGCTTCGAGATACCCCGCCGCAGCGAGTGCGCGAGCGTGCGCACGGGATCCCGCGAGGTCGTAGCCCGCGAGCTGCCAGTCGAAGTGGGTGGACTTCGAGAGCCGCTGCAGCTCGGGCGACGGACCGCTCGCGAATCGAGCGCCCCAGAGCGAGCCCTCGTTGGTGCCGTGCGCGTCGGTCGCGTCGTCGGCGCGAGTGTGGTCGTCGGTGCCGTTCACGTCGCTCATCAGGCGTCCTTCCTCGCGAGCAGCCATACGAGCAGCGCCTTCTGCGCGTGCAGGCGGTTCTCGGCCTCGTCCCAGATGATCGACTGCGGGCCGTCGATCACGTCGGCACTCACCTCGTAGCCGCGATCGGCGGGCAGGCAGTGCATGAACACGGCATCGGATGCCGCGAGCGACATGAGTTCGGCATCGACCTGGTATGAGCCGAAGGTGGCGACGCGATGCGCCTTCTCCTCTTCTTTGCCCATCGACACCCAGGTGTCGGTGACGACGACATCGACGCCCGTGACGGACTCGCGAGCGTCGGTGACGACGGCGACGGAACCGCCGGTGGTCGCCGCGATGCGCTCGGCATCGGCCACGACGGATGCCTCGGGGGCGAACTCCGCCGGAGCCGCGACGCGCACGTGCATGCCCGCGGTGGCGCCGGCGAGCAGGTAGGACTGCGCCATGTTGCTTCGGCCGTCGCCGAGAAAGGTGAGCGTGAGCCCGGCGAGCCGGCCCTTGTGCTCGCGGATCGTGAGCAGGTCGGCGAGCAGCTGGCACGGGTGGAAGTCGTCGGAGAGCGCGTTGACGACGGGCACCGTGGTGCCCGCGGCCATCTCTTCGAGCCCCGACTGGGCATAGGTGCGCCACACGATCGCCGAGACCATGCGCTCGAGCACGCGAGCGGTGTCGGAGGGGGTCTCCTTTCCGCCGAGCTGGCTGTTCGCGGTCGAGATGATGAGCGGCGAGCCGCCCAAGTCGGCAATGCCGACGGCGAACGACACGCGCGTGCGCGTCGAGGACTTGTCGAAGATCACGGCGACGGTCTGCGGGCCGGCGAGCGGCGTCTGCGACCAGCGGTCGGCCTTGAGCTGCTCCGCGAGATCGAGGATCTCGGTCTGCTCGGCCTGGGTCAGGTCGTCGTCCCGGAGGAAGTGGCGGGTCATGTGGTGCGTCCGTTCGTGGGGAGGTCGGTCGGGTCAGTACGGGTGAGCATCGGCGAGGGCGCGAGTGAAGCGCGTCTCGAACTCGTCGATCTCGGCATCGCCGATGATGAGCGGCGGCGCGATGCGGATGGTGGTGTCGTTGGCGGCGTTCACGATCAGGCCGTGACGCATGGCGTGGGCGACGACGTCGCCGGCGACCGGCGCGGAGAGCGCCACGCCGACGAGGAGTCCGCGGCCCCGCGTGCCCTCGACGAGCGGCGAACCGATCGCCTCGATGCGCCGGCGCAACTGCGGGCCGCGCACGGCGGCGTTGTCGACGAGGCCGGCGCGCTCGATCTCGCCGAGCACGGCGTTCGCGACGGCGGTCGCGAGCGGATTGCCGCCGAACGTCGATCCGTGATGGCCCTTCTGGTAGAGCCCGGAGGCGCGGCCGAAGGTGATGAGGCCGCCGATCGGCATGCCGCCGCCGATGCCCTTCGCGACAGTGATCGCGTCGGGCGTGATGCCGGCGTGCTGGAATCCGAACCACTCGCCGGTGCGCCCGGCACCGGTCTGGATCTCGTCGATGACGAGCAGCGCGCCATGGCGGAGCGTCAGCTCGCGCGCGGCCTCGAGGAAGCCCGGCGGGAGCTCGACGACGCCGGCCTCGCCCTGGATGGGCTCGACGAAGACGGCCGCGACCGCGTCGTCGATGGATGCCTCGAGGGCCTCGATCGTGGCGGGGATGTGCTCAACTCCCCCGGCCATCGGCTCGAACGGCGCCCGCATGTGCGGCTTGCCGGTCAAGGCCAGCGACCCCATCGTGCGCCCGTGGAAGGCGTCGACGAGCGCGATCACGCGGGTGCGCGCGCCGCCGGAGTTGTTCAGGCGGGCGAGCTTGAACGCCGCCTCGTTGGCTTCTGCGCCCGAGTTGCCGAACCAGGCGCGCCCGTCGGGCCCGGCACCGGCGAGGCGCACGAGCCGCTCGGCGAGTTCGAGCGCGGGCTCGGTCGTGAAGTAGTTCGACACGTGCGCGAGCTTCGACGCTTGTGCCGTCACCGCCTCGACGAAGACGGGATGCGCGTGGCCGAGGGAGTTGACCGCGATACCGGCGAGGAAATCGAGGTACGTCGTGCCCGCGGCATCCGTCACCCACGCACCCGACCCGTGCTCGAGCTTCGCGAGCGGCATGCCGATGGAGCGCATGATGCGCTGGTCGAACCGCAGCTGCCAGTCGTTCATGCCGCCACCACCTCCGTGCCGATGCCCGATTGCGTGAAGACCTCGAGGAGGATCGAGTGCGGCACGCGGCCGTCGATGATCGCGGCCTTCGCGACACCGCCCTCGACGGCTTCGAGGCACGCAGCCATCTTCGGGATCATGCCCGACTCGAGGCTCGGCAGCAGTTCGATGAGCGAGGGCACGTCGATGACCGAGACGAGCGAGTCCCGGTTCGGCCAGTCGCGGTAGAGGCCCGCGACGTCGGTGAGGATCACGAGCTTCGCCGCGCCGAGCGCGACCGCGAGCGATGCTGCTGCCGAGTCCGCGTTGACGTTGAGCGACTGCCCGGTGACGTCGCCGTCGGGTGCGATCGAGGAGACCACGGGGATGCGCTCGGCGTCGAGCTCGGCGAGCACCGCGGCCGGGTCGACGGCGATGACGTCGCCGACGAGCCCGAGGTCGACCTCTTCGCCGTCGACGACCGCGCCGCGCCGTCGACCCGTGAAGAGCCCGGCGTCTTCGCCCGACAGGCCCGACGCCAGCGGCCCGTGCTCGTTGATGAGCGAGACGAGTTCACGGTTGACCTGGCCCGAGAGCACCATGCGCACGACGTCCATCGTCTCGGGCGTCGTCACGCGGTAGCCGCCGCGGAACTCGCTCGGAATGCCGAGCCGCTCGAGCATCGCCGAGATCTGCGGGCCGCCGCCGTGCACCACGACCGGCTTGATGCCCGCGTACCGCAGGTAGACCATGTCTTCCGCGAACGCCCGCTGCAGCTCGGGGCTGACCATGGCGTTGCCGCCGAACTTTACGACGATCGTCTCGCCGTGGAATCGCTTCAGCCAGGGCAGCGAATCGATGAGCACCTGGGCTTTCGCGGCGGCGTCGTTCGTGTCTTCTGATTCTGTCTCGTCGCTCATGCTCAACTCGCGTAGGCGCTGTTCTCGTGCACGTAGTCGTGCGTGAGATCGTTCGTGAAGATGGTGGCGGATGCCTCGCCGGCATGCAGCTCGATGAGCACGTGCGTGGCACGCGGCGTGAGGTCGACCTGATCGCGCGGGGCGTCAGGGCGACCGGCGTGGCAGACGCGCACCCCGTTCATCGAGACGTCGACGAGGTACGGGTCGAACGGCGCGCTCGTGGTGCCGATCGCGGCGAGCACCCGGCCCCAGTTGGGGTCGTTGCCGAAGATCGCCGCCTTGAAGAGGTTGTTGCGGGCGACGGAACGGCCGACCTCGACCGCATCGTCTTCGGTCACCGCACCGACGACCTCGATCGCGATGTCGTGGCTCGCGCCCTCGGCGTCCGCCTGAAGTTGCATCGCGAGGCTCCGGCAGGCCTCGGTGAGGGCCGCGGTGAACTCTGCGAGATCGGGCGTGACGCCCGAGGCACCGGAGGCGAGCAACGAGACCTGGTCGTTCGTCGACATGCAGCCGTCGGAGTCGAGCCGGTCGAAGGTCACGCGCGTGGCGGAGCGGAGCGCGAGGTCGAGGGCACCGGCCGGCAACGCGGCATCCGTCGTGAGGACCACCAGCATCGTCGCGAGGCCGGGTGCCAGCATGCCCGCGCCCTTCGCGATGCCGCCGATCGACCAGCCGTCACCCTCGACGACGACCTGCTTCGGCGTCGTGTCGGTCGTCATGATCGCGCGAGCCGCGTCGTCGCCGCCGTCGGTCGAGAGACGGGCGATCGCCGAGACGACACCCTCTTCGAGCACCTCGCCGTCGAGCTGGTCGCCGATGAGACCGGTCGAGCAGACGAGCACGTCGCCGGCCGCGATGCCGAGGCCCGACGCGACGGCCTCGGCTGTGCGGTGCGTGACCTGGAAGCCCTCGGCGCCGGTGAAGCAGTTGGCGCCGCCGGAGTTCAGCACGATCGCCGAGACGATGCCGTCTGCCGCGACCTGCTTCGACCAGATGATCGGGTTCGCCTGCGCGCGGTTCGAGGTGAAGACGACTGCGGCCTCCTGCGCCGGGCCGCGATTCACGACGAGTGCGAGGTCGAGTGCTCCCGAGCGCTTGATGCCCGCCGCGATGCCGGCGGCTTCGAATCCCTGCGGTTGGGTGACGGTCACGGGGCGACTCCGTTCACGGGCAGCCCGGTCGACTCGGTGAGCCCGAGTGCGATGTTCGCGGACTGGATGGCGGCACCCGCGGTGCCCTTCACGAGGTTGTCGACGGCAGCGACCACGACGGCGCGGCCCGAGTTCTCGTCGACCTGGAGACCGAGGAGCGCGGTGTTGGCGCCGAGCACGTCGGCGGTGCGCGGGAACTGGCCCTCGGGCAGCAACTGCACGAAGCGTTCGCCGGCATAGGCGTCCTCCCACGCGGCACGGACCGCCGAGGCATCCGTGCCGGGCACGATGCGCGCCGTCGACGTCGCGAGGATGCCCCGCGACATCGGCACGATGACCGGAGTGAACGAGATGGTCGGGTTGCCACCCCCCGCCCAGCGCAGTGCCTGCTGGATCTCGGGGATGTGCCGGTGCACGCCGCCCACCGAGTAGGGATTCGCCGATCCGAGGAGTTCGGAACCGAGCAGGTGCGCCTTCAGGCTCTTGCCGGCTCCGGAGGGGCCGACCGCGAGCACCGACACGACATCGGATGCCTCGATGACCCCGGCGCGGATGCCGGGCGCGAGCGACAGTGCGACGGTCGACGCGTTGCAGCCCGGGGCCGCGATGCGCTTCGTCTTCGCGAGCCGGTCGCGCTGCGTGCCCGACAGGCGCGGCAGTTCGGGCACGCCGTACGTCCACGCCCCGTGGAAGTCGCCACCGTAGAACGCGGCCCAATCGGACTTGCTCTCGAGGCGGTGGTCGGCACCGCAGTCGATGACGAGGGTCTCGGCCGGGAGCTGCGCGGCGATCGCACCGGAAGCCCCGTGCGGCAACGCGAGGAACACGATGTCGTGACCGGCGAGGTTCTCGGCCGTCGTGTCCTTCAGGGTGAGGTGCGTGTAGCTGCGCAGGTGCGGCTGCACCGCGATGAGCGGCTGGCCGGCGTTGGAGTGCGCGGTCACGGTGCGCACGTCGAAATCGGGATGATCGGCGAGGAGGCGAAGGATCTCGCCTCCGGCATAGCCGGACGCGCCGGAAACGGCGACGGTGAACGTCATGGTTCCACCTTAAAGGTCGGAGTGGTCGAGTGACTCCCGGCGACGCTCACGACCTGAATGGTCGAGGAGGTCGAGGGATGGCTCCGGCGACACCTGCTTCGGCTTCGTTGCCGCATGCCGGGGTCGCCTAGAGTCGGCGCTCGCCACGACGTCGGCTGCGCACCACGACGACACGCGAGATGCGTGCGGGGGCTGCGAACCGAGCGGCGGACATACAAGCGACCCTAGCCGGGGCAGGTCGCGCTGCGCAAACGCATGACCGGCTGGCGTCGCGGCCATCTCCGAAACGAGGAGATCTGCGATTCCGAGGGCGGATCGGAGCTCGATCACCCTCTGAATCGTAGATCTCCTCGGAATCGCGCGCGATCAGCGGATCAGGCGACAGGGTTCACTCGCGGATGGTCGCCCCGAAGCGCTCGTTCGCGAGCGCCGCACCGGCGAGCTTCGCCTCGCTCGCCTCCGCGGCCGTCAATGTGCGATCGTCGGCGCGGAACCTGAGCGCGAACGTCAGGCTCTTCGCGTCGGCGGGCACGCCCTGGCCGCGGTAGTCGTCGACGATCGAGAGCTGCTCGAGCAGCGCGCCCGCTCCCTCGCGGATCGCCGCGGCGACCTCCGCGGCCGCGACTCCGACGGGCACGATGAGCGAGAGGTCCTGCGTCGCGGCGGGCATCGTGTCGATCGTGCGCGCCTCCAGAGCGGCATCGGTCAGCGCGATGACGGCGTCGAGATCGAGCTCGACGACCGCGACGACGCGTGGCAGGTCGGCTTCGATCGCGAGCGCCGGCAGCAGTTCACCGGCGAAGCCGACGAGCGTGCCGTCGACGCGCAGCTCGGCCGTGCGTCCGGGGTGCATCGCCCGGTGAGAACCCTGCGAAACGTCGATACGGGCACCGGTCGCGAGCTCGACCTGGCGCACGATGTCGAGCGCATCCGCGATACCGGCCGGAACCGCGGGCTGACCCGGCTGCTTCGCCACGGTGTCGCCGAGGATGAGCGCACCGAGATGGCGCGGCTGCGGCGGGATGCCGGCGTCGAGCGCCGCGAGCAGCTCGTCGCTCGGCTTCGCGTTGCCCGCCGGCAGCTCGAGCGACCCGTAGCTGCGCCCCGGCTCGGGCAGGAACACCGTGCCGATCTCGAACAGGTCGAGGTCGGTGAGACCCCGCGAGAGGTTGCGACGCGCGGCGCCGATCAGGCCGGGCACGAGCGAACGACGCAGGAACGGCACCGTCTGGTCGAGGGCGTTCGCGATGCGCACGGATGCCACGGGGGCACCGTCGGCGCTGCCGAACACGGCGTTGTCGGCCTCGGAGACGAACGGGAACGAGAGCACCTCGACCGATCCGGCTGCGGCGAGCGTGTCAGCGGTGCGCCGGCGCAGGCGCTGGGAGCGGGTGAGCCCGCGACCGGGCGGCGCGACGGGAAGCACCGACGGGATGCGGTCGTAGCCGATCAGGCGGGCGACCTCTTCGGCGAGCTCTTCGCGGCCGGTCAGGTCGGGTCGCCAGGCCGGCGGCACGACCGAGAAGCCGCCGTCGACGGCGGTGATGACGCCGCCGATCTCGGCGAGGGCATCGTGCACCTCGTCTTCGGTGTACTCGACGCCGATGATCGACGAGACGAAGCCCGCGGGAAGGAGGATCGCCTCGCGCGCCGGCGCGGTCGAGATGAGCGAGCCGCCTGCATCGGCGGTGCCGCCGGCGAGGTCGACCATGAGCTGCGCGACACGGGAGACGGCCGCGGCCGCGATCTCGGGGTCGACGCCGCGCTCGTAGCGCTTGGCCGCTTCGCTCGGCAGCTTGTGGCGACGTGCGGTGCGCGCGATCGACACCGGGTCCCAGTTGGCGGCCTCGACGAGCACGTTGCGCGTCTCGTCGCCCATCTCGGTCTCCGCGCCGCCCATGACGCCGCCGAGGCCGATCGGGCCGCGGTCGTCGGTGACGACGAGGTCTTCGACGTGGAGCGTGCGCTCCTTGCCGTCGAGCGTGGTGAACTTCTCCCCCACCGTGGCGCGCCGCACGACGATGCCGCCGCGGAGCTGGTCGAGGTCGTAGCCGTGGATCGGCTGGCCGAGCTCGAGCATGACGTAGTTCGTGATGTCGACGAGCAGCGAGATCGAGCGGATGCCGGCGAGCTTCAGCCGTGCGATCATCCACGCCGGCGTCGGGCGGGAGGCGTCGACGTCGCGCACGATGCGCGTGGCGAAGACCGAGGAGCCGATCTTGCCGCGGATCGGAGCCGCATCGTCGATCACGACGGAGAACGCGTCATCGGAGACATCCGCCGGCACAGCCTGCTCGACGGGGTCGCGGAAGCGGGCCCCCGTGGCGTGCGCGTACTCGCGAGCGACACCGCGGATGGAGAACGCGTAGCCGCGGTCGGGCGTGACGTTGATCTCGATCGCGGCGTCGTCGAGGCCGAGGAGCGTGATCGCGTCGGTGCCGACGGGTGCGTCGATGCCGAGCGTCGAGAGCCGCAGGATGCCGTCGTGGTCTTCACCGAGGCCGAGCTCGCGCGCCGAGGCGATCATGCCGTCGGAGACGTGACCGTAGGTCTTGCGGGCGGCGATCGGGAACGGGCCGGGCAGCACGGCGCCCGGCAGCGTCACGACGACCTTGTCGCCGACGAAGAAGTTGCGGGCACCGCAGACGATGCCGTGCACGGCGTCGCCGCCGTCGGCCGCCGTCTCACCCTCGGGGGCGACGCGCACCTGGCACCAGCGGATCGTCTTGCCGTTGGACTGCGGCTCCTCGACGAACTCGAGCACCTCGCCCACGACGATCGGGCCCTCGAGGTCGAACGTGTGCACGTCCTCCTCTTCGAGGCCGACCTTGACGAGTGCGGCGTGCACGTCTTCAGGCGTCGTGCCGGGCACGAGCTCGACGTACTCGGCGAGCCAGCTCAGTGGAACTCGCATCTTCTAGACCACCATTCCGAACTGCTGGGAGAAGCGGATGTCTCCCTCGACCATTTCGCGCATGTCCTGCACGTCGTTGCGGAGCATGAGCCCGCGCTCGATGCCCATGCCGAACGCGAACCCGGTGTAGACCTCGGGATCGATGCCGGCCGCCCTCAGCACATTGGGGTGCATCATGCCGCAGCCGCCCCACTCGATCCAGCGAGCGCCGCCCTTGAAGGTCGGGTGCCAGAAGTCGAGCTCGGCCGACGGCTCGGTGAAGGGGAAGAAGCTCGGGCGCAGGCGGATCTTCGCCTCGTCGCCGAAGATCGACTTCACGAAGTGGTCGAGGGTGCCCTTCAGGTGCGCCATCGTGAGGCCCTTGTCGACGGCGACGCCCTCGAACTGCATGAACACGGGCAGGTGCGTGGCGTCGAACTCGTCGGTTCGGTACACGCGGCCCGGTGCCAGCACGTAGAGCGGCAGCTCGCGCTCGAGCATCGAGCGGATCTGCACCGGGCTCGTGTGGGTGCGGAGCACGAGGTGCGACTCGGGCGGGTCGACGAAGAAGGTGTCCTGCATGGCGCGCGCCGGGTGGTCGGCGTCGAAGTTGAGCGCGTCGAAGTTGAACCACTCGCTCTCGACCTCTGGACCCTCGGCGACCTCCCAGCCCATGCCGGTGAACACGTCGCAGACCCGGTCTTGCAGCAGCGAGAGCGGATGCCGCGCGCCCGGCCGGTATCGCGACGCGAGCGCCGTGACATCCACCGTCTCGGCCGCGAGCTGTGCGGCCGCCTCGGCCTCGACGATCTCGGACTCGCGGGCGGCGAACGCCTGGTTCACCCGGCCGCGGGCACCCCCGACGAGCTTGCCGAGTGCGGCCTTCTGCTCGTTCGGGACGTTGCGGAGTTCGGCGTTCAGGAGCGCGAGGGCGGACTTCTCGCCCGTGTGCTCGGTGCGGACCTGCTTCAGCGCGGCGGAGTCGCCGGCCGATGCGATGGCCGCGAGGGCTGCATCGACCGCCGTCTGGACGGCGCTCTCGGTGATTTCACGGGGCTCGGACACGAGAACCGAGTCTACCGGCGCGATGCGACGCCCCGTGTCAGATCCTGCCGGGAGCGTTCCCCATCTGCCGCGCCGCCGCCGACGCCTCGGCGACCAGGATCGCCTGATTCGGGTTGTCGGGATCGAGCTTCGTCCCGCTCGACTTCGATGCCGTGCGCTTCGAGAGCCAGCGTGCGAACCACGACAGTGAGAGGTTCATGATCAGGTACAGCACGAGGGTGACGATGAAGAACGAGAACAGGTATCGGTTGCCGTAGAAGGTCGCGAGCTGGTACATGTTCAACCGCAGCAGCTCGACGTAGCCGACGATCGCTCCGAGCGAGGTGTCCTTCAGGAGCACGACGAGCTGGGCGACGATGATCGGCAGCATCTGGCGGAACGCCTGCGGGAACTCGACGAGCATCTTCGACTGCAACGGACGCATGCCGAGGCTGAGTCCGGCTTCGCGCTGCCCGCGCGGCAGTGCGGCGAGCCCTGCTCGGAGCGCCTCTCCGATGATCGCGCCGTTGTAGAGCGAGAGCGCCGCGACGACCGCCCAGAAGGCACCGGTGTTCAGCACGAGGAGGATGAAGAGCATCATGAGCAGCACGGGCATGCCGCGCACGAACTCGAGCACGACCGCGGTGGGGATCCTGATCCACGCGATGGCGGAGCTCCGCATGAGCGACAGCAGGATGCCGAGTGCGATCGCGAACACCGATGCCGTGAGCGCCGCACTGAGCGTGGCCCAGACGCCGGCGGTGAGGATGCGGCTCCACAAGGCGGGGTCGGCGAAGATGTCCCATCGACTCGGGTCGAAGTAGCCGGGAAGCGTGATGCCGCCGCTCTCGCGCGGCGCCGCGAGGGTCATCACGATCCAGGCGAGGCCGGCGAGGATGAGGACGCCGGCGACGATCGACGAGATCAGCGACCGACGACGCGCCTTCGGGCCCGGGGCGTCGAAGAGGACGCTCGTTCCGCTCATCGCTGCACCACCCATTTGCGCTCGAGTTGGGCTGCGACCGCACCGAGCGGGATGGTGATCGCAAGATAGAAGGTCGCTGCACCGAGGAGGATCGCGATGACGGCATCGCCGTTCGCGTTCGCGAGTTCACGCGTGCCGGCGAACAGCTCGAAGACGAAGAAGGCGCCCGCGACTGAGGTGTTCTTCGTGAGGGCGATGAAGACGTTGATGAGCGGCGGGATCGTCATGCGGAAGGCCTGCGGCAGCACGATGAGGCCCACGGTCTGTCCGAAACCGAGGCCCACGCTCCGCGCGGCCTCCGCCTGCCCGATCGGCACGCCGTTGATGCCCGACCGCAGCGCCTCGGCCACGAACGGTGAGGTGTAGACCGCGAGGCCGATCATCGCCGCCGTTGCGAATTCGAGCCGCGATCCGAGGATGGGCAGCACGACCGCGCAGAAGAAGAGCACGAGGGTCAGCGGGGTGTTCCGCACGAGCTCGGTGTAGACCGTTGCGAAGCCGCGCAGTGAGGCCACCGGCGAGATGCGCATCGCCGCGATGATCGTGCCGAGCACGAGCGCCGAGAGGCCGCTCACGCCGAGCAGCAGCAAGGTCATGCTGAAGCCGCGCCAGTACGTCGGCAGGTTCTCGATGACGGCGTCCACGCGTCTCCGTTCCGGTCAGTGGGGAGGGCACGCGGCCCGGACGATGCTCGCCCCGGGCCGCGTTCCGATCAGTAGCGGTCGGGAGCCGGCGGCTCGACGTACGGCAGCACGGTTCCGGCGGTGGAGTTCCACGCCTCTTCGTAGCGGCCGTCTGCGTAGGCCTCTTCGAGCACGTCGTTGATCCACATGCGGAAGTCGGTGTCGTCCTTCGTCAGGCCGATGCCGTAGGGCTCTTCGGTGAACGGCTCGCCGACGACCTTGAACTCGCCCTCGTTCTGGGCCGCGAGACCCGCGAGGATGACGTTGTCGGTCGACACTGCGACGACGGCGCCGCTGCGGAGCGGCTCGAGGCAGTTGGAGTACGTGTCGGTGAGCACGGGCTCGGCGCCGATCTCGGCGAGCTTCGCGGCCGGGGTGGAACCCGTGACGGAGCAGACCGGCTGACCGACGAGGTCGTCTTCGCTCTTGATGTCGTCGTTGTCGGCGAGCACGAGGATCGACTGGCCGGCCATGTAGTACGGCCCGGCGAAGGAGATGACTTCCTTGCGCTTGTCGTTGATCGTGTACGTGGCGACGACGAAGTCGACCTGGCCGTTCTCGATGAACGGCTCGCGGTTCGCCGAGACCGTCTCGGTCCAGGTGATGTTCTCTTCGTCGATGCCGAGCTCGCTCGCGATGATCTTGGCGATCTCGACGTCGAATCCGACGGGCACGCCGTCGGGGCCGACGAGACCGAACAACGGCTGGTCGAACTTCGTGCCGATCGTCACCTTGCCGGCCTCGGACAGCTTCTCCATGGTGCTGCCGGCCGCGAACGTGGGCGCGGGCTCAGCCGTCGGCTCCTCGGTGGCCTCCCCGCCGCCGCCGGCGCAGCCGGCAAGCGCGAGCGCCGACACCGCAGCTGCTGCGACGAGTGCGAATCTCATGCGTTTCATGTCTCTGCCTCTTCTCCTGTGTGGTGGTTCCTCGCCGCTCGTGGCAGCGCAGGTCTAGTGCTCGAGGATCTTCGACAGGAAGTCCTGTGCACGCTCGGACTGGGGATTGTCGAAGAACTCGGCGGGCGTCGCCTCTTCGACGATCTTGCCGTCGGCCATGAAGAGCACCCGGTCGGCGGCCTTCCGGGCGAAGCCCATCTCGTGCGTGACGACGATCATGGTCATGCCGTCTTTGGCCAGACCGATCATGACGTCGAGGACCTCGTTGATCATCTCGGGGTCGAGCGCGCTCGTCGGCTCGTCCATGAGGATGAGCTTGGGGTTCATCGCGAGCGAACGGGCGATGGCGACACGCTGCTGCTGGCCGCCGGAGAGCTGGGCCGGGAGCTTCTTGGCCTGGTTCGCCACGCCCACCCGCTCGAGGAGCTTCATCGCCTCCGCCTCGGCGGCCTTGCGCGACATCCGCTTCACCTTGATGGGCGCGAGGGTGACGTTCTCGAGGACCGTCTTGTGTGCGAACAGGTTGAACGACTGGAACACCATGCCGACGTCGGCACGCAGCTTCGCGAGCGCCGCGCCCTCTTCGGGCAGCTTCACGCCGTCGATCGCGATCGAGCCCGAGTCGATGGTCTCGAGGC
This sequence comes from Agromyces sp. Root1464, assembly GCF_001427265.1. Classification (NCBI taxonomy): domain Bacteria; kingdom Bacillati; phylum Actinomycetota; class Actinomycetes; order Micrococcales; family Microbacteriaceae; genus Agromyces; species Agromyces sp. Root1464. The sequence goes on from NZ_LMFU01000003.1 coordinate 17,386, forward strand.
GGTTGATGGCACGGCAGAGCGTCGACTTGCCCGACCCGCTCGGGCCGATCACGACGACGACCTCGCCGCGGTTGACGACCGTGTTGATGTCGTTGAGCACGTGCAACTCGCCGAAGTGCTTGTCGACGTGGTCGACGACGACGAGCGGCTCACCGCGACGCACCGAGATGTTGGAGGTCGGCGGGGCAGGCTGCGTGGGCTCCATGTCCCCAAGTTACGGCCAGCGGCGGTGTCGCGACAAGCTGCCGAGCAGTGGTTACCTAACCGTGATCAGCGCTGCGCTGCGCGAAGGCGCTCTCGTAGAGGCAGACGGATGCCGCGGTCGCGAGGTTCATCGACTCCGCGTGCCCGTAGATCGGCACGGTGACCACTCGATCGGCGAGCTCGAGCTGCTCGTCGGGCAGTCCTCTGGCCTCGTTGCCGAACACCCAGGCGGTCGGCCCGGCGAGCACTCCGTCGTTGCGGGCGGAGAGCAGGTCGTCGCCCTTGACGTCCGCGGCGAGCACCGTGAGGCCGGCGGCCCGTGCCCGCACGAGCACGTCGGCGAGCTCGGTGCCGATGGCGACGGGGAGGTGGAAGATCGACCCCGTCGAGGATCGGACGACCTTCGGGTTGTAGAGGTCGACGGTGCGACCGGTGAAGATGACGGCGTCGGCGCCCGCGGCATCGGCCGCGCGCACGATGGTGCCGGCGTTGCCGGGATCGCGCACCTCTTCGAGGATCGCGACGAGCTTCGGCTTCGCCGCGAACACGTCTTTCACCGCGGTCGGGAACTGGCGGCAGATCGCCACGAAGCCCTGCGGCGTCACCGTGTCGGCCATCGAGTCGAGCACCTCTTCGGTGACGAACTCGATCTCCACGTCGGAGGAAACCGCGGCCTCGGCGATCTCGGGGTGGCGTTCGAGCGCGCTCGGCGTCGCGAAGAGCTCGACGACCAGTTCGGAACGGAAGGTGAGCGCCTCGGCGACCGCCTGGGGGCCCTCGAGCAGGAACATCCCGCTGTCGGCACGTGCTGCCTTGCGGGCGAGCTTCGCTACTGCGCGCACGCGCGGCGATCGGGGATTCTCGAGCATGCCTCCAATTCTATTGGGGGAACGCGGAACGGCCCGGCACCCTGCTTGTGCAGCAGAGGTGCCGGGCCGTTCGAAGGTGAAGTCGCTGCTTACGCGGCGGTCTTCGGGGCCGACGTGTCGGCCGGGAGCGCCTGCTTGGCCGACTCGACCAGCGCGGCGAACGTCGCGGGCTCGTTGACCGCGAGGTCGGCGAGGATGCGACGGTCGACCTGGATGCCTGCGAGGCCGAGGCCCTGGATCAGGCGGTTGTACGTGAGGCCGTTCGCACGCGACGCGGCGTTGATGCGCTGGATCCAGAGGCGACGGAAGTCGCCCTTCTTCTGGCGGCGGTCGCGGTACGCGTAGACGAGGGAGTGGGTGACCTGCTCCTTGGCCTTGCGGTAGAGACGCGAACGCTGGCCGCGGTAACCACTGGCGCGCTCGAGAATGACCCGGCGCTTCTTGTGGGCGTTGACCGCCCGCTTCACTCTTGCCATGACTCTGTTTCTTCCTTAATGGGCCTGAATCGGCTGTCTATGCTGCCGGCTCAGTGGCCGAGAAGCTTCTTGATGACCTTGGCGTCGGGAGCCGACACGATCTTGTCCTGGTTCAGACGGGCCTTGCGCTTCGAGGACTTGACCTCGAGGTTGTGGCGCATACCGGCCTGCTGCTTCTTGATCTTGCCGCTGCCGGTGATCTTGAAGCGCTTCTTGGACCCGGAGTGGGTCTTCTGCTTCGGCATCTCGTATTTCTCCTTGGTTCTGCCGTCACGCGAGTGACGGACGGGGATGTTTGGCTCAGCCCTCGACGGGCTCGGCCGTCTGCGCGTCGCCGTCGGCCGGGGCGTCAGCCGCCGGTCGCGCCTTCGCTGCAGCACGCTGTGCATTGGCTTCGGCCTTGGCCTCGGCCTTGTTCTTGAGGGGTCCGATCACCATGACCATGTTGCGGCCATCGATCGTCGGGTTGTGCTCGACCGTGCCGAACTCGGCCACGTCTTCCGCGAAGCGCTGGAGCAGACGGACGCCCATCTCGGGGCGCGACTGCTCGCGACCGCGGAAGAGGATCATCGCCTTGACCTTGTCGCCGGCCTTGAGGAAGCCGATGGCGCGCTTCATCTTGGTCTCGTAGTCGTGCTTGTCGATCTTGAGACGGAACCGGACCTCTTTGAGGATGGTGTTCGCCTGGTTGCGCCGGGCCTCTTTCGCCTTCTGCGCAGCCTCGTACTTGAACTTGCCGTAGTCCATGATCTTCGCGACCGGCGGCTTCGAGTTCGGAGCGACCTCGACGAGATCGAGATCGGCCTCCTGCGCGAGCCGCAGGGCCACCTCGATCTTCACGACGCCGACCTGCTCTCCGGCAGGCCCCACGAGTCGAACCTCGGGGACGCGGATACGGTCGTTTGTACGGGGATCGCTGATGCGTGTTCTCCTCTACTCAAGCTGTTTCGCTCGGTCGGAAGGCGGATGCCGCCCGACGACGAAAGGAGAAATCCACGCATGCGTGCACGGAATCCCACCGTGCTTTTTCATGCGGCACCCTACCTACTCCCCCGTCTTGCGACGTGGGAGCGGAGTGCAATGACCCGGTAACCTTGATGAAGCGGTATGCGCGGGTGGGAGAATCTCCACTTTCGTACCGGGGTGAAGCCCCGGAGCCCGAAGTAGTCTAGCAGAGGAAATCCGTGAACAGTAGTTCAGACGAGACCACGGTCGAGGGCGCCACCCGCGACATCGCCGAGGTCCCCGCAGTCGAGATCATCACGACCGCCGCCGTGCACCTCATGAGCGCCGCCGCCGTGAAGGTCGGGCTGGCCGAAGACCCCGAAGATCAGATCGACCTCGACGAGGCGCGCAAGCTCATCAACGCGCTCGCGGGGCTCATCACGGCCGGCGCTCCCGAGATCAGCGACATGCACGCGCGCTCGCTGCGCGACGGCCTGCGTTCACTGCAGCTCGCGTTCCGCGAGGCCTCCGTCATTCCCGATCCCATCGGCAAGGGTCCCGGCGAGAAGTGGACGGGCCCGGTCAGCTGATCGACCGGCCGCTGACCTGAACGGGTCCGAGCATCGAGACCGACCAGGCGGCTGGCTGACTGCGCGCTAGCGCTGGCAGTTCGGGCACCACCAGGTCTCGCGCAGTTCGAGCTCGGTGCGCCCGAGGCGCCCGTGCTCGATGAGCGTGCCGCAACGCCGACAGGCCTCGCCGCCTCGGCCGTAGACCCAGAGCTGCCGGCCGCGATGCGTGTCGCCGGTCGTCGTGCGCACCGCACGATCGCGGTTGGCACGGATGACCCGGTTCGCGAGCGCCACGAGTGGTACGAGCTCGACGTCGCCGACGGGCCGGGCCGGCAGGATGCCGCGGAGGAAGCACAGCTCGTTGACGTAGACGTTGCCGAGCCCCGCGAGATTGCGCTGCTCGGCGAGGGCCACGGCGACGGGCGTCTCGGGCGAACTCGCGAGCCGGCGCACGGCTTCCTCGGCATCCCAGTCGGGACCGAGCAGGTCGGGGCCGAGATAGGCGAGCCGCTCGGTCTCGTCGGCGGTGCCGAACAGCTCGAGGGTGCCGAGGTCGAAGCCGATGGCCGAGGCATCCGGCACGTCGATGATCGCGCGCGCCTGCCAGACGGGCCGTCGCCACGGTTCACCCGGGCGGAACACGCGCCACTCCCCCTCCATCTTCAGGTGCGAGTGCACGACGACCTCGCCGATGCGCATCAGGAGGTGCTTGCCGCGGCTCGCGACGGAATGCACGGGCTCGCCGGCCAGGTCGACCTCGGCGAGCGCGGGCACGCGGAAGTCGGTGCGGGTCACCGTGCGACCGGCGAGCGCCTCATCGAGCCGGCGAGCGGCCCGGTACACGGTGTCACCCTCTGGCATCGTCAGCTCCTGGCATCGTCAGCTCCTGGCATCGAAGCGGAGCCCTCTCGGCGTCTCGCGGAACCCCGCCGCCCGGAGCGGGCGATCGAGCACCGAGCCGAAGACGACGCCGCCGTTGACCGTCTCGACCCGCAGTCGCTCGGTGCGCCCTCGGGTGAGCGCGGCGGCGAGCGCCGCGGTCGCCGCGACGAGCGCCGTCTCGTCGTCGGTGAAGACGAGGGTGGTGCGCCCACCGCGTTCGAGGTAGAGCACCGCCTCGCCGTCGACGATCGCGACGAAGGCGCCGGCCTTGCGACCGGGGCGGTGCGCATTGTCACCGGAGAGCTCCGGCCAGTCGAGGGCGGCGCCGAACGGGTTCGCCGGGTCGGTCGCCGCGAGTGCGACCGCGTCGCCCTTCGGCGCAGCACGGAGCCGGTCGACCGCGGCACCGGTCGCGAACTGCGCCCCGCCCTGGCCGTCGATGAAGTAGCCGCGCCGTACTCGGCCCGAGTCCTCGAAGCCCGAGAGCGTGCGGTAGGCGAGCGCGAATCCGCCGACATGCGCCTCCGCCATGACCGAACCACGCGTGACGATGCCGTACCGCTCGAGCAGGGCCTCGCCGAGGGCGTGCGCGCGGGGCGTCGCCGCCGCGCTCGCGAGCGGCAGCACCGACCAACGGCCGGCGGCCCTCGCCGGGTTCGCCCGCGCCGCCGCCGTGCGTCCGGCCTGCACGGTGGCCGCGAGCGAGCGTCGCGAGAGCGAACCCGCCCGGAGGCGGGCGCGAGGGGTGGGCGCGGTGGTCTTGTGCGCTCCGCCGACGGCGAGCATGCCGCGCACCGGGGCGAAGGTGTCGTTGGTCACGAGGCCCGCCCAGACGAGGCGCCAGAGCGCGTCGGCGAGCGCGCGGTCGTCTTCGGAGCCCACGGCCTCGGCCAACTGTCGGAAGAAGAACCCTCCGCCGCCCCCGAGCACCGCGATGAGTTCGGACTCGAGCGGATCGAGGGGCGCCTCCGCCGGGGGCGGCAGGGTGAGCTCGGCGGTCTCGGCGAGATGCAGGCTGATCCACCCGTCGTCGCCGCCCAGCGACCCGGTGCCGGCCCAGAGCACCTCGCCCGATGCGGTCAGCTCGTCGAGCATGCCCGCCCGGTAGTCGGCGACCCTGGCGGGCAGCACGTACGCCTCCCACGCGGACGCGGGAATGCGCGCGCCCTCGAGCTGCTCGATCACCGCGGCGACGCCGTCGACGCCGCTGAGCTTGCCGCCCACGTGCTGCCACGCCGGCAGGAAGCGCGCGAACTCGCGCGGCTCGACCGGCTCGACCTCGTTGCGGAGCACCGCGAGCGAGCGCCGCCGGATTCGACGCAGCACGCCGCTGTCGCACCACTCGAGTCCGGAGCCGTGCGGCAGGAACTCGCCTTCGACGACACGGCGCTCACCGCCGAGCCGGGCGAGGGCAGCGGATGCCACGGCCTGTCCGATGCCGAACCGCGCCGCCACCGCCGCCACCGTGAACGGCCCGTGCGTGCGGGCGTAGCGCGCGACGAGATCCCCGAGGGGGTCGCGCACCCCCTCGCCGAACACCTCGGGCAGGCCGGGCGGGATCGGGACGCCGAGTGCGTCGCGCAGTCGACTGACGTCTTCGACGGCGACGAACCACGACTGGCCGCCGAAGCTCACCGGCGCCGCACGGCGTGCCTCGACGAGTGCCGCGAGGGCCGCCGCGGCATCCGTCTCGTCGTCGAGCCGCGCCGCGACCTCGTCGGCGGTGAGCGGACCGAGGTCGCCGAGCAAGTCGGCGACGCCTTCCGCGCCGCGCGCGAGGCGATCGGGGTGGACGCGCTGGAGCATGCGCTCGACCTCGTCGACCACCTCGGGATCGAGCAGCTCTCGCAGCTCGACCGTGCCGAGCAGCTCGGCGAGGAGCGCCGGGTCGAGCGAGAGCGCCGCGGCCCGCCGCTCGGCGAGCGGGGCGTCTCCCTCGTACATGAAGGCGCCGACGTAGCCGAACAGCAGGCTCGAGGCGAAGGGGCTCGGCGACTCGGTCGTGACGTCGACGAATCGCAGCTCACGTCGCTCGATGCGCTCGGCGAGCCGGGTCAGCGCCGGCAGGTCGTACACGTCTTGGAGGCACTCGCGCACGGCTTCGAGCACGATCGGGAACTCGGGGAAGTCGCGTGCGACCTCGAGCAGTTGCGACGCCCGCTGCCGCTGCTGCCAGAGCGGCGAACGCTTGCCCGGGTTCGACCGCGGCAGGATGAGCGCACGAGCCGCGCACTCTCGGAACCGCGCCGCGAACAGGGCGGACCCCCCGACGTTCGCCGTGACGAGCTCGGTGAGCTCGGCGGGCTCGAACGCGAAGATCTCGGCACCCGGCGGATCGTCGCCCGTGTCGGGCATGCGGAGCACGATGCCGTCATCGCTCGCGACGGCGTTGGAGTCGACGCCGCTCTGCTCGCGCACGCGAGCGCCGATCGCGAGCGCCCACGGCGCGTGCACGCGCATGCCGTACGGCGAGTGCAGCACGATGCGCCAGTCGCCGAGCTCGTCGCGGAAGCGCTCGACCACGAGGTTCGTCGCGTCGGGCACCACGCGGGTCGCCGCGCGCTGGTCGTCGATGAACTTCACGAGGTTCGTGGCGGCGCGCTCGTCGAGCCCGGCGGCACGGCTGCGAGCAAGGGCGTCGGATGTCGGTGCGCCCGACAGTTCAGCGATGAACCCGCCGATCGCCGCCCCGAGTTCGGCGGGGCGGCCGATGCCGTCGCCCCTCCAGAAGGGCAGGCGCCCCGGCTCGCCGAACGCCGGGGCGACGAGCACCCGATCGTGCGTGATCTCTTGAATACGCCAGCTCGTGGCCCCGAGGGCGAACACGTCGCCGACCCGCGACTCGTAGACCATCTCCTCGTCGAGCTCGCCGACGCGGCGGCCAGGCCCGGCCTCGCCGATCATGAACACGCCGAACAGTCCCCGGTCGGGGATCGTGCCGCCGCTCGTGACCGCGAGGCGCTGGGCGCCCCGCCGTCCGACGATCGTGCCGGAGTCGCGATCCCATACGATGCGGGCGCGCAGCTCGCCGAAGCGGTCGGAGGGGTAGCGTCCGGCGAGCAGGTCGAGGGTCGCGTCGAACGCCGAGCGGGGCAACGCGGCGTAGGGCGCGGCACGGCGCACGAGCTCGAACCACGCCTCGACGTCCCACTCGTCGAGCGCCGTGGCCGCGATCGTCTGCTGGGCGAGCACGTCGAGCGGGTTCGCCGGGATGCGGAGTTCTTCGATCGCCCCGCTGATCATGCGCTCCGCGACGACCGCCGAGTGCAGCACGTCGGCGCGGTGCTTCGGGAAGATGAGTCCCTTCGAGACCTCGCCGACCTGGTGCCCGGCGCGGCCGAGCCGCTGCAGACCACTCGCCACCGAGGGCGGGGACTCCACCTGCATGACGAGATCGACCGCACCCATGTCGATGCCGAGCTCGAGGCTCGACGTCGCCACGACGCAGCGCAGGCGGCCCGACTTGAGGTCGTCTTCGACGAGGGCGCGCTCCTCTTTGCTCACCGAGCCGTGGTGCGATCGGGCGATCACGGGCCCCGCGCCGGCCGTGGTGCCCGAGGCGCCGACGGCCTCTGCCGGCGTCCGTCTCGCCGTTGCCGGCGCCGACACCGTCGCCGACACTGGGATCGTTGCCGACGGTCCCTCGACCGTCACGTCGCGCGGTGCCTCGACTGCCATCGCGGTGCGTTCGGCCCACAGTTCGTTGAGCCGTGCCGTCAACCGCTCGGCGAGGCGCCGGGAGTTCGCGAAGACGATCGTCGAACGGTGCGCGAGCACCTCGTCGAGGATCGCCTCCTCGACATGCGGCCACACCGAACCCGCGCTCGTCTCGCCGGCGAGGTCGGAGAGGTCGTCGACCGGCACCGTCACCCGCAGGTCGAACTTCTTGCCCGAGGCCGGTGCCACGATCGTCACCGCTCGGGTGCCTCCGAGGAACCGTGCGACCTCTTCATGCGGCCGCACGGTCGCCGAGAGCCCGATGCGCTGCACCGGCGCGGCGGTGAGCTCGTCGAGCCGCTCGAGCGACAGCGCGAGGTGCGAGCCGCGCTTCGTGCCGGCGAGCGCGTGGATCTCGTCGACGATCACCGTCTGGACCCCGCGGAGCGTCTCACGCGCCGCCGACGTGAGCATGAGGAACAGCGACTCGGGCGTCGTGATGAGGATCTCCGGCGGGTGCGTCGCGAGCCGTCGCCGCTCAGCGGGCGGGGTGTCGCCCGAACGCACCCCCACCGAGACCTCGGGCACCTCGATGCCGTGCGCCGCAGCGGTGCGGGCGATGCCGACGAGGGGCGCGCGGAGGTTGCGCTCGACATCGACACCGAGGGCCTTCAGTGGCGACAGGTAGATGACGCGCGTGCCCGTCGACTCGGCATCGGCGCCCTCATGATGCAACCGGTCGATCGCCCATAGGAAGGCCGCGAGGGTCTTGCCCGAACCGGTCGGGGCGACGACGAGCGAGTGCTCGCCTCGCGAGATGGCCTGCCACGCACCGTTCTGCACGGTGGTGGGCGCGCTGAAGGACTCGGTGAACCACGCTCGCGTCGCGGGCGAGAACGCATCGAGCGCCTCCGTCATGTCTCCATTCAAGCGGATGCCGCCGACAGCAGGGTCTCGATACGCGTCCTCCTTCGTCGGGCGCTACTCGACCGGCGGGCGCTCGGCCTCGAGCGCCTCGAGCGCACGGGCGACGGCGTCGACCGTTCGGCGCACCTCTGCGGCATCCGTTCGCCAGTTGCTCACCGAGAAGCGCACGACGGCACGGTCCTGCCAGCGCGACGTCATGGCGAGCACCTCACCCTCGTTCCAGAGGCGCTCGCTGAGCGCCTCGGTCGCCGCGTCAGTGTCGAGCGCGATGCAGACCTGGGTGAAGACGACGTCGTTCAGCACCTCCACGCCGGGAAGGGCGCCGACGCCGTCGGCGATGCCGCGCGCCGCCTCGGCGAGGCCGTCGATCAGCTGCGCGACACCCGCTCGGCCGAGCGAGCGGAGCACCGCCCAGGTCGGCACGCCGCGGGCCCGACGCGAGAGCTCGGGCGCCTTCTCGTGCGGATCGGCGCCGACCTCCGTGGCCTGCAGGTAGCTCGCATGCATGCCGAGCGCGCGCCGCATCGCGGCCGGGTCGCGCACGATCGCGATGCCGCAGTCGTATGGCACGTTGAGCGTCTTGTGGGCATCGGTCGACCATGAATCGGCGGCCTCGTACCCCGTGGTGAGGTGGCGGAGCGACGGCGACGCGGCCGCCCACAGCCCGAACGCACCGTCGACGTGCACCCATGCTCCCGCCGCGTGGGCGGCCGCGATCGCCCCGGTGAAGTCGTCGAACGCACCCGAGTGGATGTTGCCGGCCTGCAGTGCCACGATCGCCGGCCCCTCGCCGTCGGCGAGCGCCCTCGACAACTCGTCGACGCGGATGCGGCCCTGTTCGTCGGACGGCACCGTGATCGGCGCGCCGAGTCCCAGGTACCGCGCCGCGAGGTCCATGGTGCCGTGCCGCTCCTCGCCCGCGATGAACCTGATGGCCGGCCCGCCGGTCAGCCCGTCGGCCTCGACGCCCCATCCGGCCCTGCGCAGCACCTCGTTCCGCGCGGCCGCCATGCACGAGAACTGGGCCATGGTGGCGCCCGTTGTGAAGCCGACATCGCTCTGCGGCGGCAGGCCCAGCACGTCGAGGAGCCACTCGCCGGCGAGCTCCTCGACGGCGACAGCCCCTGGCGTGATCGCGCGGAGTCCCGTGTTCTGGTCCCACGCCGACACCAGCCAGTCGGCGCCGAGCGCGACGGGCTGCGTGCCGCCGATCACCCAGCCGTAGAAGCGCGGCGAGCCGATCGCGATGAGACCGGGCTCGACGCCCTCGGCCAGGCGCGCGATGACTTCGAGTTCGGGCTCCCCCGCCTCGGGCAACTCGCGGCCGAGGCGGTCCTTGATGTCGTCCGCACTCGCCTGCGGCGGGATCGGTCGCTCGCGGACACCCGACAGCCAGGCGCGCGCATGGCGACCCGATGCCTCGATGATCGCGTCGTACGAGGCATCCGCTGCCCGGTCGTCGGAGCCGCTGTCGCTCCTCGTGTTCGCATCGGTCATGGCGCACCTGGATTCCGTGCGCCGAGCGCACACCACCGATTGTGCGCCGCTTCGCGGGCGCGGTCAACGGCCGGTCGCGCAGGACACCGCTTGGCAGCCCGCGTCGTGCTCAGCCGACGGGCGTGCCGACGAGCTTCACGGTCAGGGAGTCGACGGAGGTCGCGATGACGTCGTCGGCCGCCCACCGCCGTGCGAGCCGCGCCGTGATGGCGTCGAGCTCGTCACGGCTCAGGCCGGCGACGAGTTCGAGGCGGACGATGAGCTCGGGCCCGAGGAGACGCCCGGTCGGATCACCCGGCAACAGGGTCACGCCGAGCACGGCGAGTTCGCGCCCGATCGAGTTCCGGAAGGCCTCGCCGACGACGGGCGACTCGAACGGCGGCAGCCACTCGTTGCCCTGCGCGACGGACCAGACCGCCGGCCGGCGGAGCACGAACTCGGTCGCCGAACCCGGATCGAGCACGACGAGTTCGGTGCCGTCGTCGGCGGCGGCGAGCGCGACCCGCACACCGTCTGCAGGCACGGGCCTCGCGATCGGATTCCACCGCGACATCGCCTCGACCGACGCGAAGACCGGCAGCACCTTGCGACCGTCGGGGCCCTCGACCGTCACGATCGAGAGCTCCTGGCTCTTGTCGACCGCGAGGCCGTGGGCGCCGACCTCGGACCCACCGTCGCCGAGATCGGCGAGCAGCGGGATCAGGAGGCGCGATCGCGCGAACTCCGCGACCACGGGCGCCTGCCCGGCGCCGCCGGTACGGAAGGCGTCGAGCGCGGCGACGAGAGCCTCGGGCGCACGACCGTCGTCGGCGGCGTGCGTGTTGGGCTGGAACGAACGCCCGGCCCACGGCACGCCGGCGGAGTCGGCCTGGCCCCCACCCGCATCGGCGCTCACTGCGAAGCGACGTCCAATGCCTCGACGAGCGTGAACGCACCCGCATAGAGCGCCTTGCCGACGATCGCGCCCTCGAGGCCGAGCGGCACGAGTTCGCGGAGCGCGACGATGTCGTCGAGGCTCGAGATGCCGCCCGATGCGACCACCGGACGGTGCGTGCGCTCCATGACCTGACGGAGCAGGTCGATGTTCGGGCCCTGCAAGGTGCCGTCCTTCGTGACGTCGGTCACGACGTAGCGAGCGGCACCGGCTTCCTCGAGGCGTTCCATGACCTGCCAGAGGTCGCCGCCGTCCTGGGTCCAGCCGCGAGCCGCGAGGGTGGTGCCGCGCACGTCGAGGCCGACCGCGATCGCCTCGCCGTACTGCGCGATGACGGATGCCGCCCACTCGGGGTTCTCGAGGGCCGCCGTGCCGAGGTTGATGCGCTTCGCGCCGATCTCGAGCGCGTGCTCGAGCGACTCGTCGTCGCGGATGCCGCCCGAGAGCTCGACGTTGACGCCGCGCACCTGACGGATGGTCTTCTTCAGCACGCTCGCGTTCGAGCCGCGTCCGAACGCGGCATCGAGGTCGACGAGGTGGATCCACTCCGCACCCTGATCGGCCCAATCGACGGCAGCGTCGACGGGGTCGCCGTAGCTGGTCTCGGTGCCGGCCTCGCCCTTGGTCAGGCGAACCGCCTTGCCGCCGGCGACGTCCACCGCCGGAAGCAGCACGAGGCGGGGGGTCTTGTTGAATTCACTCATTCACTGTCCTAGTCATCGCGGTCGCGCCTTGCGAGTCGGCACAGTCACAGCATCCTAGTCCGACCGTGTCGGAGCCGAGTGCATGTGACGGTCGAACGGCTCAGCCGAGGGTGCCGAGCCAATTGGAGAGCAGGCGGATGCCCGCCTCCGCCGACTTCTCGGGGTGGAACTGGGTCGCCGTCAGGGGGCCGTTCTCGACGGCGGCGAGGAACCGGCTGCCGTGCTCGGCCCACGTCAGCGTCGGCGCGGGGAACGGCGGTTCGACGTCGAGCAACCACTCCTGCGCCGCGAACGAGTGCACGAAGTAGAACCGCTCGTCTTCGATGCCGGCGAAGAGCGCGGAGCCCTCGCCGGCCTCGACGGTGTTCCAGCCCATGTGCGGCAGCACCGGGGCCGGGAGCTCGGTGACGGATCCGGGCCACTCGCCGAGGCCTTCGGTGTCCACTCCACGCTCCACGCCGTGCTCGAAGAGCACCTGCATGCCGACGCAGATGCCCAGCACGGGGCGACCGCCCGCCAGCCGGCGGTCGATGATCTCGCCGCCGCGCACCGCCTGCAACTGGTCCATGACCGCCTTGAAGGCGCCGACGCCGGGCACGAGCAGTCCATCGGCCTCGAGCGCCGCCGCACGATCGGCGGTGACGGTGACCTCTGCACCCGCATGCTCGAGCGCCTTCGCGGCCGAGTGCACGTTGCCCGAACCGTAGTCGAGCACGACGACGCGACGGCTGCGCGTCACAGCGCACCCTTGGTCGACGGCACGCCCGACACCAGCGGGTCGAACGCCTTGGCCTGACGGAAGGCACGCGCGAACGCCTTGAACTCCGCTTCGGCGATGTGGTGCGGGTCGCGGCCCCCGAGCACGGTCACGTGCACGGTGAGCGCCGCGTTGTACGCGATCGCCTCGAAGACGTGCCGCACCATGGAGCCGGTGAAGTGGCCGCCGATGAGGTGGTACTCGAAACCGACCGGTTCGCCCGTGTGCACGAGGAATGGGCGGCCCGAGATGTCGACGACCGCCTGCGCGAGCGCCTCGTCGAGCGGCACGAGTGCGTCGCCGTAGCGCGAGATGCCCCGCTTGTCGCCGAGCGCCTGCCTGATGGCCTGCCCGAGCACGATGCCGACGTCTTCGACCGTGTGGTGCACATCGATCTCGAGGTCGCCGCTCGCCCGCACCGTGAGGTCGGTCAGCGAGTGCTTCGCGAACGCCGTGAGCAGGTGGTCGTAGAACGGGACACCGGTCTCGATGTCGCTCGACCCCGTGCCGTCGAGGTCGATCGAGAGGTCGATGCTGGATTCGCTCGTCTCGCGCTGCACCCGGGCAGTGCGCGAAGGGCTCGATGCGGTCATGAGGCAATCCTATTCGGGGCCGATACGGCGATCGCTTCGAGGAAGGCCGTGGTCTCGGCCTCCGTTCCCGCGGTGACCCTCAGGTGGCCGGGAATGCCGATTTCGCGGATCAGGATGCCGCGCGCGAGCAGCTGCTCGAACACCGCATGCGGGTCGTCGACGCCGCCGAACAGCACGAAGTTCGAACCGCTGCGGTACGGGAGGAATCCGAGCCGGGCGAGCTCGGCCGAGATGCGCTCGCGCTGCGCGCGGATCTCGTCGACCATCGCCAGCATCTCGTCGGAGTGGGCGAGGGCACCGAGGGCCGCCGCCTGCGTCAGGGCAGACAGGTGGTACGGCAGGCGCACGAGGCGCAGCGCATCGATCGCCGCAGGGTCTCCGGCGAGATAGCCGACGCGCGCGCCGGCGAATGCGAAGGCCTTGCTCATGGTACGCGAGACGAGGAGTCGCGGCCGCCCAGCGAGCAGGGTGAGTGCGCTCGGGGTGCCGGGTTCGGCGAACTCGAAGTACGCCTCGTCGACGACGACGATGCCGCGGGCGGCGTCGGCGACCGCCTCGATCGTCTCGATCGAGAGCGGAGTGCCCGTGGGGTTGTTCGGCGCGCAGAGCAGCACGATGTCGGGGTCGTGCTCTCGCACTGCCGCGACGGCCGTCGCGGGGCTGAGCTCGAACTCGTCGTCGCGGCCGGCGGTGATCCACTCGGTGCCGGTGCCCGAGGCGAGCAGGCCGTACATCGAGTACGTCGGCGCGAATCCCAGCGCTGAACGACCCGGCCCGCCGTAGGCCTGCATGATGTGCTGCAGCACCTCGTTGGAGCCGTTCGCCGCCCAGATCTGCGCAGGGTCGAGGCCGTGCCCGAGGTAATCCGCGAGGGCCTGGCGCAGTGCGGAGAACTCGCGGTCGGGGTACCGGTTGAGCGTCATGATCGCCGCCGCGACGCGGGCCACGACGTCGTGCGCGACATTCTCGGGAATCGGATGCGTGTTCTCGTTGACATTGAGTGCGACCGGAACGGCCTTCTGGGGAGCCCCGTAGGGGGCTCGACCACGGAGGTCGTCGCGGATGGGGAGGTCTTCGAGACTCGTCACCCTGCAAGCCTAACGAGGCCCGGCGCCGTGTTTCAGACGATCGTCACGGAGCGAGCGGCAGCGCAAGACGCTGCCCGGGTTCGACGACCGCGTCGTCGAGGCCGTTGAGCCGGACGATCTCGGCGATGACCTCGCGCACGTCGCCGCTCGGGTCGATCGCCTCGGCGATCGCCCAGAGCGAATCCCCCTGACCGACCGTGACGTATTCGAAGGTCGCTCCCGCGGAGTCGACGTCGGCGGCGGCGGCGCCCGAGCCGAGGACGAGCACGAGGACCCAGACCACGAGCGGAAGCGCTGCGAGCACGGTGAAGACGACGCGACCGCGGCGGGTCAGGCGAAGGCGGGTGCGCACCACGGCGCTCGGCGCCTGCGCCACGCCGGTCTGCGTGTACACGCCCTGAGCTCGCACACTCGTGTCGAAGTCGCGCGGGAGGGCCCGCGAGGCCTGGAAGCCGGTCGTTGCGATCGCTGCGCTCATGTCACACCTCCTGTAGGAGTCGCATCCGGCCCTCGGCCGGGAGGACCGGATGCGAAACTCTGTTCCGAACATACATTCGAATTTCGAACAATGCAAGGATCGAACTCCGGAAACCCGGGGAACCGGATCTCCGACACACTCGAACAGATGTTTGCCGCACGCACGCGAGACGGATACAGTTTCGAATGTCTGGAAGACAGTCGACCAGACACCACCGACATCCGGCCTCGCGGCCGCTACGAGGGGCGGAGACGTTGAGCACCGACATCGACGACGTGCAGGCAGCAGGCAGGCCTCGCCGCCGCAAGAGTCTGAGCGCGAAGCAGATCGCCATCCTCGAGATGATCCAGCGCTCGGTGTCGAGCCGCGGCTACCCGCCGAGCATGCGCGAGATCGGCGACGCCGTCGGGCTCTCCTCGTTGTCGAGCGTGACCCACCAGCTGAACCAGCTCGAGCTCGCCGGTTACCTCCGACGCGATCCCAACCGGCCTCGCGCGCTCGAGGTGCTCATCGAGCTGCCCGGCGTGACCGATCGGCCTGCCACGCAGTCCGACCCCACGCCGGTGGGCGATGCGGCGATGGTGCCACTCGTCGGGCGCATCGCCGCGGGCGTCCCCATCACCGCCGAGCAGCAGGTCGACGAGGTCTTCCCCCTCCCCCGGCAGTTGGTCGGCAAGGGCGAGCTGTTCATGCTGAAGGTCGTCGGCGACTCCATGATCGACGCCGCGATCTGCGACGGCGACTGGGTCGTCGTGCGGTCGCAGCGCACCGCCGAGAACGGCGAGATCGTCGCCGCGATGCTCGACGGCGAGGCCACCGTCAAGGTGTTCCGCCAGCGCGACGGGCACACCTGGCTGCTCCCCCGCAACAGTGCGTTCGAGCCGATCGTCGGTGACCACGCAGAGGTGCTCGGCAAGATCGTCGCGGTGCTGCGCTCCGTCTGACGACCGAGCGGATGACTCCCGCTATACGGCGGAACGGATGCCGACCGGCACGGGTTCCGGCGTCGCCGGCGCGAGTTCGCGCAGCCACCCGAGCACGGCGTCCATGAACCCGGCGTGATCGTCGCGGAACACGGTGTGCCCGGTGCCCTGCACCGTCTCGACCGTCATGCCCTGATGACGCAGCTGGCGGGCGACCTTCGCCGTGATGAGCAGGCTCTTCTCGGCGAGCACGACGAGCGTCGGCGCCACGAGCCGGGCCGGCGGCACGAGCGGCCGGGTGTCGGTGAAGCCGAGGATCGTGCGCTTGTCCCAGTCGCGCAGCGTCGCGAGTTCGATGTCGACGTCGACGGCGCTCCACTTCGGGTTCATCCGCACGAGTGCCGACCGCTTGGGCCGCGGCGCGACGGCGAAGAAGGCCTTGAAGGCCCAGCCCTTGACGCCCTTCGGGAACGAGAAGGCCGGATCGATGTAGATCGCCGCTCGCGGAGCGAGCCGGTCGGCCACGAGGCTCGCGACGAGCCCGCCGAGCGAGTGGCCCATGACGATGTCGGGCGGACCGTCGAGGAGCGGCTCGAGCGTCTCGACGACGTCGCCGGCCCAACCGGCGGGCGAGTAGTGCACCGCCCGCGGGCTGCGGCCGTGGCCGGCGAGGTCGACCGCGAGCACGCGGAATCCCTGCGCTTCGAGCTCCGCGGTGACGCGATGCCAGGCGCGCGAGTCCGACATGATGCCGTGGATGAGGATCGCGGTGCGCGCACCCCCGCCGGATTCGTGGACCGCGAGTTGCATGCCTCGACGGTACGCGTCGCTCCTGTGCATCACCCCGGCATGAGCCGAGCGGATGCCGCGAGCCGCGACATCCGCTCGGATCGTGGAGCGGATGCCGCGAGCCGCGACATCCGCTCTGATCGTGCTAGCCGGCGAGCACCGGAGCGGCGAGCTCGGCGCGCACCGCGACCGTCGCCTCGACGATGTGCCGCAGCGACTCGACGGTCTCGTCGTACCCGCGGGTCTTCAGGCCGCAGTCGGGGTTGACCCAGAGCCGGTTCGCCGGGATCGCGCCCGCGGCACGCTCGAGGAGCGCCTGCACCTCGGCGACGCCGGGCACGCGCGGCGAGTGGATGTCGTACACGCCCGGGCCGATGCCGTGGTCGAAGCCGCTCGACTCGAGGTCGTCGACGACCTCCATGCGGCTTCGCGCCGCCTCGATCGAGGTGACGTCGGCGTCGAGGTTCTTGATCGCGTCGATGACGACGCCGAACTCCGAGTAGCAGAGGTGGGTGTGCACCTGCGTGCCGGGTACGGCACCGCCGGTCGCGAGGCGGAACGAGCCGACCGACCAGTCGAGGTAGGCGGGCTGATCGGCGAGCTTCAGCGGCAGCAGCTCGCGAAGGGCGGGCTCGTCGACCTGGATGATGCGGATGCCCGCGGTCTCGAGGTCGGTGATCTCATCGCGGAGCGCGAGCGCCACCTGGCGCGCGGTGTCGCCGAGCGGCTGGTCGTCGCGCACGAACGACCAGGCGAGGATCGTCACCGGGCCGGTGAGCATGCCCTTCATCGGCAGCTCGGTCAGCGATTGGGCGTAGCTCGACCACTCGACCGTCATCGGCGCGGGCCGTGAGACGTCGCCCCAGAGGATCGACGGTCGCGTGCAGCGGGAGCCGTACGACTGGACCCAGCCGTGCTTCGTGACCGCGAAGCCGTCGAGCAGCTCGGCGAAGTACTGCACCATGTCGTTGCGTTCGGGCTCGCCGTGCACGAGCACGTCGAGGCCCAGCTCCTCCTGGAGCCGCACGACGCGCTCGATCTCGGCGCGCATGAGCGCCGTGTAGTCGGCAGCCGACAGATCGCCCCTCACGAGCCGGGCGCGCGCCCGGCGGATCTCGGCCGTCTGCGGGAAGGACCCGATCGTGGTGGTCGGCAGCTCGGGCAGCCCCAGCGACTCCTGCGCCGCGACGCGCTCGTCGTAGCTCACGCGGGCGAAGTCCTGCTCGGCGAGGCCCGCGAGACGGTCGCGCACCGACGGCTCGCGCACGCCGGGTGCGGCGTCGCGGTCGGCGAGAGCTGCGGATGCCGCGGCGAGCTCGCCCTCGATCGCGTCGCGTCCCTCGACGAGACCGCGACCGAGCACGGCCACCTGGCCGACCTTCTGGTCGGCGAACGCGAGCCACGAGACGAGTCGGGCGTCGAGTTCGTCTTCATCGGCGACGTCGTGCGGCACGTGCAGGAGCGACGTCGAGGTCGAGACGGACACGGCCGCGGAGAGGTGCTGCACGGCCGCGACCCGATCGAAGGCTGCGGCGAGGTCGCCGCGCCAGATATTGTGGCCGTCGATGACGCCCGCGACGAGGGTCTTCGCCGCGAGCGACTCGGCCGTGACGGGGTCGAGGCCCTCGGGCAGCGAGCCGCGCACGAGGTCGAGGCCGATCGCCTCGACCGGGGTCGCAGCGAGCGCGGGCAGGGCGTCATCGAGCGAGCCGTACGGTGCCGCGACGAAGATCGACGGGCGGGCATCGAGTGCGCCGAGCGCGTCGTAGGCGATGCCGACGGACTCGATCACCCGAGCGCGATCGACATCGATGCTCTCGCTCACGAGAGCGGGCTCGTCGAGCTGCACCCACTCCGCACCGGCGGCGGCGAGCTGCTCGAGCAGCGCTGCGTAGACGGGCACGAGATCGGCGAGGCGGTCGATCGGTGCGAAGCCGGCCGGGGCGCCGTCGGCTGCCTTCGCGAGGAGCAGGAAGGTCGCGGGACCGACGATCACGGGCCGAGTCGTGAACCCAGCCGCCTTCGCCTCGGCGAACTCGGCGAGGATGCGCTCGGCGTGCAGCGAGAACACGGTGTCGGGGCCGATCTCGGGCACGAGGTAGTGGTAGTTCGAGTCGAACCACTTCGTCATCTCGAGCGGGGCGTCGTCGCCGACACCGCGGGCGATCGTGAAGTAGGCGGCGAGGTCGAGTCGCCCCTGCTCGTCCGCCAGGGCGGCGAAGCGCGCCGGAACCGCGCCGACGGCGACGGCGGCGTCGAGCACCTGGTCGTAGAACGAGAACGTCTCGGGGATCGCAGAGCCGGTGCGGGCGAGGCCCAGGGCGGCCAGGCGCTCCCGGGTCGCCGCGCGCAGTTCGGCGGCCTGGTTCTCGAGTTCCTCGGCGGTGATCGAGCCGGCCCAGAACGCCTCGACGGCCCGCTTGAGCTCGCGGCGGCGACCGATTCGAGGGTAGCCCAGGATGGTCGCGTCGGGGAAGGCGGGTGCGGGGGTGGTCATCGTGCGGTGTTCCTCTCATCGGCGAACCGGTCGGTTCGAAGTCCGAGCCGGTCGACGACGTCGAGCACGGCTTCATGGCGGTTGAAGGTGTAGAGATGCAGGCCGGGTGCACCGCCCGCGATCACCTCGGCGGCGAGCCGGGTGGCGAAGGCGATGCCGAGCTCCGTCTGCCCGGCGGCATCCGGTTCGATCTCGAGGTCGATGGAGAGCGATGCGGGCGGTTCGACGCCCGTCAGCTCCGTCAGCCTGGCGAGACGCGAGGGCGTCGTGACGGGCATGATGCCCGGAAGGATCGGGATCGTGACGCCGCCCGCTCGAGCGCGCTCGACGAAGCCCAAGTAGTCGTCGGCCCGCCAGAAGAGCTGCGTGATCGCGAGGTTGGCGCCGGCGATCTCCTTCGCGAGGAGCGTGTCGACGTCGTGCCCGAGGTTCCGCGACCGCGGATGTCCCGTCGGGAACGCCGCGACCGCGACGCGCTCGGGCCGGGGCCGGGCCCTGATGCGCGAGGCGCCGGGGTTACCGGGAACCCCGACCTGCGCGAACGGCTCCCGCTCCTCCTGCACCCGATGGATGAGCTGGACGAGTTCTGCTGCGCTGCCGAGGTCGCCGATGCCCGCATCGGGGTCGGCATCAGCGGGCGGGTCGCCGCGCAGGGCAAGGAAGCTCGTGATGCCGGCGTCGAGGAACTCGCGTACGAGGCGGTTGGCCTCGAGGTGCGAGGAGCCCACGCAGGTCAGGTGGGCCATCGGCTCGACATGGGTGTGCTCGAGCATGTAGCGGAGCACCGTCAGGGATCGGGCACGCGAGCTTCCCCCGGCGCCGAACGTGACCGAGATGAATGCGGGGTCGACCTCGGCGAGCCGGTCGATCGTGCGGCCGAGGGCGAGCGCTGCCGCATCGGTGCGCGGCGGGAAGAGTTCGAAGGAGACCGGCAGTCGGGGCGTACAGTCTGCGCCCGATGCGTCGGTTGCGGTCGATGCAACGGCGCGTGCCCGCGGCGAGCTCCCACGGGAAGAGCCGTCGGTTGCGGTCGATGCAACGGCGCGTGCCCGCGGCGAGCTCCCACGGGAAGAGCCGTCGGTTGCGGTCGATGCCATGGTGCTCCTGCGTGGCGAGCGGCAACGGGAAGAACACGGCAGGCCGCGTTCCCCCGGCCGGAACGGCGGGTGGATGTCGCGGGCGGGTGCCGGGCTCGGCGGTCGCTCCAAGTGACCTGCTTCGGCCGGTCACTGATCGATCAGGAGCGACGATACGCGGGGTGCACGGTGATGTCACGACTGTGACGCACAGTGACGCGAGAAGGGTCAGCGACCTGCGGAGGTCGCCGAGAACTCCTCGAGCTGGCCGGCCAGCTCGGGTGACGCGAGCGCTCGCACGCGGGTGCCGTCCTCGTCGTACTCGATCGAGAGCACGCGACCGGTCTCGTGCAGCGTCGACACGACGTCGCCGCGGTCGTACGGCACGAGCAGGTCGATCTCGACGGCCGGGTCGGGCATCATGCGCGCGATGGCCTCGAGCACCTCGGGGATGCCCTCGCCGGTGCGAGCGGAGGCGAAGATCGCGCCGGGCTCGAGCCCGCGCAGCACGAGGCGGTCTTCGGGCGTCACGAGGTCGGCCTTGTTGAAGACGATGAGCTCGGGGATGTCACGCGCGCCGACCTCGCCGATGACGTCTCGCACCGTGGCGATCTGTCCGGCGGGGTCGGGATGGGCGGCGTCGACGACGTGCACGATGAGGTCGGAGTCGCCGACCTCCTCGAGCGTCGAGCGGAACGCCTCGACGAGCTGGTGCGGGAGGTTGCGGACGAAGCCGACGGTGTCGGCGATCGTGTAGACGCGGCCGTCGGCCGTGGTGTTGCGTCGCACGGTCGCGTCGAGCGTGGCGAACAGTGCGTTCTCGACGAGCACCCCGGCGCCGGTGATGCGGTTCAGGATGCTCGACTTGCCCGCGTTCGTGTAACCCGCGATCGCGACCGACGGCACGGCGTTTCGCTTGCGGTTGGCCCGCTTAGCCTCACGGGCCGGCTTCATGTTCGCGATCTGCTTGCGGAGCTTCGCCATGCGTGAGTGGATGCGGCGGCGGTCGAGCTCGATCTTCGTCTCACCGGGGCCGCGGGAACCCATGCCCGCCCCGGCCCCGCCGACCTGGCCACCGGCCTGGCGGGACATCGACTCGCCCCAGCCGCGCAGTCGCGGCAGCAGGTACTCGAGCTGTGCGAGCTCGACCTGGGCCTTGCCTTCACGGCTCTTCGCATGCTGGCTGAAGATGTCGAGGATGACGGCCGTGCGGTCGATGACCTTGACCTTGATGGCGTCTTCGAGGGCACGCCGCTGGCTCGGCGCGAGCTCGGTGTCGGCGACGACCGTGTCGGCGCCGAGCGAGGCGACGATGTGCCGCAGCTCGTCGACCTTGCCGCGGCCGAGGTAGGTGCTGGGGTCGGGGTGCGGGCGGCGCTGCAGCACGCCGTCGAGCACGCGCGCGCCCGCGGTCTCGGCGAGGGCGGCGAGTTCTCGCATGGAGTTCTCGGCTTCGTCTTGCGAGCCCTGCGAGTACACGCCGATGAGCACGACGTTCTCGAGACGCAGCTGCCGATACTCAACCTCGGTGACGTCTTCGAGTTCGGTGGAGAGTCCTCCGACGCGGCGCAGACCGGCCCGTGCCTCGCGGTCGTACTGCTCGCCGTCGGTGTCGGAGCCGAACAGGTCGACCGAGTCGGGCGACATGAGCGCCTCGGCGGAATCGGACCCGAAGCGGGTCACGCCGGCTTTGGTCTCTGCACCCTTGAGCACCCGCTCGACGGCGTCGTCTGCGGAGTTCTGTTCGGCGTCATTCATCGCGTTAACCCTAGTTCCCATCGCTGCGATAGGTTCCCCTGTATGGCCTCCGACCATTACTTCTCCTCTCGTCCGGGCGGCGAGGCCACTCTCCGCACCATTTCCGTGACGCTCGCCGGCCGCGAGCTGTCGCTCTCGACCTCGGGCGGCGTCTTCAGTCCCGAGCACCTCGACACCGGCACGCGCATCCTGCTCGACCGCGCGCCCGCACCGCCGGCGAGCGGTGACCTGCTCGACCTCGGCTGCGGTTGGGGACCGATCGCGATCTCACTCGCGCTCCGATCACCGGATGCCACGGTGTGGGCCGTCGACGTGAACGAACGCGCCCTCGACCTCGTGCGGCGCAACACCGCACGCGTCGGCATCACCAATGTCAACGCGGTGCTGCCGAGCGATGTTCCCGCCGACGTCCGTTTCGCCGGCATCTTGTCGAACCCGCCGATCCGGGTGGGCAAGGCCGAGCTGCACGCCATGCTCGAGCACTGGCTCCCCCGCCTCGAAGACGATGCGAGCGCGTGGCTCGTCGTCGCGAAGCACCTCGGCGCGGAGTCGCTGCAGAAGTGGATCGGCGACGAGCTCGGGCTCGACATCGACCGGGCGGCGCAGGACAAGGGCTTCCGGGTGCTCGAGGTGAGCGCCGCGGCATCCGCTCGCTGACGGCGGGTGCTCGTCGAACGCGCTGCCCGACCTACCGGGCTGGCGACTCAGGCGAGGCTGAGGACGCCGTCGAAGACGAGCTCCGCCGGGCCCGAGAGTGCCGCGTGCTCCCCATCGGCCGCGTGGAACATGCGCACGCCGAGCACCCCGCCCGGCACCTGCACGCGCCAACGGTCGGGAGCGGCCGCTCCGGCCCAATACCGCACGGCGAGGGCAGATGCCACAGCGCCGGTGCCGCATGAGAGCGTCTCGCCCGAGCCGCGCTCGTGCACGCGCATGCGGATGCGGCCGACGCCGTCTTCGACGAGGGGCTCGGCAGGTACGACGAACTCGATGTTGGCGCCCGCCTCGGGCTCGGGTTCGATGACCGGCTGGTAGGCGAGATCGAGTCCGTCGAGTTCGTCGTCATCGGCGAGGGCGACGACGACGTGCGGGTTGCCGACGTCGATGCCGAGGCCCGGCCGGGCGACGGGCAGGCTCTTGCCGCGCACGAGCGGCTCGCCGCCGTCGAGGCGCCAGACGCCGAGATCGGCTTCGAACCCCGCGACCGTGCGGCGCACGGTGCGAACGCCGGCGCGGGTGCCGATCGCGATCGAGTCGTCGACACCGAGGTCGGTGAGACCCTGATCGATCAGGTAGCTCGTGAAGACGCGGATGCCGTTGCCGCACATCTCGGAGACGGTGCCGTCGGCATTCCAGTAGTCCATGAACCACACGGCCCGCGGGTCTTCGGCGAGCGACGCGGCGCCCGCGTCGAGGTTCGCCGAGCGCACGGCGCGGATGACGCCGTCGGCGCCGACACCGAACCGCCGGTCGCAGACCGCTGCGATCTGGGTGGGGGTGAGTTCCGACTCGCCCTCGGGGTCGCTGAAGAGCACGAAGTCGTTACCGGTGCCCTGGCCCTTGGTGAACCGCAGATCGAATGCCATCCGATCAGTCTATGGCTGCGATCCGGCGCGCCCTCGGCCAGCCCGCAACGGAATGCCATCCGATCAGTCGACCGCTACGATCCGCGCGAGTTCGGTGCCACGTGCCACCGCGTCGTCGGCGTCGATCGTGACCGCATCACGATAGCGCTTGAACCAGCTCACCTGCCGGCGCGCATAGGTGCGGGTGAGCTGCTGCGTCTCGGCGACGGCTTCGGCGCGTGAGAGTCGACCCGTGATCTCGCCGAGCGCCTGGGCGTAGCCGATGGCCTTGCTCGCGGTCACCCCCCGCTCGATGCCGGCTGGGACGAGCCCGCGAACCTCGTCGACGAGGCCGTCGCGCCACATGCCCTCGACGCGCGCGTCGAGGCGCTCGACGAGCGTCGAGCGATCGCTGCGGAGGTGCACGATGCCGTGGCGACGCCACGGCACGGGTTCGTCGGGCAGCCGAGCGGCCTTCGGCTCGCCCGTCACCTCGATCACCTCGAGCGCGCGAACGAGCCGCCGACCGTTCTGCGCGTCGACGCTCGCCGCCGTCTCGGGGTCGATCTCGCGGAGCCGCGCGTGGAGCATGCCCGGTCCACGTTCGGCGAGTTCCGCCTCGAGCCGTGCGCGCACTGCGGCATCCGTGCCAGGGAAGCGGAAGTCGTGGATGACCGAGGAGACGTACAGGCCGGAGCCGCCGACGAGCAGCGCGACGTCGTCGCGCGCGATCACGTCGTCGACCGCGGCGCGCGCAGCCGACTGGTATTCGGCGACGGATGCCTCGTCGACCACGTCGAGCACATCGAGCAGGTGGTGCGGCACGCCGCGCCGTTCGGCGAGCGGGAGCTTGGCCGTGCCGATGTCCATGCCCCGGTAGAGCTGCATCGCGTCGGCGTTCACGACCTCGGCCGTGCGTCCGACCCTGCTGTAGGCCTCGGCCAGGTCGAGTGCGAACGCGGACTTCCCCGTGCCGGTCGCACCGACGATCGCGATGAGCGTCACGTCAGCGTTGGCCGTCGGCGGGGTCGTAGATCGGCATCGTGCCGACGCCGGGCGCGACGAGCGGCTCGGTGCCGCGCGCAGGCATGGCCGGCAGGCCGAGCGAGACGCGACCGGCAGCGGATGCTCCGGGCGCCGCGGGCACGCCGCAGCTCTCGGCCTGTGCGCGATCCCATGCGTCGCCCGCACGAGTGCGGCGGATGCGGAGCGGCGCGTCGTCGAGCGAGTCGGCGATGAGGTGGAACGGCGCAGCCTGCGTGATGGTCACGGAGACGACATCGCCCGGGCGCGGCAGCTCGGATCCGGCGGGAACCTCGAAGTGCACGAGGCGGCTGTCTTCGGCGCGACCGCTCAGGCGGTGCGTCTCTGCGTCTTTCTTACCCTCGCCGGTGGCGACGAGCACCTCGACGGGCCGGCCGATGAGGCGCTGGTTCTCCTCCCAGGAGATGCGGTCCTGCAGCGCGAGGAGCCGTTCGTATCGCTCCTGCACGACCTCTTTGGGCACCTGCTCGTCCATGGTGGCCGCGGGCGTGCCGGGGCGAATGGAGTACTGGAAGGTGAACGCCGACGCGAAACGGGCCGCCTCGACGACGCGGAGCGTCTCTTGGAAGTCCTCTTCGGTCTCACCGGGGAAGCCCACGATGATGTCGGTCGAGATCGCGGCGTTCGGGATGCGTGCGCGCACGCGGTCGAGGATGCCGAGGAACTTCTCGGAACGGTAGGAGCGGCGCATCGCCTTGAGGATGCGGTCGGACCCCGACTGCAGCGGCATGTGCAACTGCGGCATGACGCTCGGCGTCTCGGCCATCGCGTCGATGACGTCGTCGGTGAACGCCGCCGGGTGCGGGCTCGTGAAGCGGATGCGCTCGAGCCCCTCGATCCGTCCCGCCGCCCGGAGCAGCTTGCCGAACGCCTGCCGGTCGCCGAACTCGACGCCGTAGGAGTTCACGTTCTGGCCGAGCAGGGTGATCTCGACCACTCCGTCGTCGACGAGCGCCTGGATCTCGGCGAGGATGTCGCCCGGCCTGCGGTCCTTCTCCTTGCCGCGGAGCGCCGGCACGATGCAGAACGTGCAGGTGTTGTTGCAGCCGACCGAGATGGACACCCAGCCGCTGTAGCTGGAGTCGCGCTTCGTGGGCAGCGTCGACGGGAAGACCTCGAGCGAGTCGAGGATCTCGAGCTGCGCCTCGGCGTTGTGACGGGCACGCTCGAGCAGGCTCGGGAGGGCACCCATGTTGTGGGTGCCGAAGACGACGTCGACCCACGGCGCCTTCTCGAGGATGACGTTCTTGTCCTTCTGCGCGAGGCATCCCCCGACGGCGATCTGCATGCCCTCGTGGCGGCGCTTGACCGACGCGAGGTGGCCGAGATTGCCGTAGAGCTTGTTGTCGGCGTTCTCGCGAACCGCGCAGGTGTTGATGACCACGATGTCAGGCTCGGCGCCATCGGCGGGCACGTAGCCCGCGGCCTCGAGCGAGCCTGAGAGCCGCTCGGAGTCGTGCACGTTCATCTGGCACCCGAAGGTGCGGACCTCGTACGTTCGCGGCGTCGTTGCCGCTTCGGCGAGCTGGTCGCCGGCCATCTCATCGCTGGAGACGTCGTGAATGGTGCTCATGATCGCACCAGTTTACGAGCCTTCGGCTGCGAGTGCCGCCGACACCGCCTCACGTACGACGTCGCCGGGATACCCCCGTCGCTGGAGGAACGCCGACAGCCGGCGTTCGGCCGTCTGACGGTCGAGTCCGCGCAACTGACGAGCCCGGCGCTCGGCGACGGCACGCGCGTTCTCGAGTTCTGTCTCGGGGTCGAGATCTTCGACCGCTGCCCGTGCGAGCGCGTTGTCGACGCCGCGACGACCGAGCTCCTGCATGATCGCGCCGCTGCCCCGGCCCCGACGTACGCCGTGGCTGTGCACCACCTGTTCGGCGAGCTTCGCGTCATCGAGGTAGCCGAGCCGTTCGTAGCGCTCGATCCACTCCTCGACCTCGATGTCGTCGAGCCCGTGCTCGACGAGCACCGCGCGCACCTCTGACACCGAGAGCGCCGAGCGGCGAAGCCGTGAGATGACGAGCCGGTCGATGCGCTCATCGCGCTCCGCGCCGGTCTCTTCCGGCTCTTCGGACTCCGCCGACCCGGCTGACTCCGCCCAGGTCTCGCCGCGCGAGACCGAACGAAGGCGACCACGCGCTCCGTCGGCCTTCGGGCGACTCCTCGCCGCAGCAACGGGTGCCTCGGTCTCATCGGGTTCGGTCGTGGGACGGCTACGCGATGCCGCAGCGGGCTGCGTCGCCTCGGCCTTCGCCCACGGCAGGTACGTGACCGGGGCGAGTCGTTCTGATGATGCGTCGCTCATGTCTGACTCACCCCGGTCATGTCGTGGTTCGGACTCAGGCGCCCTTGCGCCCGAGCTTCGGTGCGATGGGCTCGACGTTCGCCGGCGCCGCAGTACCTGCCGGCTGGCCGATGTTGAGCTTCACGAGGATCTTCTGCTCGATGTCGGCCGCGATGTCGGGGTTCTGGAGCAGGAAGTTGCGGGCGTTCTCTTTGCCCTGACCCAACTGGTCGCCGTCGTACGTGTACCACGCACCCGACTTCTTCACGATGGCCTGGTCGACGCCGTAGTCGATGAGGCTGCCCTCGCGCGAGATGCCGACGCCGTACAGGATGTCGAACTCGGCCTGCTTGAAGGGCGGCGCCATCTTGTTCTTCACGACCTTGACGCGCGTGCGGTTGCCGACGGCGTCGGTGCCGTCTTTCAGGGTCTCGATACGGCGGATGTCGAGACGCACCGACGCGTAGAACTTCAGCGCCTTGCCGCCGGCCGTCGTCTCGGGGCTGCCGAAGAACACGCCGATCTTCTCGCGCAACTGGTTGATGAAGATCATCGTGGTGTTCGTCTGGCTGAGACCACCCGTGAGCTTGCGGAGCGCCTGCGACATGAGGCGGGCCTGGAGGCCGACGTGCGAGTCGCCCATCTCGCCCTCGATCTCGGCACGGGGCACGAGCGCCGCGACCGAGTCGATGACGATGAGGTCGATGGAGCCGGAGCGCACGAGCATGTCGGCGATCTCGAGCGCCTGCTCACCCGTGTCGGGCTGGGAGACGAGGAGCGCGTCGATGTCGACGCCGAGCTTCTTCGCGTACTCGGGGTCGAGCGCGTGCTCGGCGTCGATGAACGCGGCGATGCCGCCGTTGCGCTGCGCGTTGGCGATGGCGTGGAGGGTCAGCGTCGTCTTACCCGACGACTCGGGACCGTAGATCTCGATGATGCGGCCGCGCGGAAGCCCGCCGATGCCGAGCGCGACGTCGAGCGCGATCGAGCCGGTGGGGATGACCTCGACGGGGGCGCGATCTTCGCTGCCGAGGCGCATGACCGAGCCCTTGCCGAACTGGCGGTCGATCTGCGCGAGGGCGGTCTCGAGTGACTTCTCGCGGTCTGCTGCTGATGCCATGGGTGGGGCTCCTTCTTGCTCGATTGCGGCTGCCTCTAGGCTGTCGTTCCACGTTGCGGGCACTGACCGGCGGGTGCTGGCTCGCGGTGTCTTGCGACAAGGCGTTTGCGGTGTGTTCCGTTGCATCGACCGTATGGTCGGCCACCGACATCCGACGCCGATCTCGACCTGGATGTGGACAGCTGCACTGGAGCTCCTGCTGTTGAGGAGCCTACCCCAGCTCCCGAACGCATGTTCGAAGAAACGCCCGCGTGTCGAACACGCCTTCGGACGCGGATGCGAGCGTCGATCCGGATCGCGGCGCGACGGCAGGCCGTCGTCTACGGCTGTCGCGGCGCGCGCGTCTCCCCGGGCACCGGGCGACCGGCGCCGTGGCGGCGCTCCTCCGGGACATCCGTCGCCTCGCAGAGCGCGAGCCAGACCTCGCGCGGCCGCACCCCGGTGGCGAGCGCCTCACGGGCCGTGCGGCCGCCGAGCGCGGTGAGCACGAGATCGCCGACGATCGCGCCGCCGTAGCCGACGCCGAACTCCTCCGCGACCGCCGCCTGGAACTCGCTCTGCTTCACCCGATCACCTCTGGACAGACGATCGGCCGGTCCGAGGACCGGCCGATCTGCGTTGCGTGCGTGGAGTCTTCAGCGGACCATCAGGTCGGCGTCGAACTCCGCCACGAGCTCGTCGGGCAGGCTGTCGGGCACCACGGAGAGGCCCTCGAGCACTGCGATGCGGTCGCCGACCTCGTGCATGATCACCGAGATGGGCGTGTCGAGTGCGTCGGCGACGGAGGCGAGAATCTCGGAGGACGCCTCTTTCTGGCCGCGCTCCACCTCGCTCAGATAGCCGAGCGCGACGCTGGCCTTGGACGCGACCTGACGAAGGGTACGACCCTTCTGCAGGCGGAAGTCCCTCAGCACATCGCCGATCTCCTGTCGAACCAGGACCATCGGGAACCTCCTTCTCTCTGCCTGCGGCTCCCCCGGAGCCGGAAACGGGAGCGTCAGTCTAGCCGACTCTCCGTGATACCAATCTAGCGTTGCACACTGGGGCTTTCGTGTGAACCTGCCACATGTAACAGGGTGTTCACGAAGACTATTCCGCCGACTTCGGAGAAGTTCCTCCGACTCGCGCGAGCGCCGCCGCGATGGCGGCGTGCACGGTCGCGGTGCGGATCTCCGCGCGGCTGCCGCGGAGCGCGAGTTCGATCGCCTCGACGTCACCACCGAATGCGACGCCGATGAAGACCGTGCCCGGCGGCTTGCCGTCTTGACCGGTCGGCCCCGCGACTCCGGTCGTCGCGATGCCGAGATCGGCGGCGCGGCCGTCGACCGCGAGCGTCGTGCGCACGCGGTCGGCCATCTGCCGGGCGACCTCGGGGTGCACGGCGCCCACGGCTCCGAGCAGCCCGGCGTCGACGCCCAGCACCGACCGCTTCACCGAGGTGTCGTAGGCGACGACGCCGCCGCTGACCACGACGGATGCCCCGGGCACGCTCGTCAGTTCGGCGACGACGAGCCCGCCCGTCAGCGACTCCGCGACGGCCACCCGCAGGCCGCGCTCGGTGAGCTCGGCGATGAGCCGGGCTGCCGGGTCACCGGTGGCACGAGGCATCCGCTCGCTCGTCTCAGCTCGCCTCGCGAGGCGCGCGTGCGAGGCGCACGGCGTCGCGCACGTAGAGCAGTCCCGACCAGAGGGTGAGTACGAGGGCGGCCGCCATCGTCGCCCAATTGAGCCAGAGGATCCAGTCGCCGACGATCGTCCACAGCGGCACGAGGGCGAGCGAGATCGCGACGGACTGCGCGAGGGTCTTGAGCTTGCCGCCGGACGACGCGGGCACCACGTTGCCGCGGCGCAGCTCGACGAGGCGCCACACGGTGATGCCCACCTCGCGCACCACGATGACGATGGTGACCCACCACCACAGCTCGCCGAGGATCGAGAGGCAGATCAGGGCACCGCTCGTGAGGAGCTTGTCGGCGATCGGGTCGAGGATCTTGCCGAGGTCGGTGACCAGACCGCGGGAACGAGCGAGCCACCCGTCGACCCAGTCGGTCGAGATCGCGACGATGAAGATCACGGCGCCCCACCAGCGCATCGGGCCGTCGGCTCCCGCGTCGGCGAGGAGCAGCCAGAAGACCAGCGGAGCCATGAGGATGCGGACGACGGTGATCGCGTTCGGAAGGTTCCAGTTCGCCGATCGCGCGGGCGTGCCGGCGGAAGAGGTCATACGGCCAGACTACCGGCCGCGCGGCTCCACGGAACGGCCCACGATCGTCTCGGCCGGCGTGGAACCGTCCCGGGTTCAGTCGCGCCCGGTGAGGCCCCAGGCGTCCTCGTCGGTGTCGCCCTCGACCTCGGGCAGGCCCTCGCTCATTCGAGCCACAGGATCGTCGTAGCGGGCGTCGGGGGCGTCGTACGCCTCGGTGGGCGCGATGCCGCCTCCGAGCGGACCGGTCTGCGCCGGAGCAGGTGCCAGCGCCGGGGCGACGCCAGCCGGTGGCCGCGCTGCGGGGGCGGCGGCCGGCTCCTCGCCGCGGAGACGTGCGAGCACCCCGGGCAGCTGCTCGGCGGTCACGAGCACGTCGCGCGCCTTCGAGCCCTCGGACGGGCCGACGATCTCTCGCGACTCGAGCAGGTCCATGAGGCGCCCGGCCTTCGCGAAGCCCACGCGGAGCTTGCGCTGCAGCATCGACGTCGAACCGAACTGGGTCGAGACGACGAGTTCGGCGGCGGCGAGCAGCAGCTCGAGGTCGTCGCCGATGTCGGAGTCGATCTCTTTGCGGGGGGCGGATTCCGCGACATCCTGCCGGTACTCGGGACGAGCCTGCCGGGTGACGTGCTTGACGACCCGCTCGATCTCGTCTTCGCTGACCCACGCGCCCTGCACGCGGAGCGGCTTCGAGGCGCCCATCGGCAGGAAGAGCGCGTCGCCCTGCCCGATGAGCTTGTCGGCGCCCGGCTGGTCGAGGATGACGCGCGAGTCGGTGACGCTCGTGACCGCGAACGCGAGTCGCGACGGCACGTTGGCCTTGATGAGCCCCGTGACGACGTCGACCGACGGCCGCTGCGTCGCGAGCACGAGGTGGATGCCGGAGGCGCGGGCGAGCTGCGTGATGCGCACGATCGAGTCCTCGACGTCGCGCGGGGCGACCATCATGAGGTCGGCGAGCTCGTCGACGACGACGAGCAGGTACGGGTAGGGCTTGAGCTTCCGCTCGGAGCCGGCGGGCAGCACGATCTCGCCGCCCACGACGGCCTTGTTGAAGTCGTCGATGTGGCGGAACCCGAACGACGCGAGGTCGTCGTACCGCATGTCCATCTCCTTCACGACCCATGAGAGCGCCTCGGCGGCCTTCTTCGGGTTCGTGATGATGGGCGTGATGAGGTGGGGCACGCCCGCGTACGGGGCGAGCTCGACGCGCTTCGGGTCGATGAGCACCATGCGCACGTCCGACGGCTTCGCGCGCATCAGGAGCGAGGTGATCATCGAGTTCACGAAGCTCGACTTGCCCGAGCCGGTGGAGCCGGCCACGAGCAGGTGCGGCATCTTCGCGAGGTTCGCGACGACGTAGCCGCCGCCGACGTCCTTTCCGACGCCGATCGTCATGGAGTGCGTCGCGTTCGCGGCGTTGCCCGAGCGGAGCACGTCGCCGAGGGTCACGATCTCGCGGTCGGCGTTCGGGATCTCGATGCCGATCGCGCTCTTGCCCGGGATCGGCGAGAGGATGCGCACCTCGTTCGAGGCGACGGCATAGGCGAGGTTCTTCGACAGTGCGGTGACGCGCTCGACCTTCACGCCCGGGCCGAGCTCGATCTCGTACTGCGTGACCGTCGGGCCGCGCGAGAAGCCCGTGACCTTCGCGTCGACGCCGAACTGCTCGAGCACGCCGGTGATCTGGCGCACGACGTCGTCGTTGGCCTGCGAGCGCTTCTTCGCGGGGGCGCCGGCGGCGAGCGTCGACGCTGCGGGCAGACTGTAGGGGCGATCGGGTTCGGATGCCGCTTCCGCATCGAACTCCGACGCCTCGGGTGCGCCGGAGCCCGGCAGGCCGGCGGCATCGCCCGCGTCGCCCGCGAGATCGAAGGCCGCGAGCACGTTCGTGGCCCCTGCATCGTCGCCCCGGAGCCCGGTGCCGCCGCGCGGCACGTCGCCCGTGAACTGCTGCAGCGCCGATTCGGCGCGCTCGAGGTCGCCGATCACCTCGGTGTTGTAGCTGGGCTGGCCGACGCCCTCGAGCGGCGTCTCGAAGCTGCCGGCCGCGGATCCCGCCCCGAACACCTCGGTGAGCCCCTCGACGCCGTTGGCCTCGAACGCGGGGTCCTCTTCGCGGTTGGAGTCGTTGCGGCGCCACCACGGCAGCATGCCGCCCTTCGGCTCCTCGTCGTCGCCGTCGCCGAGGGCGTCGATGCCGTCGAGTTCGGTCTGCACCGACTTCTTGCGCTCGCGCTTCGTGGGCTTCGGGCCGACCTCGGTGACGGGCTCGTCGTGGGTCGCGCCGAAGAGCCATTCGTAGAGTTCACGGAACCGCGCAGGAATGCGGTTCGGCGGCGTCTTCGTGATGATGAGCAGCGACAGGAGCAGCAGCACGATCACGACGGCGGTCGCGCCGGCCTCGGTGATGAGCGCCGTGAGCGGCGCGGCGACCATCCAGCCGAGGATGCCTCCGGCCCGCGCGAGCACGGCCATGCCCTCGCGCGGCTCGGGCTGGCCGCCGAAGATGTTGCAGAGCGCCGAGACGGTCAGGAGCAGGAGGCCGAGCCCGATGCCGATGCGGGTGTTGTCGTGCACGGAGCTCGGGTGCCGGAACAACCAGACGGCGAAGATCAGCATGACGACGGGCAGCGCGAAGGCCACCCGGCCGAAGAGGAGGCCGAAGGTCCACGAGTCGAGCGTCTGGGCGACGGGCTCGTTGATGAGGAACCACTCGACGACGGCGCCGACGATGGCGAGCACGACGATGAAGAACGGCAGGCCGTCGCGACGCTCCTCCTTCGAGAGCGTCTCGGGCCCGAGCGCGCGGGCGGCTCCGCCGGTCAGGTGCGCGAGACCCATCCATGCGCGCACGAAGAGGTTCGGCCCCTCGGGTGCGGCGGGCGCCTTCTTCGTCGCGGCGGCGCGCGTGCTCGCGGCCGGCAGCTTCTTCGTGGGCGCGGTTCGGGAACTCGAAGCACGCGAGGACGCGCCCGAGGCACGCCCGTTCGACCTGGTGCTCGTAGCCATGTCGACAAGGCTACGGCCGGCCGCCCGCACTGGGCGACAGCCCGGCGCGAGTGTTCGCGATCCGATGTGCGATTCGACCCTCGAAATCAGCGGGAACGAGCGGCTGAGCTCAGGCCAGCGAACGCACCATGGTGTCCCGCCCGGCATCGGAGGCGACGACGGTGAAACCCTCCGACCGGTAGAGGGAGACGGCGAAGTTGCCGTGCTCGACGCTCAGGGCGAGTCGGGCGAATCCCGCCGCACGCGCGGTCTCCGCCAGCGACTGCATCAGGGCGCGGCCGACGCCTTGCGCGCGCCACAGCGGCCGCACGCCGATGATCAGTTCGGGCACCCCGACCGCGACGAAGCCGTGGGCCGCCGCGTCGGCCGCGAAGAGCCGGTACCAGGCGGCACCGACCGGTCGGCCATCACCGTCGAGGGCGACGACGCCGCGGTCGGCCGGGCGCTGCCATCCCGAGATGTAGCCGCGCGAGGCGGGGTCGGCGAGCACCGTCGGTCGCGGCCGGGTGCCGCCCGATCGCCAGTTCGCGGCCTCGACCACCATGTCGGCGAGGAACGAGCCGTCGTCGGGGGTGGCCGGGCGCACGGTGAATGCCGCCATGCCCGGATGCTACGGGCCGGGTGTTACGTCGGTGTTTCGTGTTGCGCGCGCCCGAGCTGCGACATCGGCGGCGCGACATCCGTGGCGCTCGTCGGCGGCGGCTCAGAACCGGATCGCGTCGATCACCTTCACCCGCACTGCGCCGAGGGCCGGCAGGAGCCCGGCGAGTGCGCCCACCGCGACGGCGGCGCCGATGCCGATCAGTGCCGCCTCGACCGGGAATCCGGGCATGTCCTGCACCTCGGCGCCGCCGAGGGCCATGCCCATGAGCGGGCTGCGCACGAGCGCGATCGCTGCACCGACGCCGACGACGCCCGCGACGAACGTGCCGACGACGGTCTCCATGAGCACCGAGAAGAAGACGCGCCCGGCAGTGGCCCCGAACGACCTCCGGATGCCGATCTCGCGGATGCGCCCGCGCACGGTGACGAGCGCGATCGTGA
Organism: Agromyces sp. Root1464; assembly: GCF_001427265.1. Classification (NCBI taxonomy): domain Bacteria; kingdom Bacillati; phylum Actinomycetota; class Actinomycetes; order Micrococcales; family Microbacteriaceae; genus Agromyces; species Agromyces sp. Root1464. Next base: position 51,293 of record NZ_LMFU01000003.1, read on the forward strand.
GGAGTCCGAGCGCGCCGAGCAGCAGGATGACGACGGCGACGCCGACGATCATGAGCTTGATCGGCAGGAACGGGTCGCCCTCCTGAGCGGCGTAGTCACTGCGCCATCCGTCGACCGTGGCGCCGTCGCCGAGTTCCGACTCGAACGCACGTTTCACCGATTCGGTGAGCTCGTCGGCCGACCCGTCGGGGACCCACATCTCGTATGACGGCGCGTACGCGCCCATCATCGGATCGGCGGTCTCGGGCTGCCGCGGGAGGAACGAGTCGGTCAGGATGAATGCGGCGGGTTCGGTCTCCCACTCGCTCTGCGCGGGCGTGACGCCCGTGATGACGCCGGTGACCTGCCCGTTGCCGACCAGCTCGACCGTCGGGTGCGTCGCGAGCGAGGGGCTTCCGATGCGCTCCCAGAAGGCCTCGTTGACGATGAGCGCCGGCGCCAGGCGATCGCCGTCGCGGTCGGTGAACCAAGCACCCTCCATCACCCGCACGCGGTGCATCACCCCGTAGTCGGGGTCGACGACCTGCATCGCGACCGGCACCGCGCCGTCGACGAACTGCACCGTGAGAGTGCCGTAGCCGGACCGGCTCGCATAGTCGATGCCGTGCCGCTCGAGCGTGGTCTGCCACGCCGCGGCCACCGCCTCGTTGTCGGTCGCACCGCTGCCGGTGCCGACGTTCATCGAGACGGTCGCCGGCCGGCCGCCGAACCGCTCCGACATCTCCCGGCCCGCCTGCTCGGCGATGGCCCCGGCGCCCACCACCGTCGTGAGGGCGCAGACGGCGACGGCCACTCCGATGAGCGACAGCAGTACCCGACCGCGGTGGATGCGCAGTTCTTCGAGCGCCTCGACGATCGTGCTCACGATGCCCGTCGCCGTGCGGGTCAGCCAGCCGGTCATGCCACGGCCTCGACCTGGGCGTCGATATCGGCATCAGCATCAGCATCAGCGACGTTCGCGTTGCCGTCGCTCTGCACGTCGCCTGCGGCATCCGCCGACTCGAGCCTGCCGTCGCGGAGCAGGAAGTGGCGGTTCGATCGCGCCGCGATCGTCGGATCGTGCGTGATCGTCACGAGCGCGGCGCCGGTCTCGGCGGCGACGGCCTCGATGAGCGCCATGACCTCGGCGCCCGTCTCGAGGTCGAGCGCGCCGGTCGGTTCGTCCGCGAGGATGAGTCGTGGCTTGCGCACGAGCGCGCGGGCGATCGCCACGCGCTGCTGCTCGCCGCCCGACAACCGCTCGGGCTTCGTCGTGAGCCGCTCCCCCAGCCCGACGCGCTCGAGCATGTCGCGCGCGATGCGCTCGCGCCGCCAGAACTCGCGGCCGCCCGAGTAGAGCAGCGGCGTCTGCACGTTCTCGAGCGCGGTGCGGCCCGGGAGCAGGTTGAACTGCTGGAAGACGAAGCCCACCTCGCTGCCGCGCAGGCGGTCGCGGGCACCGCTCCCGATGCGGCGCACATCGTGGCCGAGGAAGGCGAGCTCGCCCTCGGTCGGCGCATCGAGCAGGCCGAGGAGGTTCAGGAGCGTCGACTTGCCCGAACCCGAGCGGCCGACGATCGAGACCCGATCGCCCTCGGAGACGGTGAGGTCGACCCCCGACAGGATCGTGAGCGGCCGCCCGTCGGGCAGCTCGACGGTGCGGCCGACGCCGCGTGCCTCGACGAGCGTCATTTCGTGAGCGTCCCGCACATCATCATGCCGTCGGGCGACTGGACGCAGCCCTCCTGGCCGGCCTCGCCCGGGGCACCCGGCACGAACTGGAGCACCTGGTCGCCCTCGCCGACGCCCTCGACGACCTCGACCTGCGTGCCGTCGCTCAGCCCGAGTTTCACCGGCTGCTCGACGCGCTCGCCGTCAGGGGTCACGAGCCAGACGACACCCGTCTCAGCTCCGCCCTCGACCGCGGTGATCGGCACGACGAGCACGTCGGCGGCACTGCCCGCCGAGATCTTCACCTGGGCGGAGAGCCCCGGGAAGACGCGGACGTCACCAGGCACGATGCAGCGAACCGTCGTGCCACCGGATGCCTCAGCGCCCGCACCCGCCGCACCGGCGCCCGCTCCGGCGCCCGCTCCTCCCGCGCCGCCACCGGCCCCGGCGCCGGACAACGGCGTCGAGATCACGAGGCCACCGCACGTGAACGGGGCGGGCCCGCCTGCGATCGTCACGAGGGCCTCGGTCGGCGCGCTCGTCAGCCGGTACTGCTGCTCGGGGCTGAGGGTCGCTGTGACGTTGAAGCTCGGCGGCGCCACCTGCCCGGTCACGTCTCCCGTCGCGACGGGCTGTCCAGTGATGACATCGAGCGACGAGAGCACGCCTGCCGTGGGGGCGAGCACCTTCTCGAAGTGGAACGAGGGCTTCGGCGCCGTCATCGTCGGCATGCCGTCGGGCCCGACCGTCTCGGTCGGTTCCACCTCGTCGGTCACCTTGATGTCGTAGAGCTTCTGCCCGGCGGCGACCTGCTGTCCGGCAGCGGCGAACACCTCGTCGACGGCCCCGGTGCCGGTCGCCTTCACGGGCGCCGCGGCATCCGCGTTGACCGTGCCGGTCAGCACGACGTCGTTGGCGATCGAACCGCGCGCGACCGGAACCTGCGGCTCGGACACGCTCCCCGTCGGCGAGAGCGTCTCAGCGTCGGCCTCGGCGCGATCGGGGAAGAACGCGAGTTTCGCGAGTGCGATCGCGATCACCGCCACCAGCACGATTCGAATCGTCGGGAAGATCCACTTGCGCCAGACGCCCACGGCACTCCTTCATCGGGTCGCCCGGGCGTAGGGGCCGCCGGGCATCTCACCCACCCTATGGAGTCGGCGACGGCGGCGGAATCCTTCTCAGGGAGGATTCGGGGTCATCCCCGACACCCGGCGTCCGCGCGCGCAGAAACGGCGAACGGACCGTCCGAGGACGGGCCGTTCGTAGCGTGCAGAGCGCGGGCTACGCCTCGATGACGAGCGGCACGAGCATCGGGCGACGACGCAGCCGGCGGTTGACCCAGCCGCCGAGCACACGGCGCACGATCTGCGACAGCGCGTGCGAGTCGCGCACGCCGTTGCGAGCCGCCTCGGCGAGGGCGTCGATGATCTTCGGCTTGACGTCGTCGAACACCGAGTCGTCTTCGGCGAATCCGCGCGCGTGGATCTCGGGACCGGTGATGACACGGCCCGTCGAGGCGTCGACCACGACGATGACCGAGATGAAGCCCTCTTCAGCGAGGATGCGGCGGTCCTTCAGATCGGCGTCGGTGATCTCGCCGACCGTCGAGCCGTCGACGTAGACGAAGCCGAGGTCGAGCTGGCCGACCGGGCTGAGCACGCCGCCGCGCAGATCGTAGACGGTGCCGTTCTCGCCGATGAAGGTGTTCTTCTCGGGGATGCCGGTGTCTTGCGCGAGCTTCGCGTTCGCGAAGAGGTGCCGGTACTCGCCGTGGATCGGCAGCACGTTCTTCGGCTTCAGGATGTTGTAGCAGTAGAGCAGCTCGCCGGCGGCCGCGTGGCCCGACACGTGCACCTTCGCGTTCGCCTTGTGCACGACGTTCGCGCCGAGCTTCGTGAGGCCGTCGATGACGCGGTAGACCGCGTTCTCGTTGCCCGGGATGAGGCTCGACGCGAGGATCACCGTGTCGCCCTCGCCGATCTCGATCTGGTGGTCGCGGTTGGCCATGCGCGAGAGCACGGCCATCGGCTCGCCCTGCGAACCGGTCGACATGTAGACGATCTCGTCGTCGGGAACGTTGCCGGCCTTCTTGTAGTCGATGAGCACGCCCTCGGGCACCTTCAGGTAGCCGAGGTCGGCGGCGATCGTCATGTTGCGCACCATGCTGCGGCCGAGGAGCGCCACGCGACGGTGGTTCGCCCACGCGGCGTCGAGCACCTGCTGCACGCGGTGCACGTGGCTCGAGAAGCTGGCCACGATGACCCGGCGCGGGGCGCGGTTGATGACCTCGTCGAGCACGGGACCGATCGATCGCTCGAGCGGCGTGAAGCCCGGGACATCCGCGTTCGTGGAGTCGACCATGAAGACGTCGACGCCCTCTTCACCGAGACGCGCGAACTCGCGCAGGTCGGTGAGGCGGCCGTCGAGCGGCAACTGGTCCATCTTGAAGTCGCCGGTCGCGAGCACGGTGCCCGCGTCCGTCTTGATCGCCACGGCCAGCGCATCGGGGATCGAGTGGTTGACGGCGATGAACTCGAGGCGGAACGGGCCGATCGTCTCGCGCCCGCCCTCTTTCACCGTGAGCGTGTAGGGCTTGATGCGGTGCTCTTTGAGCTTCGCCTCGATGAGCGCGAGCGTCAGCTGCGAACCGATCAGGGGGATGTCGCCGCGGAGCTTCAGGAGGTACGGCACCGCGCCGATGTGGTCCTCGTGGCCGTGCGTGAGCACGACGCCGACGATGTCGTCGAGGCGGGACTTCAGGAAGCCGAAGTCGGGCAGGATCAGGTCGACGCCCGGCTGGTGCTCTTCGGGGAACAGCACGCCGCAGTCGACGATGAGGATCTTGCCGTCGATCTCGTAGCTGGTCATGTTGCGGCCGACCTCCCCCAGGCCGCCGATGGGGATGATGCGGAGCGTTCCGGCCTCGAGCGGGGCGGGATCGATGACGACGTCGGGCATGTGCCCTCCTTCTGTTGCGGTGTTCAGTTCGGTGCCGGCCCTGTGACCGGCGGATGTCTCGGGGCGGAGGTCGATGCGGGCAGGTGCCCGCCGCGGCATCCGCTCGTTCAGCGGGTGGTTCCCGCGACCTTCGGCAGCGCGCCGCCGGCAGCGGCGTTGCGGTCGGGGCGGAAGTTGTGGAAGTCGACGCCCGGGATGCCCTGCACGTGATCGATCTCGTCCTCGATGAGGGCGGCCTCCCACTCTTCGGGGCCGACGAGCGGCAGGCGCACGCGCGGGCTCGAGATGCGACCGAGGCCGTGCAGGATGTACTTCGCCGCGACCGTGCCCGGCACGTGGGTCATCGTGGCGCGCACGAGCGGCTCGAGCTGCTGGTGGGCGGCTGTCGCCGTGGCGAGGTCGCCGCGGTTCACGGCGTCGACGATCGTGCGGTACGGCGCCGGCGCGATGTTCGCAGTGACGCCGATGAGGCCCGTCGCGCCGATCGCGAGATGCGGCAGCACGTTGGCGTCGTCGCCGGAGAAGTACATGAGGTCGGTCTGGTTCAGCACCCGGCTCACCTCGGAGAAGTCGCCCTTGGCGTCTTTCACGGCGAGGATGTTCGGGTGCTTGGCGAGGCGCAGGATCGTCTCGTACTTGATGGGCACGCCGGTGCGACCGGGGATGTCGTAGAGGATGACGGGCAGGTCGGTGGCGTCGGCGACCATGCGGAAGTGCGTCAGGATGCCCGCCTGCGTGGGCTTGTTGTAGTACGGCGTGACGATCATGATGCCGTCGGCGCCGACGCGCTCGGAGTGCTTGTAGAGCTCGATCGCGTGGGCGGTCTCGTTCGACCCACCGCCCGTGATGATCTTGGCGCGGCCCGCGGCGACATCCTTGCCGACCTCGACCAGGCGGATCTTCTCGGGGTCGGTGAGCGTGCTCGTCTCGCCGGTGGTGCCCGTGACGACGATGCCGTCGGCGCCGCCCTCGATGAGGTGATCGATGTGCTTCTCGACCCCGGGCCAATCCACTTCGCCGTCCGCCGTCATCGGCGTGACGAGCGCGACGAGCACTTGTCCGAAGGGATTCTCTGAAGTCACGCCCTCCAGCGTATCGGGTCGGCCCCGCAGCGCGGGCCGCGCTGCGGGTCGGCGGATGCACCGTGCGACTCGCCGAGCGCAGTCGGCGTGTCAGCGAGATCTTCCGCCGACTCGCCGATCGAGATGAAGTCCACGGTCGATGCGGGCAAGGATCGCGGCCTCCACCAGCGGCCATTCGTGCACGACCATCGCGTAGTCGAACCTCAGTGTGTCGAGGCCGAGGGCAGCCGCGACGGCGTCGCGCACGAGGTCTTTGTGACGCATCGACGCACCCTCATGGTTCAGCCGCCCATCGACCTCGAGGATCAGACGATCGCCAAGCACGAAGTCGACCCGACCGACGCCGGGGATCACGACTTGAGACGCGAGCGAGATGCCGAGCGCCCGCAACCTCAACCGGAGCAGAGACTCCAGCCCGCTGTCTGCATCCCAACGCGCGAAGTCGACGAGCCATCGCCACTTCGACGGCACCACGTCGCGCAATCGAGCCAGGCCTTTTCGGGTGACCAGCCGCCGGCGCAGCGCCGATTCAAGCGCCACGAAGAACGACTCCTCGCCGCGGCAGGCCAGAAAACAGCCGAGGGCGTCGACCAACGACGTGCGGTCGCCGCGAACAGGGACTCCGCCCCAGTGCATGACGCACGTGCACTCACCGTGATGGCGGTGTCGATGGCCGTTGCGAGGAAGCACGACGTGGACCGAGCCTTCGTCGTCATCGAGCAACCAGAGTCCGGCGAGTCGCAACCGGCTGATGCAGCCGAGCACACCGCCGTGCGCCGCGGCCGTGCGAACCTCAGGGAGCGCATCGCTCGGAACGAACACGCCCTCTCGCACCCTGAGCACGACGCCATCTCGCACGGCTACCGCCAATGCATGCCGCGAGACGCCGGCTGCGGCGAAGTCCGTCGTACGAGCGATCTTCAGTTCGGCGCAGAGCTGCTGGATTCGGGCGGGCTCGACGGGCATGATCAGACTCTGCTCGTGGCGCCTCGTCCATTCGGAGCAGCCCGGTGCGCTTGGGGAGAGCTTCGTCCAGGCTCACTATGTCGAGGCGAAGTCAGGGCTGCCGCGAGTCGGCGGATGATTCTCAGGACCCGCCGGGTCGGGTCGGCGTGTCACGCGATTCTTCCGCCGACTGGCGGGCCGTACCCGTGGCAGGGTGACTGCGCAGGCGTCAAGCGAGGGGTCAGTGTCAGGGGCGGGCGTAGCGGCGGAAGCGGTAGCCGACGCCCGTGCGGGAGACGTGGGTCGCGGGGCCGTCGGCCTCGACGAGCCGCCAGCTCATGTCGATCGAGGGGGCGTAGGCGTCGCCCGGGATGTCGAGGTCGAGCTCGGTGACCTCGAGGCGGTCGGCCCGGTCGATGAGCCGGGCGAAGAGTTCGCCGCCGCCGATCGCCCAGATCCATTCGGGGTCGGATGCCGCGGCCAGCGCGAGCCCCTCGTCGATCGACCCCGCGCGCGTCGCGCCCTCGGCCGCCCACTCCTCGTTGCGGGTGACGACGATGTTCGCGCGCCCCGGCAGCGGGCGGAACCGCTCGGGCAGCGAGTCCCAGGTCTTGCGGCCCATCACGACCGGGCTGCCGAGCGTGATCTCCTTGAAGTGGGCGAGGTCTTCGGGCACGTGCCACGGCATGACGCCGCCGGCCCCGATCACGCCGCGATACGCCTCGGCCCAGATCAGGCCGAGCTTCGGTGCGGCCGGGGTCGAGGCGCCCGTGGCTTCAGCAGTGGTCGAGGCATCCGTGGCCCCGGAGGCCGTGGCCCCCGAGGCATCCGCTTCGCTCATACCGCGACGGCCGCGCGGATCGGCGGGTGGTGCTGGTAGCCCTCGACGACGAAGTCCTCGTACTCGTAGTCGAAGATCGAGTCGGGCGTGCGCGCGAGGCGCAGCGTCGGCGGTGCGAAGGGCTCGCGGGTGAGCTGCTCGGTGACCTGCTCGACGTGGTTGTCGTAGATGTGGCAGTCGCCGCCGGTCCAGACGAAGTCGCCGACCTCGAGGCCGGTCTGCGCCGCGACCATGTGGGTCAGCAGTGCGTACGAGGCGATGTTGAACGGCACGCCGAGGAAGAGGTCGGCGCTGCGCTGGTAGAGCTGGCACGAGAGCTTGCCGTCGGCCACGTAGAACTGGAAGAGCGCGTGACACGGCGCGAGCGCCATCGACGGGATGTCAGCCGGGTTCCACGCCGAGACGATGAGCCGGCGCGAGTCGGGGTTGGTGCGGATCTGCTCGATGACGTCGGAGATCTGGTCGATCTGCTCGCCTGAGGGCGTCGGCCACGAGCGCCACTGCACGCCGTAGACGGGGCCGAGCTCACCCTCGGAATCGGCCCATTCGTCCCAGATCGTCACGCCGTGCTCGCGCAGCCAGCCGACGTTCGACGAGCCCTGCAGGAACCACAGCAGCTCGTACGCGATCGATTTGAAGTGCACGCGCTTCGTGGTGACGAGCGGGAAGCCCTCGGAGAGGTCGAACCGCAGCTGGCGGCCGAACACGCTGCGCGTGCCGGTGCCCGTGCGATCGGTCTTGACGGCGCCGTGCTCGAGCACGTCGCGCAGCAGGTCTTCGTACGGGGTTGAGATCGTCTCGGCCATCTCCACAAGGCTAACCCTCACCTGCGACACTTCGGCGAAGGCGAGCGGATGCTGCGGGCATCCCCGTCATCGTCGGTCACACTCCGCACGGGGCGTCGCGGCCTGCGTACGCTCGACCGCATGGACTGGCTCCCGGCACTCGCGACCGGCGCAGCGCTGCTCGCGGCGGCGACCGCGCTCGGCCTCGTCTGGCGCTCTCGTCAGGGTGTCGCCCGCAGCGTCTCCGGCGACGTGGTGCGGCCCGCCGATCTCGGCGTCACTGCATTCGGCGAACGGGCCACCCTCGTGCAGTTCTCGACCGAGTTCTGCGCCCGCTGCCCGGCGACCGGGCGCCTGCTCACCGAGCTCGCGGGCGAGCGCGACGGCGCGGCGCACGTCGAGGTCGACCTCACGCATCGCCCAGACCTCGCCGGCCGCTTCCGCGTGACCGAGACGCCGACGACGCTGCTGCTCGACGCCGACGGCGCGGTGCGCGCCCGCATCGCCGGCCTCCCCCGTGCCGGCGCCGTGCGCGAACGACTCGACGATCTTCTGAGGAGCCCCCATGTCATCTCCGGCTGATCCTTCGGCATCGAGCGCCGACCGCGCATCGGCGGGCATCGACCCCCGCGGCCCGCGCTTCGGCGCCGCCATCACCGCGGCGTTGCTCCTCATCACCGTCGTGCTCGCCGTCGCCGGCGCGGATGCCGCGGCCTTCTGGCTGCTCGTCGCGATCACGGCGCTCTTCGCTTGGGGCGCGTTCGCGGGTATCCGGCGGCACCCGTACGGCCTCATCTTCGCGAGGCTCGTGCGACCGCGACTCGCGCCGCCGGCCGAGCTCGAGGACCCGCGCCCGCCGACCTTCGCACAGGGCATCGGGTTCGCCGTCGGCCTCGCCGGGGTGCTGCTCTCGCTCCTCGGCCTCGAGTACGCGGTGCCGATCGCCGCGGCGATCGCCTTCTTCGCCGCGTTCCTGAACGCGGCCTTCGACTTCTGCCTCGGCTGCCAGATCTACCTGCTGCTCGCACGCGCCCGGATCGTCCCCGGGGTCTGACCTGCGGCGTCCCTCGCCGATAGGCTGGGAGCCCGGCTCGACGAGGAGGAAACATGGCAGTCACGAGTGAAGCGACCACCGTTTGGAAGGGCACGCTCTTCGAGGGATCGGGCGATGTCGCCCTCGACTCCTCTGGTCTCGCGTCCTTCCCCGTCAACTGGAAGGCCCGCGCCGAGGGCGCCGAAGGCACCACGAACCCCGAAGAGCTGCTCGCCGCAGCTCACTCCTCGTGCTTCTCGATGGCACTGTCGCTGGGCCTCGCCCAGGCCGGCACGCCGGCCGAGAGCATCCAGACCACCGCGGCCGTCACCTTCGAGGCCGGCAAGGGCGTGCTCGGCAGCCACCTGCTCGTGAGCGCCCGCGTGCCGGGGCTCAGCGAAGAGCAGTTCGAGGCCCTCGCCGAGGACGCCAAGAAGAACTGCCCGATCTCGCAGGCGCTCGCCGGGATTCCGATCACGATCGAAGCCGAACTCGCCTGATCCATGCGGGTACTCGTCGCCGGTGCATCCGGATTCATCGGCACCGCACTGGTCACCGCTCTGACCGACGACGGGCACGAGGTCGTGCGTCTGGTGCGGCGGCGCGCCCATGGCGCCGATGAGGCGGCCTGGTCACCGGCGGCGGGCATCATCGACTTCACCGTGATGGATCGCGTGGACGCGGTCGTGAACCTCTCGGGCGCCTCGCTCGCCCGCCTGCCGTGGTCGAAGTCGTACCGAGGCGAGATCCTCGAGTCGCGCATCACGGCGACCCGCACGCTCGCCGACGCGATGCGCAAGGCGCGGCAACCGCCGACGGTCTTCCTCAGCGCCTCGGCGGTCGGCTACTACGGCGACCGCCCCGGCGAACTGCTCACCGAGTACTCGAGCGCCGGCACGGGCTTCCTCGCCGAGGTCGTCGGCCGCTGGGAGGCGGCGGCAGGGCTCGCCCCCGAAGAGACCCGCACGGTCGTCTTCCGCAGCGGCATGGTGGTCGGGCACGGCGGGGCCATGAAGCGCGTCGGCGCCCTCACCCGCCTCGGCGTCTCGGCGAGGCTCGGCACCGGCGGCCAGCATTGGCCCTGGGTGGCGCTCGACGACGAGGTCGCCGCCATCGTGCACCTGCTCGGTTCGTCGCTGTCGGGCCCGGTGAACATCGCCGGTCCGACACCGGCGACGGCCGATCGCGTGATGTCGGCGATGGCCGAGCGGATGCATCGGCCGCACGCCCTCGGCGTGCCGGAGCGCGTGCTCGAGGTCGCCCTCGGCCGTGCCGCCGACGAGCTGCTGCTCTCGAGCCAGAAGGTGCGCCCGCAGCGTCTCATCGACGACGGCTACCGGTTCCGGCACGCCACCGTCGAGTCGGCGATCGACGCGATGCTCGCGGCGCCGCGCACGTCGACGCGTTAGGCCGGTTCGGGTCTCAGCGAGCGTCGCGCGACAGCGCGATGGCGCGCCGCACAGCCTGCCGCGCGTTGCGGCGGTCGCCGGCGGCGTCGTACGCGAGTCCGAGCCGCATCGAGGCCTGCCACGATTCGGGAGCCGCGTCGGCCGAGGTGCGGAACCCGTCGAGCGCACCACGGGCAGCGGCGCGTTCGGGGCGCCCGCTCGGCAGGAGCGGCAGTTCGAGGTCGAGCCCGCCCTCGGCATCGAGTCGCTTCACGAGCTCGTGCGAACGGATGCCGAAGTCGATCTCGCGCCAGAGCGCCCAGAGGCCGATGAGCGGCAGCACGACGAGCGCGACGCCCATCGCGATCGCGACCGGCTCCCCCGTCGCCATGAACTGCACGGCGCGCCAGCCGACGAGCGCGAGGTAGAGCACGAGGAGCGCGGCCATGATGAGCGCGCCGAGCTTCGTGGTCATCGAACGGTGCCGGGAATTCCGAGGTCGAGCAGGGCGTCGAGGCCGACGGTGACACCGGATGCCTCGGGGGCGCTGCGGAGCGCGAGCAGGATGCCGGCCTCGTACGAGCTCGGCGAGAGCGTGGAGTGGGTGATCGTGAGGGTCTCGCCGTCGCCGCCGAAGACGACGCGCTGCTCGGCCGCGACGCCGGCGAGGCGCAGGCTGTGCACGGGCACCCCGCTCACGAGCTGGCCGCGGGCGCGCTGGTCGGCGTGCGGAGCGGCGACCGGTCCACGTGCCGCACCGATGAGCTCCGCCGTGCGTACGGCCGTGCCCGAGGGCGAGTCGACCTTGCCGGCGTGGTGGGCCTCGACGATTTCGATCGAGTCGAAGAACGGCGCAGCGAGCTTCGCGAAGGCGGTGCCGAGCACGCTGCCGATCGAGAAGTTGGGGATGAAGAGGACGGCTCCGGCGTCGGCATGACCGCGCACGAACGCGGAGATCTCGGAGATTCGCTCGCTCGACCACCCGGAGGTGCCCACGACGATCGGGATGCCGGCGCCTGCCGCGAACTCGACGATCTCGGCGCTCGCGCCCGGGTGCGTGACGTCGAACGCCACGTCGGCGCCGAGCATGAGGTCGAGGCTCGACTTCGAATCGAGCGCGGCGTGCAGTTCGAGGTCTTCGGCCTCCTCGATCAGTCGAAGCGCCAGCTGCCCCATCTTGCCGGTGGCTCCCGCCACGGCGACCCGTATCGTCACGGCTTCACCCTAGCAAGCGGGAGCCGGGCGACAGCCTCGCCGAAAGGCGTCGGCCACGAGGCATCCGCCGTATTCGCAAATAGTGTGGAGGCATGCTGCGCTACCGAGACGCCTCCGTGACCGACGCCGACGCGCACGCCCTGCTCGCCGACTACTTCGCCGAGCGTGCCGTAGGGTTCCCCGCCGCGCAGGGCGAGTACCGGCCGACCTGGCCGGCCGCGGAGCAGTTCACGCCGCCCGCAGGTGTCTTCCTGATCGTCGTCGACGAGTCGGGTACAGCGGTCGGATGCGGCGGGGTGCGACGCATCCAGCGCCGGCCCGAGACGTTCGAGGTGCGCTTCGAGGTCAAGCACCTCTGGCTCGCGCCCGCTGCCCGTGGCGGCGGCGAAGGGCGGCGACTCCTCGCCGAGCTCGAACGCCGGGCGATCGAGTACGGCGCGCAGGAAATCTTGCTCGACACGAACGCGAGCCTCGAGGCCGCCGGCGGTCTGTACCGCTCGAGCGGGTACGTCGAGATCGAGCCCTACAACGCCAACCCCAACGCGACGAACTGGTACGGCAAGCGCGTCGGCTGACGCGAGAGCGCGACGCGCGCGTGCCCGTGCGCGATCGCTCAGATCGCGTAGGGCTCCGCGAGGCCGGTGCGCAGCTCGGGCGGCAGGTGCGCGATGTCGTTATGGGCGACGAGGCTCCAGGGGCGGCCCGGCCGCTGCGTGAGCACCGTGAGGCCGCAGTTCGCCTGGTTGATCGAGACCCATCGCCAGGCGGGTGCGCCGAGGACCTCGCGCACGAACCATCCGATGACGAAGTTGTGGGTGATGAGCAGCTCGTGCCGGTCTTCGCGGTGCGAGCGGAGGAACTCGGAGGCCGCGTCCTCCATCTGCGCGCTGCCGGCCTCGATCTCGGCTTCGGTCACCGAGCCGAAGAAGGCGTCGTAGGCCTTCGGCGTCTCGGGCGCAGGGCCCGTCGGGATGCAGTCGAAGAGCAGCGGCGAGGGCTCGAGGCTCAGCGCCGGCATCTTCGCCGCGATGATCTGCGCCGTCTCGGTCGCCCGCTGCAGCGGCGAGTGCCAGGCGTTGTCGAACGGCACGCCGCCCAGGCGTTCGGCGAGGAGTTCGGCCTGACGACGACCCCTCGGCGAGAGCGGACCGTCGGGCAGGCCGTGCTCGGCGTCGAGCTGCTCGCCGTGACGGACGAGGTAGAGGTGATGGGCCACAGGTATCGGTTCCTCTGATGGAGGGCGGGAGTCGCGGTCAGGCGACGTCGGAGTGCGGGGCGACCGCGGCGGTCGCTCCGGTGAAGGCCGTCTCGTCGATCGCGCCGACGGCGACGAGCGAGAACGGGCGCGCGACGAGGTCGCCGGCCAGTCGCTGCACGTCGTCGGCGGTGACGAGTGAGATGCGACGGAGGGCCTCATCGAGGTCGACGAACTCGCCGAGGGTCAGTTCGGCGCGGCCGAGCCGCGACATCCGGGTGTCGGAGTCTTCAAGTGCCAGCGCGGAGGCGCCGGCGAGCTGGCCGGAGGCTCGACGGAGCTCTTCGGCGGTCACGCCGTGCTCGGCGAGTCGCTCGAGCTCGTCGCGCATGAGTGCGGCGACCGTGCCGGCCTTCGCCGGAGCGCACCCCGCGTACATGCCGAAGAGCCCCGCGTCGGAGTAACCCGGAGCGAACGAGTACACCGAGTAGGCGAGCCCGCGGCGCTCTCGCACCTGCTGGAAGAGGCGTGACGACATGCCCGAGCCGAAGATCGCGTTCAGCACGCTCATGGTCGGGCGCCGCTCGTCGGTCGCCACGAGGCCGGGAACGCCCAGGAGCAGGTTCACCTGCTCGTTCGGGCGGGCGACGACCGAGATCTCGGCTCCAGGGGCGAGCACCGCGGGCTCGATCGAGCGACGTTCGACCGGCTGCCCCGCGGCCGACGGATCCCATCCGGCCGTTGCGAGCGCTTGCTCGAGCTCGGACAGCAGCAGGTCGTGGTCGACCGCTCCGGCCACCGTGACGACGAGGTCTTGCGGGCGGTAGTTCGCACGGTAGTGCTCCCACACGGCGTCGCGCGTGGCGCTGCGGATCGTCTCGGGGTTGCCGCCGATCGGCCGGCCGAGCGGATGGGCGCCGAGCACCGCCTCGAAGAAGCGCTCGTTGGCGACGTCACCCGGGTCGTCGCCCGCCATCGAGAGCTCTTCGAGGATGACCCCGCGCTCGCTCTCGAACTCGGTCGGGTCGAGCAGCGACGAGGTGAACATGTCGGCGAGCACCTCGACCGCCATGGGCAGGTCTCGGTCTTGCACCTTGGCGTAGTAGCAGGTGTACTCCTTCGCCGTCATCGCGTTGTGCTCGCCGCCGACGGCGTCGAAGGAGATCGCGATGTCGAGCGCGGACCGCGTGGCCGTGCCCTTGAAGAGGAGGTGCTCGAGGAAGTGCGTCGATCCGTACGTGGCGGGGTGCGCGGCATCCGCTCGCTGCTCGTCGCGCGAACCGACCGCGACCCAGAAGCCGATGGTCGCGCTGCGACTGCCGGGCACCTGTTCGCTGAGCACTCGGACCCCCGATGGGAGCACGCTGCGCCGAACTCGCGCGTCGCCTGCTGCGGTGAAGGAGAGCTCGGTCTGGCCGAGTGGGAGGTCGACAGCGCCGTTCATCCCGATCAGCCTATGCCACCCGCGTCGGGCGCGCTCGGGGGGCGAACGCCCGGGCGCGCCGAGGCGTGCGCACCGCGCCGCTCAGGCGGAAGCGCGGTCGAGTTCGACGATCTCCGAGCGCTGCAGTTCGACGGATGCCGCGGCCATGAGCGCATCGACCTGGTCAGGCCTCGACGCACTGACGACCGGCGCGACGACCGTGGGCTTGGCCAGCAGCCAGGAGAGCGCGATCGTTGCCGGCTGCACGCCGTGGGCGAAGGCGATCTCGTCGACCGCCGCGAGCACGCGGTGGCCGCGTCGACCGAGGTATCGCGCCTGGCGTTCGCCCCTCGCGTCGTGCCGCACGTCGGCGCGTCGTCGCACCTGCCCGCCGAGGAATCCACTGGCGAGACCGAAGTACGGCAGCACGGCGAGCCCCTGCGCGTGGGCGACGAGCTCGGGGGCGCCTTCGAACGGGAGACGCTCCATCAGGTTGTACTTCGTCGTGAGCGCCTGGAACCGCGGCAGTCCGTTGGCCGCGAGCACGCGGGCCTCGATGAGACGGTCGGGCGTGAAGTCGGCGGCACCGATCGAGCCGACCTTGCCGGCCGTGATCAGGGCGTCGACCGCGCCGAGGCTCTCTTCGAGCGGCACCTCGCCGTCGTCGCCGTGGAAGTAGAGGAGGTCGATGCGTTCGATGCCGAGGCGCAGCAGCGAGTCGTCGACGGCCGCCGAGATCTCGGCGGGCGAGAGTCCTCGATGATCGGGGTGGTGGCCGATCTTCGTGGCCACGGCCATGCGGTCGCGAGTGCCGCGCGAGTCCATCCACTTGCCGATGATCGATTCGCTGCGACCGGCGGCGTAGCTGTCGGCGGTGTCGACGAGCGAACCGCCGAGACCGGCGAAACGGTCGAGCACGTCGAACGCCTGCTCGGTGCTCAGGGTCCAGCCGAAGGTGCTGGCGCCGAGCGCGAGCGGGTGCACCTCGATGCCGGAGTCGCCGATCGAGACCCGCTGGGGCACGATGATGGGGCCGGAGAGCGGGTTCGACGCGATGACGTCGACGTGGAGCCCGTCGAAGAGGTCGGCGGCCGTGGCCGGCTCGTCGCGCGCGGGCGACTCGGCGAGCGCGAGCGCTGCCCCCGCACCGCTCGCATCGTTCGCCCGATAGACGTGTCGTCGTGCCACGTGCCCCTCCTCCCCAGGATTGACTCTGAGAATACGTCTCGATCGACGTTCGAAGGGTGCGATCCGTGGAACGGCGGGTGAACCGTTATCGAATCGTTTCGCTCAGTCGCGGGCCCGACGAGTGAGCGATCGGGCCTGACGGAGCACCGGCTCGTCGACCATCCCGCCCCGGAACGCGAACACGCCGCCCTGCTCGGCAGCGGCGTCGAGCACCGCTCTCGCCCATTCCAACCGGGTGGCATCGGGTCGGTACGCCTCGCGCACGACCTCGACCTGACCCGGGTGAATGCACGCGGTTGCCGCGAATCCGACGGCGACGGCGTCTTCGGCTTCGGCGCGGAGCCCGTCGAGATCGCCGATCTCGAGGTGCACGGTGTCGATCGCGGCGACGTCGTGCGCTGCCGCCGCGAGGCACACCTGGGACCTGGCATGCCTCGCGACGTCGCGGTATCGACCATCGTCGAAGCGGCTCGAGGAACCGCCGAGCGAGGCGACGAGGTCTTCGGCGCCCCACATGAGTGCCGACACGTTCGGGAGCGCCGCGATCTCGTTCGCCGCGAGCACCCCCCGCGCGGTCTCGCAGAGCGCGATGACCTCGTACTCGGCGAGGTCGACGAGGTCGGCGGTGCCCTCGCACTTGGCGAGCATGACCGTGCGGTAGCCGGTCTGGGCGAGCGCGGCGAGGTCGTCGGCGAACTCCGGGCTCGATGCCGGATTCACGCGAACGATCACGCGTTCGGGTTCGAGCGGCGTGCTGAGGAGCGCGAGTCGCGCCGCGTGCTTCGCGTCGGCCGCGACGGCGTCTTCGAGGTCGAGGATCACGGCGTCGGCGCGATCGAGGGCCTTTGCGAAGCGATCGGGCCGGTCGGCCGGACAGAAGAGCAGGGCCGGGCCGAAGCGGAAGGGCGGGTGCGTCATCCGCTCACCTCTGCATTCTTCCCACCGTTCGCATCGTCGGCGCCGGTTGTCGAACCGGTCGCGGGCATGCGCTCCCCCGCTTCCCGGAGCCAGACGAGCATCGTGCGCGAGGCGGTCGCCACGACCTCGCCGTGCTGGTTGCGAGCGGTGTGCGCGAGCACCACGACGCCCTGACCGGGGCGGGAGGCCGACTCGCGCTTCGACTCGACGACGCTCTCGCCGTAGAGGGTGTCGCCGACGAAGACGGGGTGCGGGAACGCGACGGCGCCGAACCCGAGGTTCGCGACGAGCGTGCCCTGCGTGAGCTGGCCGACCGACTGGCCGACGAGCGTCGAGAGCGTGAAGAGCGAGTTGACGAGTCGCTGACCGAACGGCTGCTCGGCCGACCACGCCGCGTCGAGGTGCAACGGCTGCGGATTCATCGTGAGCGTCGTGAACAGCACGTTGTCGGCCTCGGTGACCGTGCGGCCGGGGCGGTGCAGGTAGCGCACGCCCTCCTCGAACTCCTCGAACCAGAGCCCGCGCTGCACGACGTCGCGGAGCGGCGCCCGTTCTGCCGAAGCATCCGTCATCGTCTGTTCCCCCTTAGCCGATGCCCAGCTCGCGTGCGATGACCATGAGCTGCACCTCGTTCGTGCCCTCGCCGATCTCGAGGATCTTCGAGTCACGGTAGTGCCTCGCCACGAGGGACTCGTTCATGAACCCCATGCCGCCGAAGATCTGCGTGGCATCGCGCGAGTTCAGCATGGCGGCGTCGCTCGAGACGAGCTTGGCCATCGCCGCCTCCTTCTTGAACGGCAGCCCGGCGTCGACGCGGCGGGCCGCGTCGTGCCAGGCGAGGCGCGCCGTGTAGACGCGTGCCTGCATGTTCGCGATCGTGAAGGCGATGTACTGGTGCGACGCGATCGGCACGCCGAAGACGTTGCGGGTCTTCGCGTAGGCGAGCGCCTCGTCGAGGCAGCCCTGCGCGACGCCCGTCGCGAGCGCGGCGATCGCGATGCGCCCCTCGTCGAGCGTGCGGAGGAAGTTCGCGAAGCCGCGGCCGCGCTCGCCGAGCAGGTTCGCGGCGGGCACCCGCACGTCCTCGAAGGTCAGCGGATGCGTGTCGGACGCACGCCAGCCCGACTTGTCGTAGCCCGGGTCGACGGTGAAGCCGGGCGTGCCGTTCGGAACGATGATCGTCGAGAGCTCCTTGGACACCGAACCGTCGGGGCGCGTGCGCTCGCCCGTCACCGCGGTGACCGTGACGAACTTCGTGATGGGCGTGCCCGAGTTCGTGATGAACTGCTTCGAGCCGTTGACGACCCATTCGTCGCCGTCGAGCACCGCGGTGGTGCGCGTTGCGCCGGCATCGGACCCGGCCTCGGACTCGGTGAGGCCGAACCCGGCGAGCGCGCGGCCCGCGACGAGGTCAGGCAGGAGCTCGGCCTTCTGCTCGTCGGTGCCGTGGCGGAAGACCGGCATGGCACCGAGGCCGACCGCGGCCTCGAGGGTGATGGCGATCGACTGGTCGACGCGGGCGAGCGCCTCGATCGCGAGGCAGAGCGCCATGTAGTCGCCGCCCTGGCCGCCGACCTCTTCGGGGAACGGCAGGCCGAAGAGCCCGAGGTCGCCCATCTGCGCGACGACGTCCATCGAGAGCGTGTGGGTGCGATCGGCCTCGTACGACTGCGGGGCGACGACGGTGTCGGCGAACTCGCAGACCATGTCGTACAGCTGCTGTTCCTCGGCGGTCAACTCGGTGCTCACGGTGGTGCTCCTCATTCCTGGTGGGACGGAGTCGGGTGCGCGACTTCGTGGGGCGCGTTCGACGGTGCGGTGACGGGCTCGGATGCCTCGTGCAATGTGTTCGACCTGACGGTCTCGGATGCCTCGGGCTGCGGTTCGACGCGGGCGACGGACTGGTCTCGCGAGACCTGCTCCCCCACCGCGACCGCGAGCCGCACGATGCCACCGACCGATGCCGTGACGCGGTGCTCCATCTTCATCGCCTCGATGGCGACGACGGCGTCGCCCGGTGCCACAGGGTCGCCATCGGCGACGAGCACGGCCGTGACGGTGCCGGGCATCGGCGCGCGCAGCTCGGGGTCGGCGAGGCCGCCCCGTTCGATCATGGCGAGGCGCGCATCGAGTGCGGCTCGACGACCTGTGGCGGGCACTCGCCAGATGCCCGAGGCGGCGTGGAGCCAGACCGCGCCGTCGGCTGCGGCCGCGATGACGTCGGGTGCTGTGTCATCACTAGAGGGGTCGGCGGCCCCGAGGGCGACGGCGTCGTCGCTCGAGCCGGCGAGGCGCCACCCCCGCGACGTCTGCCACGCATGGGCGCCGGCCGCACGTGCGGCGTCGATCGCCTCGGTGGCGCGGAACCGCGCGGCCGCGGCGAGCACCTCGAGCGGCGCGGCATCCGACTCGGGGTCCGGCATGCGGTCGATGAGACCAGTGTCGAGGTCGCCGCGCTGCACGGCGGGGTCGGCGAGGAGCCGGCGAAGGAATCCGAGGTTCGTCTCGACGCCGAGCACGACGGTGTCGGCGAGCGCCGCGTCGAGGCGAGCGATCGCCTCGCCGCGGTCGGCGCCGTAGGCGATGACCTTCGCGAGCATCGGGTCGTAGTCGGCCGTGATCTCCTGCCCCGAGCGGATGCCCCCGTCGACGCGCACCCCGGCACCGCTCGGCTCCCGCCACACGAGGAGTTCGCCGATCGACGGGAGGAATCCGCGCTCGGGACTCTCGGCGTAGAGGCGCGCCTCGATCGCATGACCAGTGAGCTCGATGTCCGCCTGGCGGACCGTGAGCGGTTGACCGGCCGCGACCCGCAACTGCTGCTCGACGAGGTCGACTCCCGTCACGAGCTCCGTGACGGGATGCTCGACCTGGAGCCGGGTGTTCATCTCGATGAAGAAGAACTCGTCGGGCGCGGCATCCGACACCAGGAACTCGACGGTGCCCGCCCCTCGGTAGTCGACGCTGCGGGCGGCGTCGCACGCGGCCGTGCCGATGCGCGCGCGGGTCTCGGCGTCGAGAAGCGGTGACGGTGCCTCTTCGATGACCTTCTGGTGACGGCGCTGCAGCGAGCACTCGCGCTCGCCGAGGTGGATGACCGCGCCGAAGTCGTCGGCGAGCACCTGCACCTCGATGTGGCGGGGGCGCTCGATGAGCCGCTCGAGCAGCAGCGTGCCGTCGCCGAATGCGGCGAGTGCGACGCGCCGGGCCGCGGGGATGGCGGCGGCGAGCTCCCGGGCGTCACGGGCGATCTGCATGCCCTTGCCGCCTCCGCCGGCGCTCGGCTTGACGAGCAGGGGGAAGCCCACGGCCTCGCCTGCCGCGGCGAGCGCGGCGTCGTCGAGCGAAGGATCGGAGACGCCGGGCACGGTCGGCACCCCGGATGCCTCGACGTGGCGCTTGGCACGGATCTTGTCGCCCATGACGTCGAGGGCCTCTACCCCGGGGCCGACGAAGACGATGCCGGCGTCGCGGCACGCCTCGGCGAAGCCCGCGTGCTCGGAGAGGAACCCGTAGCCGGGATGGATGGCCTCGGCGCCCGTCTCACGCGCCGCCGCGATGATGCGGGCGGGGTCGAGGTAGCTCTCGGCGGCAGCGGCGGGACCGATGCGCACGGACTCGTCGGCGAGGCGCACGTGCGGCGCGTCGGCGTCGGCGTCGGAGAAGACGGCGATCGAGCGGATGCCGAGGCGCCGAAGCGTGCGGATCACTCGTACGGCGATCTCGCCGCGGTTGGCGACGAGCACCCGGTCGAACGGACGAGTCGACCGTGCCTCATCGACGGCGTCGACCGTGCCCATTCGCGCCTCCCTGCGCTCGAGGTGCGCGAACTCAGTTAACGCGCACTAACTGGAGTCGATGTTAGCGGGCATTAACTCAAATCACAAGCACGAGCACGGGCGCAAGCACGAGGGCGAACCGTCACCCCGAACGCGGTGCGAGTGCCGCGGCGATGCGATCGACGCCGAACTCGAACGCCCGGTCGACGTCACCGCCCAGGCGGAAGGCCCCCGAGAGCTCCATGCTGACGAAGCCCGTGATCCACGCCGTGAGCGTGCGAGCGGCGTCGAGCGCATGATCGGGGCCGGCGAGCCGGCTCGCGACGGCGAGCAACGGTGCACTCGCCTCGCGGAGCGTCTCGACCTCGAGGCCCGACTCCTCGCCGGGCGAGAAGACGAGACGATACGACGCCGGCTGCTCGTGCGCGAACCTGCGCACCACGCGGGCGAGGCGGGCGACCTCGGCGATCTCGGCACTCGTGCTCGTCGAGGCATCCGTGCTCGCCGAAGCATCCGTCGCACCCGTCGCCTCGCGACTGCGGACGCCGCCGGCGACCGGAACCGTCTCGGCGTCGAGGCGCCGCCCGAGCTCTGCGACCGCGGATGCGGCGATCAGGCGTACGAGGTCGCTGCGGTTGCGCACCCGCTTGTAGAGCGACGGTGCGCGGACCCCGACGCGCTCGGCGACGGCCTGCATCGTGAGCCCGCCGAGCCCCTCGGCCTCGAGGATGTCTCGCCCGGCGGCGACGATGGCGTCGAGCGAGGTTCGTTCGGGTGTCGGCATCGGCGGGGTTCCTTTCGACCATTCGACTCTAGGCTATTGCGCTTAGCCTTGATGGCTATGTAGCATAGCCATCAACCATCCCATCACGACAAGCGAGGCATCTGATGAAGCTCGGCCCCTCCCTCCACCGCATCGGCTCCGACATCGTCGCCGTCTATCTCGTCGACACTCCCGAGGGCGTCACCGTGATCGACGCGGGGCTCGCGGGGCAGTGGAAGGAGTTGACCGCCGAGCTCGCCGTGATGGGTCGCTCGCTCGCCGACATCCGCGGCGTGGTGCTCACCCACGGCGACTCCGACCACATCGGCTTCGCCGAGCGCCTGCGCCGCGAGCACGGCGTGCCGGTCTTCGTGCACGCCGCCGACGCCGCACGCGCCCGCGGCGAGGAGTCGACGAAGCCCGAATGGGGCGGCATGAAGCTCGGGGCGACGACGAAGTTCCTCTGGTACGCGCTCACCCGCAACGGCCTTCGAACGACCCCGCTCACCGAGGTCGTCGCCGTGAGCGACGGTGACGTGCTCGACCTGCCGGGCGCACCACGGGTGATCAGCATGCCAGGTCACTCCCCCGGCAGCATCGCCGTCCACGTTCCGGTGGCCGACGCCGTCTTCGTGGGCGACGCGCTCACCACCCGCCACGTGCTCACGGGCGCCACCGGCCCGCAGCCCGCGCCGTTCACCGACGACCCGGCCGAGGCGCTCGCGTCCCTGCGCCGGCTCGAGGGGCTCGGGGCCAGCTGGGTGCTGCCCGGCCACGGCACCCCGTGGAACCGCGGCGTCGACGAGGCGATCCGCGAGGTCGAGGCTGCAGCGGCGCGTCAGGCCTGACTCCGGCACCCCGCGGATGTCGCGACCAGCCGCGTCTCAGTCCCCTCCGACTCCGGTCACCTCCGTCACGAGGAGATCGACGATTCCGAGGAGATCGACGATTCCGAGGCTGGACCCGGGCTCCACGATCCTCGGAATCGCAGATCTCCTCGGAAACGCGCCTTCGCCGAGGATCGAGACCGAGCGCGACATCCGGCATCGAAGCGACCCGGCGCCTCAGCGCGCGAGATGCAGCCCTTGGGCCACGGCACGCGCGATCATGTCTTGCACGGTGTGCCAGCGGTCGATGATCTGCCGGTAGCCGACCCGCACCACGCGATACCCGAGGAGCATGAGCGCCGCGTCGTGCTCGATGTCGGCCTCGCGCTGCGGACCGACATGGTGTCCGCCGTCGATCTGCAGCACCAGGCGATCCCCGATCAGGAAGTCGACGCGGTGTCCCGCGATCCAGGCCTGCGGTGTGATCGGCACCTTCAACCAGCTCAACCGCGGCACCACGAAGGACTCGAGTCCCGAGTCCGAGTACGGCACCGCGGCGTCGAGGATTCTTCGCGCTGTAGACGACAGCGGCATCCGCCCGAGCGCATGTCAATCGACGAGCCCCTTCCGCAGCGCGGACTCCCAAACGGCGAGGGCCGACTCATACGGTTGGCATGCCGCCACGATGGCCAATACGTTCTCGATCGGGTCGACGAGGGCATCGGGATGCCGCGGAACGAGCGGCTTCGCCCAGTGCACGGTCACCCTGCGAAGCGAGACCCCGGAGTGCACAGGCGCGGCGACGTGCGGACGGTCGCCGGAGAGGACCCACAACCCGAGGCGCTCGGCCTGGGTGATGCAGGAGACCACGACCCCGTCGCGGGCAGCCCCGATCAGATAGCCGTCGGCCGACGGAACCGCGACCCAGCCCTTGCGGACCCGGATGAGTCGCCCGGCGGCGAGACTCTGTTCGATGCGGTGGCGACTGAAGCCCGCCTGCTGCAGGAACCGGGTACGAACGACCCCTCCGGCACTCCGAGTCGTCGCGGCGACAGGGTCGGCCGGGCCACCGGAAGCCGCAGGCCGGACCCGGGGCGTGCGATCGAATGGGGCCGCTTCGGGCCGCGTCGTGTTCACCCCATCGAGCATGGCGTCCGGAGAGCGACCGCGCTGCAGCGTGGCGTGATCGGTGGACGCCTCGGCCGACCGAACGCTGTGACGGGAGAGTCGACTGACGCGATACCGAGGAGATCGGCGATTCCGAGGTGGAAACGCGAGACTCGCGTCCTCGGAATCACCGATCTCCTCGAATCTGCAGGACGCAGGCGGGACGCACAGGGTGCGGCGCTGCGACTCACATGCGGAAGAGACCGAACGCCGGCTCGGGCAGCGGGGTGCGGCTTGCGAGCTCGAGCGCGAGGGCGAGCACCGTGCGCGTGTCTTCCGGAGCGATGATGCCGTCGTCCCAGAGCCGCGCGGTCGAGTGGTACGGGCTGCCCTGGTCGTCGTACTGGGCACGGATCGGATCCTTGAACGCCTGCTCCGCGGCATCCGACCAGGTCTCGCCCTTCACCGCGAGCTGGTCGCGCTTGACGGTCGAGAGCACGGATGCCGCCTGCTCGCCGCCCATCACCGAGATGCGGGCGTTCGGCCACATCCAGAGGAACCTGGGCGAGTACGCCCGGCCGCACATCGAGTAGTTGCCGGCCCCGAACGAGCCGCCGATGACGACCGTGAACTTCGGCACCCGGGTCGTCGCGACCGCGGTGACCATCTTCGCCCCGTGCTTGGCGATGCCGCCGGCCTCGGCGTCGCGGCCCACCATGAAGCCCGAGATGTTCTGGAGGAACAGCAGCGGGATGCCGCGCTGGTCGCAGAGCTCGATGAAGTGCGCGCCCTTCATCGCCGACTCCGAGAAGAGCACACCGTTGTTCGCGACGATGCCGACGGGGTGCCCGTCGATGTGGGCGAAGCCCGTCACGAGGGTGTCGCCGTACTCGCGCTTGAACTCGGCGAACTCGCTGCCGTCGACGAGGCGGGCGATGACCTCGCGCACGTCGTAGGGCTGCTGCACGTCGACCGGCACGGCGGCGGTGAGCGTCGATTCGTCCACGGCCGGTGGCCGGGGCTCGCGAACCGCCCAAGCCCGCGGCGCCGGCTCGGGGAGCGTCGCGACCATGTCGCGCACGAGTTCGAGCGCGTGCTCGTCGTCTTCGGCGAGGTGGTCGGTGACCCCTGAGACACGTGAGTGCAGTTCGCCGCCGCCGAGCTCTTCGGGGGTGACGACCTCGCCGATCGCGGCCTTCACGAGCGGCGGTCCGCCGAGGAAGATCGTGCCCTGATCGCGCACGATCACGGTCTCGTCGCTCATCGCCGGAACGTAGGCGCCACCCGCCGTGCAGGAGCCGAGCACGGCCGCGAGCTGCGGGATGCGCATCGACGAGAGCTGTGCCTGGTTGAAGAAGATGCGGCCGAAGTGCTCGCGGTCGGGGAACACCTCGTCCTGCAGCGGGAGGAAGGCGCCGCCCGAGTCGACGAGGTAGATGCACGGCAGGCGCTGCTCCTTCGCGACCTCCTGCGCGCGCAGGTGCTTCTTCACGGTCATCGGGTAGTAGGTGCCGCCCTTGACCGTCGCGTCGTTGCAGACGACGAGCACGGGGCGACCGTGCACGAGGCCCACTCCCGTGATGATGCCGGCCCCGGGCGAGTCGCCGCCGTAGAGGCCCTCGGCCGCGAGCGGCGAGAGTTCGAGGAAGGGGCTGCCCTCGTCGAGCAGGCGGTCGACCCGGTCGCGCGGCAGCAGCTTGCCTCGCGCGACGTGACGGTCGCGGGATGATTCGGGGCCGCCCAGCGCGGCAGCAGCGAGTCGCTCGCGCAGGTCGGCGACGAGCGTCGCGTGCGCCTCGGCGTTGGAACGCGCGGCATCGCCGCTCGGGTCGATGCTCGTCTGCAGGATCGGCATTCGTGCCACCAGTCTTCGTCGACGGCGCGCCCACTTGTGGCCGGCGCAGGATTTCGGTTAGTGTGCACTAACTCGATTCCCGATGTTAGCGAGCATTAACCGAGATGGCAACCACACCGAGCACGGCCGAGATCCTCGGCGACGCGCGCGCCGACGAGTCACCCGCGGCGGTCACCGTCGCAGCGACCGCGACCGAACGCAGCCGCCAGAAAGCCGACCGGCGTCAGGCCATCCTCACCGCCGCTGCGACGCTCTTCGCCCAGCGGGGGTACGCCGGTGTCACCATCGAAGACCTCGGCGCTGCGGTCGGCGTGAGCGGCCCCGCCGTCTACCGGCACTTCCCGGGCAAGGCCGCGGTGCTCGCCGCGATCCTCCAGGGCGCGAGCCGCACGCTCCTCGACGGAGCCGAACGCGTGCTCGTCGAGGCATCCGACCCGGCTGTCTCGCTCCGCGAGCTCATCGCGTTCCATGTCGACTTCGCCCTCGGCGACGCCGATGTCATCCTCGTGCAAGACCGGGAGCTCGAGCAGCTCGACCTCGGCGCCCGGCACGAGGTGCGCCTCCTCCAGCGACAGTACGTCGAGCACTGGGTCGACACCCTCGCAAGACTCCGGCCCGATCGGGCCGAGACGGAGCTCAGGATCCGGGCACACGCCGCCTTCGGTCTCCTGAACTCCACTCCGCACAGCGCCCGCATCCCTGGACGCAGACCCGCCGACGGCACCATCCGCGGCATCCTGGAGGAAATGACATGGGCGAGCCTCATGTCGTGACCCTGCGCGCGACCCGCGTGGGCGATCTCGACGCTCTGTTCCGATTCGAGCAGGATCCCACCGCCGTGCGCATGGCCGCGTTCACCCCGCCCGACCCGAGCGATCGCGCGATGTTCGACGCCCACTGGCGGCGGCTCCTCGACGACCCGACGGTCGATGCCCGCACGGTGCGGGCCGACGGCGAGATCGCGGGCAGCGTCGCCCAGTGGTTCGACGACGGCGTGGCCGAGATCACGTGCTGGATCGACCCCTCACACTGGGGCGAGGGCATCGCCACTCGCGCCGTGCACCTGTTCGTGGAGACCCTGCCGCAACGACCGCTGCGCGCCCGCGTCGCGAGCGACAACGCACCCTCGATCGCGATACTCGAGCGCCTCGGGTTCCGCCAGGTCGGCGCCGGGTCGAGCTTCGCGAACGCTCGCGACGTCGAGATCGAGGAACGCGTCTACACGCTCGACTGACGGCGAGCGGATGCCGCGGCTCGACATGCGGCGCCCCGCTCGAGTGCCGCTCCGCTCGACGGGCTCAATCGCCCGCGCGAGCCCCGTGCTCCGCGGCGATGCCCGAGATGCGCGCCGCGAGCTCGAGGTCGCGCGAGGTGACGCCGCCGACGTCGTGAGAGCTCAGCTCGAAGCCGATGCGTCCCCAGCCGAGCTGCACGTCGGGGTGGTGGTTCAGCTCGTCGGCGACGAGGGCGACGGCGTCGAGCACGCGCACGGCGCTCGCGAAGTCGGCGGTCGAGTACGTCGCGACGAGCCGGTCGCCGTCATGGACGAAGGCCGAGCCGGCGAGCTCGTCGGCGGTCTCCCCGGGCGAGAGGATGCTGCGTGCGTTCATGCCCACCATCCTCTCGCCGGGGTGCCGATGCCGCCAGCGGCGATCACGTCGGGCCGGGCCGGCTCCTCACATCATGGTCAGCGCGCGCCCGGGCTCCCGGAGGACCGCACCGACGTCGGCGAGGAAGCGCGAGCCCTGCGCCCCGTCGACCAGCCGGTGGTCGAACGACAGGCTCAGCGTCATGACCTCGCGGAGCGCGATCTCGCCGCGGTACTCCCACGGCTGGCGGCGTACGGCGCCCATCGCGAGGATCGCCGCCTCCCCCGGATTCAGGATCGGCGTGCCCGCGTCGATGCCGAAGACGCCGATGTTGGTGATCGAGATCGTGCCGCCCGAGAGGTCGGCCGGGCTCGTGCGCCCGGCACGGGCGGTCTCGGCGAGCGCGGCGATCGCGTCGGCGAGTTCGCCGAGCGACATCCGGTCGGCCGCCTTCACGTTCGGCACGACGAGGCCGCGCTCGGTCGCCGCGGCGATGCCGAGGTTGACCCCACCGAACCGCACGATCTCCTGCGCCTCCTCGTCCCAGCGCGAGTTGACCTCGGGGGTGCGCCGCGCGGCCAGGCACAGCGCCTTCGCGACGACCGTGAGCGGTGTCACCTTGCGCCCGGCGAACTCGCGATCGTCACGGAGCGAACGGAGAAGCTCCATCGTGGCCGTCACGTCGACGGTGAGGAACTCGGTGACGTGCGGCGCGGTGAACGCGCTCCGCACCATCGCCGCCGCCGTGTGCTTGCGCACTCCCTTGATGGGGATCCGCGTCTCGGCGGGCGCATCGGTGCGGCCGGGTGCCGTGAGCGACGACACGTCGTCGGGCACCGGCATCGCGAGAGCGGATGCCGCGCGCTCGACGTCTTCTCGCGTGATCAGGCCGCGAGCGCCGCTGCCCTCGATGGTCTCGAGGACGAGGCCCAGGTCGCGAGCGAGCTTGCGCACGGGCGGCGTCGACCGCGGTCGTTCGGAGCGGGTCGCTGCGGCGGCCGGCGCTGCGACGGCCGCGGGCTCGGCCGGCTGCACCTCGGGAACCGGCGGCACGAGGTCGGCCGCGAGCGCCGAGCGGCGGACGCGTCGCTTCGGGCCGGTCTCGGCAGCAGCACCGTAGCCGACGAGGTTCGGACCGGGCGCGGCGTCGGCCGCGGATGAGTCAGCCGCGGCATCCGCGTCGCGGCCCGACGATGCCGGCGACGCCTGGGCGACCGGAGCGGGCTGTGCGGTCTGCGCAGCGGGCGACGCGGAGCCGGCGCTCGGAGCCGGGCTCGAGGCATCCGCTTCGCCGGTGTCGCAGGAGAAGAGCGGGGCGCCGACGTCGACGGTCTCCCCCTCGGCCGCGTGCAGCGCCGTGATGACGCCGGCGTACGGCGACGGCAGTTCGACGACGGCCTTCGCGGTCTCGACGTCGGCGATGATCTGGTTGAGCTCGACCCGATCGCCGACGGCGACGCGCCAGGCGACGAGCTCGGACTCGGTGAGTCCCTCGCCGAGGTCGGGCAGCGGGAAGTCGCGGATCATGCTCACGCCTCCACCCCGCTCAGCGAATTCGGCCGGCCGAGCACCCGGTCGATGCCGTCGAGGATGCGGTCGAGGTCGGGCAGATGGTGCCGCTCGAGCTTCGCGGGCGGGTACGGGATGTCGTGGCCGGTGACGCGCACGGGAGCTGCCTCGAGGAACTCGAAGCAGCGCTCGGTGATCGAGGCGGCGAGTTCCGCCCCCACTCCGCCCTGCTGGCCGGCCTCGTGCGTGATGACGAGTCGCCCGGTGCGGCGCACGGAGGCCTCGATCGTCGCGTAGTCGACGGGCGCGATCGATCGCAGGTCGATGACCTCGACCGACACGCCGTCTTCGGCTGCCGCCGTCGCGACGTCGCGCGCCGTCTGCACGAGCGCGCCGTACGTCACGAGCGTCACGTCGGTGCCGGTCGCCACGGTCGTCGCCACGCCCATCGGCCGGGCGTCGGCGAGGCTGGCCGTCTCGTCGACCTCGCCCTTCACGTGATAGCGACGCTTCGGCTCGAAGAACAGCACGGGGTCGTCGCTCGCGATCGCCTGGCGCACCATCATGTAGGCGTCGGCGGGATCGGAGCACGCCACGACCCGGAGGCCCGCGGTGTGGGCGAAGTACGCCTCGGGCGACTCGGAGTGGTGCTCGGCCGCGCCGATGCCGCCGCCGAACGGAACACGGATCGTGATCGGCATGCGGACGTTCCCGCGCGAGCGGTAGTGCAGCTTCGCGACCTGCGCGACGATCTGGTCGAACCCCGGGTAGATGAACCCGTCGAACTGGATCTCGATGACGGGTCGGAAGCCGCGGTAGGCGAGGCCGACGGCGGTGCCGACGATGCCGGCCTCGGAGAGCGGCGTGTCGACGACCCGCTTCGCACCGAACTCGGCCTTGAGGCCGTCGGTGACGCGGAAGACGCCGCCGAGCGTGCCGATGTCCTCGCCCATGAGCACGACCTTGTCGTCGTCGGCGAGCGCGCGGCGGAGTCCGGCGTTGAGGGCCTTCGCGAGCGTGAGCGTGGTCATCGTGCGCCTCCTTCGGCGGTCTCGGATGCCGCGGCGCCCGTGCTGTTCTGCGTCGACCCGTCGTCGAACATCGAGAGATAGCGCGTGTAGTGGTCGCGCTGCCGCTCGAGGTGGCTGTTGGGCTCGGCGTAGACGTGGTCGAAGACCGTGAGCGCCTCGGGATCGGCGATCGTCGTGATCGCGGCGCGGAGCTCCGCCGCGGCGCGGTCGGCGTCGGCCGCGACATCGCGCTCGAGGCCCGCGATGTCGACTCCGGATGCCTCGAGCAACGCGAGCACTCGTGCGAGCGGGTCGCGCTCGCGCCACTCGGCGAGCTCGTCGTCGGTGCGGTAGCGCTTGGGGTCGTCGGCCGTCGTGTGCGGTCCCATGCGATAGGTGACCGCCTCGATGAGCGTCGGGCCGGCACCGCGGCGAGCGCGGTCGAGTGCGATGCGGGTCGCGGCGAGCACGGCGAGCACATCGTTGCCGTCGACGCGCACGCCCGGCATGCCGAAGCCGTCAGCCCTACGGGCGAGGTGCTGCTTCGACTGCAGGCCCACGGGCTCGGAGATCGCCCACTGGTTGTTCTGGCAGAAGAAGACGACCGGGGCGTCGAAGCTCGCGGCGAAGACGAATGCCTCGTTGACGTCGCCCTCGCTCGTGGCGCCGTCGCCGAAGAACGCGATCGCCGCGGCATCCGAGCCCTCCCATGCCGCGCCCATGGCGTAACCGGTCGCGTGCAGCGCCTGGGCGCCGATGATGATCTGCGGCACGGCCATGCCGTGCTCGAAGGGGTTCCAGCCCGAGGCGGCGGTTCCGCGCCAGACCGAGAGGAGTTCGGCAGGCTCGACGCCGCGCACCCACGCGAGCGCGTGCTCGCGGTAGCTGGAGAAGATGAAGTCGTCGTCGCGGAGCGCGCGGCCCGAGCCGATCTGCGCGGCCTCCTGGCCGGCGAGCGGCGGCCAGAGTCCGAGTTCGCCCTGACGCTGCAGCGCGGTGGCCTCCGCATCGATGCGCCGCACGATCGCCATGTCGCGGTAGAGGCGGCCGAGGGCGCCGAGGTCGATGTCGGCGATCCACGGATCGAACTCCGCGTTCGCGTGGCGTTCGCCCGTGGGGGTCACGAGCTGCACGAAGTCGTCGTCGGGCCGGGTGAGCTCGCGCGGCGTCAGGAGCCCGGTGGCGTCTCGGTCGGATGGGGTCATCGTCGATCCTCGCTGTCGGCGGGCTCGCTTCGTGGGCTGCCCGCGCCCGGCGGCACTGCCGGATACCCTGAGCGTACGTCGATCTCGCACACAGCTCAACCAAGCAAAGCCCCGTTGAGCATGTTGCACGGTTACAGCACCCGGTCGGCTGCTATCGTGTGGCGTTATGACCGGTTACGACGCTGTCGACAAGGCGCTGCTCACGGCGCTCGCCCCCGACCCGAGGGCGACCGTGGTGGCGCTCGCCGATCGCCTCGGGCTCTCGCGCAACACGGTGCAGGCGCGCATGGCGCGCCTGGAGGCATCCGGCGCGTTCCTCTCATTCGAGCGCAGCATGGACCCGGCCCCGCTCGGCTACCCGATCGAGGCCTTCATCTCCGTGCACGTGCGCCAGAAGCTGCTCGGCGAGGTCGTCGACGAGATCGGGCGCATTCCCGAGGTGATCCAGGCGCACGGGCTCTCGGGGTCGATCGACCTGCTCGTGCGGGTCGTCTGCCGCGACGCGCACGACCTCTTCCGCATCGACGGCGAGATCCTCGCGATCGACGGCGTCGAGCGCACCGAGACCTCGCTCGCGATGGGCGAGCTCATCCCCTACCGGCTCGCGCCGCTGCTCGAGCGCTGACCCGCTGCGCGCGCCGGACGCACTGGGCGGCGGGCCCGCACTCAGCCGAACGACTCGATGTACTCCTCAGCAGGCCCGAGCTCGGGAACCTCGCGCAGTTCGATCGCCTCGCCGCTCCGCTCGAGTTCGAGCACGGTCACGGTGTTGACACCGGCACGCAGCACGGGCGACGGCACGTAGAGCGTGACCTGCGGTCCGATCTCCCAGTACCGGCCGAGGAGGAAGCCGTTGACCCAGACGAAGCCCTTCACGAAGCCGGGCAGCGCGAGGAAGGTGTCGGCGGCGGCCTCGATCTCGAGCACAGCGGTGGTGAACCCCGCGGCACCTGGCTCGGCCCCCTCGACCCCCTCGCCGCCCGCGACAGCCGCCTCGAGTTCGGCAGAGGTCCACTCGGCGAGCGCGATCGGTCGGCTCCGCCAGCCCTGCACGATCCGGCGGTCGACCTGCACTGCGCCGAGGATGCCCTTGCCCTGGCCCAGCAGCGGCCCGTAGTTGATGCGGCCATGGTTCTCGACGAGGACCTCGAGGCGCACGCGCTCGCCGTGACCGGAGAGCTCGAGACCTGCAGCCGCGCTCACGGTGTCGAGGGCGCCGACGAACCGGCCGTCGACCCAGACCAGGGCGCGGTCGTGCAGGCCCCGGATCGAGAACGCGCTCGCGCCGTTCGGCAGGATCGGGGTCGCTTCGTAGAGCACGAGTCCGGCGTCGAGCCCGAGCGACTCGAAGCTCGCGGGCGACACGGAGACGGATGCCTCGTCGCCGCCCGCCGCCCGCATCGCCGGCAGCAGCGCCGCGGCCGGCGTCGTGGAGAGCCGTCGGGCGGCGAGCACGGGTCGATCCTCGGGTACGGCCGGCGGAACGACACCGGTGAAGGCCTCGAGTCGCTGCCGAAGCATCCGGCCCTTCTCGGTGATGGCGCCGTGCTCGCTCACCGGGGCGTCGGAGTCGTAGCTCGTGACCGTCGGCTGCAGCACGCGGCCGTCGTGGTTCGCTCCCGACCAGAGCCCGAAGTTCGTGCCGCCGTGCGCCATGTAGATGCTGACGGAGCCGCCGACCTCGAGGATCTCGTCGATCACCCCGACCGAACCGCGGGGCTCGCGCACGTGATGGTGCTCGCCCCAGTGGTCGAACCAGCCGTTCCAGTACTCGGCGCAGAGGAACGGTTCGCCGTCGCGGCGCGAGCGGAGGAGCTCGGCCGCCTCGCGGGCGCGGGAGCCGAAGGTCGCGGTCGCGAGCACCTCGGGCAGGGTGCCGCCGTCGAGCATGAGCTCGGTCGGCCCGTCGGCGGTGTAGAGCAGTTCGGTGACACCGCGTTGCACGAGCGCGTCACGGAGCCTGCTGAGATATCCCGAGTCGTCGCCGTAGCTGCCGAACTCGTTCTCGAGTTGCACGGCCACGATCGGTCCGCCGCGACTCGCCTGCAGTGCGGCCAGCCGCGGGATGAGCTCGTCGAACCATTCCTCGACGGCGGCCATGTACTGCGCGTCGCTCGAGCGCGGGCGGAGTCCGGGCACGCCGGTCAGCCACGACGGCAGGCCGCCGTTGTCCCACTCGGCGCAGATGTAGGGGCCGGGTCGCACGATGACGTCGAAGCCGAGCTCGCCGGCCAGTTCGATGAAGCGTTCGACGTCGCGCCATCCGCTGAAGTCGGCGGCGTCCTGGCCGCGCTGATGGAAGTTCCACGCGATGTAGGTGTCGACCGTGTTGAGGCCGAGCGCCGCAAGGCGTTCGAGCCGGTCGCGCCAGAGCTCGGGGTGCACGCGGAAGTAGTGGATCGATCCGCTCAGCACGCGGTGCGGCGCACCGTCGCGGAACAGCTCGCCGTCGCGGAACGTGAGGATGGGCGAAAGGTCGCGACCGGGTCGCGCCGCCGACGCGACGGGCTCGCCGGCTGCGATCACGGTCGCGGTGGTGGTGTCGGATGGAGCGGGGCGGGTCACTTGATGGCTCCGGCGGTGAGGCCCGCGCGCCAGAAGCGCTGCAGGGAGAGGAAGGCGATGACGAGCGGGATGATCGAGAGGAAGGCGGCGACGACGACGGTGCCCGCTGGCACGTTGCCGTTGGAGGCCGACCAGCCGACGAGCCCGACGACGACCGGCTGCAGGGAGGTGTCGTTCAGCACCATCGCCGGCAGGAGGTAGTTGTTCCAGACCTCGACGAACTGGAACAGGAAGATCGTGACGAGGGCGGGAGTCATGATGCGCATCGACACCGAGCGGAAGATGCGGAACTCCCCCGCGCCGTCGAGACGACCGGCCTCGATGAGCTCGTCGGGCACCGACTGCGCGGCGAAGACGCTCGCGAGGTACACGCCGAACGGGCTCACGATCGACGGGAGCAGCATCGCGAGCGGGGTGTTCAGGAGCCCGACCTGGTTGAACATGAGGAAGAGCGGCAGGGTGAACATGACCTTGGGGATCAACACCGCGGCGAGGATGACCCCGAACACGACGCCGCGCCCGCGGAACGCGTACTTCGCGATGGCGTAGCCGGCCATGGCCGACACCACCGTGCCGATGAGCGCGGCAGTGCCCGAGTAGAAGATGCTGTTCAGCATCCACCTGCCGAAGATGCCGTTGTTCACGTCGAAGACGAGGGCGATGTTGTCGACGAGGCCGAAGCCGTCGAACCAGAGGCCGCTGCCGCTGAACTGGTGACCTGCGGGCTTCGTCGCCGCGACGATGAGCCACCAGATCGGCATCAGGAAGTAGAAGGCGGCGAGGAGCAGCACCGCCATGACGCCGGTGCGGCTGGCCGGCGTGGTGTCGCGCTGACCGCGGGGGCGGGTGGCGGACGCGAGGGTCGGGGTCAACGGTCTCCCCTTCCGGTGATCTTGAAGAAGACGAAGGACGTGACGCCGACGAGCACGGCGAGCACGACGGACTCCGCGGCGGCGTACGGGTAGTTCTGCGCCGCCACCTGCGCCTGTGCGGCCATGAGCGGCGTGTACGTCGAGGTGATCGCACCACCCGAGATGGGCTTCAGCACCGTCGGCTCGTTGAAGAGCTGGGCGGAGCCGATGATCGAGAAGACGGTCGTGAGGATGAGGGCCGGCCGCACCATCGGGATCTTGATGCTCCAGGCGGTGCGCCACGACGAGGCGCCGTCGATCTTCGCCGCTTCGAGCGTCTCGGCGGGGATGGTCTGCAGTGCCGAGTAGATGATGAGCATGTTGTACCCGGTCCAGCACCACGTCACGACGTTCGCGACCGACCAGAGGGCGAGCGCATCGCTGAAGAACGGGATGGTGAACCCGAACGCGGACTCGAGGAAGCCGTTGATCGGACTCGTGACGGGCGAGTACAGGAACGACCACATCACCGCGGCGACGACGCCGGGCACCGCGAAGGGCAGGAAGCTGCCGAGGCGGAAGAAGCCCCGGCCTCGCGCCGACTTCGAGTCGATGAGCAGCGCGATGAAGAGGGCGAGCCCGAGCATGACGGGCACCTGCACGACGCCGAACAGCAGCACCCGGCCGAGCGAGGCGATGAACTCGTCGTCGGTGAAGACCCTCGCGTAGTTGGCGAAGGGATCGAAGGCGAGGGTCGGCGCGGTGAGTCCGAGTCCGTCGCGCTGCAGGGTGAAGAGGCTCTGGATGAACGCGAACGCGATCGGGGCCAGGTACATCGCCACGAACAGCAGGAGGAACGGGGTGAGGAAGAGCCATGGCGTGCGCCACCTGCGCACGCGCGCACTTGCTCCGTTCGTGGTGACCGCGGTCATGTCGCTCCTTGTCGTGCGTGCATCATGGGCCGGGTGGCGGGCCGGTCGACCCGGTCCGCCACCCGCGGGTCCGCGGCGATCGCCGCGGAACCCCTGCTCTACTCGGAGACCGAGAGGCCCTGGGCCTCGAGCGCGTCCACGGTCTTCTGCTGGGTGGTCGCGAGCGCGTCGGCGATGGTGCCGGTGCCGGCCCACGCCCCGCTCAGCCCGTCGTCGAGGAACCCGACGGTCTCGGGCATGTTCGGGCCCCAGACCCACCCATCGGCGACGTGCTCGGAGGATTCGGCGAAGACCTCGTAGATGTTCTGCCCGCCGAAGTAGTCGTCACCCTCGCTGAGCACCGGGAGCGTGAGCAGGTCGGTGGCGGCCGGGTAGAGGCCAGCCGACTCGACGAGCGCCGAGTAGGTGTCGGCGTCGGTGCTCATGAAGTGAGCGAAGTCCCACGCGGCCTCGGGGTTGTCGCAACCCTTCAGCACGGCCGTGCCGGATCCGCCGACGTTGCCGGTGATCTCGTCGCCGGCGTTCCACTGCGGCATCGGCGCAACGGCCCACTTGCCAGCGCCGTCGGGGGCGCTGCCCTTCAGGATGCCGGCGATCCAGACGGCGCCGACGTGCGTGGCGATGCTGCCGTCGCCGAGGCCGGTGTACCAGGACTGGTCCCACATGGGGGCGGGGCTCAGCAGGCCCTCGTCGACCATGCCCTGCCAGTACGAGGCGACCTCTCCGCCCTCGGGCGAGTCGATCGAGACGTTCCACGAGTCGCCGTCGACGCCGAACCAGGGCGCCTGTGCCTGCCAGTCGAATCCGGCGTAGTCGTAGTTGAGGTACGTCGCCGAGATGTACTTGGACGGGTCGGCCGCGTGGATCTGCTGCGCTGCCGCCTTGTACTCGTCCCACGTGGTCGGCACGGCGATGCCGAGTGCGTCGAAGACCTCGGTGTTGTAGAAGAGGGCCATCGGGCCCTGGTCGACGGGCACGCCGTAGACAGCGTCGCCGACGCTCATCGCCGCCCAGGTGGCTGCGCTGAAGTCGCCCTCGTCGTCGGCGGCGATGTCGGACACGTCTTCGAGGGCGCCCTGAGCGGCGAAGCTCGTGAGGGTCTCGTAGCCGACCTGGCCGAGGCACGGCGCGTTGCCCGCGGTGACCGCGTTGAGCATCTTCTCGTAGCCGCCCTTGGCTCCGGGGGAAACCTCTTCGTAGTTGACCTTCACCTCGTCCTGCGAGGCGTTGTACGCCGCAACCGCGTCGGCGTAGCCCGGGGCCCAGCCCCAGAAGTCGATCTCGGCGGGGCCGTCGGCGGTCGCGCCGCCCCCGCTCGAGCAGGCCGTGAGCGCGAGGCCCACCGCGACGGCTCCGGCCAGACCGGCCGAGCGAAGTGCTGTCTTCTTCACTGAATCTCCCTTGAATGTGAATGCAGAGGTGCTGGCCGAGGGGCCGTCGTCGGACAGCATTACACAGATTGTTACCGATCTCAACAACTCGAGCCCCCAATGAAACAAGGAACCTCTCGATATCCCCACCGAAATCTGTCGGATGGGTATGATCGGTAACATCGACGCGGATGGAGGGTCCATGCGCACTGACGCCCCGATGGAGCGAGCATGAGCAGCACACCGAGATCTCCCGCCGGTCGGGCCCCCGACATGGCCGACGTCGCCGCACTCGCGGGCGTCTCGAAGCAGACCGTCTCCCGCGCGCTCAGCAATCACCCGAACGTCACCGCGCGCACCCGCGCGAAGGTCGAGGAGGCCGTCGCCCAACTCGGCTACCGGCGCAACGCCGCTGCCAGCATGCTCTCCTCCGGGCGCAGCCGAACGATCGGCGTCGTGAGCATGCCCACCCTCAACTACTCGAGCGCCGTCATCAGCTACGGCATGGAGCGCGCCGCTCGAACGGCCGGCTACGCCGTGAGCATGGCCACGACGACCTCGCTCTCCCCCGAGGCCATCGCCGAGGCGATGTCCCGCCTGGCGGAGCAGGCCGTCGAGGGCATCGTGCTGGTCGTACCGCTGCTCGTCGGCAGCGATGCGACCGAGGAGATCAGCCGCCGCATCCCGACCGTGACGATCGACGGATCGAGGTCCGCGTCGACGCAGGTCGTCGCCGTCGACCAGGCAGCCGTCGGCCGGGTCGCGTCCGAGCACCTGCTCTCACTCGGACACGAGACGGTGTGGCACCTCGCGGGGCCCGGCGAGTGGGTCGAGGCCGGCGAACGCGAGAGCGGATGGCGCGCGGCGCTCGCGGCCGCGGGTCGTGACGCACCCCCCATCCTGCGCGGCGACTGGTCACCGGAGTCGGGCTACCAGGCCGGACTCCTCCTCGCCCGCATGCCCGAGGTGACGGCGATCTTCGCCTCGAGCGACGAGATGGCGTTCGGCGTCATCCGGGCCCTGCACGAACACGGGCGCCGCGTGCCCGACGACGTCTCGGTCATCGGCGTCGACGACATCGCCCTCGCCGCCTACTGCAGCCCGGCTTTGACCACCGTGGCGCAGCCGTTCGAAGAGATCGGTCGCCTCGCGGTCGGCCATCTGATCGAGGTCATCGCCGACCCCGATTCGACACCCGAGCAGACCACCGTCGACGCGACGCTCATCGTGCGCGGCAGCACGGCACCGCCAGCCTGACGCCGAACGCCTCGCGCCTGACCACTCGACGCCGACCACCCGACGACGAACACCCGCCGCTCGATCGCGCCCGTGGTAGCGTCTGGCGCCATGACGGGCACCGGCTCCGATCAGGCATCGCTCGCGAGACGACTGCGCATCGCCGTGCTGCGTTGCGAGCGACTCCCCCGCTTCGTGACGTGGGAGATCCCCGACGTCGAGTCGCTGTTCGACGACGACCACCGACTCCTCGATGCCTTCGCCGAGCGCGGCGTGGACGCCGAGCTCGTCGCGTGGAGCAGCGCGGAGGTCGACTGGAACGCCTACGACGCCGTCGTGATCCGGAGCACGTGGGACTACGTCGACCACCTGCCGCAGTTCCTCGAGACGGTCGCCGCGATCGAGCGATCGCGCGCCTTGCTGCTGAACCCCGAGCGGGCCGTGCGTTGGAACGCCGACAAGCACTACCTCGACGACCTCGATCGCCTGGGCGTTCCCATCGTGCCGCTGGTGCGCGGAACCCCGAGGACCGGAGCGCGTCTCAGCGCGGACATCTCCGAGTCGGGTTGGGAGGCGCTCGTCGTGAAGCCCGCGGTCGGCGTCGGCGGATCAGGGGTCGTGCGCACGACCGCCGCAACCCTTCAGCAGGCCCTCGACGCCTTCCCACCCGATGCCGAGGTCATGGTGCAGCCGTTCGCCGACGCGATCCTCGACGAGGGCGAGCTCTCGTTCATCTTCATCGGCGGATCCCTGAGCCATGTGCTGCGCAAGCGACCTGCGATCGGCGACTTCCGCGCGCACGGAATCTACGGCGGCACCGTCGAGGTGAGCGATGTCGCCGATTCGGATGTCGCGGAGGTGCGGGCGATGCTCACTCGCCTGCCGTACGACCTGCTGTATGCGCGCGTCGACGTCGTGCGCGTCGATGTCCGGCTCGCCGTGCTCGAACTGGAGCTCATCGAACCGATGCTCTACTTCGGCCTCGCGCCGGGCAGCGCGGCGAGATTCGCCGAGGCGACCCTCCTCCGGTTCGAACGTCGCACACGCCCTGCGCGATAAGTTGCAAACAAATGCTTGCAAAGATTTCTTTGCAGCGATACCTTTGCAACATGGCAACCACGAAACCCGCCGACATCACGGCCCAGCCCAGCAGCAGCCGCCACCCCGGCATCGACCACGTGCTGCCGTCGGCGAGCCTCAAGTCCCTCGCGCACCCGTTGCGCGTCCGCATCTACGACGAGCTCTCGGCATACGGCCCGCTCACCGCGAGCGGGCTCGGCGAACGACTCGGCGAATCGAGCGGCTCGACGAGCTACCACCTGCGGCAGCTCGAAGGCGCCGGGCTCGTGCGCGAAGACACCACGCGAGGAAAGGGCCGCGAGCGCTGGTGGGAGCGCACGCCGGGTTCGATCGCGATTCCCGATGCCCGCTCGCTGCCGCCGGGCAGCGCCGACCGTCTCGCGGTCAAGCTCGTCGAAGACGAGTGGTTCCGCAAGCGCGAACAGAACTTCCGCGAGTTCCTCAGCGAGGGCGAGCACGTCTTCGACGACGCGTGGCTCGACGTCGCGACGAGCGACACCATCAACCTGCGCCTGACGCCCGAGCAACTGAGCGGCCTCGTCGCCGACATCGACGCGGCGATCGCGAAGTACGTCGCGGCCTACAAGCGCACACCGTCGACCGGCTCCCGGCCCGTGCAGCTGCACGTCAACGCCTTCCCGCTCGTGCGCGGGGAGGTCACCGAAGACCCGTTGAAGAACGACACCTCTCCGAAGGAGGAACGATGACCACTCTCCTCTCCCCCGATTCCGGACTCCTCTCCGGCTGGGCGGTGCGCAGCGGTCTCAGCCTTGCGAGCTGGGGACTGCAGCGCGCAGCTCGACGCAACGATCGAGATCGTCTGCAGCGCCGCATCGATGCACGAGCCACCGCCGAGGCGGCACTCGCCGAGCGCGATGCACTGCACCGCAGCGCCGGCTTCCTGCCCATGTGAGCCGCTCCGCCGCCACAACGGCGGAGCTCACCATCCGATCGGTTCCGATCAGCCGGATCTCGCCGAGAGGATGGAGATCTCCGAATCTGTGGCGGTGCACGTCGCAGCAGCACCGCCTGAAAACGACGGATGCCCCGCCCGAACGAATCGGGCGGGGCATCCGCTGTTGTGACTGCGACCTACGCGTCGGCGCCCTCTGCGGGTTCTTCAGCGTGCGTGCCTGCGGTCTCGCGACCCTCGGTGTCGGCGTCTTCGGCCAGCACCGGGGCGAGCGACAGCTTGCCGCGGTCGTCGATCTTCGTGATCTCGACGAGGATCTTCTGGCCGACGCCGAGCACGTCTTCGACGTTCTCGACGCGCTTGCCACCGGCGAGCTTGCGCACCTCGCTGATGTGCAGCAGGCCGTCTTTACCCGGGAGCAGGGAGACGAACGCGCCGAACGCCGCGATCTTGACGACGGTTCCGAGGAACTGCTCGCCGACCTCGGGGTTGGTCGGGTTCGCGATCGCGTTGACCTGGGCGCGGGCGGCCTCGGCCGAGGGGCCGTCGGTCGCGCCGATGTAGACGGTGCCGTCCTCCTCGATGGAGATGTCGGCGCCGGTCTCGTCCTGGATCGCGTTGATCGTCTTGCCCTTCGGGCCGATCAGCTCGCCGATCTTGTCGACGGGGATCTGCACCGAGATCACGCGGGGCGCGGTCGGAGCCATCTCGTCGGGGCCGTCGATGGCGGCGTTCAGCACGGCGAGGATCGTCGTGCGAGCGTCCTTCGCCTGCGTCAGCGCGCCGGCGAGCACCGAGGCGGGGATGCCGTCGAGCTTCGTGTCGAGCTGGATCGCCGTGACGAACTCCGACGTGCCGGCGACCTTGAAGTCCATGTCGCCGAGGGCGTCTTCGGCGCCGAGGATGTCGGTGAGGGCCGCGTAGCGCGTCTCGCCGTTCACGGTGTCGGAGATGAGGCCCATCGCGATGCCGGCGACGGGTGCGCGCAGCGGCACGCCCGCGTTCAGGAGCGCGAGGGTCGAGGCGCAGACGGAGCCCATCGACGTCGAGCCGTTGGAGCCGAGAGCCTCGGACACCTGGCGGATCGCGTAGGGGAACTCCTCGCGCGTGGGCAGCACGGGCACGAGGGCGCGCTCGGCGAGTGCGCCGTGCCCGATCTCGCGACGCTTCGGCGACCCGACGCGACCGGTCTCACCGGTCGAGTAGGGCGGGAAGTTGTAGTTGTGCATGTAGCGCTTCTTGGTGACCGGGCTCAGCGAGTCGATCGACTGCTCGAGCTTCAGCATGTTCAGCGTCGTGACGCCGAGGATCTGGGTCTCACCGCGCTGGAAGATGGCCGAGCCGTGGACACGGGGAACGACCTGCACCTCTGCGTCGAGCGGGCGGATGTCGGCGAGCCCGCGGCCGTCGATGCGCACACCCTCTTCGAGGACGCGCGTGCGCATGACGTGCTTCGTGACCGACTTGTAGGCCGCGGAGACCTCGGCGTTGGCCGAATCGGGCAGTTCGCCCGCTTCGACCTTGGCCGCGACGTGCTCCTTGACGCGCGACTTGAGCGCGTCATCGGCGTCTTGGCGCTCGACCTTGCCGGCGATCTTGTAGACGTCCTTGAGCTCGGCGCTCGCGAACGCTTCCACCGCCGCCTTGACCTCGGCCTGGTACGGCGGGAACGTCGGGTAGTCGGCGGTCGGCTTCGCGGCGGTCTTCGCGACCGACTGCTGCGCCTCGACGAGCTGCTTGATGAAGGGCTTCGAGGCCTCGATGCCCTGCGCGATGACGGCCTCGTCGGGCTTGACCCCGCCGGCCTGGATGAGGTTCCACGCGTTGTCGGTCGCCTCGGCCTCGATCATCATGATCGCGACGTCCTGCGAGCCGTCGGCCTCGGTGATCACGCGACCGGCGACGACCATGCTGAACACGGCCTCTTCGATCTGCGAGTACTTCGGGAACGCGACCCACTGGCCGTCGATGAGGGCGACGCGGACGCCGCCGACCGGGCCCGAGAACGGGAGACCGGAGAGCTGCGTCGAGAGCGACGCGGCGTTGATGGCGAGCACGTCGTAGAACTCGTCGGGCTCGATCGCGAGCACGGTGACGACGACCTGCACCTCGTTGCGGAGGCCCTCGACGAACGAGGGACGCAGGGGGCGGTCGATCAGGCGGCAGGTGAGGATCGCCTCGGTCGAGGGGCGGCCCTCGCGACGGAAGAACGAGCCCGGGATGCGGCCAGCTGCGTACATGCGCTCTTCGACGTCGATCGTGAGCGGGAAGAAGTCGAAGTGCTCCTTCGGCTGCTTGGAGACCGAGGTCGCCGAGAGCAGCATAGTCTCTTCGTCGATGTAGGCGACGGCGGAGCCCTGCGACTGCTGGGCGAGACGGCCGGTCTCGAAGCGGATGGTGCGGGTGCCGAACTTGCCATTGTCGATGACCGTTTCGGCGAACGTGATTTCAGGACCTTCCAAGAGGTCGTCTCCTTTGTTTACCGTCGCACCCCGTGTGGGCGCGACTCATCCAGAGGAGCAGGAACAGGCAATACGAATCGCGTCGGTCGACGCGTTCACGCTGGCCACCAGTAGAAGTCCACCGCTCGGATCTCGAAACACGACTTCGTCGCACTCGATCAACAATCGGTAATCCACCACAGGGGACCAGCTTCCTGCCGGCCTGCTCCAGCGATCGCCCGCACGAAAAGCACGGGCAACCTCCCCCAATGCTAGCAGAGCGTCCGTTTTCGGCCGGTGAACAGCGGATGTCGCGTGGCGCGAGCCCGCTCGGCACCGCCTGCACGTGCGCGGGCGCGAGGCATCCGTGACAGACTCGAACCCATGAGTTCAGACGAGCAGACCAACCAGGGCCCGTCCGACGAGGCGAAGCGCAAGTTCCGC
The DNA here is from genome assembly GCF_001427265.1 of Agromyces sp. Root1464. Lineage (NCBI taxonomy): Bacteria > Bacillati > Actinomycetota > Actinomycetes > Micrococcales > Microbacteriaceae > Agromyces > Agromyces sp. Root1464. The sequence continues at coordinate 93,393 of NZ_LMFU01000003.1, forward strand.
GAGGCCCTCGATCGCAAGAACAGCGCGGCGAAGAAGCGCTCCGGCGAATCCCACCTCGACGGGGGCGGCGCAGCACAGCACACGCAGGGCCCGGCCGACCACAAGCGCGAGTTCCGCCGCAAGAGCGGCTGATCCGTCTCACTCCCTCGTCACCGTCCCCTGGACGGTGACGAGCTGCGTCTTCCGAGGCTCGCGCTCGGCCGTCGGCACGATGACGGGCACCAGTTGCGCACGCTTCGGCGTTCGCCCGTCACCCGCGGCACGTCCGGCGAGCCGACGACGAAGCCACGGCACCGCGTGTCGCACGAGCCACTCGGCGTCGCCGACCGCGGTGAGGCCGAGGTCCTCCTCCTGATGGTGCACCGCGTGCTCGAGCTCGCCGAGCACGCTGGCATGGCGCACACCGAGCACGCGAGCCGCAGCGTACGCGATGCCGCGATGGCCGGCGGCGTTCAGGTGCACGCGATCCTCCGCCCAGCGCTCGAGGTCGATGAGCTCGGGGTCGGCCTCGACGTCGAGGAGCATCGATCCCGTCGCCGCGGCGAGTTCGCGCAGCCTCGCGTTGTAGATCCGGAAGCGACGGCGGTAGAACCGGGCCACCGGCCGTCGCGGCAGGAACGGCGTCACGAGCAGCACGTCGCACCCCGTCGACCGCAGGCGTGAGACGGCGGCGCCGAGGTCGCGCGCGAGCCGCTCGGGATCGACTCGACGGCCGACGAGGTCGTTGGCCCCGATGAGCACCGAGACGAGGTCGGCGCCGAGCGCGGCGGCCTCGGGAAGCTGCACGTCGATCGCGTCCCGCACCTTGCGGCTGCGCACGGCGAGGTTCGCGTATCCGACCGGTGCATCGCGGCTCGCGACCGCGAGCAGCATCGCGAGGCGGTCGGCCCAGCCTCGGTACTCCCCCGCTGGCGCGCGAGACGTGTCGCAGAGCCCTTCCGTGAGCGAGTCCCCGACGGCGACGTAGCGACTCCAGCGGCGCGGGGCAGGAGCGGGCGGTGCGGATGCCACGGGGCCCTGATCCTGGACGAGGCTCGGAAGCGCCGCGGCATCCGTCGCAGTGACCGTCGCGTGCCCCATCACCGACTCGTAGTGGCCGATGAGCTCGTCGCCGAGCCGGTCCCATCCTCGCCCGGCGACGGATTGGCGTGCGCGCTCCCCGAACGCCCTGCGCTTCGCATCGTCACCGGTGAGATCGCGCACGCGATCCCGCAGGTCGTCGAGGTCGCCCGGGCGGTAGAGCCATCCGTTCACGCTGTTCTGCACGAGGTCGAGCGGCCCGCCGCGCCCGGTCGCCACGACCGGCACGCCGCTCGCCATCGCCTCCTGCACGGTCTGGCAGAAGGTCTCGCTCTCGCCGGGGTGCACGAAGACGTCGAGGCTCGCCATCGCCCGCGCGAGTTCGTCGCCGCCGAGGAACCCGGTGAAGCGGGCCTCGGGCAGCATCCGCTCGAGCTGCAGCCTCGACGGTCCGTCGCCGATGGCGATCAGCCGCACGCCCGGCAGCGTCGCGATCGCGCGGAGGTCCTCGACCTGCTTCTCGGGTGCGAGGCGCCCGACGTAGCCGACGAGAATCTCGCCGTTCGCCGCCCACTCGCGGCGCCGGCCCTCGTCGCGCCGGCCTGGCGCGAACCGCTCGGTGTCGACGCCGCGGCGCCAGAGCCGAAGCCGGTCGACGCCGAGCGACTCGAGCCGTTCGACGGCCGACGACGAGGGTGCGAGCGTCAGCGTGGCGCGCCGGTGCAGGCGCCCGAGGTGGCGGGTGAGCGCCGGCGCCGCGCCCGGGACGCCGTAGCGCTCCGCATATGACGGGATGTCGGTCTGGTAGACCGCGACGCTCGGGATGCCGAGCGACTCGGCGGCCAGCACGCCGCGCCAGCCGAGCACGAATGGCGAGGCGAGGTGCACGACCTCGGCCCCGTGCGCGTGCATCACCTCGGCCAGACGATGCGCGCCCGCGAGCGTGACGCGAACGTCGGGATAGCTCGGGAGCGGGACCGACGGCAGCAGCACGGATCGCGCGCCGTAGAGGGTGTGGTCGATCGGCCCGGAGCGCGGGGCGATCACGAGGGCATCGTGCCCCCGTCGCTCGAGGTGGCGCAGCGCCTGCAGCAGCGAGTGCGTCACGCCGTTCATGTGCGGGAGGAACGATTCTGCGAGGAGGACGACCTTCACGACTCCAGCGTGAGGGGTGCTCCGGCGAAGAACGGACGGAATCACCTCCGGGAACCGAGGATTCATCGTCTCGTCGACTGCCGTTCGCCGCCCCGTCGACGAGGCGGGGGGTTCGGAGACTCCGCAAGCCCCTCGCTTTCCGCACGGCGGAGGCGCAAGATGAGTCGGTACGCACGCACAGATTCGAGGGGGAATGCAATGACTTCCGTCGCACGTGTCACCACCATCACCGTTCGTTCCGAGACCGGCTTCGACGACGCGGTCGCCGCCGGCGTCGCCCGGGCGTCGGAGACCCTGCGCAACGTCACCGGCGCCTGGGTCAAGGAGCAGAAGGTCGACGTCACCGACGGCGCCGTCACGTCGTGGTCGGTCACGCTCGAGGTGACCTTCGTACTCGACGACTGAGCGCCCGGCGACGAGCACGCGCCGATCGTCCGATCACCGAACGGGCGACCGGCATCCGGCATGCCCGGCGCGCGTGCCGGTGCGACCGCGGCGCCGCGCCGCTCGCGGTAGCTGAGAGTTCCATGAGCATCGCCGGACCGACGTCATCGAACGCGGCCCCGGCCGTCTCTTCGGGTGGAGGGCTGCACCCACAGCCCCTCCGCTTTCCACCCGAAGGAGCTGATCCACCGTGCACCCGCATGCGCACACCCCCGTCCGACCACACCGAGGATTCCGCACGATCGCGGCCGTCGCGGCCGCGGCGCTCGCCTCATTGGCGATGGCCGTCGCCGTGCCGACCTCGGCGCAGGCGAGCGAGCTCGACGCCATCACGAGCGTCGCGATCAACGCCGACGCCCCGAACGGCCCCATCGGGGTCGGGCAGCGCTATGCCGTCGATGCGACCTGGGCCGTCCCGGCCACCGCGGTCGCGGGCGACACCTTCCGCCTCGACTTCCCGAGCCCGGTGCGCGCCTACTCGGCGAACTTCGTGCTCCGCGACTCGGCGGGAGCCGACGTCGGCGAGTGCGTCGTCTCGGAATCGAGCATCGTCTGCACGCTCGGCGATTACGTCGAGTCGCACGACGACGTGCACGGTTCGCTGCACTTCTTCGCGCAGTCGTCGGCCGCGACCGACGACGACACGTACGTCTTCACGACCGGCAACGGCCTCGAGATCCGCGTCCCGATCCCCGGCGGCGGAATCGTCGAGGGCGGCGGCGAGCCCAGCACCGCCCCGACCTCGCCGAAGAAGTGGGGCTGGCTGAACGACGACGGCACGTCGATCACATGGCAGGTCGTCGTCCCGTCGGACGTGCTCGCCGCCGACCCGTCGCCCGTGCTCGTCGACGTCTACGACGCCCGCATGGGCTTCGACGCCTCGAGCCTCACGGCAGGCTGGGTCCCCGCATCGAGGTGGGACTCGTGGGAGTACCACGAGCTCGTCGCGGGCACCGGTCCCGAGACCTTCACGCTCGTCGACTCGCCTGCCACGCACTCCTTCGAGTTCACCTTCAATGAGCCGGTCACCTCGGAGGATCGCGTCTACATGCTGAAGTACCGCACGACGCTGCCCGCGGACGCGCGCGAGGGCGACCTCTTCGGCAACACCGTGACGGCCTCCGGCGAGGAGTTCACCACGTGGCCCGTCGAGTTCGTCACCGCAGGCGGCGAGGGCGGCGGAACCGGAAAGCTCGGCGGATTCACCGTGGCCAAGACGCTCTCGGGCAACGGCGCAGCCACGGTGCCCGACGACACGACCTACACGGTGACGTACTCCTACCTGCGCGACGGCCAGCCGGTCACCGGATCGCTGACGCTCTCGCCAGGATCACCGAAGGGCATCGCCGGCCTGCCGACGGGCACCGTCGTGACGCTGAGCGAAGCGGAACCCGAGGCGATCAGCGGAGCGACCTACGGGACGCCCCGGTTCTCGGGCGACGGCGTCAGCACGGATGCCGGCTCTGCTGAGCTCGTGATCGGCGACCGCACGACGATCGCCGTGGCCCTCGAGAACCCGGTCGCCCTCGTGCCGACCGAGTCGACCCCGCCGACCCCGCAGGTCTCCACGCCGTCGCCCGCAGTGACGGGCGCCGGCTTGGCCTCGACGGGCATCGAGCCGGGCTGGCCGCTCGCGGGCGCGATCGTCCTGGTGCTGCTCGGCGGTGCGGCGCTCGTGACCGTCCGACGTCGGGCGCACGCGGGCTGAGGCGGGCGCGACGCGGAGCGGGAGGGGCGAGCCCTCCCGCTCCTCGTGCTTCGATCTGGAAGGCGACCCCCCCGGCTAGAAGGCGAACGTGCCGGCGAGGGCGAGGAACGCCCCGCTGTCCTCATCGGAGATCGAGACGTTCGACCACATTCCCGAGACGAGTGTCGACGTCTGTCCACCCGGGCAGTCGAGCACATCGGCTGCTGCCGGCGCGCTGAGGGTCAGCATCCCCGTCACGCTCCCGTTCTTCCCGGCGGTGAACTCCCCGCTCTCTGAGACGTCGGTGCTGATCGTCGTCTTCTTCGGGTCGGACGGCACGTGGCCGCCGTTGTTGACGCATGAATAGGTCGCGTCGAGCTGCGCGGTGGCCGTGATGGTCTCCGTGGAACCCGACGAGAGTCCCGCTTCCTTGAACTGGACCACGAGCGAGGTGCCCGAGAGCGATGCGCCCGTGGCGTTCTTGATGAAGTGCGGGCTGCCGGCGGCCGAGGCGGCACCGGCGCCCACGAGTACGAGCGCGGCGGTCGCTGCGAGCACGGCGAGTGTTCGGCGAATGAGCATGATCTGCTTCCCTTCGGGTGGGTGTGCGCGGCCGGACTGCGCAGGCACCGGCCTTCACACGGGTCGCCCCCCGATCGGTCCGCGTGGACGGTGTCGCACCTGACCACGTCCTGTCGCCGACGGTACGCTTCACGGGCCGCGTCCGACATCCCCAAAATGAGGTTCATTCACTTTATGATCCCTCGTGACGAGGTCCCGACGTCGCCTTCCGTTCACTTCCGGCCACTAGAACGGGCACATGGATGACGCGTGGCTCACCGGGCTCGCCGCGTCGCCGTGGCTCCTGCCCGCGGTCTTCGCGCTCGTCGTGGCCGACGCGTTCCTGGTCGTGCTACCGAGCGAGACGGTCGTCGTGGCGCTCGGCGCCGTGTCGGCCACGACCGGATCACCGCCGCTCTGGCTGCTCCTTCCCGTGGCGGCCGTCGGCGCGGCCGTCGGCGACGGGCTCTGCTACCTGATCGGTCGGCGCGTCGGCCTCGACCGGTGGCGTTGGCAGCGCACGCGCCGGACCGCAGCCGCGATCGAACGGGTCCGGGTCGCCGTGCACCGCCGGACCGCGCTGCTCGTGTTCACGGCGCGCTACGTGCCGTTCGCCCGCATCGCGGTGAATATGGCGGCCGGAGCGGGTCGGGTCCCGCTCCGGCGCTACCTCCCGCTGACAGCGGCTGCCGGGGCCGTGTGGGCGTGCTTCAACATCGGGATCGGCGCGGTCGTCGGAGGCCTGCTCCTCGACTCGCCGCTCCTCGCGACCGCGGTCTCCGTTCCGGTCGCGATCGTGCTCGGCCTCGCCGTCGACCGGGCGATGGCGCTGCTCGACCGCCGTCGCACGGCCAGAGAGGCGTCACTCCCCAGTGAGGCCGCCGATGAGGTGGCCGAAGGGCCGGTCGAGGGCGAAGGGGTCCCTGACGTTCGCTGAACGGTCGCTCGCGGCGACGAGCGCGGCGAGCTCGCCGGAGGCCCGGTCGATACGGGCCGGGAGCGTCTTCACGCTGTCTGCCGACTCGCCCCAGTCGCCCGTCGCGGCGAACACGCCAGTCGGCGCGACGATCGCGTGCAGGTAGGTGAACATCGGCCGCAGTGCGTAGTCGAGCGCGAGGGAGTGCCGAGGCGTCCCGGCCGTCGCGCCGATCACGACCGGCAGTTCGGCGAGCGCGGCGCTGTCGATCACGTCGAAGAACGACTTGAACAGTCCCGAGTAGCTCGTCGTGAAGATCGGCGTGACGGCGATGAGCCCGTCGGCGCCGGTCACGGCCTCGATGACCGCCTCGAGCTTCGGACTCGGGAAGCCCGTGAGCATGTGGTTCATGATGTCGGTCGCGACATCCCGCAGCTCGAATGTCTCGACGGTCGTGTCGATGCCCTGCTCGGCGAGCTTGGCGACGGTGGCGTCGCTCAGCTTGTCGGCGAGCATGCGCGTCGACGACGGCTGGCTGAGGCCGGCCGAGACGACGGCGAGGGTGCGCGTGGTCATCGTCAGGCTCCCTTCACTGCTGCGGCGCCGAACGCGGCGCCCTTCGGAGCTGCGATCGTGCCGCCGTCGGCCTTCGCCGCATTGCGCGCGGCGACGAGCGACTCGTGCGTCGGGGCATCCGGAACCGTCGCGGGTCGGTTGTTCGCGAATTCCTTGCGCAGCACCGGCACCACCTCCGAGCCGAGCAGGTCGAGCTGCTCGAGCACGGTCTTCAGCGGCAGGCCGGCGTGGTCCATGAGGAAGAGCTGACGCTGGTAGTCGCCGACGTAGTCGCGGAAGCCGAGCGTCTTGTCGATGACCTCCTGGGGGCTGCCCACCGTGAGCGGCGTCTGCGAGGTGAACTCCTCGAGGCTCGGGCCGTGGCCGTAGACGGGCGCGTTGTCGAAGTACGGGCGGAACTCGCGTACGGCGTCCTGGGAGTTCTTGCGCATGAACACCTGACCGCCGAGTCCGACGATCGCCTGCTCGGCCGTGCCGTGCTCGTAGTGCTCGAAGCGCTGGCGGTAGAGCGCCACCATGCGCTGGGTGTGCGAGGCAGGCCAGAAGATGTGGTTCGCGAAGAAGCCGTCGCCATAGTAGGCGGCCTGCTCGGCGATCTCGGGGCTCCTGATCGAGCCGTGCCAGACGAAGGGCGGCACGTCGTCGAGCGGGCGCGGCGTCGACTGGAAGCCCTGGAGGGGCGTGCGGAACTGGCCGTCCCAATCGACGAAGTCCTCACGCCACAGGCGGTGCAGCAGCCCGTAGTTCTCGAGGGCGAGGTTGATGCCCTGACGGATGTCCTTGCCGAACCACGGGTAGACGGGGCCGGTGTTGCCGCGGCCGAGCATGAGGTCGACGCGGCCGTCGGCGACGTGCTGCAGCATCGCGAAGTCCTCGGCGATCTTCACGGGGTCGTTCGTCGTGATGAGCGTCGTGGAGGTCGTGAGCTGGATCTTCGACGTCTTCGCTGCGATGTAGGCCAGCGTCGTGGTCGGCGAGGAGGAGAAGAAGGGCGGGTTGTGGTGCTCGCCGAGTGCGAAGACGTCGAGGCCGACCTCTTCGGCGTGCTGCGCGATCGTCAGCACGTCGGTGATGCGCTCGTGCTCGCTCGGCGTACGCCCCGTCGTCGGGTCTTGCGTGATGTCGCTGACGGTGAAGATTCCGAACTGCATGGTGCCCTCCTGGGCTCATCCTCGTGGGAGATTCCGTGTTGCATGCTTTTGCATACATCTGAGCAAACGGATGCCTCCTGCACAGTATTCCCGATCGGTGCGCCCCGCACGGATCAGGCGCCGAGCACCGTCCGTGCACGCGAACGGGGCGGACAGGCCCGATGCCTGTCCGCCCCTGGAACCGCGCTCGATCGGTGTCAGTCGAGCTCGTCGTGCTCGTGGCCGTGGTCGGGCGCGAGCCCGCCGCCGCCCGGCAGGTTGACCGTGCCCTCGGGAGTGCCAGGTGCCGGCAGCACGAAGTTCCCGGGCACCTTCGCGCCGACCACGCCGTTCACGGACTCGGTGGAGTACGCGTAGGTGAGCACCGCCGTCGCGATCGCGTCGGAGTTGACGTCGAGCGCATCGAGCGCGAGGTTGTCGATCGTGTCGCAGACGAGGTGGTAGCACGGGTCGTACTGCGCACCCGCGGTGCCGCCCCAGATCTCCGCCTGCGCCGGGGTCTTCACGACTTCGGCGCCGGTGAACAGGCCACCGGCCGGCACGCCGTTCTGGATGAACGCCTGGTAGTCGCTGCGCCCGCTGAACTGCGCGTCGTCATACGGCACGCCCGCCCACGTGTAGTAGCTCTCGAAGAGGTCCTCGATCTGCGTCGAGCCCTCGGGGATCGGAACCCCCTCGGGGGCGTCCCAGCCCGACTCGTCGCCGTCGTACACCATGAAGATGTAGTTGGGAGACGCCACCATGTCGAAGTTCAGGTACAGCGCGACGTCGTCGAGCGTGCCCGCAGCCACCTGGTCGGCGACGTAGGCCCGCGAGCCGAGCAGTCCGCTCTCCTCAGCACCCCACCATGCGAACCGCAGCGTGTTCTCGGGCTGCAGCTTCGACATCTGCTGCGCGATCTCGAGCAGCGCCGACGAGCCGCTGCCGTTGTCGTTGATGCCGGGGCCGGCCTGCACCGAGTCGAGGTGCGCTCCGGCCATCACGACGTTCCCGTCGTTCTTGCCCGGCAGTTCGGCGATCACGTTCACCTGGGGCCGCGACTCCGGCGAGGAGACGACCACGTGGGCGGTCGAGCCCGCCTGCGCGAGCTTGGCGCCATCGGCGAAGCTCGCGCCGACGACCGGGATCGACAGCGGCGTCTGGTTGACACCGAACAGCGTGCCCGTCAGCAGCCCGGAACGGAGCTCGGTGTTGCCTTGGTTGAACATGATGACGGCCGCCGCGCCGGCCTCCTGGGCGTTGACGGCCTTGACGCCGAACTCGCACGTGCCTCGCTGGATGAGCGCGATCGACCCGGCCGGGAAGCCGACGAAGTCGCTGTCCTCGCAACCGCTCGTGACGGGGTCCCGCGGGGGTGCGAGCACGATGTCGACGGGCACCACGTTGCCCGTGATGTCGCCGTAGCCGGTGCCCGTGAAGACCGCCGACTCGTAGGTCGCGGGGGTCGGTGCGAGCTGTTGCAGCGTTGGCGGCGGTACGTAGGTGAAGTCGAACCCGTCGAGTTCGACGTTCCAGCCTGCAGCCTCGAGCGTGTCGACGACGTAGTCGACGCTCTCGGTGTAGCCGGTGGTCCCGGCCGCACGGTTCCCGCCGTTGGCATCGGCGATGTCCTGCAGCGCCTGCTGGTGCTCGAGCACGCCGTCGACGCGAACGCACTCGAGCAGCTTGGTGTAGGTGTTGTTCGTGCGGTTGTCGCACCCGGCGCCCGCCGGCGCCGCCAGCGCCGCGCTGGTCGGTACGAGCGCCAGCCCGGCGATCGCCGCGGTTGCGATCACCGCCGTCCTGGCGCGCTTGGAAAGTGTTGCAGATGGGTACATCGTCTCCCCTTCCGTGCCGGTCCGTCTCCATTGACCCCCGGTCGGGGGCCAGCATATGTGGTGCGTCGCGCAGAAGACAGCCCTTGCTTCCGATTCGGCGCATCGGCGCACGGATCGAGCGTGACCGGCGCGCCTCGTGGCTAGACTCGCCGTGATGGGCACGATTTCGGTCATCATTCCGAGCTTGAACGACGCGGACTTCCTCGCCGCATGCCTCGACGCGCTCGCGAGCCAGACCCGGCTCCCCGACGAGGTCATCGTCGTCGACAACGGCTCGACGGATGCCACGGCCGACGTCGCCCTCGCCGCCGGCGTGCGAGTGGTGCACGAGCCGCTGCGCGGCATCTGGCCGGCGACGGCCGCGGGGTTCGACGCGGCCACCGGCGATCTCCTCGCCCGCCTCGACGCCGACTCGGTGCCTGCACCCGACTGGATCGCCGAGATCGAGCGGCGCATGGCCGCCTCCGACCGCCCCGCGGTCGTCACGAACGGCGGCACGTTCTACGGTCGCAACTCCGTCGTGCGCTGGATCGCACGGAACATCTACATCGGCGGCTATTTCACCGTGATCGGTGCGCTGCTCGGGCATCCGCCCATCTTCGGCTCGAACTACGCGATGCGGGCCGACGCGTGGGCACGTCTCCGCGACCTCGTGCACCGCGAGCGAGCCGACGTGCACGACGACCTCGACCTCGCGTGGTGGATGCAGCCCGGCATGACGGTCGTGCGCGACCGCCGCATGCTCGTGGGCGTCTCGGCGCGCCCGTTCGACACGTTCGACGGCCTTGCCCGACGGGTGCGCATGGCGTTCCACACGATGTCGGTCGAGTCGCGGGAGTGGCCGCCGCTCACCCGGCGGGCCGAACGACGCCGCGCGCCGGTCTGGGTATGGGAGGCGAACGCATCGCCCACGGATGCCGTCGTCGTCGATGCGGCCGAACCCGACGGTGAGGATCCGCTGCCCGCGTGAGCATCCGCCCGTCGCCGCCCGCGATGGCTACGGGGTGAGCTCCGTCGCCTCGAACAACGCGAGCATGTCGCGCACGAGCTGATGCGGCGCGGTCTCGCACGGGCTGTGGCCGGTGGGATAGACCGACAGGTGCGCCCCGATCTCGCGAGCGAATCGCTCGTGCAGCTCTCGCGGCCAGAGGTCGTGCTCCCCGACCGCGACGAGCTTCGGGACGGACGATGCCGCGAGCTCGGCCCGGAGGTCGGGCGTCTGCATCATGAGCGCGATGATGTCGTCGACGCTCTCGCGGCGCGTGAGCGCGAATCGATCGCGCACGAACTCGAGTCGACGCGGCGGCACCCGGTTGAGGTTGTTGCGGATGCCCCAGAGCATGAGGCCTGCACCTTGGCGGGGCGACGTGAAAGCGCTGATCGGTCCGATGCGCTTGACCCCGCGGAACGACTGGCCGGGTTCGGGCGGGGCGCTGAGGAGCGTCAGGCTCGCGAAGCGCTCGGGCCGCGCGAGGAGCGCGAGTTCGGCGAGGGTGCCTGCGAAGCTGTAGCCGAGCACGTGCGCGGGCGCCGTGCCGTCGTCGAGCACCGCGAGGAAGTCGTCGAGGAAGAGCCGCTCGTCGTAGCGCTGCCGCGGCGGGCGGAGGTTCCACGGACCTGCCCGCCATGACTCGTACTGGCCCGCGAGGTCGAACGACTCGACGCGGTATCCGGCCTCGGCGAAGAGCGGCATCATGAGCACGAAGTCCTCTTTCGAGCCCGTGGCGCCCGGGACCAGCACGATGCGCGGGGCCGACGGAGGTCCGAGCGCGACGCGTGCGAGCATGCCGCTCGGCGCCTCGAACATCGAGTGCTCAGCGCCCTGGGGGAACACCCGCCAATCGAGGTCGGGGATCGCGTCGTCGGCGGCACGTGCCGGGTCGGGCTGCGCGGTCCCATGCGGACGCACGACATCGACCGCGACCTCCGGTTCCGACGATTCGTCGGAGACCGAGCCGCGGCGACGGAACGAACCGAGCGCGTCTCCGAAAGCGACCACGCCTTCACGATACCGGCGCCGGGGCGGGGCGGGGCTGCACACTCGCATGCGATCCCGCTTCCCGCAGCAGGCGCCGGCGCACAGCTCGCGCAGAGCGAACACCGAGCACGTCCACAGCGACGCGGAATAGGCTTGCAGCATGGCTACCGTGGCGCTCACCCTGGACACCTTCGAGAAGACGATCCTCGAGGGCGGCACCGTCTTCGTCGACTTCTGGGCCGGCTGGTGCGGCCCGTGCCTGCAGTTCGCGCCGAACTACGAGGCCGCCGCCGAGGCGAACCCCGACTTCACCTTCGCCAAGGTCGACACCGAAGACCAGCAGCAGCTCGCCGCGGCCATGAACATCACGTCGATCCCCACGATCATGGCGTTCAAGGACGGCATCGGCGTCTTCGCACAGCCCGGCGCGCTCCCCCGGCCGATGCTCGACGAGCTCATCTCCCAGGTGCGGGCGCTCGACATGGAGCAGGTGCGCGCGGACCTCGCGAAGCAGGAAGCCGAGGAGGCCTCGGCCTGAGCCGCGTCGGCCAGCGTCGACGGATCACTCCGCCGCCGTGCCCTCGAGCCGCTCGAGTCCACTGAGGTCGACCTCGACGCCGTAGGGCCGCGAACCGCCCGTGATGAGCGCGGGCACACGTGCGTATCGAGCCTGCTCGCGCATGCCGTCGAGCAACCCGCGCCATCGGTCGTCGGCGGCCGGGCTCAGGAAGCCGGCATGACGGGGTCGGTCGCCGCCCACGAGCTGCACCCCAACGCGGTACCGCCGCGAGAGCCACCGACTCGAGCGCGGCACGAGCACTGCGAGCTGTTCCGTGCCGCCGTACAGCCGAGCGAGTTCGATCGCGGGCTGGCGGCGGTGTGCATCGGCCACCGGCACCACGGCGCGCACCTCGCGCTCGACACGCGGTGCGTCGACGAGCTCGAGCCCGTCGATCGTCGTGAGGTCTCCCCATTGATCGGGGTTCGAGCGCCGTGACCCGCGCACGAGACCGACGACCAGCCACGCGACCGCCGCCCCGAGGACCACGAGGAAGGGCCACAGCAGCCACGGCGGGCCATCCGGTCGCACGACGCCCGTCAGCAGGAGCAGCACGAACACGACGAGGTACGGGAGCGGCTCCCAGGCGAGAAACGGCTTCGAGCGGAGCGCGGGCATGTGCTTCAGGCTATCGCGGGCACGGATGTCTCGAGCCCGCCGGATGCCTCGGCCGAGGTGTCGACCTGCGGCGCGTCAGCGCAGCCGCTGCATGAGCTCGGCCACCTCGTCGAGTACGGACTCGTCGCCCGCGTACAGGCCCTGCTCGCGCGGCCAGTGCGCGACGACATCGGTGAATCCGAGTTCGGCTGCTCGCCCGACGGCGTCCTCGAACGCAGCGGCACTCTCGAGGCTGTACCGCGGCTCCGAGTCGAGCGAGAGGATGCGCTCGAGACTCGACGGATCGCGGCCTTCCCGACCGCACGCCTCATCGAGCCGGTCGCTCAGCTCGGCCAGGCGTCGCCACCACGCGTCGGTGTCTTCGATCGTGCCGCCCGTCGTCACCCAGCCGTCGCCGAGCCGGGCCACGAGGTCGAGTCCCTTCGGTCCTTCCGCCGCGAGGTGGAGCGGCATCCGCGGCCGCTGCGCCGGCTCACCGACCATGCGAGCACCGGATGCGGTGAACCACTCCCCCTCGAACGAGATGCCGCCGGACCCGGGTTCCTCGAACCGCAGGAGCACGTCGAGCGCCTCGGCGAACTCGACGAAGCGCGCGAGACGCTGCCGCGGCGTGTACTCGGGCTGGCCGAGCACGAACGCGTCGAACCCGGTGCCGCCCGAGCCGACGCCGAGCAGCAGGCGGCCGCCGGAGATCTGGTCGAGCGTCGCGGCATCCTTCGCGAAGGGCACCGGATGCCGGTAGTTCGGGCTCGCGACGAACGTGCCGAGCCCGATGCGCTCGGTGACCATCGCCGCAGCCGTGAGCGTGGGCACCGTCGCGTGCCAGCGCTCCCCGGCGAGGCCCCGCCACGAGAGGTGGTCGTAGGTCCACGCGTGGTCGAACCCGAGCTCCTCGGCGCCGCGCCAGTGGTGCACCGCCTCGGGCCAGTCGTACTGCGGAAGGATGATGACGCCGAATCGCATCTTCAGAGTCTAGGCAGCACCGCCACGCCGCTCAGACCGTGAGCGGCCCCACTGCGGTGTCGAGCGCCTGGAGCAGGTCGGCGATCAGGTCGTCGGCGTCTTCGAGGCCGATCGAGAAGCGCAGGTGCCCGAGGGCCTTGAAACCGTCGGGGTAGAACGCCACGCGCGGTCCCGTCGTGCCGACGTGCACGATGAGCGACTCGTCGTGCCCGAGCGAGACGGCGGAGGTCACGATGCGCAGCGCCGCGACGAAGGCGTTCTGCACCTCGGGACCGCCGTCGATGGCGAACGACATGACCCCGCCGTAGGCGCCGCCGAACTGCGCCGTGGCGAGCTCGTGCTGTTCGTGCCCGGCCAGTCCCGGATAGGCGACGAACGCGATGCGAGGATCGGCGTCGAGCGCTTCGGCGACGCGCAGGGCGGTCGCGAACGTCTGCCGCAGGCGGAGCGGCAGCGTCACCGAGCCGCGCATGATGAGCCAGGCGTTGAAGGGGCTGATGACGCCGCCGACGTCGACCATCGCGTCGGCCTTCAGCTGCGCGATGAGCTCGTGGCGCCCCGAGACGGCGCCGCCCATCGCGTCGCCGTGGCCGTTGATGTACTTGGTGAGCGAGTGCACCGAGAGGTCGGCGCCGTGATCGAGCGGGCGGAAGAACGGCGGCGGAGTGAACGTGGAGTCGACGCTGAGCAGGGCGCCGGCCTCGTGCGCGATCACCGCGACGGCCGCGACATCCGTCACCTTCGTCGTGGGGTTCGCGATGGCCTCGATGTGCACGAGGCGGGTGTTCGGGCGGAGCGCCGCGCGCACGGCGTCGAGGTCGCTCGTGTCGACGAAGTCGGCTTCGATGCCGTACTTCTCGGGGAAGAGCTCGGTGAAGAGCCGATAGGTCGCCTCGTACGAGACGTCCGAGACGATGACGTGGTCGCCCGACCTCAGAAAGGTGAAGAAGACCGCGTGCAGCGCCGCGACGCCGCTCGCGAGCACCACGGAGTCCTCGCCGTGCTCGAGCACCGCGAGCTTCGCCTGCAACCCGATCTGGTTCGCCCCGGAGTTGCGCGTGTAGAGCGGGTTCTCGGTGCCCGACCAGCTCATGGTCGACGGGTCGTCGGGCAGCGCGTACGAGTTCGCCATGACGATCGGCGTGCGGATCGCCCCGGAGCCGCCGTCGACGGCATTGCCGGCGTGCACCGCCTGGGTCGTGTCGGCGAGCTCGGTCCAGTCGGCGCGTGTCATGTCTCGACGCTACGCCCGGGTCGCCGAGTATTACGGCCGGTTGCTAGTCGCGGGCGTCCACCGCAACCGGCACGAGATCGATGTCGAGCGCGACCGACGCCGCGTCGCGTGGACGCTCGAAGCGCACGAGCACGATGCCGCCGAGGATGAGCAGCCCGCCCGCAGCCTGCAGCGGACCGATCGCCTCGCCCAGCACGAACCACGCGACGATCGCCGCGAAGATCACCTCGGACAGCCCGAGGAACGACGAGAGGCGCGTACCGAGCAGGCGGATGGCGCTGATGCCGGCGACGTAGGCGAACGCCGTCGAGACGAGGCCGACCGTCAGCACCGGCACCCACCACGGCGCGACCGTGCCGAAGTACTGGACGTCGACGAGCTCCGCCGAGAACGGAACCACGCCGACGATGCCCAGCGCACCGAGCACGATGGCACCCACCACGAAGCCGCTCGCAGCGAGCGAGATCGGGGGGACCGAGGCATCCGCTCGCTCGCCGAGCACGTAGTAGACGCAGACGCCGACCATTGCGACGCCCGCCAGCAGCAGTCCGAGGACGTCGAGGCCGCCGCCGCCCGGACCGATCACGAGGTAGAGGCCCGTGATCGCGAGCACCGAGCCCGCGATGACGACGAACTGCGGCGCCCGGCGCTGGCGAGCCCACGCGACGAGCACGAGCGCGACCGGCGCCAGGTACTCGATCAGGAGCGTCGTGCTGACGGGGATGAGCGCGATCGAGGCGTAGAAGGCGACCTGGGTGCCGACGACGGCGATGAGCGCGTACGCGAGCACGGTCCAGCGGGCTCGCCAGAGCGGCCGGAGGTCGAACTTCAGGGCGATGAGGCCCGGAACGATGAGGGCGAGCGCTGCGACGCTGATACGTGCGAAGACGGCGGCGCCGGGCGACCAGCCCGACTCCAGGAGGGGCTTCACGACCACGCCGCCGGCGCCGAAGGCGAGACCTGCGGCGAGACCCAGGACGATGCCGAGGACACCCTTCGAGCCGCGCATCGGCGTCTCCTTCTCAGTCGGGGATTCGTGGCCATGTCATGACCGAACGACGTTATGCTCGTGACAGTACCGCCAACGGATGTCAGGAGTCAAATGATCTTCACCGATGACACGATCGCGGCACTCGGCTTCGTCGCCGCCCTGGCCGACACCGTGCCCGAGGCATCCGAATCAGGCGCCGACGAACTCTCGACGCCCGAGCAGCTGAGCGCGATCCTCGACGCGTGGTGGTACTCGGGCCGGCGCGACGGCACCGCCGCCGAGGTCGCCGAGGTCGCCGCAGCGCGCGACCGGCTGCGGGTGCTCTGGCGCCTCGATCGCGACGACGCGGTGAACGAGGTGAACGCGATCCTCGACGAGGCCAACGCCCTGCCCCGGCTCGTGCGGCACGACGACCTCGACTGGCACGTGCACGCGACCAGTCAGGACGCCCCGCTCGCCTCCCGCATCCTCGTCGAGGCGGCGATGGCGTTCGTCGACGTCATCCGCGCAGACGGCATGGATCGCCTGCGGGTATGCCAGGCCGACGACTGCGCGGGCATCTACGCCGACCTGTCGAAGAACGCCTCGCGCCGCTACTGCAGCACTCGCTGCGGCAACCGCATGGCCGCTCGGGCGCACCGCGCACGCGTCGAGTAGGGAGTAGGGAGTACGCGCTCGACCGTCGGCCCCTCGCCCCGCGAGTCGGCGGACATTCCCAGCGACACGCCGCACGCGACCTCACCGACACGGCGTGTCGCGCGAAGCATCCGCTGACTCGCAGATGTCCGGTCGCCTCGATCCGGCGGGCCACCCCGGGGATGACGAAAGCCCCCGGCCACTGGGTGGCGGGGGGCTTTCGCAAGAAGCTCGCGGTATCAACGAGAGCCGCAGCGGTGAAGCT
This sequence comes from Agromyces sp. Root1464, assembly GCF_001427265.1. Classification (NCBI taxonomy): domain Bacteria; kingdom Bacillati; phylum Actinomycetota; class Actinomycetes; order Micrococcales; family Microbacteriaceae; genus Agromyces; species Agromyces sp. Root1464. Next base: position 109,964 of record NZ_LMFU01000003.1, read on the forward strand.
GCTTAGCGGCGCAGGCCGAGACGCTCGATGAGCTTGCGGTAGCGGTTGATGTCCACATCGGCGAGGTAGCCGAGCAGACGACGACGCTGACCGACGAGGAGGAGCAGGCCACGACGCGAGTGGTGGTCGTGCTTGTGCTCCTTCAGGTGCTCGGTGAGGTCCTTGATTCGCTTCGTGAGGAGCGCGATCTGGACCTCGGGGGATCCAGTGTCACCGGGGTGCGTCGCGTACTCTTCGATGATCGCCTTCTTGACATCGGATTCAAGTGCCATAGATGGGATCCCCTTTCTTCTAGTTGCGCGCTGCCCGTAGCAGATTGCCCGGGCTCTCTTTGTGCGCGGCCGTCATGACGGCAACCTCAATACTCTACCAGAGCGGATGCCTCGCGGCCGACCTGCGCGGTTCGCCGGCTCGCCTCGAATCAGCCCAGCTCGATCACCGCCTTGCCGAGCACGGCGCCCGACTGCAGCCGGGCGAGCTGGTGCGGCACCTGCTCGAGCGGGTGCGGGCCGTCGATGATCGCGCGCAGCTCCGCTGCCGCGGCGAGCGCGGCGATCGCGGGCAGGTCGCGGTTCGGCACGGCGGCGAGCAGCGAGATGCTGCGGGCGGGCTCGGCAACGACTTCGGCACCGTCATCATCACCGGCACCGGCATGACGGTCGAGGCGAGCCCCCGCGAAGAGCACCTGGGCGATACGTCCCGGACTCCCCCCGATGTACGCGGCTCGCCCGCCGTCGGCGAGCAACTCCTTCGCCCGAGCCGGCGGCAGTGCCCCGACGACGTCGAGCACGAGATCGAAGGCGTGGCGCGAGTCTGCACCGTCGGGTCCACCAGCGGCGACGACGTCGGCCCCGAGCTCGGCGAGCGCGTCGAGCTTCCAGACCGCACGCTCGACGGCGGTCACGTGGGCGCCGCCGCGCTTCGCGAGCTGGATCGCGAACGTGCCCACTCCCCCGCCGGCGCCGACGATGAGCACGCGCCGGCCCCGCAGTGAACCGTCCGACGAGCCATCCGGCGCCACGGCCTCTGCACCTCCGAGCGCCTGCCAGGCCATGCTCGCGGCCTGCGGCAACGCGGCGGCCGTGAGGTCGTCGAGCCCGACCGGCCTCGCCACGACCGCGTCCTCGCGCGCGACGACGAGGTCGGCGAAGCCGCCCCAGCCCGCCGCGGAGAGTTCCCCGAACACGGCATCGCCGACGCGATGGCGGCTCGCACCCGGCCCGACGGCGACGACGGTGCCCGAGACATCCGAGCCGATCACCCGACGCTTCGGGCGGAACGGCGACTCGAGGCGCACGAGCGTCGCCCCGGTGGCGAGGTCGACGTCCCACGAGTTGAGTGACACGGCGGCGACCCGCACCACCACCTCGCCCGCTCCAGGCACCGGATCCGGCAGCTCGGCGAGACGCATGACCCGCTCGGACGGGCCGTAGCGGTCGAGCACGATCGCGCGCATGCGCGGCATCCTCTCGTCGTACTCAGGAGCGACCTCCCGATGGTCCGAGACTACCGATCGCGCGGCTGGACGGCACCGGTGCTTGCGGCGCCGCCGCCGGTGCGGGATGCTGCCCGCATGCGGAAGCCAGTTCTCGTCGCGATCGGTTCGCTCGTCGTCATCATGGGCGTCGTCTTCATGTTGCAGGGATTCGGGCTCATCGGCGGTAGCGCCATGACCGGCTCGACGCTCTGGGCGATCCTCGGGCCCATCATCGCGCTCGGCGGCGTGGCGCTCATCGTGATCGGGTTGCGGAGCCGGCCGAAGAGTTGAGCTCCGGCACGGGGTCGCACACCGCTTGGCACGACGGATGCCCCGGGGCAGACTGACCCCATGGTCTTCGTCATCAAGCGGGTCTACGACCAGGCCGACGCATCCGACGGCTATCGCGTGCTCGTCGACCGGCTCTGGCCGCGCGGCGTGAGCAAGGAGCGCGCCGAGCTCGACCTGTGGGACAAGGATGTCGCGCCCTCCCCCGACCTCCGCACCGAATGGCATCAGAACCGCGAACGATTCGACGAGTTCGCCGCGCGATATCTCGGCGAGCTCGACGAGAACGCCGCTGCCCGGGAGCTCGTCGACCTCGGCGAGAAGCACGACCGGGTCACGCTGCTCTTCGGTGCCCGCGACGAGCAGGTCAACCACGCGGCGGTGCTGCTCGAGTGGCTCGGAGAGCACGGGGCATCCGTCGATCGCGGCGACTGACCGCTGCCGGCCCTGACGCTACGGGGCCAGCAGGAAGATCGCCGGCCACCCCGTGTGCGCGTACACGATGACCGCGAACACGACCGCGTCGAAGAGCATGTGCACGACGAACACGTACGTGAGTGATTTCGTGAGCTTGAACGTGTACCCCTGGATGAGCGCGAACGGGATCGTGAGCAGCGGCCCCCACGACTGGTACCCGAGCTCCCACAGGAAGGACACGAACACGATCGACTGCAGCAGGTTCGCCTGCCACGACGGGAAGTGCCGGCGCAGCAGCACGAAGACCGTGCAGATGAAGAAGAGCTCGTCCCACGTTCCCACGGCGGCGACGCCGACGAAGAGGCGCGCGATGGTATCGGGCTCGGTCACGGTCGGCCAGTTCTCGTACACGCCAGAGGTGATGAAGTAGAACGGCAGGATCAGCCAGCCCGCGAGCGTCACGAAGATCAGGTAGAGCCACTGGGTGCGGTTCCAGCGGCGGCCCGTGCGCCACGGGAAGCGGATGACGTGCTCGCGGTACACGAACCGCGAGATGACGTAGGGCACGAGCACGGCGAGGCCGAGCACGACCGCGAATCGCACCATGCCCTCGTCGCTGAGGTCGGCCTTCAGCGACACCGTCGAGATGATGACCTGGCCGACGGCGATGAGCGCGAGGTCGGCGAGGAGGCGTTCGGTGCGGCCCGAGCGATCGCAGAGCCACGCTGCCACGAGGCCGACCGCGAGCATCGCGTAGCCGGCGATCGGCACCATGAACCCGAAGAGCAGCACCGCCGCCCCGCACACGAGCAGGGCCGGCACGAGGGCGATCGGATGCGTCCGCAGCTCGGGCTGCTCGACGGCCTCGACGAGGTTCGCGCTCGGCATCGGCGGCCGGCTACTCGTCGTCGCCGAGGTCGCCGCGACGCGAGGCCGCCGCCCAGCGCGACAGGAACACGGCGCCCGCCTCGTCGTGGATGAGCTCGCCCGCGGTCAGCACGGGATACGAGGTCGCCGGAATGCCCTCGGCCGGTCGCACGTCGACGTGCCGCACCTGCTCCCCGCGTTCGGCGAGCCAGTCGGCCATGCGGTAGTCACCGCGCGAGTCGCCCATCGTGCGCCAGTGCAGCGGGCGGATGCCGCGCGCCTCGAGCAGCTCGACCGCTCGTGCCGCCCCGAGGTCCTTGCCGAGCCGCACCGACTCGACGTCGGTCGAGATGATCGTCGGGTCGATGCGCCAGTGCACGCGCCCCGCGGCATCCGGTCGCTCGTCGCCCTCACGCACCGTGCCGAAGCCGCGCGCGGCGAGCCCGTCGTGCGCGTGGGCGTCGAAGCGGGGCTGGGCCTCGAGATAGTCGGCGGATGCCACGTGCACGTGCTGCTCGACCGAGACCATCGCGCGCTTGGTGTCGTCGAAGAAGGCGAACTCGTCGAAGTGCGCCTCGACGTAGGCGCGCATGTCGGCGGCGAAGTCGGCCGGCATCGCGAGGTCGAGGTCGACGAAGACCTCGCCGAGGCCGTCACGGTCGATCGCGGCCCAGACCGCGCCCTTCTCGCAGATCGCCCAGACGGGCGCACCCGGCTCGAGACCCGCGGCGAGCAGCGGCGGCACGACCTGCTCGGCGATGAACGCGTCGGAGCGGCCCGTGTTGAAGATCACGGGGTTTCCGGCGTTCGCGAGCTCCGCGAGGTCGCGGGCGATCGACGGGATCGCGATCGAACGCGTCACGGGGCTCGCGATGGGGCCGTCGACGTCGAGCAGGAGGCCGAGGAGCGGGGAGGTCGTCACACGTCAAGCCTATGGGCGGCATGCACGGTGCGGCTCCTCGCCGATGTCGCCGGCTGGTGCGAGCATCGACCCATGCAGCAGATCGTGCCTCCCTACCTGCTCGACCGCATCGCCCAGGCTGCCGCCCCGCGATTCCCCATCGCGGCCGAGGCCGCGAGGCGCGCGCTGCTGCGCGAGCCTCCGGCGCGTCTCGGCATCGAGCCGCTGCCCGAACTGCCGAGCGTGCTCCCCGACGCCCCCTCGGCGCCCGACCGTCGCATCTCCGACGCCGAGGGCCGCGAGAAGCTGCCGGGTCGCCTCGTGCGCCGCGAGGGCGAGCGCGCGACGGGCGACGAGGCGGTCGACGACGCCTACGACGGCCTCGGCGACACGCATCGCATGTTCGAGCGCGTCTTCGGCCGCGACTCGATCGACGGCGCGGGCATGCCGCTCGAGGCGACCGTGCATTTCGGCGACAAGTACGACAACGCCTTCTGGGACGGCGAGCGCATGGTCTTCGGCGACGGCGACGGCGAGATCTTCCGCGGCTTCACCGATTCGCTGAGCGTCATCGGCCACGAGCTGGCCCACGGGGTCACCGAGCACACGGCGAAACTGCGGTATCAGGGGCAATCGGGCGCGCTCAACGAGCATGTCTCCGACGCGTTCGGCGCGCTCGTCGAGCAGTACGCGCTCGGCCAGGACGCCGAGGCGGCGAGCTGGCTCATCGGCGAGGGCATCTTCACCGACGAGGTGCAGGGGCGGGCGCTGCGTTCGATGATCGAGCCCGGCACCGCCTACGACGACGACGTGCTCGGCCGCGACCCGCAGCCCGGGCACCTGCGCGACTACATCGAGACCGACGACGACAACGGCGGCGTGCACCTGAACTCGGGCATCCCCAACCGGGCGTTCGCGCTCGCCGCGACCGAGCTCGGCGGCTTCGCCTGGGAGCACGTCGGGCGCATCTGGTACGACGTGCTCACCTCGGGCCGGCTGTCGCCCGACGAGGACTTCGCCGGATTCGCGGCGGAGACCGTGCGCTCGGCGCGCGAGCGCTTCGGCCCCGAGAGCCGCGAGGAGCTGGCCGTCATGCACGGCTGGTCTGCGGTCGGCATCGAGGTGCCGCCCGCCGGGTAGCGTTCACCGGCCGCGTTCGTCGACCGCGGAGTACGATCACCCCATGGACGTCATCGTGTCCCGGAGCGGGGGCCTCGCCGGCACCCGGCTCACCTGGGAGGTTCGCGTCGACGAGCAGCCCGACCCCGACGAGTGGTACATCCTCATCGACGAGATCCCGTGGGGCGAACCGCCACCGGTGCCTCCCGAGCCCGACCGCTTCGTCTACCGCATCCGCTGCGAACCGCATGAGGCGACGCTCGCCGAGCGCCAGCTCACGGGGCCGTGGCGTCAGCTCGTCGATCGGGTGCAGGAGACGACGGATCCGAAGCGGCTCGGCGCGCCCGAATCGCGGCCACCACGCCCCATGCGATGAGGCCCTGCGCCGCCAAGTAGGTCGACATGACGACGAAGTCGTGCGCGGCGAACTCGTACCCCGGCAGGAACCTGCCGAGGGCGAGCACCGAGTCGGAGACGATGAAGAACGCTCCGCCGAGCACGACCCACCTGCCGTGCATCGACGCGCACATCGCCATCGTGCCGATGGCCGCCGCGTAGAGCACGATCGGGGCGGCGAGCGCGCCCGCGTGCGGCAGGAGCAGGCCGAGCATGACGATCATCCATGCCCAGTAGACGTACGACCAGACGGGAGGGCGGCGACGGGCACGCGGCATCCGCAGGAAGAGCACGATGTAGACGACATGCGCGAGCAGGAACGAGGAGAGGCCCGCCACGAACCATCCATCGCCGGGGAACGACAGCAGCACGTCGCCGCCCCAGGAGAAGGCGATGCCCGCCAGGAGCAGCGGCGCGGGCGCGCGGAGGGGCCGCGCGAGGAGCACGACCGCGAGGGCGAGCAGCGGCATCAGCAGCGTCTTCGTCGCCGTCACGCTCCACGCCGGCCCGACGTACAGCAGCACGAGGTGCAGCGCCGAGACGAGGAGGTACGGGATGAACGCAGGCAGCACCCCCGAATCGTAGCCGAGCGCGACGAAGGCCGGTGGGCTCGCGCCCACCGGCCTTCGGAGTGATCGGGAGTCGGCTCAGCTGACGCCGAGCAGGTCGATCACGAAGATGAGGGTCTTGCCCGACAGCTGGTGTCCGCCGCCGGCGGGGCCGTATGCCTGGTGCGGGGGAACCGTGAGCTTGCGGCGGCCGCCGACCTTCATGCCGGGGATGCCCTCCTGCCAACCGCTGATGAGCGCCTGGAGGGGGAAGTTGATGGACTGGCCGCGACCCCACGAGGAGTCGAACTCCTCGCCGCTGTCGTACTCGACGCCGAGGTAGTGCACGTCGACGGTCGAGCCGGGCTGCGCCTCTGCGCCGTCGCCGACGACGATGTCTTCGATCACCAGCTCGACGGGGGCCGGCCCCTCGGGAGCGTCGATCTCGGGCTTGCTGTTCGTATCGGTCATGCATCAAGTTGAGCAGGTTCGCGGGCTCGTCGCAATCGCGGACGAACGTCCACCCCCCTCTTGCGCTGACTGCGAACACGTTGCACGCTTGAGACCTAGAACTCGTCGCCCCGTAGAGATGTCGGCCATGCCACACCACAGGGCGGCGAGTTTTTTGCCCCGAGATCCGGCTGTTTCGTCCACCGGGCAGCGGATGCCTCAGCTCAGCAGCACCCGGCGGTCGACGACGATGGCGTCGAGCAGGCCCTGCTCGTCGGCGAACGTGCGTTCGTTGGCGAGCCCGGTGGCGATGCGCTGGCGGGTGAACGCGAGGTGCGTGGCATCCGTGACGAGCTTCCGCATGACGCGGGTGCGCGCGGGCGTCTGCGACTTCGCCCACGCCTTCGCCTGGCGGCGGCCCGCCGGAGTGGCGAGCATCTCGACCTCCGCCGGACTGAACCACCCGGCGGCGCCGTACTCGGCGAGCCGGTGGCGGGTGACCCGCACCTCCTGCCGCCGGAGCAGCACGGTCAGCACGATCGCGGCGATGAAGATCGGCACCTGCACCGTGAAGTAGAGGCCGATCGCGTCGTCGGCGAAGGTGAGCGAACCGTTCCAGAGGGCGTGCAGGGCGATCGCGCCGAGGAGGCCCAGCAGGAACCATCCGACGACGCCGGCTCCCCCGCCGCGCCTGGCGCCGATGCCGATCGCGAGGCCCGTGCACGCCGTGAAGAGCACGTGGGCGAAGGGAGAGAAGAGGCCGCGCACGATGAAGGTGGCACCGAGGGTCTCTGCGCCGCCTTCGGCGAGCGCGGCGCCGAAGTAGAGCACGTTCTCGGTGAAGGCGAAGCCGGCGGCGACGGTCGCGGCGTAGACGAGCCCGTCGACAGGGCCGTCGAAGTGCGAGCGCGAGAAGGCGAAGATCAGGAGCACCCCGAGGCCCTTCGCGACCTCCTCGACGATCGGCGCCTGCACCACCGCCTGCAGCGCCTCGTCGGTCGCACCGCCGGGCTCGGCGAACGCCATCGCGAGCTGCAGCCCGAGGTCGACGGCGAGCGCGATCGCCACCGACACGGCAGCACCCCAGAGGAAGGCGAACCACAGGGCCCAACGCGGCTCGGGTTCCCAGCGATCGACCCAGCGCACCGCGAGGAGCACGAGCGCGAGCGGCACGAGGGCGAGGAGCGAACCGATGAGGAGCGTCGACACCCCGAGCCCCACGGCGAGGTAGGCGAGCACCAGCAGGCCGACGAACCCCGCGACGACGATCCCGATGACCGCGAAGACCAGCCCGCCGCTGCGCGCCTTCGGCGGCGCCGTCCAGATCGGCGGCGCCGGCGACGGGTTCACGGCGGGTTCAGGGGCTGACTGCGGGGCCACGGAGGTCACCGGGGCAGCCTATCGAGCGGCGGGGTCCTCGGACACGTCGGTCGCGACGCGCTCGTCGAACATGACACCCGGGTTCAGGATGCCTCGCGGGTCGAAGAGCGCCTTGATGCCGCGCTGCAGTTCGTACGAGTCGTCGCCGAGCTCGTCGGCGAGCCAGCGCCGCTTCAGGATGCCGACCCCGTGCTCCCCGGTGAGCGTGCCGCCGAGAGCGACGGCGGTCCGGAACATGTCGTCGGCCGCGGCCCACACGTGCTCGGGCACCTCGTCGCCGGTGAAGACGAAGTTCGGGTGCAGGTTGCCGTCGCCGGCGTGCGCGATCGTCGGGATCTCGATGCCGTGGCGCCGGCCGATCTCCTCGATCGCGCGGAACATCTCGGGCAGGCGCGAACGCGGCACGGCGACGTCCTCGATGAGCACCTGGCCCGAGGCGGCGAGCGCCGGGTGCATCGCGCGGCGGATGCCGAGGAGGCGGTCGCCGGCCGCGGCATCCGCCGAGAGGCTGACCCGGCCGCCGGCCGCGGCGAACAGGCCGGCGATCTCGTCGGCCTCGTCGGCGGCGCCCGCGCCGTCGCACTGGGCGAGCAGGAAGGTCTCGGCTGCGCCGAGCGACTCGAGCGGCGTGCCCGCGATGCCGTCGGCGCCGAGGTACGCGGCGACGCGCGCGAGCCCGGCGGCGTCGATGAGTTCGAGCACGGCGGGCCGGAGACGCGCCGCGGTGACGGCAGCGGATGCCGCGGCGGCGGCCTCGACGTCGGGGAGCACCGCGGCGACGGTGACCGTCTCGCCGGGCGTGATCGGCCGCAACCGCACGGTCGCCTCGACGATCACGCCGAGCGTGCCTTCCGAGCCCGTGAACAGCGCGGTGAGGTCGTACCCCGTGACGCCCTTGACGGTGCGGTGGCCGGTGCGCAGCAGGCGCCCGTCGGCGAGTACCACCTCGAGGCCGAGCACGGCCTCGCGGGTCACGCCGTACTTCGCGCAGAGGAGCCCTCCGGCGTTCGTGGCGATGTTGCCGCCGATCGAGGAGATGGCCCGGCTCGCCGGGTCGGGGGCGAACCACAGTCCGAGCGGGGCGAGCCCGTCGTTGAGGTCGCCGTTCAGCACGCCCGGCTCGACGACCGCGAGCTCGTCGGCCTCGGAGATCTCGAGCACCCGGTTCATGCGCGAGAGGTCGAGCACGATCGCACCGGGGCTCGCGATGGCCCCGCCCGCCAGACCGGTGCCGGCGCCGCGGGGCACGACCGGAGTCGACGTCTCGTGCGCGATGCGCATGACCGCCTGCACCTCGGCGACGGATGCCGCGTGCACGACCGCGATCGGCGGGGTGGCGCTGCGCCACCCCGATCGGTCCTCGCGAACCGCGTCGAGATCAGCGGACGCGGTCGAGACGGCGACACCGAGGGCGTCTCGCAGGAGGGTCACGACGGCAGGCGGCATCCCACCACCATACGGCTCGGCGCTCATGTCCGATTCCCGCTGGTCGGTGTCGGCCGGTCATGACAGGCTGGTCGCATGACGAGCACCGCCAGCACCGCCTCCGCCCGTCGCCGGCTGCACGGCGACCCGCTCGACGACCCCGAGTTCGCCGAGCGGTACCGTGCGATGCAGGCGCGCGACGCCCGTTTCGACGGGCAGTTCATCACGGGCGTGCACTCGACGGGCATCTACTGCCGGCCGAGCTGCCCGGCGGTCGCCCCGAAGGCGTCGAACGTGAGCTTCTACCTCACCGCCGCCGCGGCGCACGAGGCCGGGCTGCGGGCCTGCAAGCGCTGCCTGCCCGACGCGGTGCCCGGATCTCCCCAGTGGGATCTGCGCGACGACCTCGCCGCACGCGCCATGCGCCTCATCGCCGACGGCGTCGTCGAGCGCGAGGGCGTGCCGGGGCTCGCCGCCCGGCTCGGCTACACGCCGCGGCACCTCACGCGCGTGCTCACGGCAGAACTCGGTGCCGGACCGCTCGCCCTCGCTCGGGCCCATCGGGCGCAGACCGCGCGTGCGCTGCTCACCTCGACGGCGCTCCCCGCTGCCGACGTGGCCTTCGCCTCGGGCTTCGGGAGCATCCGGCAGTTCAACGACACCATCCGTGAGGTCTACGAGCGGAGCCCGCTCGAGCTGCGTGCCGCGGCTCGCGTGCGCGAGCGGCGGCCGGGTTCGGCCGGCGCCGTCCGTGCGACCACGACCGCGGCGTCGACGGCGGGCGGTTCAGCCGGCTCGGCTCACGCCGCCATCGACGGCGGCGTGGTGCGACTGAAGCTGCCCGCTCGGCCGCCCTTCGACGCCGCCGGCGTCTTCGACTGGCTCTCGGCTCGCGCCCTCGACGGCGTCGAGCGGGCCGGTGACGACCACTACGAGCGCACCCTCCGCCTGCCGGGCGGCCCGGCGGTCGTGGCGTTCACCGCTTCGGGCGACGCGGTAGCGCCCGCGATCGAGGTCGAGGCGCGCCTCGCGACACTCGCCGACCTGCCGCCGCTCGTCGCGAGGGTGCGGCGGCTCTTCGACCTCGACGCCGACGCCGTGGCGATCGACGCCGCACTCTCCCGCGACCCGGCGCTCGCGGCATCCGTGGCCGAGACACCGGGCATCCGCGTGCCCGGATGCCTCGATCCGCACGAACTCGTGTTCCGCGCGCTCATCGGGCAGCAGATCTCGGTGAAGGCGGCCCGCACCGCTCTCGCCCGGCTCGCCGCCGAGCTCGGCGAGCGAGTCGCCCCGTACTCCGACGGGGCGCCGACGACGCTCTTCCCGTCCGCCTCGACCATCGCCGAGCACGGCCACGAGGTGCTCAGGGGTCCGGCGGCTCGCGTGCGCACCATCGTCGACGTCGCGAATCGGCTCGCGTCGGGGTCGCTCGTCGTCGCCTCCGAGCGCGAGCGCATCGAACTGCAGGCCGATCTGCTCGCCGTTCCCGGCATCGGGCCCTGGACGGCCGGCTACGTCGCGATGCGCGTGACACGGGCGCCCGACGTGCTGCTCACAGGCGATCTGGCGCTGCGCAACGGCGCCGAGATCCTGGGGCTTCCGTCGACCGCGAGCGAGCTGGCGACCCTCGGCACGCGCTGGGCGCCGTGGCGCAGCTACGCCTCGATGCACCTCTGGCGCGCCGCTGCGAGAAAGATCTGATGTCTCGGTCGACGGTCGGCTAAGATCGCCGTCATGGCGGTCACTGACGAAGCGATCCTGAAGATCAAGGCGATGATCGTGTCGGGCGAACTGCGCCCCGGCGATCGGCTCGAGCCCGAGAAGGAGCTGAGCGAACGACTCGGACTCAGTCGGTCATCGCTCCGCGAGGCCGTCAAGGCGCTCGAGGTGATCCGGGTGCTCGACGTGCGTCGAGGCGACGGAACCTACGTCACGAGCCTCGAGCCGACCCTGCTCCTCGAGGCGATGAGCTTCGTGGTGGACCTGCACAGCGATCAGTCGGTGCTCGAGATCTTCGCGGTGCGCCGGGTGCTCGAGCCGGCGACCTCGGCGCTGGCCGCTCAGAACGCGGAACCCGAGGACCTCGCCCACCTGCACGAACTGCTCGGCAGCGTCGACGCGGCATCCGACATCGAGACGCTCGTCGCGCACGACCTCGACTTCCATCGCGGCATCGCCTCGGCAGCCGGCAACTCGTATCTCGCGGGGCTGCTCGAATCGATGTCGAGCCACACTGTGCGCGCGCGCATCTGGCGCGGCATCACGCAGGAGGATGCGACGGGGCGGACCATCGCGGAGCACGGCGCGATCCTCGCGGCCCTCGAGCAGCACGACCACGAGCTGGCGCGCGCGCTGACGCTGACCCACATCGCCGGCGTCGAGAACTGGCTGCGTGCGGCGTTGTGAATCGGCACCTCGAGGTCAGCACCGTGGGCGCAGTCCGCCGATTCGGCGACCGTGACGAACTTGTGATGCGGACAGCTTGACAATGATCTGATGTTCGCCCATCGTTGGTCATGATCCTATTGGATATTTCATTTCTCAACGTGGAGGAACACCATGGCTGTTCGCACCAAGGCCGCTCGCGGGCTGCTCGCTACCGCGGCAATCGCACTCGCACTCACCACAGCGGCATGTACCAGCAAGGCGGCCGACACCGGCGCAGACTCCGGTGAAGCCGGCGATCTCGCATCGGTGAACGTCGCACTCGTCCCCGGCGGCTCGCACCCCTACTTCCAGCCGTGGAAGGCCGCCGGAGAGGCTGCCGCCGAGGAGTTCGGCCTCGGCTCGACCGTCTTCAACGAGACCGCCGAGTGGGACCAGGCCAAGCAGAACGAGGTCCTGAACTCGCTCGCCGCCCAGGGCGTCAACGCCTTCGGCATCTTCGGCGTCTCGCCGACCGACATCAACACGACCTTCAAGATGCTGAAGGACCAGGGCTTCGCCGTCGGTTCCATCGCATCGTGCCCCGCGGGTGACGTGAACGAGGCCGACTTCTGCCTCTCGACCGACACCGAGGTCGCCGCATACAAGGCTGCGGTCGCAGCCATCGAAGCCATGGGCGGCGCTGGAAACCTCGTGCACCTGACGGGCAACAACGTCGACTCGAACACGCAGCGTCGCATCGCCGGCGTCGAGAAGGCCGTCGAGGAGACGGGCGGCGCGGTCACGCTCCTCAGCACCGTCACCGACATCGACGTCGACCTCGGCACGGCGCAGAAGGCCGTCGCCGACCTCCTCGCCGCCAAGGGCTCCGAGATCAACGGATTCGTCTCGACCGCGTACAACCCCGCAGTCGCGTCGGCCTCCGCCGTGAAGGAGTCGGGCCTGCCCATCAAGGTCGTCGCGATCGACGACGACGAGGTCATCCTCGACGGCATCGCCGACGGCTCCGTCTCGGCGACCGTCGTGCAGAACCCGACCGGCCAGGCATTCGTCGGCTCCTGGGTGCTCGCCCAGCTGCAGACCAAGGCCTGCACGGTCAAGGACCCCGGCGTGATCGTGGACTCCGGTTCGTTCGTCGTCACGACCGACAACCTCGAGACCTACACCGACGAGCAGGACGCCGAGTCCGACACGATCATGGACCTGTTCAAGAACGACCTGCTCGACTGCAAGTAACCACGGAGCCAACCGACACCATGACCACCATCACTGCGGCACGCGCGTCACTCGTCGACCTCGAGGTCGAGACGATGCGCACCGACGCCGTCCAGAGCTTCATCAAGCAGGAGACGATCTTCCTCGAGATCGACACTGCCGACGGGCTCACGGGTGTCGGTTACTCCTACACGATCGGAACCGGTGGTCGCGCAGTACTCTCCATGCTGCGCGACCACCTGGTCCCCCTCCTCCCCGGCCTCGACAGCAGGAACGTCGAAGGCATCTGGACGGAACTGTTCCGTTCGACCCGCGCCACCACCGTCGGCGCCATCACGTCGCTCGCCCTCGCGGCGGTCGACACCGCCCTCTGGGACCTGCGCTCCCGCCGTGCCGGCGAGCCGCTCTGGCAGGTGGCCGGCGGCTACCGCCAGCGCGTCCCCCTCTACGACACCGAGGGCGGCTGGCTCCACCTGCCCACCGACGACCTCGTGGCCGGTGCACTCGCATCGCAGGCGAAGGGCCTGCGCGGCGTCAAGCTCAAGGTCGGCAAGCCCTCGATCCGCGAAGACCGCGATCGCCTGCTCGCAGTGCGCGAGGCGGTCGGCGCCGACCTGCACATCATGGTCGACGCCAACCAGTCGATGACCTCCGCCGAGGCCATCCGGCGCGCGGCGGCGTTCGAGGACGCAGACCTCTACTGGTTCGAGGAGCCCTTGCCCGCCGATGACGTGAGCGGCCATGCCCGCCTCGCCTCGTCCACGAGCATCCCGATCGCGGTCGGCGAATCGATGTACTCGATCGCCCAGTTCCGCGACTACCTGCACCGCGATGCCGCCGGCATCGTCCAGGTCGACGTCGCCCGTGTCGGCGGCATCACCCCCTGGCTCAAGGTCGCACACCTCGCAGAGGCGTACAACGTCGCCGTCTGCCCGCACTTCCTCATGGAGCTGCACGTGAGCCTCGTCGCCGCGGTGCCGAACGGCGCCTACGTCGAGCACATCCCGCAGCTCCGCGGCATCACCAAGACCGAGCTCGTCGTCGAGGACGGCTCCGCCGTCGCTCCCTCGACGCCGGGCCTCGGCATCGACTGGGACGCCGACGAGATCGATCGGAGGCGAGTCGCATGACGAGCAGATCCAACCGGCTGACCAGCGTGCTCAGCGACAACCGCGTGGGGCTCCTGCTCCTCATCATCGTGCTCGTGGTCCTCATCGGCAGCCTCAAGCCGATGTTCTTCTCCCCCGCATTCGTGATCGGCCCGATGCTCACGAGCATCGCCATCTTCACCGTCGTCGGCCTCGCCCAGATGGTCGTGCTCTCCGTCGGGCAGATGAACCTGGCCGTCGGCGGAATGGCCGCGATCGGGGCGATGGGCTCCGCGATCGTCTTCCAGGCCTTCGACGTGCCGCTGATCGTCGGCATCGCCGTCGGCCTCGTGGTCGGCGGCGCCGTCGGCGCACTCTGCGGCGTGCTGATCGCCTACGCCGGGGTCAACTCGTTCGTCGTGACGCTCGCGATGAGCTTCGCCCTGCTGGGCCTCGTTCCCGCCGTCTACTCGTGGGTCAGCACGGGCAACGCGATCACCGTGCAGACGCCCGGGCTCGCGGAGCTCGGGCGCTCCAAGCTCTCCGACCTCTGCATCGGCGACACCTGCGGTCCCGACGGCGTCCCGCTCATCCTCTTCGTCGCCGTCGCGGCGATGATCGTGATCGGCCTGCTCTTCTCCAAGTCGCGCATCGGCCGCGAGATCCTGCTGACCGGTTCGAGCGATCGCGCCGCACTGCTCTCGGCGATCCCCGTTCCCCGTCGCATCATCACCGTGCACACGCTCTCGGGCATGCTCGCAGCACTCGCCGGATTCATGCTCGGAGCGAGCACCGGCTCGTTCACCCCCGGCATCGGCCAGGAATTCATGCTGCAGTCCTTCCTCGGACCGATCCTCGGCGGCACCCTGCTCGCCGGCGGCTACGTCTCCGTCATCGGCACCTTCCTCGGCATCACGATCACCGTCGTGATCCGCCAGGGCCTCCTGCTCTTCGGCGTCGGCATCGAAGGACTCAACATCCTGCTCGGCACCATCCTCCTGATCGCCCTCTCCGCCGACCGCATCCGTTCGGTCGCCGGAGCCCGATCCCGTCTGCGAGCGTCGCGACAGCAGTCGCCCGCGAAGTCCAAAGAAGAGGCGGTGGTGTCATGAGCGCGCGTCTCGCACGACTGGCCCGCGACCAGAACACGATCCTCGCCGCGGTGATCGTCGCGGGCGTCATCGTCCTGACGATCAGCTCGAGCGGCGGGTTCCTCTCCCCGATCTCGATCGAGACGTTCTTCCAGTTCCTCGCGATCCCGATCGTCATCGGCCTGGCGCAGATGGCAGCGCTCGCGGTCAACCAGATGAACCTCGCCGTCGGCGCGATCGGCGGGTTCGCGGCCTGCTCCGCCGCCGTGCTCATCGCCGACTTCGGCGTGCCCCCGTGGCTCGGCGGGATCATCGCGATCCTCATCGGCCTCGCCGCCGGCGTGCTCAACGGCCTCATCGTGGTGCTCACGCAGATCAACGGCTTCATCGTCACCCTCGCGACCATGACGATCCTCTCGGGCGCCCAGTACGCGATCGTCGGCACCCGCACGATCACCTCGGCCAACTGGCCCGAGATCGCGGCGATCGGCACGGCGCGGCCCCTCGGCATCCCGCTCATCTTCTGGATCGCCGTGGGCATCGCCATCCTCCTCGCCGTCGCGTACCGGCAGACGCTCTTCGCCCGCAACATGCTCGCGAGCGGCGGCAACCCGCTCGCTGCGACCCTCTCCGGCATCTCGAACAACAAGAGCCTCGTCACCGCCCACGGCCTGTCCGGGCTCCTGTGCGGCGTCGCCGCGTTCCTCGTGCTCGCCTCGCTGCCGGGTGCCAACAAGAGCATCGGCGAGGACTGGCTGCTGTCGAGCTTCGCCGCGCCGATCATCGGTGGCGTCTCGCTGACCGGCGGCACCGTCGCCGTGCTGGGCACCGTGCTCGCAGCGACCATCGTGCGACTGGTCGACAGCGCACGCGCGCAGTTCCAGCTGGAGCCCAGCTGGGTGAACTTCGTCATCGGCGCCGTCGTGCTCGGCACCGTGGCACTCGACCGCGTTCGGACCCGGCGCCCAGCCACCCGTCAGCGCAGCCGCCGCCCACCGCCCGACGCACCGCCGACCGCGGCAGCGCGAGCCATCGACCCAGGAGCACCGGCATGACCGACACGGCCTACGCGCTCGAAGTGCGCGGCATCACCAAGACGTTCCCAGGAGTCCGGGCGCTCGACGAGGTCAACCTCCGCCTGAAGCCGGGCGAGGTGCACGCGCTCCTCGGCGAGAACGGCGCGGGCAAGTCCACGCTCATCAAGATCATCACCGGCATCCAGCCGCAGGACTCAGGCGAGCTCATCGTCAACGGCGAGGCGCGCTCGTTCCGCTCGGCGCACGAGGCGACCCGTGCCGGCATCGGCGTGGTGCACCAGGAGCGCAACGTCATCACCGACTTCACGGTCGCCGAGAACATCGTGCTCGGCAACACCCCCGTGAAGGGCGGACGCGTGCAGTGGCGCGAGGTCAGGGAGGGTGCCAAGCGCGTGCTCGACCTGCTCGACTTCCCGATCGACCCGGCGACGCCCACGAGCCTGCTCTCGCCGGCGCAGACCCAGTTGGTCGAGATCGCCCGTGGCCTCTACACCGACAGTGCGGTGCTCCTGCTCGACGAGCCGACCGCGTCGATCAGCGAGACCGAGTCGAAGCTGCTGTTCGACGTCGTGCACCGCCTCTCTGCGCAGGGACGCGCGATCCTGTTCGTCAGCCACAAGCTCGAAGAGGTGTTCGCGCACTGCGACACCGTCACCGTCTTCCGCGACGGGCGTTCGGTGGCCGAGTCGGAGCCGCTCTCGAACTACTCCAAGGACACGATCGTCGACCTGCTCGTGGGACGTACCCTCGCCAAGCTCGAGGTGCCCGACCGTTCTCCGTCCGAGCGCGGCACGCCGGCGCTCGAACTGCGCGACGTCTCGACGTTCAGCGGACACCGCGACGTGTCGTTCGCGGTGCACCCTGGCCAGATCGTCGGCATCTACGGGCTCGTCGGCGCCGGGCGCTCCGAGCTGGCCAAGGCGATCCTCGGGCTCGACCGCATCACCGAGGGCGAGGTGCTGGTCAACGGCACCGCCGCGCAGATCCGCTCGGTGGGCGATGCGCTCGGCCGCTACGGCATCGGGTACGTGACCGAGGACCGGAAGGCCGAGGGCCTCTTCCTCGACCAGACCGTCGCCCGCAACCTGACGGTCACGGTGCTGAAGCGCCTGTCGAACGCGTTCGGGTTCGTGCGCGAGCGCGCCGCTCGCGCGACCGCCGACGAGTACATCGCTTCGCTCGACGTCAAGGTGTCGAACCGCGATCAGCTCGTGGGCCAGCTCTCCGGCGGCAACCAGCAGAAGGTCTCGCTCGGCAAGTGGCTCGCGGCCAACACCGACATCCTCATCATCGATGAGCCGACCGTGGGAATCGACGTCCGCACGAAGGGCGCGTTCTACCAGCTGATCTGGGCGCTCGCCGAGCAGGGCAAGGCCGTGCTCGTCATCTCCAGCGACCTCGCCGAGATGGTGACCCTGGTCGACCGGATCGTCGTCATGCAGGACTTCGAGGTCACCGGAAGCGTCCTGAACTCCCATGAGTACGATGAGATGAGCAAGTCGGTGATCCGCCTCATCCACGAGGAGCGCATCGACGTGGTGGAGGGCTGATGCGAGTCGCACTCCACTCCATCATCCGGCCGGGAGCCATCGACGGGTATCGGACGGAGCACGCGAAGATCCCCGCCGACCTCGAGGGATCCTTCGCCCGGCTCGGCATCCACGACTGGACCATCTGGCGTTCCGGCGACCGGCTCTTCCACGTCGTCGAATGCGACGACTTCGATGCCGCGATGCTGGCGCTCGACTCGGATCCGGCGAACGTCGCCTGGCAGCAGCGCATCGGCGAGTTCGTCGAGCTGTTCCGCGACGCCGACGGCGACGTCGGATTCAGCCCGATCGAAGAGGTCTGGGACCTCCGCCGCCAGCGGAACGACGAGCACCGAGCATGACGGGCATCGTCGACGCGCACGCGCATGTGTGGGACACGACGCGACTGAGTTATCCGTGGCTCGCCGACTTCGAGGCGCTCGATCGACCGCGCCTGCCGGCCGACCTGGATCGCGCCGACGGGCAGGTGACCGGGGCGGTCTTCATCCAGGCGGGATGCGCCCCCGAGCAGGGGCTCGCCGAAGCACGATGGATCGCGGGCCTCGGCGACGAATGGCCAGAGCTCATCGCGATCGTCGCGGCTGCCGATCTCCTCGACCCCGACGCGCTGGAGGCCCATCTCGACGCCCTCGACGCGCTCGGCGGCGTGGTCGGCATCCGTCACCTGCTCCAGGGCGAGTCACCGGCGGTGTTCTCGGATCCCGTGCTGCTCGAGGGCCTTCGACTGCTCGCGGCGCGGGGCCTCACCTTCGACGCCTGCATCACCCACTCCCAGCTCACCGACTTGATCGATCTCCTCGACCAGGTGCCGGAGCTCGACGTCGTGCTCGACCACCTGGGCAAGCCGCCCGTCGACGCCGGCATCGCCACCGAGGCAGGTCAGGCCTGGGCGCAGGGCATCACCCGGCTCGCGGCCCGTCCCGCCACGACCGTCAAGGTCTCGGGACTGTCGGCCGAGGCATCCGGAACCGAGGCGTTCGAGGCGAACGCCGACGCCTTCATCGAACACGCCGTCACCGCATTCGGTGCGTCGCGGGCGATGCTCGGCAGCGACTGGCCCGTGAGCCGGTACCTTGGTGCAGGCGGAACGTTCGCGGACTGGATCGACCGGGTGCACCGTGTGACGGGCGCGACCGGGTCGGAACGGGAACAGCTCGATCGCGGCACCGCTCTCCGTTTCTACCGTTCGACGACATTGGGGCACGAATGAGCACGACGTTTCCCGAGGGGGCGCGCATCGCTCGCTCAGTGCTGTCCGACGAGACGTACGGAGTGATCCGGGATCTCGTCCTCGAGCACCGCATCGCGCCCGGCAGTCGCGTGAACATCGACTCGCTCTCGGCCGAGCTCGGGGTCTCCCCGACGCCGGTCAGGGAGGCGCTGGCCCGGCTCGAGTCCGACGGACTCGTGGTGAAGGTGCCGCTTCGCGGGTACTCGACGACGCCGCTGCTGACCGTCCGCGAGTTCGTCGAGCTGACGCAGTTCCGCGTGCTCATCGAGCAGTGGACCGCCGCACAGGCGTCGGCGTCGATCAGTCCCGAGACGACTGCGGCCCTCCGCGCGGAACTCGCGGCCGGACGCGCGACCACCGGCGCACGTGAGGCCGGCCCCGATGCGTTCCGTGCGCTGACCGATCACGATGCGCGCTTCCACGCGCTCATCGCGAAGTCCGCCGGCAACGACCTGATCGCCCAGTCGTTCGAACGCACGCACTTCCACCTGCACTTCCTGCGGCTCTATCTCGCGTCGCATTCCACCGACGCCGACGGAGACGCCGACCACCGGCGCCTGAACGCGGTGCTCGAGGAGTACGACCGCTCGGGCCAGGTCTCGCGCACGATCGACAATCACGCCGCCATCGCCGAGGCCATCATCGTCGGAGATGCCGACGGGGCGTCGCAGCTCATGCGCGAGCACATCGAGTTCTCGCGCGTCCGCTTCCTCCCCGTCGTCGAGATGATCGCATCGCTCGGCTGATCGGCCCATTCGCGATCCGTTCTCCACTCAGCGCCGGCCATCGGCCGGGATGAGGCCCCGTTCCTCGAGCGCCGTCCAGAGCTCGTCTGGGATGGCCGCCGACATGTGCCCGACGTTCTCCCGCACCGCATCGGGGCGGGAGGTGCCGACGACGACGGTGGCCACGAGCGGGTTCCGCAACGGGAACTGCAGCGCCGCCGCCGGAAGCTCGACGCCGAACTCCGCGCACGTCGCCGCGAGCGTCTGAGCGCGCTCCAGCACGTCGCGGGGCACGGCGCCGTAGTTGTAGGTCGCCTCGCTGTTCGGGGAAGAGGTCGCGAGCAAGCCCGAGTTGAACACCGCGGCATCGACGACGCGCACATCGCGCTCCTGGCATGCCGGGAACAGCTCGGCGAGCGCCGGCTGCTCGAGCAGCGTGTACCGGCCGGCGATCATCACGAGGTCGAGGTCGCCCTCGCGCACGGCGCGCGCCGCGACATCCGCGTCGTTCACGCCCACGCCGATCTCTCGCACGAGGCCCTCGTCGCGCAGGGTCGCCAGTGCCGGCAAGCCCTCGGCGAGGCCCCGCTCGAGGTCGTAGGCGTCGGGGTCGTGCAGGTACAGCACGTCGACGTGGTCGAGGCCCATGCGCTCGAGGGATGCCTCGAGGCTGCGCCGGATCCCGGACAGGCTGGGGTCGTACACCCGCACCTGGTCGTCGGGTACGTCGAAGCCGTGGTCCAGGTCGCGTCCGCCGTCGAAGTCGGGATTCGGCGCCAGCAGCCGGCCGACCTTCGTCGAGACGACGAACTCGTCGCGCGGCTTCTGCCGGAGGAACGAGCCGAGGCGCCGCTCCGAGAGGCCGAGCCCGTAGTGCGGCGCGGTGTCGAAGGTGCGGATGCCGCCGTCCCACGCCGCCTCGAGGGCGAGCTGCGCGCGCTCGTCGTCGATCTCGCGATAGAGGTTGCCGATCGAGGCGCACCCGAAGCTCAGCGGGCCGAGGTCGATCGGAGCCGGCGTCGAGCCGCTCATCGCGCGACCATCTGCGGCGCGCTCCACGCGAACTCCGCGATCGAGGCCGGGAACATCTCGGTGCCGGCACCGGGTGCGCTCGGGGCGCGGTACCGACCGCGCTCCACGACCGTCGGGGTGACGAAGTGCTCGTGGAGGTGGTCGACGTACTCGACCATGCGACCCTCCATCGTGCCGGAGACGGCCACGTAGTCGAACATCGAGAGGTGCTGCACGGCCTCGCAGAGTCCGACGCCGCCGGCGTGCGGGCAGACGGGGACGCCGAACTTCGCCGCGAGCAGCAGGTTCGCGATGTTCTCGTTCACGCCGCCGACACGGGTGGCGTCGATCTGCATCACGTCCATGCCGCCGGCCTGCAGGAGCTGCTTGAAGATGACGCGGTTCTGCACGTGCTCGCCGGTGGCGACCCGGATCGGTGCGACGCCGCGGGCGATCGCGGCGTGGCCGAGGACGTCGTCGGGACTCGTCGGCTCCTCGATCCAGGCGAGGTCGAACTGCGCGAGCGCGTTCACCCAGGCGATCGCGTCGGCGACGTCCCAGCGCTGGTTCGCGTCGATCGCGATCGGGAAGTCGGGGCCGACCGTCTTGCGCGCGATGGCGAGGCGGCGGATGTCGTCGTCGAGGTCGGCGCCGACCTTCAGCTTGATCTGCGGGAAGCCGTCGGCGACCGCCTCCCGGCAGAGGCGCTCGAGCTTCTCGTCGGAGTAGCCGAGCCACCCCGGGCTCGTCGTGTAGGCGGGGTACCCGGTCTCCTGCAGCCGCGCGATGCGCTCGGCACGGCCGGGCTCGGCGGCACGGAGGATCTCGAGCGCCTCGTCGGGCGTGATCGCGTCGCTCAGGTAGCGGAAGTCGACGAGCGAGACGAGCTCTTCGGGGCTCAGGCTCGCGAGGTGCAGCCACAGCGGCTGGCCGGCACGCTTCGCACGGAGGTCCCACAGCGCGTTCACGACGGCGCCGATGGCCATGTGCATGACGCCCTTCTCGGGGCCGAGCCAGCGCAACTGCGAATCGTGCAGCAGCAGGCGCGATGCCGCGCCCATGTCGGCGAGCATCTCCTCGACGTCACGGCCGATGAGGTGGCCGCGGAGGGTGTCGAGCGCAGCGACCTCGACGTCGTTGCCCCGCCCGATCGTGAAGACGAACGCGTGCCCCTCGAGGCCGTCTGCGGCGTCGGTTCGGATCACCAGATACGCCGCCGAGTAGTCGGGATCGGGGTTCATCGCGTCCGACCCGTCGAGGGCGAGCGAGGTCGGGAACCTGATGTCGTGGGTATCGACGGCGACGATTGCGGTCATGGTGTCCTTTCGTGACAGTTCGATCCTAAACATCGGATGTATAGGGTGTCAATCTCGGGAACATGTGCCAGAATCGGCGATGTACCCGCGAATTCGTCGGAACGATCAGCCACCAGAAAGAGCACAGCATGAGATTCGCCCGCCTCGGCAACGTCGGCACCGAGATCCCCGTCGTCATCGACGGCGACCGTTCCCTCGACCTGCGATCGATCACCGCGGACATCGACGGAGCGTTCCTGAGCGGCGACGGCGTCGAGCGCGCTCGCGCCGCGGTCGCCGCCGGCGAACTGCCCGAGGTCGCCGACGCCGCAGCCCTCCGCACGGGCGCCCCGATCGCCCGCCCGTCGGCCGTCTACTGCGTCGGCATGAACTACGCGGCGCACGCCGCGGAGTCGGGTTCGGAGCCGCCGAAGCAGATCGTCATGTTCATGAAGGCCCCGAACACGATCGTCGGCCCGTACGACGACGTGGCCATCCCGCGCGGCAGCGAGAAGACCGACTGGGAGGTCGAACTCGGCATCGTCATCGGTCGCCGAGCGAGCTACCTCGGCTCCCCCGCCGACGCCCGCGCCCACGTCGCCGGCTTCGTGATGGCCAACGACCTCTCCGAGCGCGACTGGCAGATCGCCGTCTCCGGCGGCCAGTGGTCGAAGGGCAAGAGCGCGCCCGGCTTCTGCCCGACCGGCCCCTGGCTCGCCACGGACGACGAGTTGAACGCCGACGACGTGCGCCTCCGCAGCTTCGTGAACGGCGAGCCCCGCCAGGACTCGCGCACCGGCGACCTCATCTTCGACATCGACACGATCGTGTGGACGCTCAGCCAGTACCTCGTACTCGAGCCGGGCGACCTCGTGCTCACCGGTACGCCCGAGGGCGTCGCCCTCTCCGGTCGCTTCCCCTACCTCTCCGCGGGCGACGTCGTCGAACTCGACATCGAGGGCCTCGGCGCCCAGCGCCAGCAGTACATCTCAGCCTGACCCGACCAGTACGACCCGGAAGGACACTCCCATGAGCAACGAATTCAGCGGCCTGGTCGCGATCGTCACCGGCGGTGCGTCGGGGATCGGCGCCGCGATCGCCGACCGGCTGCAGCAGGGCGGCGCCCGCGTGGCCGTCTTCGACCTGCAGCCGGATGCCGCGGCGCACGCCGATCTCGCCATCGCCGTCGACGTGGCCGACGATGCGAGCGTGCGCGCCGGCGTCGAGCGGGTCGCGAGCGAGCTCGGGCGCATCGACATCGTCGTGAACAACGCCGGCATCGGCGCGCAGGGCACGATCGAGGCGAACTCCGACGAGGAGTGGCACCGGGTCTTCGACATCAACGTGCTCGGCATGATGCGGGTCGCGCGCGCCGCGCTGCCGCACCTCCGCAACTCCCCCTCGGCCTCGATCGTCAACACCGCCTCGATCGCGGCGACCGCCGGCCTTCCCGAGCGCGCGCTGTACAGCGCGAGCAAGGGCGCCGTCGCCTCGCTCACCCGCGCCATGGCCGCCGACCATCTGCGCGAGGGCATCCGGGTCAACGCCGTGAACCCCGGCACCGCCGACACTCCGTGGATCGGCCGGCTGCTGGCATCGGCAGCCGATCCCGCCGCCGAGCGCGCGGCACTCGAAGCGCGCCAGCCGCACGGACGCCTCGTCTCGGCCGACGAGGTCGCCGGCGCGGTCGCGTACCTCGCGAGCCCGGCGTCCGGTTCGACGACCGGCGTCGAGCTCGCGGTCGACGGCGGCATGCAGGAGCTGCGGCTCCGACCCGCGGCGAGCTGACGCGGCGTCCGCCACCGCTGCTGACGCGGCATCCGCTGCCGTTTGTCGACGTGATGGTGCATCCGGCTGTGTTCGTTGTACAACGTGCACAGCCGGATCGCCGTCGCGCCCGATAGCCTGAACAGGTGAAGTTCGCGCACCTGAGAGCCGAAGGCCAGACGACCCCTCGGCTCGCGGCGGTGATCGCGGACTCGGCGCTCTTCCTCGACGAGTTCATGGAGCAGCCGCCCCGCGACCTGCAAGATCTCATCGAACGCGGCCCCGAGGGGCTCGCCGAGGTCCGCGAGGTGGTCGAAACGGCCGTCATGCTCGAGGCCGAGCTCACGCCGGTGGCCGCGCTGCGGCACTCCTCCGCGGTGCTCCGCCCAGCACAGGTCATCGCGATCGGCGCGAACTACGCGGCGCACGCCTCCGAGCTGAAGCTGCGCTCCGAGACGGCGATGACGATCTTCTCGCTCTGGCCGAACTCGCTCACGGCGCACGGCGCGACGACGACGTGGCCCGAGGACCTCACGACCCAGGTCGACTACGAGGCCGAGCTCGGCGTCATCATCGGGCGCCCCGCCCGCGGCGTGCACGTGCGCGACGCGCTCGACCACGTCTGGGGCTACACCGTCGTCAACGACATCACGGCGCGTGACATCCAGTTCAGCGAAGCCCAGTGGTCGCGCTGCAAGTCGTTCGACGGCTTCACCCCGACGGGGCCCGTCGTCGTCACGGCCGACGAGATCCCCGACCCGCAGAACCTCTGGCTCACCACGAACCTCGACGGCCACATCATGCAGGACGCCTCGACGAACGAGATGGTGCGCAGCGTCGCCGAGATCATCTCGCTGCTCTCGCGTTCGGCCACGATCCCCCCGGGCACGCTCATCTCGACCGGCAGCCCCGGCGGCGCCGGGTATTCGCGGAAGCCCCCGGTGTTCCTCCGCGACGGCTCGACCGTCACCGTCAGCGTCGAGGGCATCGGCTCGCTCACCACGCACTGCCGGGTCATCTGACCCGGCCGGGTTACTCGCTCGGTTCGCCCTGCAGGTCGATGAGCGGAATGGCCATCGTGATCGGGCGGATGCCCGAGAGCTTCGAGGGCTGCAGCTGCGCCATCACGGCCTCGCGACTCATGAGCCCGGCCTCGACCACGAGGTCGGCGACGGGCCGGCCCGTCTTCAGCGCGAGCTTGGCGAGGTTGGATGCCTCGGTGTAGCCGATGAACGGGATGAGCGCCGTGATGACGCCGACGCTCGAGGCGACCATGGCCTCGAGTCGCTCGACGTTCGCGGTGATGCCGTCGACGCAGTTCACGCGCAGGGTCCAGCACGCCTGGCGCATCCACGTGATCGACTGCAGGAGCGAGTGGGCGATCACCGGCTCGAAGGCGTTCAGCTGCAACTGGCCGCTCTCGGCCGCCATCATGACGGTGACGTCGGCTCCGGCCACCGCGTAGGCGACCTGGCTGACCGCCTCGGGGATGACCGGGTTGACCTTGCCGGGCATGATGCTCGAGCCCGCCTGTCGCGGCGGGAGGTTGATCTCGCCGAAGCCGGCCTGCGGCCCGGAAGAGAGCAGGCGCAGGTCGTTGCAGATCTTCGAGAGCTTGATCGCGCTGCGCTTGAGGGCGCTCGAGAACGTCATGAAGACGCCCGTGTCGCTCGTCGCCTCGATGAGGTCGGGCGCCGACACGAGTCGGAGCCCGGTGATCGCGCTGAGGTGCCGCACGGCGGCCGCCGCGTACCCGGGGTCGGCCGTGATGCCGGTGCCGATCGCGGTCGCGCCGAGGTTCACCTCGGAGAGGAGCTTGATGGTCTCGTTCAGGCGCTCGTGGTCTTCGCCGAGCGTCGTCGAGAAGCTGTGGAACTCTTGGCCGAGCGTCATGGGCACGGCGTCCTGGAGCTGGGTGCGACCCACCTTCAGCACCTCGTGGAACTCCTGGCCCTTGCGGCCGAACGAGACGCGCAGCAGGTCGAGCTCGCGCATCATCGTCGTGAGCGAGAACGTCATCGCGAGCTTGACCGCGGTGGGATACGTGTCGTTCGTCGACTGGCTCCGGTTGACGTCGTCGATCGGGTGCAGCACGTCGTAGCGACCCTTGGGGTAGCCGGCGATCTCGAGCGCGAGGTTCGCGATGACCTCGTTCGCGTTCATGTTCGTCGAGGTGCCCGCGCCGCCCTGGATCACGCCGACCACGAACTGGTCGTGGAGCTCGCCGTCGATGATGCGCTGGCAGGCGTCGTCGATCCACGCGGCCTTCTGGTCGGTGAGCACGCCGACCTCGCGGTTGGCGCGCGCCGCGGCCTGCTTGACCGAGGCCAGCGCGACGACGAGATCGGGGTAGACGGAGATCGGGCGCTTGGAGATCGGGAAGTTCTCGAGCGCCCGCATCGTGTGCACGCCCCAGTAGGCGTCGGCGGGAACCTCCACCGAGCCGAGGGAGTCGGTCTCGGTGCGGGTGGGCGGGTGAGTGCCGTTTCCGGCGAGCGTCGGGTCGATGTACGTGTCGTCGGTGGACTGATCGCCGGTGGGCTGGGGCTCGTGCATGTCTTCCTCCACGGAGTCGCGCGCGAGTGGACGTCGAGGGGTGTCGACGCCCCGCAGCCGGCTCCATCGCCTGGGGTCTGCGCGGGATCGCCGCGCTCGTACTCGACATCGAGCCTATCGCCGCCTGCCCCGACCAGACGAATGCGGCGGGGCGCCCCCACGCCCCGCCGCATCCCCTCCGGAGGCTAGACCCTGTCGGTCTCGTCGACGCCGTCGGTCGCGAGCAGCTCGCTCTCGACGGTGCCGCCGTACCCCTCGGCCTGCGGGTCGCCGTGGAGGCCGCCCGAGACGGCGTACTCCTCCTCGGGCGACAGGATCAGCCGGTGCCGGCCCCAGAGGGCGAAGATCGCGAGCATCACGGCGTAGACGACGCCGATCGCGATGATCGCGGGCACGAACGTCGGGTTGAGGAGGAAGCCCAGGAAGATGAGGGCGGCGATGAGCGCGGCCACCACGGCACCGGGCACGCCCCACGGGCTGACGTAGGGCCGCTTGGCGTTCGGGTACTTGCGCCGGAGGATCACGAAGGCGACCATCTGCAGCAGGTAGGCGAGCACGGCGCCCCACACGGCGATGTTCAGCACGATGGCACCGGCCACGGCACCGGCCCCCGCCGCGTCGACCTGCGCGAGCACGTCGAGCACGACGAGCGCGGCGAAGCCGATGACGGCGCCCGCGACGAGCGCGACCCACGGGGTCTGGCGCTTGCCCGTGAGCGAGAGGAACTTCGGGTAGTAGCCCGCACGCGAGAGCGAGTACATGTTGCGGCCGTAGGCGAACATGATGCCCTGGAGCGAGGCGAGCAGGCCGATGAGCGCGAACAGTGCGAGCACCGCGGCGAGCTCGTCGCCGACGATGGCCCGGAACCCGTCGAGCAGCGGCTCCCCCGCGGTTCCCGTGGCCTCCGCGCCGACGACGCCGGTGTTGAGGAACAGTACGAGCAGTCCGGTCACGATGAGCGTGGCGCGCGCGATGAGTCCAGCCTTGGGGATGTCGCGGACCGGGTCCTTCGACTCCTCGGCCGCGAGCGGCAGCTCCTCGATGCCGAGGAAGAACCACATTGCGAACGGCAGGGCGAAGAGGATCGGCAGCACGCCGTGCGGCAGGAAGGCGGTCTGCCCGGCGTCGGGCACGATGTCGAAGAGCTTGTCCCACGAGAACTGGCCCGAGAAGAGCGCCATCGCGCTGAAGACGAGCAGGATCGCGATCGAGATGATCGAGACCACGATCGCGAACTTGAACGAGATGCTCGCACCGGCCGCGTTGATGCCGATGAAGACGAGGTAGAGGATCACCCACCAGATCCACTGCGGCATCGAGAACCCGAGCAGCTCGCTCGTGATCGCGTCGGCGTAGGACCCGGAGAAGAACACGATCACCGCGGTCGTCGCGACGTACTCGATGGTCTCGGCGAGGCCCGTCACGAAGCCGCCCCACGGGCCCATCGCGGCCCGCGAGAAGGAGTAGGCGCCGCCGGTGTGCGGCATCGCCGACGACATCTCCCCGATCGAGAAGATGAGCCCGTAGTACATGACGACGAGCACCGCGAAGGCGATCAGCATGCCGCCGAACCCGGCGAAGTCGATCCCGAAGTTCCACCCCGAGAAGTCGCCCGAGATGACGGCCGCCACGGCGAGGCCCCAGAGCCCCCAGACACCGGCGGTGCGGGTGAGCTTTCGTTTCTCGAAGTACCCGGCCTCGGCGGTCGTGTACTTGACTCCCGAGACCTTCAGCGTGTCCTTGGTCATGGCGGTTCCCTTGCTCTCTCGAAGCGCGCGGCCGGAGCAGCGCGGGGGTGGGATGCGTTGGCCTGAACTATAGGGCCCCCAATGGTTGCCCGTACAGACCTTTTCGAAAAGCACACGCATGAATCCACCGAGAACCATGCGGATATCGGCGAACCCATTCCATCCACCGTGTGGTGTAATGGTCGGCATCACCAACCATTCACGACCAACGGAGGCACAGCGGATGACGGCACCCACCGGATACCTCACCCTCGATGCCCTGCACGGCGCGGTCACCGACGGCCACGTCGACACCGTGATCGTCGCGTTCACCGATATGCAGGGCCGCCTCGTCGGAAAGCGAGTGTCGGCGCGGCTGTTCCTCGAGGACGTCGCCGCCCACGGCGCCGAGTGCTGCAACTACCTGATGGCGGTCGACGTCGACATGAACACCGTCGACGGCTACGCGATGTCGAGCTGGGAGCGCGGCTACGGCGACATGGCGATGATCCCCGACTTCTCGACGCTGCGCATGGCGCCCTGGCTCGAGGCGACGGCGCTCGTCACGGCCGACCTGGAGTGGCTCGACGGCACTCCCGTGGAGGCCTCGCCCCGGCGCATCCTGCAGCGACAGCTCGAACGCCTCGCCGAGCGCGGTCTCACCGCCTTCGTCGGCACCGAACTCGAGTTCATCGTCT
Source organism: Agromyces sp. Root1464 (assembly GCF_001427265.1). Classification (NCBI taxonomy): domain Bacteria; kingdom Bacillati; phylum Actinomycetota; class Actinomycetes; order Micrococcales; family Microbacteriaceae; genus Agromyces; species Agromyces sp. Root1464. The sequence goes on from NZ_LMFU01000003.1 coordinate 138,611, forward strand.
TCGACGACTCGTTCCGCACGGCCTGGCAGAAGGGCTACCGCGACCTCACCCCGGCGAGCGACTACAACATCGACTACGCGCTGCTCGCGTCGACGCGCATGGAACCGCTGCTCCGGGACATCCGCAATTCGATGGACGGCGCGGGCATGTACTGCGAGGGTGTGAAGGGCGAGTGCAACCTCGGGCAGCAGGAGATCGCCTTCCGCTACACCGACGCGCTCGGCACGTGCGACAACCACTCCGTGTACAAGAACGGGGCGAAGGAGATCGCGGACCGGCACGGCAAGTCGCTCACCTTCATGGCGAAGTTCAACGAGCGCGAGGGCAACAGCTGCCATATCCACATCTCGCTGCGCGGTGAGAACGGCGAGGCGGTCTTCAGCGATCCGGATGCCCCGCACGGCATGTCGACTCTCTTCCGCCGGTTCCTCGCGGGCCAGGTGGCGGCGATGCGCGAGCTCACGCTCTTCTCGGCGCCGAACATCAACTCCTACAAGCGATACGTCGCCGGCAGCTTCGCACCGACCGCCATCGCGTGGGGACTCGACAACCGCACGTGCGCGCTGCGCGTCGTCGGGCGCGGGCTCGGCATGCGCGTCGAGAACCGGGTGCCGGGGGGCGACGTCAACCAGTACCTCGCCGTCGCGGCGCTCATCGCCGCAGGCCTCGCCGGCATCGACGGCGAACTCGAGCTCGACGAGCTGTTCGAAGGCAATGCGTACGAGAGCGACGTGGCGCGCGTGCCGGCCACGCTCAGGGAGTCGGCAGAGCTCTTCGCCGAGTCGGCGATCGCGCGGGAGGCCTTCGGCGACGAGGTCGTCGACCACTACCTGAACAACGCGCGCATCGAGCTCGCCGCCTACGACGCGGCCGTCACGGACTGGGAGCGGGTGCGTGGTTTCGAACGACTCTGAGCCGACGCGCATCCCGACGCGCCCGCCAGTCGCTCCGGCACCGGTGATCGGCATCACCACCTACCTCGAGCAGGCGCAGACGGGCGTCTGGGACGTGCGGGCCTCCTTCCTGCCGAAGGCCTACATCGACGCCGTGACCGACGCCGGCGGCATCGCCGTGCTGCTGCCGCCGCAGCCCGCCGACGCCGATATCGCGAGAGCCGTGCTCGGCACGCTCGACGGGCTCATCGTCTCCGGCGGCGCCGACGTCGACCCGGCCCGTTACGGCCAGGCCAGGCACGACCGCACGGGAGCCCCGCGCACCGACCGCGACGAGTGGGAGGATCGACTGCTGACGACGGCGATCGAGCTCGAGCTGCCCTTCCTCGGCATCTGCCGCGGCGCGCAGATGCTGAACGTCGCGCTCGGCGGCACGCTCGTGCAGCACCTGCCCGACATCGTCGGCAGCGAGGCCTACCAGCCGGGTCCGGCGCAGTTCGGCGAGACCTCGGCGACGGTCGAGCCCGATTCGCGGCTGGCGGCCGTGCTCGGCGAGACCGCCGCTCCCCTGCCGATCCACGTGTACCACCACCAGGCGCTCGACGAGGTGGCCGACGGCCTCCGGGTGACCGCACGCACCGACGACGGCGTCATCGAGGCGGTCGAGCTCGAGACGGTGCCGTTCGGCATCGGGGTGCAGTGGCATCCCGAGGAGAACGCCGCCGACCGCCGACTCTTCGCCGGGCTCGTCGATGCCGCACGCGCGCACCGCGCCGAACGCTCCGCGACCGCCTCCACCGAAAGGAACACGCCGTGACCCACACGATCGTCAACCCGGCAGACGAGAGCGTCGTCACGACGGTCGCCGCCGCCTCGATCGAGGACACGGATGCCGCGATCGCGAGGGCGGCGGCGGCGCAACGCGACTGGGCGCGACTCGCGCCCGTCGATCGGGCTCGGCTCCTCCGCCGCTTCGCCGACGCCGTTGACGGTGCGGTCGAGGAGCTCGCGGCCATCGAGATGCGCAACTCGGGGCATCCGATCACCCAGGCACGGTGGGAGGCCGGACACGTGCGCGACGTGCTCGAGTACTACTCGGCCTCCCCCGAACGCCTCTTCGGCCGGCAGATCCCCGTGGCCGGCGGGCTCGACGTCACGTTCCAGGAACCGCTCGGCGTCGTCGGGGTGATCACTCCATGGAACTTCCCGATGACGATCGCCGCGTGGGGCTTCGCACCCGCGCTCGCGGCCGGCAACGCCGTGGTGCTGAAACCCGCCGAGTGGACCCCGCTCACGAGCATGCGCCTCGCCGAGCTCGGCCTCGAGGCCGGCCTGCCCGACGGCCTCTTCCAGGTGATCCCCGGCAAGGGATCGGTCGTCGGCCAGCGATTCGTGACGAACGAGACCGTGCGGAAGATCGTCTTCACGGGCTCGACCGAGATCGGCAAGCAGATCATGTCGGGCTGCGCCGACCAGGTGAAGCGCGTCACGCTCGAACTCGGCGGCAAGAGCGCGAACATCGTCTTCGCCGATTCCGATCTCGAGCGCGCTGCCGCGACCGCGCCCTACGGGGTCTTCGAGAACGCCGGCCAGGACTGCTGCGCACGCAGTCGCATCCTCGTCGAGCGCAGCGTCTACGAGCGCTTCATGGAGCTGCTCGAGCCCGCCGTGGCCGGGGTGCGCGTCGGCGATCCCGCCGACGAGTCGACCGAGATGGGCCCGCTCGTCGCGGCCGCCCACCTCGACCGCGTGCGCTCCTTCGTTCCGGATGACTCGGAGCTCGCGTTCCGCGCAGCAGCGCCGACGGGCCCGGGCTTCTGGTTCCCGCCCACGGTGCTCACCCCGGCCCGCGACTCGCGCACCGCGCGCGAGGAGATCTTCGGCCCCGTCGTCTCGGTCTTCCCCTTCGACGACGAAGACGACGCCGTGCGCTTCGCGAACGCGAGTGAGTACGGCCTCTCGGGCTCGATCTGGACCCGCGACCTGAGCCGCGGCATCCGAGTCGCCCGCGCGATCGACTCGGGCAACCTCTCGGTGAACTCGCACTCGTCGGTGCGCTATTCGACGCCGTTCGGCGGGTTCAAGCAGTCGGGTCTCGGCCGCGAGCTCGGCCCCGACGCGCCGCTCGCGTTCACCGAGACCAAGAACGTCTTCCTCGCCGTCGATTCCCCGTCGGTCGAGTAGCGAAGCGTATCGAGACCCGAACCCTACGACAGGAGCACCATGACCGACCTTCCCCGCATCGACCTGACCCAGCGCCTCGCCGGCCGCGTGGCCGTGATCACCGGCGGCGCCTCGGGCATCGGCCTCGCGACCGCCAAGCGCCTCGCCGCCGAGGGCGCCAGCGTCGTCATCGGCGACATGGACGCCACGACCGGGCCGGCCGCCGCCGACCTCGTCGGCGGACTCTTCGTACAGGTCGACGTCACCGACGAGGCGCAGGTCGATCACCTCTTCGACGAGGCGGCCCGCGTGTACGGCTCGGTCGACATCGCGTTCAACAACGCCGGCATCTCCCCGCCCGACGACGACTCGATCGAGACGACCGAGCTGCCCGCGTGGCAGAAGGTGCAGGACGTCAACCTCAAGTCGGTCTACCTGTGCTCACGAGCGGCACTCCGGCACATGGTCGCACAGGGGCGCGGCTCGATCATCAACACGGCCTCGTTCGTGGCGGTGCTGGGTTCGGCGACCTCCCAGATCTCGTACACCGCCTCGAAGGGCGGGGTGCTCGCGATGAGCCGGGAGCTCGGCGTGCAGTTCGCCCGTCAGGGCATCCGCGTGAACGCCCTCTGCCCTGGCCCGGTGAACACGCCGCTTCTGCAGGAGCTCTTCGCGAAGGATCAGGAGCGCGCGCAGCGCCGGCTCGTGCACATCCCCGTGGGCCGGTTCGCCGAGCCCGAGGAGCTCGCGGCGGCGGTCGCGTTCCTCGCGAGCGACGACGCCTCGTTCATCACCGGCTCGACGTTCCTCGTCGACGGCGGCATCAGCTCGGCGTACGTGACTCCGCTCTAGGCTCGAAGCATGTCGGATGCGGAGCGGTACGAGCAGGCGGAGCCCACGGAGGGTGACAGTGCCGGGGCGTTCGGCGCGGAGGCGCCGAACGCCGAGGTGCTGAGCGCCGGGCTGCTGCTCACGCCCGCGCGCCCGGCCAACGCGTTCGAGGAGACCGTGCAGCGACTGCTGCAATCCATCCGCCTGGGGCTCATCGGCCCGGGCGAACGACTTCCCGCCGAACGCGAGCTCGCGACGATGCTCGAGGTCAGCCGTGACACGCTGCGGGAGGCGATCGCCTCGCTCGCCGAGGCCGGCTGGGTGGTGGCCCGGCGCGGGCGCTACGGCGGCACCTTCGTCTCCGACGAGCTGCCCGTCGCGCTCCCCGCATCGCGGGGCACGGCGGACGACCCGTTCGTGACGTCCGGACAGCTCGAGGACACGCTGGCGCTGCGTTCGGTGATCGAGGTCGGCGCCGCGAGGCGGGCGGCGGAGAGCGAGCTGTCGGGCAACGACCGCGAGCGGCTCTGGCAGGCCTACGAGGAATGCAGCGCGTCCACCGGTGACCAGTACCGCATGGCGGATTCGCGCCTGCACCTGCTGATCGCCGAAGTGCTCGGAGCGCCGAGCGTGATCCCGCTCGTCGCCGACGTGCGCATGCGCGTCAACGAACTGCTCGACGGGATCCCGCTGCTCGCGCCGAACATCGCGCACTCGAACGAGCAGCACCGTGCGATCGTCGGCGCGATCCTTCGCGGCAGCCCCGACGAGGCGGCAAGCGCCATGGCCGAGCACCTCGAGGGCACCGAGGCGCTCCTGCGCGGCTTCTACGCCTGACCGGCTCCTCAGGCCGAGCGGATGCCGCGGCATCCGCCCGCCCGGAATGCGGAAACGGGCCGCCTCCCGGAGGAGGCGACCCGTTCCCGAGCCCGGGGCGGGCTCACGCGCGAACTCAGAGGAACGCGAACGGCAGCATCGCGAGTCCGAAGACGATCGCGAGGAGCCCGAAGAGCACGGTGCCCGCGAGCATGACGCCGTTCAGCACGATGCCCCAGATGGCCATGGTGCGCGACGCGGGTTCGCGCTTCAGTGCCAGGATTCCGAGCACGAGCCCGGCCACCGGCACGAAGAAGGTGGAGCTCGCCACGATGGAGACGATGCCGAGCACGAGGCTCGCGATGCTGAACCCGGTCGTCTCCGCGGCCGGCGCGGCGTACGGGTTCGGCTCCGCGAACGGCGCCTGGGTTGCGGTGTCGGTGACGGTGGTCATGTTGTGCTCTCCTGTTCGTGGGTGCCCGTTTGTGGGCGTGCTTCCACGCTACGGACCCGCGGAATCACGCGGTATGGGGCTATCCCCCCGATACGATCGGATGGATCCCCACCCTTCGACTCCCATGAAACGGAGCAGCATGACTCTGCCCTGGACCGTCCACGGCGACGGCAAGAACGTCGCCCCCGGCGAGGTCGTCGCCCCCGGCGAGCGCCTGAGCTGGCCCCGCACGATCGGCCTCGGCGCCCAGCACGTCGTCGCCATGTTCGGCGCGACCTTCCTCGTGCCGATCCTCACCGGCTTCCCGCCCGCGACGACGCTGTTCTTCTCCGGCATCGGCACGATCCTCTTCCTCGTGATCACGAAGAACCGGGTGCCGAGCTACCTGGGCTCCTCGTTCGCGTTCATCGCCCCGATCAGCGCCGCCATGGGTGCGAAGGGCATCGGGGACCCCATGGGTGCCGCGCTCTTCGGCATCGTCGTCGTCGGCGTGCTGCTCGCACTCGTCGGCCTCCTCGTGCAGTGGGTCGGCACGCGCTGGATCGACGTGCTCATGCCTCCCGTCGTCGCGGGTGCGATCGTCGCGCTCATCGGCTTCAACCTCGCGCCGGCCGCGAAGAACAACTTCATGCTCGCCCCACTGACCGCCCTCATCACCCTCGCAGCGGTCATCATCGCGAGCGTCGCCTTCCGCGGCATCCTCGGTCGCATGTCGATCCTCGTCGGCGTCGTGATCGGGTACGTCGCCGCGGCGATCCAGGGCGAGATCGACTTCGCGCGCATCGAGGACGCCGCGTGGATCGGCCTGCCGACCTTCCACCTCCCGGCGAACCCGTTCGCCGACGCCGCCGTGTGGGGCTTCCTCCCCGCGTTCCTGCCCGTCGTGCTCGTGCTCATCGCCGAGAACGTGGGCCACATCAAGGGCGTCGCGCAGATGACCGACCCGTCGGTCAACCGATCGACGGGTCGCGCGCTCTTCGCCGACGGCCTCGCCACGACGATCGCCGGCTTCTTCGGCGGCTCGGGCACCACGACCTACGGCGAGAACATCGGCGTCATGGCCGCGACGCGCATCTACTCGACCGCCGCGTACTGGGTCGCCGGCATCGTCGCGGTGCTGCTCGGCCTCTCCCCCAAGTTCGGCGAGGTCATCAACACGATCCCCGCCGGGGTGCTCGGCGGTGTCACCACGGCGCTGTACGGCCTCATCGGCATCATCGGCGTGAAGATCTGGCTCGACAACAAGGTCGACTTCTCGAAGCCGGTGAACCAGTTCACGGCTGCCACGGCGCTCATCATCGGCATCGCCGACTTCACCTTCGCGGTCGGCGGCGTCTCGTTCAACGGCATCGCGCTCGGCACGATCGCCGCCATCGTGATCTACCACCTCATGAACGGCATCGCCAAGGCGCGCGGCACGGACTGAGCCGCCGGCTCGCACCGAGTCGAGCCACGAACGACGGATGCCCCGGGGCCGATCGGCCCCGGGGCATCCGCGTCTCAGTCGACGGTCAGGAGAAGAGCGCCTCGACCGGTCCGCGTGCGAAGTAGACGAGGAAGCCGGCCGCGACGACCCAGAGCAGCGGGCTGATCTCTCGGGCCTTGCCCGACAGCGAGCGCACGACGACCCAGGCGATGAAGCCCGCGCCGATGCCGTTCGCGATCGAGTACGTGAGGGGCATCACGGTGACGGCGAGGAAGACCGGCAGCAGCACCGAGAACTCCGAGAAGTCGATGTACCTGATCTGCGCCATCATGAGCGCACCCACGATGACGAGGGCCGCTGAGGCGACCTCCGTCGGCACGATCGAGACGAGCGGCGTGAAGAACATCGCGGCGAGGAACAGCAGGCCGGTCACGATGTTCGCGAGGCCGGTGCGCGCGCCCTCGCCGATGCCGGCGCCCGACTCGATGAAGACCGTGTTCGAGGACGCCGAGGCGTACCCGCCCGCGACGGCGCCGACGCCCTCGACGATCAGTGCGGACTTGAGACGCGGGAAGTCGCCCTTCGCGTCGGCGAGCTGCGCTTCCTTCGAGAGCCCCGTCATCGTGCCCATGGCGTCGAAGAAGTTCGTGAACACGAGCGTGAAGACGAGCATGACGGCCGCGAGCACGCCGATGCGCTCGAAGCTGCCGAACGAGACCTGTCCGACGAGCGAGAGGTCGGGCAGGCTCACGATCGAACCCGAGAGCTCGGGCACCGAGAGGCTCCAGCCGCCCGCGTTGAACGCGTCGCCCGCGAACATGGGGCCGATGTTCCAGATCGCCTCGACGACGACCGCGAGCACGGTGCCGGAGACGAGGCCGATGAGGATGCCGCCCTTGACCTTGCGCGCGACGAGGATGCCGGTGAGCAGCAGGGTGAAGATGAAGACGAGTGCGGGGACCGTCGCGACGGACCCGCCGATGCCGAGGCCGACGGGCGGCGACGCGGCGCCGGTCGACGTGACGAACCCGGCGTTCACGAAGCCGATGAACGCGATGAAGAGGCCGATGCCGACCGTGATCGCGAGCTTCAGCTGGATCGGGACGGCGTCGAAGATCAGGCGACGCAGGCCGGTGGCCGCGAGCAGCACGATGATGAGGCCGTTGATGACCACGAGGCCCATCGCCTCGGGCCAGGTCACCTGGCCGACCACGGAGACCGCGAGGAACGAGTTGATGCCGAGCCCCGCCGCGAAGCCGAAGGGCAGTCGGGCGACGAGGCCGAACAGGATCGTCATGACGCCGGCGGTCAGGCCGGTCACGGCCGAGACCTGGGCGAACCCGAGCTGGTTCCCGTCGACGTCGACGCCGGCCGACAGGATGATCGGGTTGAGGATCACGATGTAGGCCATCGTGACGAAGGTCACGATGCCGCCGCGCACCTCGGTGCCGACGGTGGAGCCGCGCCCCGTGATCTCGAAGAATCGATCGATCGGGTGCAACGGCTTCCCGCTCGCCTGCGGCGTCTCGGCGACCGACTCGGGGTTCGCCCCGCCGGTCGTCTCGGGGGTCGTTTCAGGGCTCGTTTCAGTGGTCATCCGGGAACCTTCGATGAGGGACGCGCCGGGGTGCGGCACGACGGGTGGACTGGGGCTGCTCAGGTGAACAGCTTGATGACGTGCTCGCCCACGATCAGGTAGATGCCGAAGATCACGGCGATGCCGCTGAGGGCGAAGCACGCCCACGCGCCCACGAGCGCGGCACGCTTCTGCCGCTCGCTCAACGGGCTCTTCTTCTTCGCCTTGGCGGCACGCTTCTCGGCCTGGCGGATCTCGGCGGGCGTCACCACGGTGATCGCGTCGGTGAACTCGGCGGGCGTCACGATGGGCGTGCGCCCCGACAGCGTGAGGAGCCGGACCCCGAGCGAGTACGCGGAGACCACGACGACCGTGGCGACCATCGCGGAGATGAAGACGAGGAGGAACGCGAACATGTCGATCACGAGGCCACCTTCTTCTTCGGCTTCGGGTTGCGCTTGATCTTCACCGCGCGGCCGGAGTGCGCGACCTCGCTGACCACGTTGTGGTGCGAGATCTCGTTGCGGCGCGACCAGAGGAAGATGCCGGCGATCACGGAGACGCCGACGATCGTGTCGATGATGATGCCGATGACGCCGAGGTGGGCGACGACCGCGGCGAGTGCGCCCACGCCGCCGGCCGCGGGCAGGGTCAGGAGCCAGCCGACGCCGATGCGGCCCGCGGTGCGCCAGCGCACCTTCGAGCCCCGGCGGCCGAGGCCGGAGCCGATGACCGAGCCGGAGGCGACCTGCGTCGTCGACAGGGCGAAGCCCACGTGGCTCGAGGCGAGGATGGTCGCGGCGGTCGCGGTCTCGGCGGCGAAGCCCTGTGCGGGCTTCACATCGGTCAGGCCGGTGCCGAGGGTCTTGATGATGCGCCAGCCGCCCATGTAGGTGCCGAGGGCGATCGCGATCGCGCAGGTGACGATGACCCAGAGCTGCACCTCGGCGCCGGCGGGCTGCAGGCCAGCGGCGACGAGGGTGAGGGTGATGACGCCCATCGTCTTCTGGGCGTCGTTGGTGCCGTGCGCGAGGGCGACGAGCGACGAGGAGAAGATCTGCGCGTGGCGGAACCGGTCGCGCCCGTCGGGCTTGCCGTCGTAGCGCCGGGTGATGGCATAGGCCAGCTTCGTCGCCGTGTACGCGATGAGCCCCGCAGTGAGCGGCGCAAGCAGTGCGGGCAGGATGACCTTCGACATCACCACCGCGAAGTCGATCGCGCCGACGCCGAAGCCGACGAGCGCGGCACCGATCAGACCGCCGAAGAGCGCGTGGCTCGACGACGACGGCAGGCCCAGCAGCCACGTGATCATGTTCCACACGATCGCGCCGATGAGGCCGGCGAAGATGAGTTCGGGGGTGATGAGCACACCGCCGTCACCCTCTTTGATGATGCCGCCCGAGATGGTCTTGGCCACCTCGGTCGAGAGGAACGCGCCGACGAGGTTCAGGATGGCGGCGAGGCCGACCGCGACCTTGGGCTTCAGCGCGCCCGTGGCGATGGGCGTGGCCATCGCGTTGGCCGTGTCGTGGAACCCGTTGGTGAAGTCGAAGAAGAGCGCCAGTGCGATGACCAGCACGACGATGAGGGTGAGATCCACCGGCGTCTTTCTCTGGGATCGGTGATGAGGTTCACCAGATGTTCAGGGGACGTGCCTTGCAGAAGCGGCGTTCGCCGTGCACCCATCGATACTACGTGACGGAACCCGGCTCCTCCACCACCGTAGCGAGGTCGGCACCGAACACGAAGGTGCGCCGCACCGTGCCGCCCGCGAGGACGCCCGGCAGCCACCGGCTCGCGTCGTCCCACATCTCGTCGAGCGGGATCTCACGCACGTCGAACCACTCGGGATCGAGTTCGTCGGACGGCACCGGCTCACCCGTCCAGCTGCGGCACACGAACACGTTGGATTCCTGGCTCCACGCCTCCTTGTGCGGGAAGACGTAGCTCAGGATGCCGCGGGGCTCGAGGTCGTCGGCGGCCACGACGAGCCCGGACTCCTCGAAGATCTCGCGCACCGCGGCATCCGTCGCCGACTCGCCCGGTTCGAGCTTGCCGCCGGGGGCGACGAAGTAGCCCATGCCGAGCCCGTGCTTCTTGCGCCCCAGGAGCACCTCGACGCGCCCCTCGCGCTCGCGCAGGAGGTAGCAGACGCACACCTGGGGCAGCAGCACGATCAGCCGAAGAGGATCTTCGCCTCGTCGTAGCGCGACTGCGGCACCCGGTTCAGGGTGCCGACCGCGTCGGCGATCGAGACGGTCTGGATGTCGGTGCCGCGGAGGGTGACCATCGAACCCCATGCGCCGTCGTAGGCCGCGTCGACCACGGCCATGCCGAGGCGCGTCGCGAGCACGCGGTCGTATGCGGTCGGCTCGCCGCCGCGCTGGATGTGGCCGAGCACCGTGGCACGGGACTCGATGCCCGTGCGCTCCTCGATCATGGGTGCGATGAGCTCGGCGATGCCGCCGAGACGGGGGCGGTTGAACGCGTCGAGCCCCTTGTGCGAGTGCGCCTCGGTCATGTCGGAGAACGTGAAGCCCTCGGCGACGACGACCAGCGGAGCCCGGCCGCGGTCGCGCACCGACTCGACCCACTCGGCGATCTGCTCGATCGACTGCGGCTGCTCGGGGATGAGGATCGCGTGCGCGCCACCGGCCATGCCCGAGTGCAGGGCGATCCAGCCGACGTGGCGGCCCATGACCTCGAGCACCATGCAGCGTCCGTGCGAGTCCGCCGTGGTCCGAAGGCGGTCGATGGCCTCGGTCGCGATCTGCACGGCCGTGTCGAAGCCGAACGAGTAGTCGGTCGCCGCCAGGTCGTTGTCGATCGTCTTCGGCACGCCGATGACCTTGATGCCGCCCTCGTCGTAGAGACGACGGGCCGCGGTGAGCGTGCCCTCGCCGCCGATCGCGACGATCGCGTCGATGCCGTTGCGGTCGAGCATGCGCTGGATGTTCTCGGGGCCACCGCCCTCGCCCTCGAACGGGTTGGTGCGGCTCGAGCCGAGGATCGTGCCCCCCTGCTTGGCGAGGCCGCGCACATCGTGGCGCACGATGGGCACGATGTCCTCTTCGACGACGCCGCGCCAGCCGTTGCGGAAGCCGACGAACTCGGTGTCGTACGAGATGACGCCCTTCAGCACGGAACCGCGGATGACCGCGTTGAGGCCGGGGCAGTCGCCGCCCGACGTGAGGATGCCGATCTTCATGCTCGTGGGACTCCTTGTTGCTCTGGGGGATGCGTCGCCGGAGCCGCTTCATCGGGGCACGACTCCGGAAGTCTAGCGAACCTCGACTTCCCGTTCCGACGCGGTCGGGCGGCGCACCGCGGTCGCGCGATCCGGGCGCTGCGCCCGGCCGCGCACGCGGCGCCCCGCGGCCTACAGCGCGCCGTCGAGCGCCTGACGCAGCAGGTGCTGCAGGGCGTCCAGCTGCACCGAGTCCGCGGAGCCGGGTTCGACGTCGCTGCCGTCGAGGGCACGGGCGGCGAGCCCCTGCTTCGAGTCGATGAGCTCGGCGATGCGCGCGTCGATCGTGTGCGCGGCGATGATGCGCCACGCGGTGACCGGCTCGTCCTGACCGATGCGGTGCACGCGGTCGATCGCCTGCGTCTGCTCGGCGGCGGTCCAGCTGAGCTCGGCGAGCACGACGTTCGACGCGGCCTGCAGGTTCACGCCGACGCCGGCTGCGGTGAGCGAGCAGACGGCGACGGCCACCTCGGGGTCGTTGTTGAACGCGTCGATCGCCGCCTGGCGCGCCAGGGCGGTCTGATCGCCGCGGAGCGACACCGTGCGCAGCTCCCGCGCGGCGAAGGCCGCCTCGGCCTGGTCCATGACGTCGATGTGCTTCGCGAAGAACACGACCTTGCCGACGGAGCGCGCGAGCTGGGCCGCGTAGTCGGCCGCGAGGCCTGCCTTGGCCTGGCCGATGCGGCGGACCATCGTGAAGACGTTCTCGCCCGACTTCGTCGCCTTCGACTCCTCGAGCTCGGCGCTCGCGACGGCGCGGATGAACTGGTCGCGCTGGTCTTCGTCGAGGTCGCCGATGCGCAGGTGCCGCGCCTCGACGAGCGCACGGAAGCGACCGGCGAGCCGGTTGCCGAGCTCGCGCTCGGCTGCGCGAACGGATCGGCCGAGCTCGTCGTCGAGTTCGACGGGCAGGTCGGCGATGCGCTTGGCGGGCAGGTCGGCGGCGACGTCGACCTTGCGGCGACGCACGATGCCGAGATCGATCACGGCGCGGCGGGCGGCGCTGTAGAAGCCGGGCTCTGCCGGGGTGAGCCCCGTCTCCTCGAGCTTGCCGAGCAGTTCGGGAGAAGGCTTGTCGCCCTCGATCCAGCCGAGGAACTTCCAGATCGCGCGGAAGTCGTCGACGTCGTTGATGAGGGGCGTGCCCGTGAGGGCGAGCAGCAGCGGGTCTCCGCCGGGCGCGGCACGGCGGATGCGGTCGGCGAGGGCGAGCACGTTCTTCGAGCGCTGCGACTGCAGGTTCTTGATGAAGTGCGCCTCGTCGACGACCATGCCCTTGAAGCCGAGCGTCGACAGCCACGCCATGTGCCGGTCGAGCACGTCGTAGTTGACGATGACGACGTCGGCGAAGGCGTCGAGCGTGTCGCCGTCGCCGTGGATGACCGTGGCACGGCGATGCGGGGTCCACCGCTCGACCTCGCGCGCCCAGTTCATCTTCACGACGTTCGGCACCACCGCGAGGAGCGGGTAGGCGCCGGCGACGGATGCCGCGAGCACCGACTGCGCCGTCTTGCCGAGGCCCGGCTCGTCGGCGAGCAGGAACGTGCGGTGACCGAGGCGGGCGCTCTCGATGAAGCGGGCCTGGTGCTTCATGAGCTCGAGGCCGCGCGGCGCGAGCCGGTCGACCTTCGGCTCCTCGGGCAGCTCCATCGTGGCGGCCTGGCCGCCGGAGCCGACCTCGAACGACTTGAACAGCGGACCGAGCAGCTCCCAGTTGGCGAGCCGGCGAACCGGCACGACCGGGGCGGCCTGCTTCGAGAAGTCGGGCGCGAGGAACGGGTTCGCGAGCTGGCGCGAGCGAACGGATGCCGGGATCACCTGGTTCTCGCTGAGCACGGGCGTCACCTCGGCCTCGCGGGTGATGATGAGCTCGTCGGGCGAGAGCTCCGCGCCCGACTCGAGCAGCCAGTCGCGGCGGAACCGCTGCGCGACCGTGGAGATCGAGGCGTCGGGCTCGAGCAGTGCGATGAGGCTCGTGTCGCGGGCCGCGGTCTTCGCGAGGATCTGCGCGATGCCGTCGAGGCGCTTGAGCAGCTCTGAGCGCGCGGCATCCGTGATCTCGGTGTCGGCCTTGACCCGTGCGCGCTCCTCGCGCATGAGGAGTGCGATCACCTGGAACTTCGTGCGGTTCGTCGGGCCGAGCTTGCCCTTCTGCGCCTTCTGCTCCACCTCGCGCACCTTGCGCGCGAGGATCGGGATGATCGGTGCGTCATCGTCGCGTGAACGCGTCCGCTGCCGCTGCCTCGTCTGGGCCAATGGTCCTCCAGTGTCTGGGCCGATTCCGCTTGGGCCGGATCCGGCGCCCCCCTCGACATCGTGAGATGTTCGAGACCGCTCGGCGGCACCGAACTGGTCGGTGGCCCGCGGTGCGCGAATCCCGAACCGAGCAGCGCGCGAACTCGGGATCATTCGGACCCAGCTCACGCGGTCGGACGAAGAACGGATTCGTCGTGCGCACGGACAGTCTAGCGTCAACCCCGTGCAGGATCGGCGCGACAGGCCTACCCTTGCCTCATGGACGGTCTCGCAGGGGTGGGCGACGGCGTCTCGCCCGATGAGGATTTCACGGTGTCGCAGGACACGGAGTTCGACGAACCGGGCGACGTCGCCGACGACGACGAGCGGTCGATCGACGACAGCCTCGACGACGAGGTGCCCGGCGTGGACGCCGAGCGCCGGGTCGATCTCGCCGACGATCCGGCTGCCGCAGCAGACGAGTAGCGTGCGCGGCACTCAGCTGCCGGAGGCGACGCCGTCCGGCCGACGACGGTCAGACCCCGCCGCCTCCGCCGCCGCCGCCTCCGCCGCCCGCTGAGCCGCCGCCCCCGGAGCCGCTCGACCCCGAGCTCGAGGCCGATCCCGACCACGAAGAACTCGAGGCCGAGGAGAACGACGAGATGCCCGACGCGAGCACGCCGGCGTTGAAGCCGCTCGTGCCGGAATACCATGTGGGCTCCGTGCCGACCTGCTCGTGCAGGGCCGAGAGTACCTCGGCCCATTCGCGTTCGAGGCCGAAGAGCACCGCGAAGGGCAGCAGCCGCTCGTTGAGCTTCAGCACCGTGACCGGGTCGAGGGCGACCGTCGAGACGGGCGTGGCCGCGGCATCCGTCGCCGCCTCTGCATCGGGTACCGCCGGCCGCTCCACCCGAAGCGCCCCGCTCGGACTCTGCAGCACGCGGAGCCGGTCGGCCTCGGCGAGGCGGATGTAGAGTCGCAAGCCCTCGAGGTGGTCGCGGAGCGCACGGCCCTGCTCGGTCAGCGGACGGACCACGGCGATCGTGAAGAGGGTGACCACCGCGGCGAGGATCGCGACGGCGAAGCAGACGGCCGGCCAGAACCCGCCCATCTGGTTCTCGATCGCGATGATGCCGAGCACGAACGAGAGCGTCGAGGCGACGGACGCGACGATGAGCAGCAGCACCCGGAGCCCGACAGCCAGCCTGCGGCGGAGTCCCGCCGACACCACGTGCTTGCCGACGCCCTGATTGATCGCGTACAGGCGCTTGCCGAGCGCCGTGTCGTTCGCGAGCTCGCGCCGCTCGCCGATGCGACGGTTCCCGAAGAGGGCGGTGACGACCGCCTCGGCGTCGGGGTCCGCCGGGCCGCCGGCGCCGACGTACTCGACGGCGTACTTCTTCTTGCCGGATTCGACGATGCGCAACTGACCGGCGACCGCGCGCTCGAGGATCGTCGCCGTCACCCCCTTCGCCGACGCACCGACGAGGTCGGAGGCGATCAAGGTCGAGATGCCCTGCGGCGGCTCGTACTGCGCGATGATCGTGCCGCGCCCGGGGTGGTTGCGCCAGCGCGTGATGCGCAGGAACAGCGCCGTGACGGCCGAGAGTACGGCGATGACCGCTGCCACGGCACCGCCGACCGCCGCCGGCGAGGAGCCGAACGAGTCGTCGCGGGGCACGAAGGTGTCCGCGGCGAACCCCGCCGCGAGCGTGAGGGTCTGGTACGGCTGCACGTCGAGGGCCTCGGCCGTGATCACGGGCGGCTCCGGCTGCTCCTCGAGCGAGTCGCAGGGCGTGCTCGAGCCCTCGTACCCGAGGTAGCAGGCCACCGCATCCGTGCGGGCGGCGGCGACGTCGTCGCTGAGCCGCAGTTCGGCGCTCACCCGGCCGAAGGGCTGGGCCCACCCGGTGCCGTTCACGTCCCAGTAGAACTCGTCGATGTTCGCATCGTCGGGCTGCAGCGTGACGTTGTGCTGGCGATAGCTGATCACGTACGTCTGCTCGCCGTGCACGAAGTCGTCGGCGCGGATCGTGACGAAGAGGAAGCCGTCGTCGTCCTCGTCCTCCTCGACCTCGAACGATCGGGGCGCGCCCGTGCCGTCGGTCACCGTGATCTGCTCGATGTCCGTCAGGTGCCCGCGATACGACCTCGGGAGCACACGCCGGATGCCGCGATTTTGGTCGAACTCGGGGAACCGGGCGACGAGGGTCTCGGTCGCGTCGAGCACCGAGCGGCCGGCCTCGTCGCGCGAGAGCTCGTAGACGGCGTCGAAGGAATCGAAGGTGAAGTCGTCGAGGCCGCTCGCGACCTCGCCGCCGACGCCGGTGCCGACACCGATCACCGCGGGCGCAGGCGCAGGCGCGACGAGCGCGTGCGGCGCACCCGCGGCCGGGGCGCTCGCAGCGGGGGTTGCCGCCATGGCCGGGAGGGCCGACGCGAGTGCGGCCATGAGGCCGATGGTCACGGCGGCGAAGCCGATGACGGCTGCTGAACGGGAGCGGCGCATGCCCCTACGCTAGCGCGGGCGCGGACCCCGGGGTCTCCCCCGACCGAGGCCCGCGCCCTGCGTCATGCCCGGCGGAGCCGGAGACTGTTCAGCACCACGAACACGCTCGAGAACGCCATCGCCGCGCCGGCGATCATCGGGTTCAGGAACCCGGCCGCCGCGAGCGGGATCGCCGCGACGTTGTAGGCGAAGGCCCAGAACAGGTTGCCCTTGATCGTGCGCAGCGTCGCCCGGGCGAGCGAGATCGCGTCGGCGATCGCACCCGGCTCATCACGGGTGAGGGCGAGGTCGCTCGCGGAGGCCGCGGCATCCGTGCCGCCGCCCATCGCGATGCCGAGGTCGGCCGCTGCGAGCGCCGCGGCGTCGTTCACGCCGTCGCCGACCATCGCGACCCGGTGCCCTTCGCCCTGCTCGCGCCGGACGATCGCGAGCTTGCCCTCCGGGCTGACGCCGGCGTGCACCTCGTCGATGCCGAGGGATGCGGCGACCCGCGCCGCCGGCCGCTCGGCGTCGCCCGTCACGAGCGCGGGCCGCAGGCCGAGGGCGCGGAGCCGGTCGACCGCCTCGCGGGCGCCGTCGCGCACGCGATCGCCGACCTCGATGAGCGCCTGCACCTCACCGGCCGACCCCACGGCCACGAGAGTGTCGTCGGAGGCCGCGGCACGCGCCTCGAGCGCCGCGGGCATGCGGTAGCCGAGTCCGACCAGGAACGCCGGTCGCCCGGCTGCGGCCGGCACGCCTTCGACCTCGCCCGTGACGCCGAGACCGGCGTGGGCGCGGAATTCGGTCACCTGCAGTGCGCGCCAGGCCGGCCCCGAGGCATCCGCCCCGTCGACGATCGCCCGCGCGACCGGGTGCTCCGAGCTCCGCTCGAGCGCCGCGGCGAGGTCGAGGGCGGCGGCTCCGCCTGCGTCGGCCGCACCGATGGTGCCGTCGGCGGTCGTCACGCCGGTGAGGGACATCCGGCCGGTGGTCAACGTGCCGGTCTTGTCGAGGAGGATCGTGTCGACATCCCCCGCACGATCGAGCGCGTCGGGCCCCGTGATGAGGATGCCGCGTTCGGCGCCGCGCCCGGTGCCGACGAGGATCGCCATCGGCGTGGCGAGGCCGAGGGCGCAGGGGCAGGCGATGACGAGCACCGCCACGGCCGCGGTGATGGCCTGCTCGACGGGACTGCCCGTCGCGACCCACACGATCGCGGTCGCCGCGGCGAGCGCGATGACGATCGGCACGAACACCGCCGAGATGCGGTCGGCGAGACGCTGGGCTCGCGATTTGCCGAGCTGGGCGTCCTCCACGAGGCGTGCGATCTGCGCGAGCCGGGTGTCGGCACCGACGCGCTCGGCCGCGACGACGAGGCTGCCGCCGTGCACGATGGTCGCGGCGGTCACCGAGGTGCCGGGCGCCACGTCGACGGGTGCCGGTTCGCCCGTCAGCATGCTCTCGTCCACTCCCGCCTCCCCGCGCAGCACGACGCCGTCGGCGGCGACGCGCTCACCGGGGCGCACGACGAATTCGTCGCCGGGGCGCAGGCTCTCGATGCGCACCCGCTCCTCGCGCTCCTCGGCGCCCTCGCCGCGCAGCACCGAGACCTCGCGCGGGGCGAGTTCGAGCAGGGTGCGCAGCGACTGACCGGCACGGCGCTTCGACCGCTGCTCGAGCACCCGCCCGAGCAGCAGGATCGTGATGACGCCCGCGGCCACCTCGAGGTAGATGTCCCCGCCGGGAGTGCCCCGGACCCCGAACGTCCATTCGTGCGTCATGCCCGGCATGCCCGCGTGTCCGAAGAAGAGCGCCCAGAGCGACCAGGCGAACGCGGTGAGCGTGCCGAGCGAGACCAGCGTGTCCATCGTGAGCGAACCGTGCCGCAGGTTCACGGCCGTGGCCCGGTGGAACGGCCATCCGCCCCACACCACGACCGGTGCCGCGAGGGCGAGCGAGAACCACTGCCAGTAGGTGAACTGCAGCACGGGCACCATCGCGATCACGACGACCGGCACGGTGAGCACCGCCGAGACCACGAGCCTGGTCATGAGCGGGTCGGATGCCGCGGCGCCCGCTTCACCGCTCCGCGCAGAGGTGCGCTCCCCCGCATCGGCGGACGGAGCCACGGAACCCCGATCCGGGGCTCCCTGCCGCGCGGAACCGGTCTCGGAGCCTGCGCCTGAATCGCCGGGGCCCTGCTCGGTCGGGGCGGCGGGCACGATCGCGGTGTACCCCGCGGCCCGCACGGCCTCGACGAGCTCGTCGATCGACGTCGTCGACGGGAACGACACGCGCGCCTTCTCGGTCGCGAGGTTCACCTCGGCCTCGACGCCGTCGAGCCTGCCGAGGCGTTTCTCGACCCGAGAGACGCAGCTCGCACACGTCATGCCCTCGATGCCGAGGTCGATCGTCCGGGTCTCGTACTGCAGCAAATCCGCCACTCTCCTTCATCGTTCCGGATCCCAACAGTACCCCCCTGGGGTATCTGGCGCAAACGAGGTATCCTATTGAGGTGATCGAGGACATCAAGAAGCGCGCCATGCACCGCACGAAGATCATCGAGGGCCAGTTGCGCGGCATCGAGAAGATGATCGAGAACGACGACTACTGCGTCGACATCATCACGCTCTCGCTCGCCGTGCAGAAGTCACTGGGCTCCCTCAACAAGCTCCTCGTCGAGAACCACCTCCGCACCCACGTCACCGAGATGTACGAGGCGGGCGGCGAGCAGCGCGAAGCAGCGGTGGCCGAACTCGTGCGCATCTTCGAACTCTCCAACAACCGGGGGTAGGCGAGCGGATGCCGCGCATCGAGCTGGTCACGGGCGACATCACCGTGCAGCGGGTCGATGCGATCGTGAACGCGGCGAACTCCTCGCTCCTCGGTGGCGGCGGGGTCGACGGCGCGATCCACGCGGCCGGCGGACCCGACATCCTCGCCGAGTGCCGCCGCCTCCGCGCGACCGCGCTGCCCGGCGGCCTGCCGACGGGCGAGGCCGTCGCGACGACCGCCGGCCGGCTTCACGCGCGCTGGGTCATCCACACGGTCGGACCGGTCTGGCCCGGCGCGGGGCCAGAGGCCGACTCACGCCGGCTCCTGCTCGCCGCCGCATACCGCAACTCGATCGGCCTCGCGGCGTCGCTCAGGGCGACATCGGTCGCCCTCCCAGCCGTCTCGGCCGGCGTCTACGGCTGGCCGGCAGCGGACGTCGCGCGCGTGGCGCTCTCGACGGCGGCCGACGCACCCGCTCCCGAGCCCATCCGCTTCGTGCTCTTCTCCCCCGCCATGCGCGACGTCTTCGCCGAGGCAGCGACATCCCTCGCCATCGACGAGGCAGTCGTCGACTGAGCAGCGGGCGCGCTCGATCAGGTGCCGGGCGCCGTGACGGCCAGCCAGTCGTCGAGCTCGCTCGGCTCGTCGGTGATGATGCCGTCGACGCCGAGCGCGCTCACCTCCTCCCAATGCTCATGGCTGTTGAGCGTGTAGCAGAGCACGGCGATGCCGGCATCGTGCAGGGCGACGAGGGCGCCGGGCTGCGCGGTGACGGATGCCGCGGTGGTGCCGAACCCGATGACCCCGAGGCGCTCGGCCATGGGCACGGGGTTCGCCGGGAGCTCCCGGATGAGCATGATGCGGGGAATCGTCGGCGCGACGCGCTGCAGTGCGAAGAGCGTCTCGAGGCTGAAGCTCTGCAGCACGACCCGACCGCGGAGGCCATGGCGCTCGATGAGCCCCGTCACGGCGCGGATGCCCTCGGCGCCCCAGTCGGCCTTCAGCTCGATGAGGGCACGGGCCTCGTCGCGCTCGGCGAGGGCCTCGAGGAAGGCGTCGAGCGTCGGGACCCGGGTCCCCGCGAACTCCGCGCCGTACCATGCACCCGCGTCGAGCCGCTCGACGGCGGCGGCGTCGAGCTCGCCGATCGAGCGCGTGTCGCCCGTGATGCGCTCGAGCGTCGTGTCGTGGAACAGCACGGGGACACCGTCGCTCGTGAGCTGCACGTCGGTCTCGACGAACGCGAGCTCGTCCATGGCGAGTTCGAGTGACGGCATCGTGTTCTCTGGGGCGGCGGCACGGTCGCCGCGATGGCCGACGGTGAAGGCCGGCTCCCCCGGCTCGCGGAGCGCCCCGAAGACGTCGATCGCGTAGACCGTCGGGGGCACCTGGGCGAAGAGCAGGAGCCCGGCCAGCAGGGCGGCGGCGAGGCTCGCGAGGCTGACCCGCACCCCGCGGGGCGGCGGGCTCAAGAGGCGTGGCGGTCGGGCTGGTTCGGTCGTTCGGGTGGCAGGGGCGGCTGGGGCGGGCCGCCGACGCCGGGTCGCCGAAGCGACCGTGTCGAGGGGGTGGAACACGGGTTCGGGCCTTTCCACCGTCGCGCGCCGTTGCGCGATCGGTGCAGGTCACTCTAGCAACACCGTTACCGTTTCGTTACCTCCCGTTCGCGGGTGGCACGACCTCATCGGTCTCGACGGCGCCGTGGGGATACTCCGCCGATCGGCGCTGGAACTCCAGGATCGCGTGATTGCGGACCCGCCCCTCGGCGATCTCCGTGGCGCGGTCGATCGTCTCGGACGCCGCCCAGGCGTCAGGGCCCTCCATGACGGTGCGCAGGAAGGGCATCAACGCCTCGCTGATCTCCCACGTGGCGGAGTTCCAGAGGAAGGAGGGACTGTGGTCGACGGCGTAGTAGTTGGTCGAGTCGCCGACCGTGAACATCGGATCCTCGAACGACGTGGGGCGGGCCCATTCGAAGCCCATTCCGGCATCGACCGACACGTCGACGATGAGGCTGCCGGGCCGGAAGAGACCGAGGTCCTCCGTGCGCAGGTAGGTGAGCGGCGAGTTCGGGTCCTGCAGCGTGCAGTTCACCACGACGTCGCGCTCGGCGAGGAACGGTGCCAGCGCGACCGGTCCATCGTCGGTGTTGACCGTGCTCTCGAACGGAGCCTCGGGATCGTGCTCGAACTGGATGATGTCGACGGACGGGATCGGTGAACTCACCGCGGCGGTGTCGCGGTTGGTGAGCACCCGGACATCGTGGATGCCGTGGGCGTTCAACGCCGTCACGGCGCCTCGCGCGGTCGCCCCGAAGCCGATGACGACCGCGCTCAGGCGCCGCCCGTAGTCTCCCGTCGACCCGCACAGCTGCAGTGCGTGCAGCACCGAGCAGTATCCGGCGAGCTCGTTGTTCTTGTGGAACACGTGCAGGCCGAAGCCCCCACCGGCGGTCCAGTGGTTCATCGCCTCCCACGCGATGAGGGTGAGCCGCTTGTCGATGGCGAGCTGGGTGAGCTCCCGGTCCTGCACGCAATGCGGCCAGCCCCAGAGCACCTGGCCGTCGCGCAGTTGTTCGAGGTCGGCCGCCTGCGGCTTCGGCAGGAGGACGACGTCGCTCTGCGCGATGACCTCGTCACGCGTGCCGAGCGAGCCCACGAACGATTCGAGCTCGCCGTCGGAGATCCCGAAGAGCTCGCCGTAACCGTGCTCGAGGATCATCCGTTCCCGAAGGTCGGGATCGATGCGCTCGAAGTGCGACGGATGAAGCGGAAGCCGCTTCTCGTCGGGCTTGCGCGAGTGCGCGAGCACCCCGAGCGTGAGGAGTCGGGGGGTCGTCGTGCCGGCCATTTCGGACGTCCTGTCTCCCGCCGGTGCGTGCGCGACGGATTCTCTCAGAGGAATCCGCGAGGAACTGGGTCGCCGTCGAATCACCGGCCGCGCGATCGACGGCCTGCCCTGAGGCTACGCCATGTCATGCCCGCCGCAACCGGCGACGCGGACCACGCTCCACGAGCACCCGGCGACAGCTCAGTCCTCGTCGACGCGATGGGCGACGCGCGCCGCCTCGGTCTCCGCCTCGGCCTCTGCGGTGATGCGATTGGCCATGCCCGCGAAGATGATGCCGTGGAACGGGAAGATCGCCCACCAGTAGAGGCGCCCCGAGAGACCCTTCGGGAAGAACACCGCACGCTGGCGGTACTCGGCACCGCCGTCCGGCGCCGACCGCGCCTCGAGCTCCAACCACGCCCGTCCCGGCACGCGCATCTCGGCACGGAGACGGAGGAAGCTCCCGCGGTCGATCGCCTCGACGCGCCAGAAGTCGACGGCGTCGCCGACGTGGAGCGTGTCGGGATCGCGCCGCCCCCGGCGAAGGCCGACGCCGCCGGTGAGCTTGTCGACCCACCCCCGCACCGCCCAGGCGAGCGGGAACGAGTACCAGCCGTTCTCGCCGCCCACGCCCTCGATGACGCGCCAGAGCTCGCGCACGGGAGCCGGGGTCCGTCGCTCGCGCTCGTCGAGGTAGACCGTGTGCCCCGCCCAGTCGGGATCGCTCGGCAGCGGATCGCTCGGCGCCCCGGCCACCTCGGCATTGCGCCAGCTCGTCTCGACCTCGCCTGCCCGCTCGCGCTCGAGTGCCAGCCGCACCGCGACCCGGTAGGGCAGCAGCCCCTCGGGAGGCGGTGGAATCACCTGGTCGATGTCATGATCGCGCATCACGCAGTCGAACTGGAGCGACTCGATGATCGGCACGGCGATGCGACGCGGGATCGGGGTCACGAGGTTGACCCATTGCCCGGCGAGCCACGGCGTCAGCACGGGCAGGGCGGCGATCGGTCGTTGCGGCAACCCGGCTTCGACCGCGTAGCCGTTCATGAGCTGCCCGTAGCGGAGGATGTCTGGGCCGCCGATGTCGAAGGCACGGCTCGCCTCGAGCGGCGCCTCCGCCGCAGCGACCAGGTAGGTGAGCACGTCGCGCACTGCGATGGGCTGGATGAAGCTGCGCACCCAACGGGGCGCCGGCATGTACGGGAGCACCTCGGTGAGGTGGCGGATCATCTCGAACGAGGTCGAGCCGGAACCGATGATCACCCCGGCCTGCAACACGATCGTCGGCACGCCGGAGGCGATCAGCACCTCGCCGACCTGCGCGCGGGAACGCAGGTGGCGCGAGAGCCGCTCGCCCTCGGGGTGCAGTCCACCGAGGTACACGAGCCGTGACACCCCATTGCGCCGCGCTGCGCTCGCGACGTTCTCGGCGATGCGGCGTTCGGTCGCCTCGAAGTCCCCCTGGCCGCCCATGGAGTGCACGAGGTAGTAGACGACGTCGACGCTCTCCACCGCGGCATCGACGGAGCCCGGATCGAGGAGGTCGCCTTCGACGACCTCGACCTCGCCACGCCACGGCACGTCGCGCAGGCGTTCGGGCCGGCGGGCGAGCACGCGGACCTCGTGCCCCGCGGCGAGGAGCCTGGGCACGAGTCGTCCGCCGATGTATCCGGTCGCCCCGGTGACGAGCACATGCACACGCAACCCCCAACGATCGTCGAACGACGAACGAACCTACGAGCGTTCGTTGCCTCGACGATAGTTGCCGCTCGCGCGCGCGAGAAGGTGCTGCACCTGTGAATCGTCGGCGCGCTGCAGGCCGGCCACGAGCCTGGCCGCCTCGCGCCCGCCGACGGTCATCACCGGTTGGCCGCCACGGAACACGGTCACGCCGCCCTGCTTCGTGATGCGGTACTCGAAGGGGTCGGTCGCGAGGCGACCCCGCTCGTCTGACGCGCCGTTGCGTCCGGACATGGTGCTCCTATCGCAGGCTCTTCGTGTGCCAGACCGTCTTCGTCTCGGTGAACGCGGCGATGCGGCCGAGCGCGGGCGCCGCGGCATCCGGGCCCGACTCCGGTCGCAGCACGCGCTTCAGCGTGTCGGCCGCGTCGACCTCGAGCGAGATCCAGTCGAGCGCGCCCGCGCCGACCAGATCGAGCGCGTTGACGTCGGCATGGCTCGCGAGCCACGGCGCGATCTCGGCGGGCGAGCCCGTCAGCACGTTGACGACGCCCTTCGGCACGTCGCTCGTCGCGAGCACCTCGGCGAGGCTGATCGCCGACAGCGGGAAGCGCTCGCTCGCGACCGCCACGACGGCGTTGCCCGCCACGAGCGCCGGCGCGACCGCGGACACGAAGCCGAGGAGCGAGCTGTCTTGCGGCACGACGATCGCCACGACGCCGGTCGGCTCCGGCACCGAGATGTTGAAGTACGGTCCGGCGACGGGGTTCGCGTTGCCGGCGACCTGGGCGAACTTGTCGGCCCACCCGGCGTACCAGACCCAGCGGTCGATCGCCTCGTCGACCTGAGCGGATGCCACGGCGCGCGTGACCCCCTCGGCCTCCTCGATCTCGGCGACGAACTGCGCCCGGCGCCCCTCGAGGAGTTCGGCGATGCGGTAGAGCACCTGTCCGCGGTTGTACGCCGTGGCGCCCGACCAGCCCGAGACAGCGGCCCGTGCGGCGACGACCGCGTCGCGGGCGTCTTTCCGGGAGGCCAGCGCGGCGTTGGCGAGGAACGAGCCGTCGGCGGCGAGCACCTCGTAGGTGCGGCCCGACTCGCTGCGCGGGAACGCTCCGCCGATGTAGAGCTTGTACGTCTTCGGCACGGCGAGGCGGCTCATCGCTTCGATCCCTTCGTCGCGTTCTTGAGCGTTCGGGCGGGCTTCGCGGTCCGCGAGCGCTTCGCGGGCGCCGAGGCATCCGCTTCGACGGCCGCGGTGGATGCGCGGCCACTGATCGCCGCGTGGCTCGTCGACGACTGCCCGATCGGGGCGGGTGCGAGGTACGCGCCGAGGCCGTGACGGCCGCCCTCGCGGCCGTAGCCCGACTCCTTGTAGCCGCCGAACGGCGACGCGGGGTCGAACCGGTTGAAGGTGTTCGCCCAGATCACGCCGGCGCGCAGCTGGTCGGCGACCGCCAGGATGCGGCTGCCCTTGTCGGTCCAGATGCCGGCCGAGAGGCCGTAGGGGGTGTTGTTCGCCTTGGCGATGGCCTCGGCCGGGGTGCGGAAGGTCAGGACCGAGAGCACCGGGCCGAAGATCTCGTCGCGGGCGATGCGGCTCGAGGTCTGCACGCCCGTGAAGATCGTCGGCGCGAACCAGAAGCCGTTCTCGGGGATCTCGCAGGGCGCGGTCCAGCGCTCGGCGCCCTCGGCCTCGCCGATGTCGGAGAGCGTGCGGATGCGCTCGAGCTGCTCCTTCGAGTTGATGGCTCCGATGTCGGTGTTCTTGTCGAGCGGGTCGCCGAGGCGGAGCGTCGACAGGCGCAGCTTCAACCGCTCGACGACCTCGTCGTGGATGTTCTCCTGCACGAGGAGGCGCGAGCCGGCGCAGCAGACGTGCCCCTGGTTGAAGAAGATGCCGTTGACGATGCCCTCGACGGCCTGGTCGATGGGCGCGTCGTCGAAGACGATGTTCGCGGCCTTGCCGCCGAGCTCGAGGGTGACCTTCTTGTCGGTGCCGGCGACCTGCTTGGCGATCGCCCGGCCGACGCCGGTCGATCCGGTGAACGCGACCTTGTCGACGCCCTCGTGCGAGACGAGGGCAGCACCGGTGTCGCCCGCGCCCGTGATGATGTTCACGACGCCGGCCGGAAGCTCGGCCTGCTGCAGGATCTCGGCGAAGATGAGCGCCGTCAGCGGCGTGGTCTCGGCGGGCTTCAGCACGACGGTGTTGCCGGCGGCGAGTGCCGGGGCGATCTTCCACGCGAGCATGAGCAGCGGGAAGTTCCACGGGATCACCTGCGCGGCGACGCCGAGGGAGCGCGGGTTCGCGCCGAGGCCGGCGTGATCGAGCTTGTCGGCCCAGCCCGCGTAGTAGAAGAACCACGCTGCCACGAGGGGCACGTCGACGTCGCGCGACTCCTTGATCGGCTTGCCGTTGTCGAGGGACTCGGCGACGGCGAGCTCGCGGGCGCGCTCCTGCACGAGGCGGGCGATGCGGAAGAGGTACTTGCCGCGGTCGCGCCCGCTCATCTTCGACCAGGTGCGGTCGTAGGCGCGACGGGCGGCGGCCACCGCAGCGTCGACGTCGGCGGGGTTCGCGTTCGCGATCATCGCGATGCGCTCTTCGGTCGCCGGGCTGATGGTCTGGAACGGTTCGCCGCGGCCGTCGACGAACTCGCCGTCGATGAAGAGGCCGTAGCTGTCGCGGAGCGAGAGGATCGCGCGCGACTCGGGTGCGGGTGCGTAGTCGAGGAAGCTCATGTTGTCCGTCTCAGTCGATCGTCACGTAGTCGGCGCCGGAGTAGTGCCCGGTCGCGATCTTCTGCCGCTGCAGCAGCACGTCGTTCAGGAGGCTCGAGGCTCCGAAGCGGAAGAGGTGCGGCTGCAGCCAGTCTTCGCCGACGGTCTCCGCGACCGTCACGAGGTACTTGATGGCGTCCTTCGACGAGCGGATGCCGCCGGCGGGCTTGACCCCGATGCGCTGGCCCGTCGCGAGGTGCCAGTCGCGCACGACCTCGAGCATGAGGAGCGTGACCGGCAGCGTCGCCGCGGGGGCCACCTTGCCGGTCGAGGTCTTGATGAAGTCGCCGCCCGCGAGGATCGAGAGCCACGACGCGCGGCGCACGTTGTCGTAGGTCACGAGCTCGCCGGTCTCGAGGATCACCTTGAGGCTCGCGCTCGTGCCGTCTGGACGGGCGCACGCCGCCTTCACCGCGGCGATCTGGTCGAAGACGAGGCCGTAGCGACCGGCGAGGAACGCCCCGCGGTCGATGACCATGTCGATCTCGTCGGCACCCGCTGCGACGGCCTCGGCCGTGTCGGCGAGCTTGATGTCGAGCGAGGCGCGGCCGCTCGGGAAGGCCGTCGCCACCGCGGCGACGGAGATGAGGCCGTCGTCGGGGTCGCCGTGCGCGGCGCCGAGGGCGTCGACCGCGAATGGCACCATGTCGCCGTAGACGCAGACGGCTGCGACGCGAGGCGTCGAGGCATCCGACGGGTCGGGGTTGACCGCCTTCGCGACGAGGGAGCGCACCTTGCCGGGAGTGTCGGCGCCTTCGAGCGTCGTGAGGTCGATGAGCTCGATGATGCGGTCGAGCGCCCACTTCTTGGAGCTCGTCTTGATCGAACGCGTGCCGAGCCCGGCAGCGCGCTGCTCGAGGCCGACGGCGTCGACGCCCGCGATGCCGTGCAGGTAGCGCCGCAGGGTCGCATCGTCGGGCTCGCCGCCGAGCACGGCGATGGCCCGCTCGCGGGCTGAGACGAGGGAGGTGCCTGACATGAGAGGTGACCTGGCTTTCGTGAGAGGTGCGATGGGACGGCGTCAGCCGTCGAGGAGGTGGAGGGCGGTGGCCTCGTCGGTGACGAGCACCGAGCAGAGACTGCTGCGCACGACCGCGTCGGCGACGGCGAGCTTGCCCGGCCCCGAGATCACGGCGATCGCGAGGTGCGCCTTGCGCAGTTCGTCGAGCGTGAGGCCCACGGTGCGCGCGTCGAGCGCCGGGTCGACGATGTTGCCGTCGGAGTCGATGTAGCGGCCCACGACGTCGCCGACGGCGCCTTTCTGCACGAGCAGGTCGACGTCGGGCGCCGAGAGGTACCCGCTCTCGACGTGCACCGAGGAGTGATCGGCGGCGCCGGCACTGAACAGGTACGCGTCGGCCGAGCGGGCGAGTTCGATGACGCCGGCGACGACGCGGTCGGACTCGATCGCCTCTTTCGTCTCGAGCCGCTCGAGGATCGCGGGACTCGGCAGCAGCGTGGCACTGCCGCCGCCCTTCTGGGCGATGCCGACCGCGGTGGCCGCTGCGGTGCCCGGCCGGCGGTTGAGGCTCACGCCGCCGTTGATCTGCACGACGTTGACGCCCGTCGCCCAGCCCTGACGGAGGTGCTGCGAGATCTCGAAGAGCGTGCGGCCCCAGCTCACGCCGAGGGTGCGCGGCACCGGCCGCAGCGCAGTCAGGTAGTCGGCCGCCGCCTGGGCGGTGCGAGCCTGGAGCTCTTCGGGCGAGGTGACCCCGGCCGTCGACACGACGATCGCGTCGGCGAGCCCGCGCTCGTCGCGGAGGCGCCGCTCGATCGGCAGGCGCCTGGCCCGCGGATGCAGGATCTCGATGCGGATGAACCCGCGCTGCTTCGCCTGTGCGAGGAGACGCCCGACCTTCCACCGGGTGAGGCGCAGCGCCTGCCCGATCTCGTCTTGGGTCTTGTTCTCTTCGTAGTAGAGCTCAGCCGCCCTGATCGAGAGCAGTTCGTCGATCTCGTCCATGCGCCTCCTCGTTCCCCTCCAGCGTAGGCACGTGGATGCGCATCAGCAACACTCGCAGGCGATCGTGCTCATATGAGCAGACGAGCGGATGTCGCGCGCGCCCGAGCGACACCGAGGCGAGCACCTCGCGACGGTGCCGGAACGGTGTCCGATCCGGGCCTCAGCCGCCGAGCAGCGGCGGCTCCCCCTGCACGCGCGCGGCCGTCGCTGCCGCCACCGCGTTCGCGGACGCCGTCGCCCGTCCGCGATGCCGCACGAGCACGAGGGCACTGATGCCGACGAGCACCAGGAAGGCGATCGAGAGGGCGCCGAGCGCGAACCAGTTCGCGTCGAGCCCGAGCACGATGCCCGCCGAGACGACCGTGATGCCGGCTGCGGCGAGCTTCGACCCGCTCTTGAGCTTCAGCGCCGGCGAGAATCGGCCGCCCGGGCCGTCACCGTCGGCGAGCAGGATGTCGGCGAACGAGTCGATCGTCGCGAACAGCGCGCCGCTGTAGGCCAATGCGCAGCCGAGCGCACCCCAGAGGTTCGGTGCCTTCGGTGCGGCGGCGACCTCGGCGAGTTGCAGGAAGGTGTCCATGGCACCCGGATACTACGACCGCACCGCGACCGCGGCAATGGTGCAGCCGAGGAGGCCCGCCGCTCAGGCGGTGTGCTCGTCCTCGAGGTAGCCGGGGCGAGCGACGACCGCACCGGCGATGGCCGCAGGCACGGCGGAGGCGAGCAGGAAGACGATCGGCCAGGTCCACCCGCCCGTCGCCTCGTGCAGGAGCCCGACGACGAGCGGCCCGATGGCGACGATCAGGTAGCCGCCGGACTGCACGAAGCCCGAGAGGGCGACGGAACCCGCATGGGTTCGCGTGCGCAGGTTGATGAGCACGAGGGCGAGGGGGAAGAGCAGCGGCCCGGTGCCGGCCAGCGCGACCCACAGCCACGTCAGCGTGCCCGGAACGAGCAGTAGGCCGAGGTACCCGACCACGAGCGTCACGACCGAGACGACCACGAGCAGCCCCACCTTGCCGTAGCGGGCGGCGAGGAGCGGCACGAGCAGCCCGGCGGGCAGGCCCATGGCGGCGTACAGCGAGAGCAGCACCCCTGCCTCACCGGGCGAGACGCCCGCGATGTCCTGCAGGATCGTCGGCAGCCAGGCGAATATCGCGTAGGCGTTGAAGCCCGAGACGGCGAAGACGATCATGAGCGACCAGGCCAGCGGCGAGCGCACTGCGTACCGGAGCAGGCCCGGATCGGCCTCCTCGGGCAGCGCCTCGATCGCGCGAGCCTTCGGATGCACGAGCACGGCGATCCACGGCACGAGCGAGATCGCCGCGACGAACGCCCACTCGCCGAGGGAGACCCGCCAGCCCGCGGCCTCCGCCACCGGCACGGCGATGAGCGGCGGCATGAATGTGCTGATCGACATCGCCGTCACGTAGATCGTCGTGACGAGGCCGATGCGATCGGGGAAGTACCGCTTCACGAGCGGCGGGAGCAGCACGTTGCCGACGCCGATCGCCGCGAACGTCGCCGCCGACGCCGCCACGAGCCAGAGCGCCGAACCCGCCAGCCCGCGACCGGCGAGCCCGATCGAGAGCGCCACGAGCGCGATGATGAGCGTCAGCTCGAGCCCGAGTCGCTTCGCGACCATCGGAGTCAGGATGCCGAAGAGCGCGTAGCAGAGCGGCGGCAGCATGCCGAGGAAGCCGACGACCACCGGCGCGAGCGGCAGCTCGACCTCGAGCTGGTGGAGGATCGGCGAGAGCGACGCCACCGCGGTGCGGAGGTTGAACGCCACGAGCACGATGCCCACGAGGGCGAGGGTTCGACCCGCCCAGAGCGGTCGGGGCGCGAGCGAGGTCATTCCCTCGAGTCTAGAGGCGGGGCGCTTCGCGCTCAGGCGCCGAGGATGACCCGTGAGCGCTCGACGTCGTCGCGGATGGTGTCGACGAGCGCCTCGATGCTCGTGAACGCGACCATGCCGCGGATGCGCTCGACGAACTCGACGTCGACGACGTGGTCGTAGAGGTCGAGCTCCCGATCGAGCACGTAGGCCTCGACCTGCTTCTTCGCGACACCCTGGAACGTCGGGTTGTCGCCGACCGAGATCGCGGCCGGATACCGCGTTCCGGCGTCGGTCAGCCAGCCCGCGTACACGCCGTCCGACGGGATGAGTCCCTCGGACTCGGGCGACAGGTTCGCCGTCGGATACCCGAGCTCGCGTCCGCGGGCAGCCCCGTGCACGACGATGCCCGACACCGTCGGCGTGTGGCCGAGCAGTTCGGTCGCCCGTCGCACGTCGCCCTCGGCGAGGAGCTCGCGGATCCACGTGGAGGAGACGCGCCGCTCCCCCTCGGGCCGCACGTCGTCGATGACTTCGACCGTGAACCCGAACTTCGCACCGAGCTCGATCAGCAGCGGCACGTCTCCCGCGCCCCGGGCTCCGTAGCGGAAGTCGGCGCCGACGAGCACGGCCTTGGCGTCGAGCGCGTCGACCAGCACGCGCTCGACGAATTCGGTGGCCGGCACCGAGGCGAGCGCGCGGTCGAACGGCAGCAGCAGCGTGGCGTCGACGCCCGTCGTGGCGAGCAGCTCGAGCTTCTGGCGCACGCTCACGAGCGAGTCGGGGCACTTGTCGGGTGCCAGCAGGGCGAGCGGGTTGCGGTCGAAGGTGACGACGATCGTCGCGAGCTCGCGTTGCTCGGCGATGCCGCGGGCGCGGGCGATGACCGCTCGGTGGCCCTGGTGCACGCCGTCGAACTTGCCGATCGTCACGACGGACGGGCCGAGACCCGTGGGCACGGCGCCGAGTCCCTTGAAGGTCTTCACGAGGCATCCGCTTTCGAAGTCGGGCGATGACGTGCGAGCCACCACATTCCGAGCACGGGCAGCACGAGGGGGATGAACAGGTAGCCGGCACCGAATCGCGACCACACAGTGTCGTGCGGGAAGAGTTCGGGGAAGACGATGCTCAGCGTGCCGATGACGATGACGCCGGTGAACTCGAACACGATCGTCGCCCAGGCGACGCGGTACCAACCCGCCCCGGGTCGGATCAACGCGATGGTCGCGACGATGTAGACGACCGCGGCGAGCGCCGAGAGCGTGTACGCGAGCGGCGCCTCGTCGAACTTCGATGCGATCTGCACGAACGAGCGCCCCGTCGCCGCGAGCGCGAGCACCCCGTACACGGCCACGAGCACTCGCCCGATGCCGCTCATCCGTCGGCCTTCTCGTGCCTCGGGTTCGGCACTGCGCACGTCACTCATGTCGATCGATTCTCTCAGACGGGCGCTCACGCCTGCTGCACGGTCCAGATCTGGAACATTCGGTAGACCATGACGCCCACCGACAGCGCGGCGACGCCGAGGATGACCGTCGACCAGCGGTTGCGTTCGAGCAGCGCCCAGAAGGCGGCCGCGGGCGGAAGGATGAGGGCGCCGACGAGGTAGGTGCCGAACTCGAGCACGCTGCCCGTCGGCTCGTTGCCGAGCGCCGGCGCGATGAACGCGACGACGACCTGCACGAGGAGGAGGACCTCGACGAGGGCGAGTGCACCGATCGTCAGATCGCCCGGCACCCGACCGGCGAGCCCCATCGCGATGCAGAGCAGGCCGGCCGCGACCGCGACGGCGAGCTGCACCCAGGTGAACCACTCGATCATGCTTCGCCGCCCTGCGGCTCTGCGGGCGGGAATCCGGTGACGACCTTCAGCTGCCGTCCGCGGGGTTCGACGATCGCGACCAGGTGGTCGCGAGGGTCGATGGCAGCGAGCACCGCGGGCACCGGGGCGTCGGATGCCTCGAGGCCGGCCACCGCGTCGACGTCGACCCGCTTGCCGTGGCCGAGGTCGACGGCCTGCTGGGCCGTGAGCGTCACGGTGGGCAGGGCCCGCCGCGCGGCATCCGCTGGGCTCATGATGGCGCTCGCGACGTCGAATCCCTCGAGCTCGCCGGCCTCGTCGACGCCGAAGCGACCGATGCGCGTACGCCGGAGCGCGGTGAGGTGTCCGCCCGTGCCGAGCGCGGCGCCGAGGTCCCGCGCGAGGGCGCGGATGTACGTGCCCGACGAGCACTCGACGCGGACGTCGACGTCGAGGTGGCCGTCGCCGGCCCGGAACGCGAGGATCTCGAACGCCGAGACGGTGACCTTGCGGGACGCCAGTTCGACGGTCTCGCCGTCGCGCACGCGCTGGTACGCGCGCTTGCCGGCGACCTTGATGGCGCTGACCGCGCTCGGCACTTGCTCGATGGCTCCCGTGAGCGGCACGATCGCGGCCCGCACGTCGTCTTCGGCGACCGCGGCGACGACGTCGGCGGAGGCGGCGGCGAGCGCGTCGCCCTCGGCGTCATCGGTCGTCGTGTTCCACCCGAGGCGGATGGTGGCGAGGTATTCCTTGTCGAGGCCGACGAGGTAGTGCAGGAGGCGGGTGGCGCCGTTCACGCCCAGGACGAGGAGGCCAGTGGCCATCGGGTCGAGGGTCCCTGCGTGGCCGATCTTGCGCGTGCCGGCGAGGCGGCGCATGCGCGAGACCACGTCGTGGCTCGTGATTCCCTGCGGCTTGTCGACGAGGAGGATGCCGCTGTTCACGCCGTACAGGCTAACAGCCGCACGCGGCCCGCCCGCGCGACCGGCCCGCGCGGGCACGCCTACGCTGGAGCGGTGAGGATCGGCATCATCGGCGCAGGCGCGCTCGGCGGCACGTTCGCGGCACTGCTCTCCAAGGCGGGCCACGACGTGGAGGTCACGGCACGCGGCGCAGGGCTCGCGGCGATCCGCGAGTCGGGCATCGCCCTCAGCGGCGCCTACGGGGAGGTGCATGCCCGCGTGACCGCCGGCGAGCGGCTCACGATGGCCCCCGAACTCGTGCTCGTCTGCACGAAGGCGCAGGACGCGGCATCCGCCATCGCCGACAACGCCGAGCTCATCGGCGACGTGCCCGTCGTCGTCGTGCAGAACGGCCTCGACGGCGTCAGGACCGCTGAACGGCTCCTCCCCCGCGCCTCCTGCATGGGCCTGCTCTCGATCATCGCCGCCAACTACACGGAGCCCGGTGTCGTGCGTGTCACGACGCCGGCGACGAGCTACCTCGGACGCGGCGACGGCCCGGCCGACGCCGAGTGCACGCGCGTCGCCGCCGTGCTCTCCGCGGCGGTTCCGGTCGTCGCGATCCCCGGTTTCCGAGGCGCGCAGTGGACGAAGCTCGTCGTCAACATGCTGAACGCCGTGCCCGCGATCGTCGGCCGCAGCGTGCAGGACGTCGTCGACGACCGACGCCTGCGCCGCGTCGTGACGGCATCGATGCGGGAGACCGTGCGCATCGCCGTCGCCCAGGGCGTGCACTTCGGCTCGCTGCAGGGGCTCGGCGACCGGCGTCTGCGGTTCTTCGCACGACTGCCGCTCGCGATCGGACAAATGCTGCCGTGGTCGATGCGCGTGCGCATGGGCGGCGTGCCGAACCTCGGATCGACGCAGCAGAGCCTGCGGCGCGGGCAGCCGACCGAGATCGACTTCCTGAACGGCGCGGTCGTGCGCCAGGCCTCGGCCGTCGGCCTCGACGCGCCCGTGAACCGGGCGCTCACCGCGCTCGTGCACGAGGTCGAGAAACGCGGCTCGTCGCTGCCGGTCGAGCGCGTGCTCGCCGACGTGCCGGCCTGAGCGACGACGAGCGTACCGGCCCGGGCGACGACGAAGGGGGCCCGGCGAACCGGGCCCCCTCAGTCATTCTCGGCGAACGCTATGCGCGCCGGCGGCGGATGCGAGCCACCACGAGGAACGCGGCACCGGCGATCACGATGATGCCCGCGACGATCGCGATCGATGTGCCGGCGAAGCCGGTCTCGGCGAGGGCCGTGCTGCCGTTGCCGCCACCCGGGGGCGTTGCTTCCGGGCCGGTGGCGCATACGGGAGTCGCCTCCGGGTACGAGATCGTCACCGCGGTCTCGGGGTTCACGACGAGCTTCGCCTCCGTGATACCGCGGGTCCAGGCGAAGTTGCCGTCGGTCTCGACCCACTTGCCGTCGACGAGCGCCCAGCCCGGCCATCCGTTGGCCTTGCCGTCGGCGTCGACAGAGGCACCGGGCCACAGCTTCTTGCCTTCGAGCGTGCCGTCGGACTTGAGGTCACCCAGCACGATCGTCTCGGTGTTCGTGCCGTCGGTCATGACGAGGGAGACCGATCGGTTCGTCACCGTGCCCTCGGGGTCGGTCAGCTTCACGTTGTAGTGGATCCACGGGGAGTCCGCCTCGCAGACACCCGTCGCCACGGAACCGTCGAGCGTCGCCGTCTCCGTCGTGGGGTCGCAGTCCTCATCGGTGAAGACGTGCTCGAAGGTCTTCGTGGTCGCGCCGTCGGTGAAGGTCTTGGTGCCCTTCACCGTCGCCGTCAGCCGCTCGAGACCGCCGACGAGTCCGGTCGTCGACCAGTCGATGTCATCGGTGTCCGACGGCAGGGTGAAGCCGTCGGCGTCGGTGCCGCACTTGTCCGCCCAGGCAGGGTCGCCCGGAATGGCGAGCTTCTCGGGGTCGGGCGTCGTCGGCGTGAAATAGCTGTACGAGTAGTGGCTGACGGAGTCCTTGTCGGGGTGATCGATGACGACCGTCGCCTGCGGGGGCACGACAGGCACGAAGTACTTCGTGGTGCCGGCCTTGACGCAATAGCCGTCGATCAACTGTCCCGCGGGCGCCGTGACGGTGACCGTCGCGGGGCTGCCGGTCGTGTCGATCTTGCCGGAATCGAGCGGTTCGCAGATGAAATCGGGCTGAGCGGCCTGGGCGGGCAATGCGCCGACGGCGAGGGTCAGCGCGAGCGCGCCGACCATCGTCGCCGCGACGCGGAGTGCGCGGGTGTTCCTCATCGAATGAATCTCCTGGGGTCGGCCGGCGTGGGCCTGCGATACCAGGAGCGTCGACTGCGCGCCGAAGCGCGACGTGCCGTGCGAGTCCGATGCGACCGGCACACGGGTATATGCCGTGGTCGTGTTCGGACGTGCGCGGCCAGATCGCCGCGTGGTGCAGCGTCGATCAGCTCGGGTGTTTCGGGTTTCGGGTATCACTGCTGCCGGGGGCGGTGCAATGTCGTCAAGTATGTCGTCCGAAAAGGGGACAGGCTCGCCGTTGCGGCCCCGGAGATGGTGATTCACCCCCGAACTGGGGTATCAGCACCGAGGGGACCCGGCGAACCGGGCCCCCTCAGTCGTGCTTCAGCGAATGCTATGCCCGCTTGCGGCGGATTCGAGCCACCACGAGGAACGCGACACCGGCGATCACGATGATGCCGGCGACGATCGCGATCGTCGTTCCGGCGAAACCGGTGCTGGCGAGGCCCGTACCGTTCGACGCGGCGGGAGTACCGCCCTCGCCGCCCGGAGGCGTGACCTTCGGTCCGATGGCACAGTTCGGCGTGGCCGGCGGGTACGAGATCTTCACGTCGAGCTCGGGGTTGACCACGAGCTGTGCCGTGATGTCACCGCGAGTCCAGGCGAAGTTGTCGTCGACCTCGATCCACTTGTCGCCGACGAGCGCCCAGCCGGGCCATCCGTTGGCCTTGCCATCGGCATCGACGGACGCACCGGGCCAGAGCACCTTGCCCGACAGGCTGCCGTTCTCGAGGTCGCCCAGCACGATCGTCTCGGTGTTGGTGCCGTCGGTCATCACGAGCGAGGCCGTGTTGCCGGTCGACTGGCTGTCGGGGTCCGTCATCTCGACATCGAAGGTGATCCACGGCGAGTCCGCCTCGCAGACGCCGGTCGCGAACGAACCAGTGAGCGTCGGCGCAATGCAGGGCTTGTCACTGTACGGGAACGCCCAGGTGACCGGGCCCCCCTCCTCGAACGCGTATCCGGGCTTCGCCGTGGCGGTCACCGTCCAGACCCCGTTCGCGTCGGCCGAGGCCCAGTCGATGGTGTCGGTGTCCGACGGAACCGTCAGCTTCTCGTTGTCGGGACCGCACTTGTCGGAGAATTCCGGCGCACCCACGAGCTCGATCGCACAAGGAGCGTCGTTCACCACGAAGGTCCACTCGTCCTTGGCACCGACCGGGAATGCGGAGCCGGCCTTGGCGGTCGCGGTGACCGTGATCGTGCCGTTCTCCTCCGAGGAGTTCCAGTCGATCGTGTCCGTGTCTTCGGGGACGGTCAGCTTCTCGTTGTCAGCACCGCACTTGTCGCTGAACGTCGGCTCGCCGACGACGTCGACGATGCACGGTGCGTCGTTGATCGTGAAGGTCCATGCCTTCGTCGCACCCTCGGGGAAGACGTTGCCCGGCTTCGCCGTCGCAGTGACCGTGATGACGCCATCGACCTCGGTCGAGTTCCAGTCGATCGTCGCCGTGTCCTCGGGAACCGTCAACTTCTCGTTGTCAACACCGCACTTGTCACTGAAGTCGGGGGCGCCGACCAGCTCGATCACGCACGGCTTGTCGTCGATCGTGAAGGTCCATGCCTTCGTCGCACCCTCGGGGAAGACGTTGCCCGGCTTCGCCGTCGCAGTGACCGTGATGACTCCATCGACCTCGGTCGAGTTCCAGTCGATCGTCGCCGTGTCCTCGGGAACCGTCAACTTCTCGTTGTCGGCACCGCACTTGTCGGAGAACGCGGGAGCGCCGACGACCTGCACGACGCAGGGCTTGTCGTCGATCGTGAACGTCCACGTCGTCTTCTCGCCCTTCTTGAACTCGTAGCCCGGCTTCGCCGTCGCCGTCACCGTGATGACGCCGTCCGACTCCGATGAGTTCCAGTCGATCCTCGCCGTGTCTTCAGGCACGGTCAGTTTCTCGTTGTCTGGTCCGCAGGTGTCGGAGAACGTCGGTGCGCCCTCGACCGGGATCTTGACGACGGGCTTGACGCAGTCCTCGTACTCGAGCAGGCTCTGATCGCCCTGTGCCGGCACCGAGATGACCTTGCCGTGCTTCTTGTACGAGAATGCCGGCCAGATGTCGCCCTTGTGGTCGATGTGGCCCGCGTTGTAGAAGGCTTCGACGGCCGTCTCGATGCGCACGTACGGGTTGGAGGCACTGCCGGTCGCGTGGCAGAACTCGATCTTCTTCACGGGCGTCTCGTCACCGCAGTCGCCCGCGAGCTGCTGCTTGAGCTGCCCGTCGGATCCCTTGGTCGCCCCGTTCCACGTCGTGTACGCGTAGACCCAGGGGCCGAAGCTCTTCGTGTCGCCGGCCAGCTGCTCGGTACCGAGCGTGATGGTCTTGTTGCCGGTCGTCGAGATCGGCCCGCGGTCCATGCCCTTCGCGCTCTTCGGCGTCCCGTCGAACTTGGTGGTGCCGACGCGCCACATCGTCGTGCCGGTCTTGCCGCTCGGCACGTTCGAGAGGGTCAACGTGTACGTCACGTCGTACATGCCGGTCTCGGTGTTGCAGACGGCATTGGCCTTGAGGTCGCCGGTGTGCGCGCTCGCGGGCGCTGCGACGCCGACGACGGCGATTCCCGCGCCGAGCGCGAGTGAGGTGAGGATGGCCGCGATGCGGCGGAACGGGCGTCGTGACGACCATCGCACACGAGTGCGGGCATCGCCGTCGGCGTGCGCCAGAGCGGCGCCGGGCTTGCTCATTCGGGGTGTCTCCATCGGTCGGCCCGGCAGGGTCGTCGAATCCGAGGTGACGGCGGCGCTCGGGGCGCACAGCGACGCCGACGGGCGCGGTGCGCTCGTCGACTGACGTCGGGTGGTTCGGGTGGTGATTTCGGGTTCGCGTAGCCGGGGGGCTTGGCTGTGTCCCCCATTATGTCCTCAGAAACGGGGACACGTCACCCTTTTCCTCGATCGGGGTACGAAATTCCTCCCGAATGGGGGACAAACCGGGCTGCGACGGCCCTGCGGCCGGTCAGCAGCTGTCGAAGAAGCGCCGACGCGGATGCTCCGGGTCGCTGTTGTCGATCACCACTGATGCCTCCAGACGAGGGTCGCTCTCGGCGTAGGCGATCCGGTCGGCAGGATCCAAGGGGTCGCCGTCGAGCGCGATGCGCACGTCCCAGAGGCCGGCGAGCCGCGGGCGGAGCACGAATCGACCGTCGAGCACGAGGATCGCGTCCTCGGGCCCCGTGATCCACTTCGGTTCCACCCATGCGTCCCGCGTCGGATCGAAGACCCGGGTGACGAAGGCGGTCGAGCCGCCGAGTCGGAACGGCTCGACGAGCACGCGGCGCAGTGCCGACTCGTCGAATCCGTACCGGTAGTACCGATCCGGGGTGTCGTCGCCGAAGACCGCCTGCGCCTCCCGCGAACGGTGGAAGCCCTCCATGCTCGCGCGGAACACCGCGTGGTCGCGTTCCGCGAGCACCTCGGCGAGATCGTCGGCGAGCTCGGTCTTGCCGCTTCGCAGCGGTCCGTCGATCGCGACGATCATGCGCCCGCGGCCGTGGTGCTGCAGCACCTCGTCGGCGATCGAGCGCAGGAAGGTGACCCGGGGCGTGGTGACGAGCCTCATGCGATGAGCCTAGCTCCGGGACATCCGCATCGCCGTAGGCTGGACGGATGCCCCGAACGCCGACCCCTGACGCGATCGCGCCTGCGGTCGTCGCCTGGTTCGCGGATGCCGCGCGGCCGCTGCCGTGGCGCGCCGCCGACGTCTCCCCGTGGGCCGTGCTCGTGAGCGAGTTCATGCTGCAGCAGACGCAGGTCGCGAGGGTCGTGCCACGGTGGGAGGCGTGGATCGAGCGCTGGCCGACACCCGCAGCCCTCGCGGCGGAGCCGCCGTCGGAGGCGGTGCGCGCGTGGGACCGGCTGGGGTATCCGCGACGTGCGCTGTGGCTCCATCGCGCGGCGGTCGAGATCGTCGAGCGGCACGGCGGCGAGGTGCCCGCCGACCTCGAGGCACTGCTCGCCCTGCAGGGCGTCGGACCGTACACGGCGCGCGCGATCGCGGCGTTCGCCTTCGGGCTGCGGGTCCCGGTCGTCGACACCAACACGCGACGGGTCATCGCTCGCGCGGTCTCGGGGCAGGCCGAGCCGGGCCCGCCGTCGACGAAGCAGGACCTCGCCGCGATGGCGGAGCTGCTCCCCCGCGACGACGATGAAGCCCGCCGGTTCAACGCGGGCGCCATGGAGCTCGGTGCCACGGTCTGCACGGCGCGGGCGCCTGAATGCGGTGCCTGCCCGATCGCCGGCTCCTGCGCCTGGCGCGACGCCGGCTACCCCGCCTACACGGGCCCGAGGAAGGCCGTGCAGGCGCGCTTCGAGGGCTCCGACCGCCAGGTGCGCGGACTCGTCATGCGCGAGCTCAGGGCGGCGCACCGCCCCGTCGGACGAGCCGAGTTCGAGCCCGTCTGGGCCGACGTCGCACAGCTCGACCGTGCGCTCATGACGCTCGTCGCCGACGGACTCGCCGTTCGTGACGACGACGGCTACCGGCTGCCCGAGGGCTGATCAGCGCGCGGCATCCGATTCGTCGACGCTGTCGTCGCCGTCGAGGATCTCTTCGCCGTCCTCGTCGAACTCGCGGGGCTTCACGTACGGGTCGGCCTCGCCGGCGTACTCGGCCGTCGCGGCGAGCGACGCCGTCTCGGCGTCGCGCGTCTGCGCCTCGCGGAGGAGTGCGCTGATGTGCTCGGCGTTCTCGGGGATCGCGTCGGCGATGAACTCGAGCGACGGGGTGAGCCGCGCCGTGATGTTGCGTCCGACCTCGCTGCGGAGCATCCCGGTCGCGGCCTTGAGGGCCTTGGCCGAGTCTTCGCGCTCCTCGTCGGTGCCGTACACCGTGTAGAAGATGCTCGCGTGCTGCAGGTCGCCCGTGACGCGGACGTCGGTGATCGTGACGAACCCGAGTCTCGGGTCGCGCAGGCCCTTGTCGAGCCGCTTGGCCACGATCTCCTTGATGCGATCGGCCATCTTCCTGGCCCGTGCCGGATCCGCCATGTCCCTCAGCCCTTCTTCTCCCCCGGGGCCTTGCACCCTTGGGGTTCCTGATTCTTCACTCCGGTGAATCGGGGTAGGGGTCCCCGCTCTTCACCGGAGTGAAGAACGGGGACCCCTGCACACGATCTACGCCCGGGGCTTCTCCCGCATCTCGATGGTCTCGATCTCGTCGCCGACCTGGATGTCGTTGAACTTGCCGAGGCCGATGCCCGCCTCGAAGTCCGTGCGGACCTCGGTGACGTCGTCCTTGAAACGACGCAGCGACTCGATCGCGAGGTTGTCGCCGACGACGACGCCATCGCGGATGACACGAGCCTTGGCGTTTCGCGTGATCGTTCCCGACCGCACGATGACACCGGCGATGTTTCCGAACTTCGAGGAGCGGAACACCTCGCGGATCTCGGCGACGCCCGACTGGACCTCTTCGTACTCGGGCTTGAGCATGCCCTTGAGCGAGTCCTCGATCTCGTCGATGGCGTTGTAGATCACCGAGTAGAAGCGGATGTCGACGCCCTCGCGAGCGGCGCGCTCGCGCGCCTTCGTGTCGGGACGCACGTTGAAGCCCACGATGATCGCGTTGTCGATCGTCGCGAGGTTCACGTCGCTCTCGGTGATGGCACCGACGCCGCGGTGGAGGATGCGCAGCTGCACGCTGTCGTCGACCTCGATCTTCATGAGCGACTCCTCGAGTGCCTCGACGGCACCCGACACGTCACCCTTGATGATGAGGTTGAGCGACTCGACCTTGCCCTCTTCGAGCGCACGGGTGAAGTCCTCGAGCGAGATGCGCTTGCGCGCCTTGGCCAGCTGGGCGTTGCGCTCTGCGGCCTCTCGCTTCTCGGCGATCTGACGCGCGGTGCGGTCCTCCTCGGTGACGAGGAAGGTGTCGCCGGCGCGCGGGACGCTCGAGAGGCCCTGCACCTGTACGGGCCGCGACGGGGTGGCCTCGGCCACGGCGTCGCCGTTCTCGTCGACCATCGCACGAACGCGGCCGTAGGCCGTACCTGCGACGATCGCGTCGCCGACGCGCAGCGTTCCCGACTGGATGAGCACGGTCGCGACCGCACCACGGCCCTTGTCGAGCTTCGCCTCGATGGCGACACCGCGGGCGTCCTTGTTCGGGTTCGCGCGGAGGTCAAGCCCGGCGTCGGCGGTCAGGAGCACTGCGTCGAGCAGGTCCTGGATGCCGATGTTCTCGCGGGCCGAGACGTCGACGAACATGACGTCTCCGCCGTACTCCTCGGCGACGAGGCCGAACTCGGTGAGCTGCTGGCGCACCTTCGCCGGGTTGGCGTCGGGCTTGTCGATCTTGTTCACCGCGACCACGATCGGCACGTTCGCCGACTGTGCGTGGTTCAGCGCCTCGACCGTCTGCGGCATGATGCCGTCGTCGGCCGCGACCACGAGGATCGCGATGTCGGTCACCTGCGCACCACGTGCACGCATGGCGGTGAACGCCTCGTGACCCGGGGTGTCGATGAAGGTGATCGCGCGGTCGATGCCCTCGTGCTCGGTGTGCACCTGGTACGCACCGATGTGCTGGGTGATGCCGCCGGCCTCGCCTGCGACGACGTTCGCGTTGCGGATCGCGTCGAGGAGTCGCGTCTTACCGTGGTCGACGTGACCCATGACGGTGACGACCGGAGGACGCTGCTGGAGGTCTTCGTCAGTCTCGTCCTCGAGCTCCTGGTCGAGGTCGATGTCGAAGCCCTCGAGGAGCTCGCGGTCTTCGTCTTCGGGCGAGACGACCTGGATCTTGTAGCCGAGCTCTTCGCCGAGCACCTGGAAGGTGGCCTCGTCGAGCGACTCGGTCGCCGTGGCCATCTCACCGAGGTGGAACAGCACCGTCACGAGCGAACCGGGGTTCGCGTCGATCTTGTCGGCGAAGTCGGAGATCGACGAACCGCGACGCAGACGGATGACGGTGTTGCCGTCGCCGCGGGGAACGCTCACGCCGCCGAGCGACGGGGCCTCCCGCATCTCGAATTCGGCCCGCTTCGTCCGCTTCGACTTGCGCGACTTGCTCTTGCCGCCACCACGACCGAAGGCACCTGCCGTGCCGCCGCCGGGACCGCGACCACGGCCGCCGCCACCC
Organism: Agromyces sp. Root1464; assembly: GCF_001427265.1. NCBI lineage: Bacteria > Bacillati > Actinomycetota > Actinomycetes > Micrococcales > Microbacteriaceae > Agromyces > Agromyces sp. Root1464. The sequence continues at coordinate 180,727 of NZ_LMFU01000003.1, forward strand.
GCGGGACGCGGACCGCCGAAGCCGCCGCCGGGTGCGCCGCCGGGGCGCTGGAAGCCGCCGCCGGCACCGCCGGGACGGGCGCCTGCACCGGCGCCTGCGCCGCCGGGGCGCTGGAAGCCGCCGCCGGGGCGACCGCCTGCACCGGCCGGACGCGGAGCACCGGGACGCGGCGAACCGGGTCGCGGCGCCTGCGGGCGCGGGATGTTGCCGGGGCTCGGGCGCTGGCCCATGCCCTGCGCGCTCGAGAACGGGTTGTTGCCCGGGCGCGGCTGGGCGGGACGCGAGCCCATGCCCTGCGAGCTCGAGAAGGGGTTGTTGCCGGGTCGGGGCGTGCCGCCGCCTGCGGGGCGGGGGGCGCCGGGACGCGGCGCGGCAGCGGCACCGGGCTTCGGGGCGCCACCGGGCTTGACGGCGTCGCCGTCACCCGCGGTCGAAGCGGCTGCCGGGGCATCCGTCGACTTCTCGGCTGCAGCCTGCGCTGCGCGCTCTTCGGCCTGGGCCTGGCGCTCGGCGACCGTGAGCGGCGCCTCGGCGACGGGGGCCTCTGCCGCCTCGACCGGAGCCGGGGCCGGAGCCTCGGGAGCGGCCGGAGCCTTCGGGGCCGGCTTCGGGCCGGGCTTGGCGCCGGGCTTCGCGGCGGTTGCCGCTGCCGGCTTCGCAGGTGCCGATGCGGCAGGGGCTGCGGAAGCGGCCGCGCCTGCGGCCTCGAGCGCCGCCTTCAGGCGACGCGCGACGGGGGGTTCGATGGACGACGAGGGTCCCTTGACGTACTCGCCCATCTCCTTGAGCTTCTCAAGGGCGATCTTGCTGTCGACACCGAGTTCGCTTGCGATCTCGTGTACGCGTGGTTTGGCAGCCACTTCTCTCCTGTTCCGGGCCTGCGCCCGGACAGGGGCAGACCATCAATGGCGGACGGGACTCATTTCGAGCCGCTCATTAGTTGTCACTCATTGGTCATCACTTGTGGGTTCAGCCTGTTCTCTACGTTGCCGGTGTCCACGTCGCCGCGAATGCGGAGCGCTCGCCCGAAGGCGTGCTTCCGAACGGCGAGGCGGTAGCACTCGAGTGTCGGATGCAACCACGCACCCCTGCCCGGAAGCACAGCCGTGACATCGGCCACGACGTGGGAGTTCTGGGAGACGACCCTCAGAAGTGAGGACCTTGGGGCGCGCGAACGGCATCCGATGCACGTTCTGACGGGTTCCATCTTACACTCTGCGCTGTGCGGCCGCCGACGGCGGCCGATGGGTGGACATGACGGCGACCGCTCGGCGGCCGTTGGACTCAGTCGGACTCGAGGACCGAGTCGGGCTGGATGTCGATCTTCGCCCCCGTGAGCTTCGCGGCGAGGCGGGCGTTCTGGCCCTCCTTGCCGATCGCGAGCGAGAGCTGGTAGTCGGGCACGAGGGCGCGCACGGCGCGCGTCGCCTCGTCGATCACGAACGCGCTCGTGACCTTCGCAGGGCTCAACGCGCTCGCGACGAAGGTCGCAAGGTCGTCGTTCCAGTCGACGATGTCGATCTTCTCGGCGCCGAGTTCGGCGGTGACGGCGCGAACGCGCTGGCCGAGCTCGCCGATCGCTGCGCCCTTCGCGTTCACGCCGGGCTGGGTCGCGCGCACGGCGATCTTCGTGCGGTGTCCGGCCTCGCGGGCGAGCGAGACGATCTCGACGACACCCGAGGCGATCTCGGGCACCTCGAGTGCGAAGAGCTTGCGCACGAGTGCCGGGTGGGTGCGCGAGACGGTGATCGACGGGCCCTTGAGGCCCTTGGCGACGCTCGTCACGTAGACGCGGATGCGCTGGCCGTGCAGGTACTCCTCGCCGGGCACCTGCTCTTCGGGAGGCAGGATCGCCTCGACCGAGCCGAGGTCGATGTGCACCATGCGCGGGTTCGGCCCCTGCTGGATGACGCCGGCGACGATGTCGCCCTCGCGCCCGCGGAACTCGCCGAGCACGGCGTCGTCGGCGATGTCGCGCAGTCGCTGGTTGATGACCTGCTTCGCGGCGAACGCGGCGATGCGGCCGAAGTCGCTCGGGCTGTCTTCGGCCTCGCCGACGACGTTGCCCTCTTCATCGAGCTCGGGGACGAACACCGAGACGTGGCCGGTCTTGCGATCGAGGTGCGCACGGGCGCCGTCGGGGTTCGCGTGGCCGTGCTGGTCGGGATGGGTGTGCTTCAAGTACGCCATGAGAATGGCCTGCTCGATGATCTCCACCAGCTCGTCGAATGGGATCTCTTTCTCGCGCTCCATCATCCGCAGCACGCTGAGGTCGATATCCATGAACCCGGCCTCCTCTATTCAGCTCTCACGCCGCTTCCCCTCGGAGCGGACAGGACTCTACGGTACCGGATGTCGCGGCCCCCGGTCAGCCATGCTGGACGCCGCGACACGCCATCGACGACCCCCGTCGTCGCACGGGGTCCTCAATCGGCGGGCGTGGGCGGACTGTTCACCCAGACGAGCTCGGCCTCGCCGTCGCCGCCGTTCGCCACCCGGTGCGGCGTGCTGCTCGCGAAGACGATGCTGTCTCCGGTTTCGAGCTCGTGCACCTCGTCGGCGAGTTCGACGCGAACGCGTCCCCGCAGCACGAGCAGCACCTCCTCCGAGTCGCCGTGCCGATACTGGCTCGGGCCGGTCGATCCCCCGGGTTCCATGGTGACCGCGTACATCTCGAGGTGCCCGAACGGCGGCTCGGTGAGGAAGGTCTTCGTCATGCCGTCGCTCGCGGAGAGCGTGCGCCGGAGGCCCGCTCGCACGACGCGAGCCGCCGACACCGGGCCGGGTTCGACGAGGTCGGCGAGGCCGACGCCGAGCGCGTCGGCGAGGCGGCGCAGCGTCGAGATGCTCGCGTTGGCCCGGCCCGTCTCGAGCTGGCTGAGGAACCCCGAGGTGACGCCGGCCTGCTCGCCGAGGGCGCGCTGCGACATCCGCCGGGCGACCCGGTAGCGACGCACCTGGTCGCCGACGTCGTTGCCGGTCATTCCCACCTCCAGTCACCGTCTCGCGGGTGTCGCGGGCCGCGGTTCGGCCGCCGACGCGAGAAGTTGGGGCTTGACGCGCCACGAGGCATCCTGCTCAATTGCACTAAGCAACATGTTAAGCAGCACTGATCCCAACCAACACGGATTGCGAGGCTCTCATCATGACAGGTTCCCGAGGCACCACCCCGCTCAGCGCACGGCTCGGCCGCATCCTCCGCGTGCACGCCGAAGCCGACCGCACGGGCGTCCCCGTCGACGACGTGCTCGGGCGCGCAGCGGAGGCTCCCGACGGCATCAGCAGGCGCAATGCGCTCATCGCCGGCGGTGCGATCGGTGCCGGCGCCGCCCTCGCCATGGCGACGCCCGCCCACGCCGCGGTGGCCAAGCCCGGCCCGGCACCCCGAGTCCTGATCGTCGGCGCAGGTCTCGCCGGCGTGCGCGCCGCCCACTGGCTCTGGCGCGTCAAGGGCATCGCCTCGACGATCTACGAGGGCAGCGCCAGGGCCGGCGGCCGCTGCTACAGCCTGCGCGGATACTTCGACGACGGCATCGTCGTCGAACATGGCGGCGCCCTGATCAACACCGACCACAACGCCACCCGCAACCTCGCGTCGAACCTGGGCCTGAGCCTCGACGTGGTCGCCGGGGGCAGCTACCAGGGGTGGGACGACAAGTACTGGATCGACGGAGCCGACTACCCCTACGACGACGCGAACGCCGACTGGGGAGTCGTCTACCAGGCCTTCAAGGCGGCACTCGCGAGCGCGCCGTACTGCCAGACCTACGACAACCACACGGCGGCCGGCGTCGCCCTCGACCAGTTGACCGTCGACCAGTGGCTCGCCGCCAACGTGCCCGGCGGGCTCTCGAGCCGCTTCGCCAAGCTCATGCAGTCGAACGTGATGAGCGAGTACGGGCTCGAACCGCACGAGCAGTCGGCGCTGAGTCTCATCTACCTGCTCGGGTGGAACGCGCAGAACAGCCTCTCGCCCGTCAACGGCGCCGACGAGAAGTACTCCGTGAACGGCGGCAACGACCTGCTGGTCTCCCGCATGCTCGAGGAACTGCCGGCGAACACCGTGCGCTACGGCTACAAGCTCACCGCCGTCAAGCGCAACGCCGACGGCACCGTGCGGCTCAGCTTCCGGGTCGGCAACTCGACCGTCGACCAGACCGCCGACCGAGCCATCCTCGCCCTCCCGTTCACCACCCTGCGCGACTGCGACCTCACGCAGTCGGGCTTCTCGGCCCTGAAGCTGCGCGCGATCGACGAGGTCGGCCTGGGCGCGAATGCGAAGGTGCACGTGCAGGTGAGCCACCGCCCGTGGGTCGAGCAGGGCTACGGCGGCGCCGCGTACACGAACAAGAGCGGCTTCCAATGCGGATGGGACGACACCGCCGACCACCCCCTGCCGACCGGCGTGTTCAACTACTTCCCCTCGGGCGACCAGGTGAAGGCCTGGACGGGCAACGCGTTCGGACCAGCGAGCGCCGCGCAGGTCAGCGGGCTCCTCGCGCAGACCGAACCGATCTTCCCCGGGATGACCGCGGCGTACACCGGCAAGTCGTATCGCGACTTCTGGTGGGCGAACCCGTGGTCGAAGGGCGCGTACACCGTGCTGCGGCCCGGGCAATACACCTCGCTCTTCGGTGCGGGCTCGACACCCGAGGGCAACGTGCACTTCGCCGGCGAGCACACGAGCGTCGAGTACTTCGGCTTCCTGAACGGCGCCGTGGTGTCCGGTGAGCGGGCCGCGAAGGCCGTCGCGGCGTAGCCGTACGCGCTGCGGGTGACGGATGCCGCGGCATCCGTCACCCGCTTCTGCGAGCGCGGCGCTGGTCGTGGCGAGCTAGCCGCGCCAGACCTGCACGACGGAGGGCCGGGGCGCGGCCACGAGGCCGCTCTCGGGCCGGTGGGACGGCACGTAGTCGGGGAAGAAGGAGGTCGGCGCCGCGACCGTCCCTTCTTCGCCCGGGTGCTGCACGGCCACGAAGACCATTCCCTCCTGGTCGTGGATGACCGGACCGCAGGTCTCGCCATCGCGCGGCACCGAGAGGAACTGCTGCACGCGGCCGCGGTCGGGTCCCTCGAGCGGCACCTTGAAGAGTCCGTCGTTGAAGCCGATCTTGCTGGGGGCGCCGTCGGTCGAGATCCAGAGGTTGCCCGCGGAGTCGAACGCAAGGTTGTCGGGACATGAGATGGGTGACACGAGCTCCTTCGGGAACCCGGCGAAGTAGGTGTTCTGGTCGACCGCCGGGTCGCCGCAGAGCAGCAGGATGCTCCAGCCGAACGCGGCACCAGACTGGCCCGCCGTCTCGGTCAGCTCGATGATGTGCCCGTTGCGATTGCCCGTGACGGGGTTCGCCTCGTCGATCGTCGCGAGGGTCCGCGACGAGTTGTTGGTGAGCGCGACGTACACCTTGCCCGTCTTCGAGTTGGGCTGCACGTCCTCGGGGCGGTCCATCTTCGTCGCGCCGACCGTGTCGGCCGCGAGCCGCGTGAACACGAGCACTTCCTCGGTCGTCATGCCGGGAATGACGCTCTCCCCGTTCTGCGTGAGCGGAATCCACTGGCCCGTGCCGTCGAAGCGCCCGTCGGCGGGAAGCGCGCCGGTGCCGGTGATCTCGGCCGCCGGCGAGTTGCCCGCGAACTTGGCGACGTAGAGGTCGCCCTCGCTCAGCAGCCCCAGGTTGTTGCGTCGGGCGACGGGGGTGTTCTTCGGGTCGAAGGTGCCCCTGGAGACGAACTTGTAGAGGTAGTCGTTCGTCTGGTCGTCGCCCATGTAGGCGACGGCGCGGCCGTCTCCGGCGATGATGACGTTGGCGCCCTCGTGCTTGAACCGGCCCATCGCGGTGTGCTTGCGCGGGGTCGATGCCGGGTCTTCCGGGTCGATCTCGACGATCCAGCCGAAGCGGTTGGGCTCGTTCACGAAGCCGGCGTCGTGGGCGTCGAAGCGCGGGTCGATGCGCTCGAACGTGTAGGTCGACTTCGTGCTCGGCGTCGCCCGATAGCGCTTCTGTCCGGCCGTGTCGGCCGCCCAGACGAAGTAGCCGTCGAAGTTCTCCTCACCCGACAGCACGGTGCCCCACGGGGTGGTTCCGCCGGCGCAATTGCCGAGCGTGCCCTTGATCCAACGGCCCTCGGGATCTTCGGCGGTCTTCAGCAGCTCGCTGCCCGCCGCGGGCCCGGTCGCCTCGAACACCGTGTCGGCCGTGATGCGGCGGTTGCGGCGACCGTCGACCAGGTAGCGCCACGGTTGGCCGATCTTGCTGCGGCGCAGCTCCACGACGGAGAAGCCGTGCGCCGCCTTGTAGATCGCCGCGCGCCGGTCGAGCTCGGCCGCGTCGCTCGTCGGCGCGAACATGATGCCAGGGTTCACGTACTCGTGGTTGTTCACGAGCACGCCCGTGCGACCGCTCCGGTCGGCGATGATGTCGAGGTAGTCGCAGTTGTAGCCGAACTGGCCCGCCTGCGCCTCAGGCGTCTGGTGGTCGAAGTCGAGCGCAGGCACCCCCGAGAAGAGCGGGTCGCCCCAGCGGATGATGGGGGCCCAGCTGTAGCCCTCGGGAACGTTGAAGTCGTCGACGAGCTTCGGCACCGGCGAGATCGCATCGAACGGGAGGCCGCCGAGCGCGCCGGAGGCTCCGCCGCCGGGAGCGGCGAGGGCCGAGCCGGCCGGCGTCGCTGCGGCGAGGGCGATGCCCACCGCACCGGCTGCACCGAGCCCGAGCAGCGCCCGACGCGACAGTGCGGCGGAGGCGATCTCGCGGAAGGCGGGGTTCGCGGAGGTGTTGCACTCGGGGCCCAGGCAGGCGTTGCCGCACTTGAAGTGGCACGTCACCGGCGAGCGCTTGCCTCGCACGTGATCGGCCATGGGGAACAGCTGGATGTCGGTGATCGTCACAGATCGGTCCTCACGCTCGGGGGTCGGGATGCCTTTCTGCACAGTGCTCGCGGAATCCGAATCCGCTTCGGACGACCGCTGAACGAGGGGTGAACCCGCGGTGAACGATCGAGGGCCTCGCGCCTCATGCCCGCCGCGGCGCGCCGCCGCACCGCACCCGGGCCGCGCTCGCGATACTGGGCACATGGATGCCGTGAACGAATGGGTGCTCGCCGGGGGCGACGTGCTCTGGACCTGGATCGTCTTGCCCGTGGTCGTGATCCTCGGGGTGTACTTCACCTTGCGGTCCGGCGTGGTGCAGTTCCGCCTGATCCCCGAGATGTTCCGCACGCTGACCGACAAGACCCCGCGCGACGCCGCAGGCGAGCCGCAATCGGTGTCGGCGTTCCAGGCGTTCACCATCTCGGCGGCGTCGCGAGTCGGCGTCGGGAACATCGCGGGCGTCGGCACGGCGATCGCGATCGGCGGCCCGGGCGCGATCTTCTGGATGTGGCTGATGGCCTTCGTCGGCGGCGCCTCGAGCTTCGTGGAGTCGACGCTCGGGCAGCTGTTCAAGGTGCGCGACCAGGACGGCTTCCGCGGCGGACCGGCGTACTACATGGAGCGCGGCCTGCGTGCGCGCTGGATGGGCGTGCTCTTCGCGATCGTGCTCATCATCTGCTTCCCGTTCGCGTTCTCATCGCTCCAGGCCAACACGATCAGCGCGACGGTCGCCGTGACGATCAGCCCCGACGGCGCCCCCGACTGGGTCTCCTGGGTCGTCGGCCTCGTGCTCGCCGTGCTCACCGCGCTCGTCGTGTTCGGCGGTGTCCGCCGCATCGCCTCGGTCACCCAGGCGGTCGTGCCCCTCATGGCCCTGCTCTACCTGCTGCTCGGCCTCGTGATCGTCGCCATGAACTTCGAGAAGTTCCCCGAGGTGTTCGCCTCGATCTTCACCGAGGCGTTCGGGTTCAACGAGGTCGTCGGCGCGACGCTCGGCATGATCGTGTTGACCGGGGTGAAGCGCGGCATGTTCTCGAACGAGGCGGGGCTCGGTTCCGCGCCGAACGCCGGCGCGAGCGCCGCCGTGACGCACCCCGTGAAGCAGGGGCTCGTGCAGACGCTCGGCGTCTACTTCGACACCTTCCTAGTCTGCTCGATCACGGCCTTCATCATCCTGGTCTCGAGTCCCGACCTCGAGAACGCCACACGAGGCATCGGGCTGACGCAGAACGCCGTCGTGTCGAATCTCGGTGCCTGGTCGAGCATCGCGCTGAGCGTCATCATCTTCCTGCTCGCCTTCAGCTCGATCCTCGGCAACTACTATTACGGCGAGTCCAACATCGAGTTCATCACCCCGCGGCGCTCGGTGCTCGCCGGCTATCGGATCCTCGTCGTCGTCGCGATCTTCGTCGGCTCGGTGGCATCCTCGGATCTCATCTGGAACACCGCCGACGGCATCATGGGCATCATGGCGCTCATCAACCTGGTGGCGATCGCATTGCTCTCGGGAATCGCCTTCCGCCTGCTGCGCGACTACACCAAACAGCGGCGGGATGGCCGGAACCCCGTCTTCACCCGCGCCCTGCTGCCCGATGTCGGCGGCATCGAGTGCTGGGAGGACGAGCTCACCGTCACCGGCCCGCTCGACCTCGCGACGCTGCGGCACGAGGCCGAGAAGCACCGCGACCACCTGCACGAGCAGCACGAGACCGGCGAGAAGCACTGAACCGCCCGCCCAGGCGATCGATCGGATCGCCGGGCGAGCGGTTCGGGTGAGCTCGGTTCGTCAGGCGAGCGCTGCGGCGACCTCGCCGATCGCGACCTGCGTGCGCTCCCCCGTCGCCCGGTCCCAGACCTCGACGATGCCCTCGGCGACGCCGCGGCCGGCGATCACGATCTTCGGGACGCCGATGAGCTCGGCGTCGCCGAACTTGACGCCGGGCGAGACCTTGGGTCGGTCGTCGTAGAGCACGTCGAACCCGGATGCCTCGAGCTCGGCGACGATCGTCTCCGCCGCCTCGAACACCGCTTCGTCACGACCGGTCGCGACCACGTGCACGTCGAACGGCGCAACGGCAGCCGGCCAGATGAGGCCCTTGTCGTCGTTGTTGTCTTCGGCGATGATCGCGAGGATACGCGTGACGCCGATGCCGTATGAACCCATCGTGACGGTCGCGAGCTTGCCGTTCTCGTCGAGCACCTTGAGGCCGAGCGCCTCGGCGTACTTGCGCCCGAGCTGGAACACGTGGCCGATCTCCATGCCGCGGGCGAGTTCGACGGGGCCCGAGCCGTCGGGCGCGGGGTCGCCGGGCAGCACGTTGGATGCCTCGACGGTGCCGTCGGCGACGAAATCGCGGCCCGCGACGAGACCGAAGACGTGCTTCTGGTCGACGTTGGCGCCGGTGATCCACTCGGTGCCGTCGACGACGCGCGGATCGACGAGGAAGCGGATGCCGGTGGCGGACTCCTCGCCGAGCACGGCGCCGCTCTCGGACCAGGGGCCGATGTAGCCCTTCACGAGGCCGGGGTGCTTGGCGAAGTCGGCCTCGGTCGCGGGCTCGACCTCACCCGGAGCGAACGCGACCTCGACGCGCTTCATCTCGACGTCGCGGTCGCCGGGCAGGCCGATCACGACGAGTTCGCGGGTGCCGTCGGGCGCCACGACAGCGAGCACGACGTTCTTCAGGGTGTCGGCCGAGGTCCACGCGCGGCCGTCGGGCCGCGGGTACTCGGCGTTCGCGAGGTCGACGAGGGTCGCGATCGTGGGCGTGTTCGGCGAATCGAGCACGACGGGTGCCGGCAGTCCCTCGAACGGGATCGACTCGGGCACGATCGTCTCGAACGCCTCGACGTTGGCCGCGTAACCGCCGGCCGAGCGAACGAAGGTGTCTTCGCCGACGGGGGTCGGGTGCAGGAACTCCTCGCTCTTCGAGCCGCCCATCGCACCGGCATCCGCCTTGACGATGACGTACTCGAGGCCGAGCCGCGCGAAGATCCGCTCGTAGGCGTCGCGCTGCGCCTGGTAGCTCGCGTCGAGTCCCTCGTCGGAGATGTCGAACGAGTACGCGTCCTTCATCGTGAACTCGCGGCCGCGCAGGAGACCGGCGCGCGGCCGGGCCTCATCGCGGTACTTGTCCTGGATCTGGTAGATCGACAGCGGCAGGTCCTTGTACGAGTTGTAGAGGTCCTTCACGAGCAGCGTGAAGACCTCCTCGTGCGTCGGCGCGAGCAGGTAGTCGGTTCCCCTGCGGTCCTGCAGGCGGAAGAGGTTGTCGCCGTACTCGGTCCAGCGGTTCGTGACCTCGTAGGGCTCGCGCGGCAGCAGCGCAGGGAAGTGCACCTCGTGCGCGCCCGCGTTCGTCATCTCCTCGCGGATGATCGCCTCGATCTTCGCCTTCACGCGCAGGCCCAGCGGCAGCCACGCGAACACGCCTGGCGCCTGGCGCCTGATGTAGCCGGCGCGCACGAGCAGTCGGTGGCTCGTGACCTCGGCGTCGGCGGGGTCTTCGCGGAGCGTACGGAGGAAGTAGTTCGTCAGGCGTGTGGGCACCCGACGATTCTACTGAGCGCGGCGGATGCCTCCCGCCCTGTTGTCAGGACGGGTGCAGGAGGGCCTCAGGTGAGGTCGACGTCCACAACTTCGACGCCGCTCTCGGCGAGGTGGCGGGTGACCTGGTCGGCCCAGTTGATGAGGTCGAACAGCGCGGTGTCGAGGCTTTCGAGCACCTCGAGCACGCGAGGGTGCACGTCGCCGTCTTCGAACTCCTCGATGAGGTGGTACGCGTCGTCGCGGGCGTTGGCGGCATTCTCGAGGTGGCGGCTGTTGATGGTCATCCCCGGATTCTATCTAGGCTGGGGCCATGCCGAGCCGCCGAACGCACGTCACGGAGTCCGTCGCGCAGAGCGAACTGGCGGTCGCCCTCGCCAAGCTCCGGGCCGAACTCGACGTGCCAGAGTCCTTCTCGCCCGAAGTGCTCGCAGAGGCCGAGTCGATGCGCGCGGCCGCCCCCGGTACCGACCTCCGTCACCTGGCCTTCCTCACGATCGACCCGCTGGGGTCGACCGACCTCGACCAGGCGCTCTGCATCGAACGCCTGGCCGGCGGCTTCCTCGTGCACTACGCGATCGCGGATGTCCCGGGCTGGGTGTACCCGGGCGGCGCCGTCGACCTCGAGGCCCGGCGCAGGGGCCAGACGCTCTACGCCGCCGACGGCCGGGTACCACTGCATCCGGTGGTGCTCAGCGAGGACCGTGCGTCGCTGCTGCCGGACGCGGATCGGAGCGCCTTCGTCTGGGCGTTCGAGCTCGACGAGGAGGGCGAGGTGACGTCGACCGGACTCACCCGGGCGATGGTGCGATCGCGCGAACAGCTCACGTACGACGAGGCGCAGGCGCGCATCGATGCCGGCGACGGCGACTCCCCGCTCGCGCTGCTGCGGGAGGTCGGGATGCTGCGCATCGAGCTCGAGCGTGCTCGCGGCGGCGCGAGCCTCAACTCCCCCGATGAGGAGATCGTGCGCACCGCCGACGGCGGCTACTCCCTCGAGCGCCGCCACCCACTGCCGGTCGAGGAGTGGAACGCGCAGCTCTCGCTCATGACCGGCATGGCGGCGGCGCAGCTCATGCTCGACGCACGCGTCGGCGTGCTCCGCACGATGCCGAAGCCGAGCGAGGAGCGCACCACGGCCTTCCGCGCGCAGACCCGCGCGCTCGGACTGCCCTGGCCCGAGACCGTCTCCTACGGCGAATACCTCCGCGGGCTCGACCGTGACGACCCCGCCTCGCTCGCGGTGATGCAGGCGGCGTCCGGACTCTTCCGAGGTGCCGGCTACCTCGCCGTCGACGGCGAGGTCCCGCCCGATCCGATCCAATCCGCACTCGCGGCGCCGTACGCCCATGTCACGGCGCCGCTGCGCCGCCTCGTCGACCGGTGGGGGCTCGTCGTCTGCGAGGCGCTCTGCGCGAAACGGGAGGTGCCCGATTGGGCCCGTGCCTCGCTCCACGAACTGCCCTCGCTCATGGGCGCCTCCTCGCAGCGCGCCGGCCGGCTCGAGGCCGAGTCGATCGCGCGAGTCGAAGCCGCACTGCTCAGCGCTCGCGTCGGCGAACACTTCCGCGCGACGGTGCTCGAGGTGCGCGGTGAGCGAGTGGTGCTGCAGCTCGCCGAACCCGCGGTCACGGCGATGTGCCCTGCACCCGTCGGCGTTCGCGCCGGCACCGCACTCGAGGTGTTGCTGCTCGCAGCCGACATCGCCACGGGCACGATCGAGTTCGGGGCCGTCGCAGCATCCGCCTGACGCGCTCGGCGACGCGCCTCGCGGTCAGACGCCCTCGTCGTCTTCCTCGTCGTCGAGGGCGAACTCCTCGAGGTCGCCCTCGGTCGCCGTCGCGGCCGCTTCGGCATCCGCATCGGTGCCGTCCGGGCCGTCGTCGATGCCCTCGTGCAGGGTGCCCATGCCGTCGGGGTAGCCCGCCGCATCGGGGTACTCGAACTCGCTGCCGTCACCGCTCATTGCGGTCTCCTCTCGCGATCGGATGCTCCCGGGGCATCCGTGTGCCGCCCACCATACGCTCGGGCGCGTCTCAGCGCGAGGCCGCGTCCATCACCGCGGCGGTCAGCGCCGACGCCGTGGTCCGATCGACGTCGCCGGGTACCGACACCCATGCGAGGTTCGCACCATCGGTGGCGTACACGACCGACCCGCCGCCATCGACCGGCAGGACGACTGCCTGCACGGCACCGTCGACCACGACGGATTCGGCTCCCTCGGTGGACGACAGTTCGGTGACCCCCCACCCGGCGCCCGGCAGCAGTTCTGTTGCGAACCAGCGGTTCCCATCGGCGCTCGACCAGACGCACGGGAAGTCTCCGACCGCCTCGATCGATCCCACGAATCCGGGCGTCGCCGGCCCGCCGCGGTTCCCCTCCGCCGCCGTGAACGGCATGCCGAGGATCGCGCTCGTGTCGATCGAAGCCCCGAAGGCGGCGCAGTCGTCGTGCGCGATCCACATCCCGGGCGGAAGCACTGCCGGAACGGGCGCCGACTCCGCGGCCGCCGCCTCGAGTCGTGACGTGAGTTCCTCGATGACGCCGGGAGCCGTGTCGGTCGCGGCATTCGACACACTGACGATCCCCGAGAACCAGTACCCGCCGACCTCGGTGCTGAAGGAGCACATCCGTTCTGGATCGGACCCGCCGAAGCCGCACTCGGGCGATGCCGCGCCAGCAGCGGCGACCTGGGCGTCGAGGCCGGTTGCGGGGATCACCTCGAGCTGGACGTAGGCGTCACCGTCCTGCTCCATCCATCCGCAGTCGAGTCCGCCGAGCACCGCGATCGCCCACACCCGGCCGAAGTTCTCGGCTTCGATCGGAGCGACGTCGCCGCCGACGAGCCCGGACAGGGTCGCCTCATCGACGAGCGCATCGCAGGAACCCCCGAGGGCGATGGCCGGCTTCGGTGCCGCGGCGGGCTCGGCGCTCGGCTCGGCACTCGGAACCGGCTCGGGCGAGTGCGTCGGATCCGCCTCAGCCGTTGCCGCGCAGCCGGTGAGGACCGAGAGGAGGATGCCGGCGAGAACGATGGTGGCAGTGCGCGTCATCCCTGAAATGTAGCGCCTCGGCACCGGCCACGACTCGGGCGACGACGTCTCGATTCGGTCACGCTTCGCCGGCGATCGGCGTCGCTAGGGCGTCAGCACCTCAGGAGTGCCGACCGGCGCGTCGGCGCCCATCTCGTCGGCGATGCGGTTGGCCTCCTCGATGAGGGTCGCGACGATCTCGGACTCGGGCACGGTCTTGATGACCTCGCCCTTGACGAAGATCTGGCCCTTGCCGTTGCCGGATGCCACGCCGAGGTCGGCCTCACGGGCCTCGCCCGGGCCGTTGACGACGCAGCCCATGACGGCGACGCGGAGTGGCACGGTCATGCCCTCGAGGCCATCGGTGACGTCGTTCGCGAGCTTGTAGACGTCGACCTGCGCGCGGCCGCACGACGGGCACGAGACGATCTCGAGCTTGCGCTCGCGGAGGTTCAGCGACTGCAGGATCTGCAGGCCCACCTTGACCTCTTCGACCGGCGGAGCCGAAAGCGAGACGCGGATCGTGTCGCCGATGCCCTCGCCGAGGAGGATGCCGAACGCGGTGGCCGACTTGATCGTGCCCTGGAATGCCGGGCCCGCCTCGGTGACGCCGAGGTGCAGCGGCCAGTCGCCTCGCTCGGCCAGCAGTCGGTAGGCCTTGACCATGACGATGGGGTCGTTGTGCTTGACCGAGATCTTGAAGTCGTGGAAGTCGTGCTCCTCGAAGAGGCTCGCCTCCCAGACCGCCGACTCGACGAGCGCCTCGGGCGTCGCCTTGCCGTACTTCTGCAGCAGTCGCGGATCGAGCGATCCGGCGTTGACGCCGATGCGCAGGCTCACGCCGGCCGCCTTCGCCGCCGCCGCGATCTCGCCGACCTTGTCGTCGAACTTGCGGATGTTGCCCGGGTTGACGCGTACCGCGGCACAACCGGCATCGATCGCCTGGAACACGTAGTTCGGCTGGAAGTGGATGTCGGCGATGACCGGGATCTGGCTCTTCTTCGCGATGATCGGCAGCGCCTCGGCGTCGTCGCGGCTCGGTACGGCGACGCGCACGATGTCGCAGCCCGATGCCGTGAGCTCGGCGATCTGCTGCAGCGTGGCGTTGATGTTCGTCGTCGGCGTCGTCGTCATCGACTGCACGCTCACCTGGGCGTCACCGCCGACGAGCACCTTGCCCACCTTGATCTGGCGGGACTTGCGTCGCGGGGCCAGTACCTCAGGGACTTTGGGCATTCCGAGATTCACAGCAGGCACGAGACGAGTCTACTTCGGCGCGGGTGGTCGTCGGCTGCGAAGCGGCATCCCGGACTCGTTCGAGCCTCACGCGCAACCGTCGGCGATCATGACGGGCGCCCCGAGCCATTTGACGACGGATCCGTCTTCCGTCGGCGTGGCGACGACCGTCGCCGTTTCGGGTTGACCATCCGGACGAGCGAAATCGACGGTCTCGATCGGCGTCCCGACGCACGTCCAGAGGTTCGCATCGAAGACCGGGTCACCCGAGAGTGTCGACCATGCATCTGCAGCGTGAATCCCTTGTTCACTGACGAGATCGAACCCGCGCGCGCTCGGCCCGTCGAAGTACACGGCGAAGCGCGGCCAGACGTAGTCGAGGGCTCCGCCGTCACGACGCTCTTCGTCGTAGAACCGTTCGTCGAGCACGAATTCGTCCCAGGAGTGGAACACTCCGGGCGGGGTGTGGTTCGTGCCACGATACGACTCGTCCACCGGCGGCGCATCGAACAGGTCGGTCAGCACGGCTATCGCGTCGGCAGGCGCCGACATGTAGTCGAGGGCAGCGACGACAGCGCCCTCGTCGTCCCGGAGCTCGAGCGACTGCGGCCGCACGACCATTGCGGTGACTGCAGCCAGCGGTTCGGCCACGGGCGTCGGGGTCGACGTCGGGGTCGGTACCGCACTCGTGGTGGGCGACGGAGTCGGCGTGGGCGACGGCGGAGGCCCGAAGCATCCGCTCAACAGGGCCGTCATCGCAAGCACAACTGCTGTGAGACTCCATCGTGTGCCGGCGCTCACGCGCAGCCGTCGCGATGCATGACGCGCGGTGCCTCGACCCGCGCGATGGTCGTCCCGTCGTCGGATGCCCGGAACTCGACCGAGTTCCGGGAATCCTCCACCGTGCCGTCGGAGTAGGTCCTCGGGAGGACGACGACCTCGCCATACCGTTCTTCGCACAGTCCGTTCGTGATCGCGTCGGGCGATGCCGCGAAGTCGGCCCATGGTTCGCCGGCCACATGGCCGGAATTCGTTTCGAGCCGGACATCGCCGGATGCCGCCGCAGTGAAGGCGACCCTGAACTCCGGATACCAAGGGCCCTGCTCCGCCTCGGGTATCGCGTCGTCATACCGCGGCTCTCTGAGCTCGAAGCCGGCCCACCGGCGAACCGTGCTCGGAGGTTCCTGACTCGAGCCCGCATCCTCCTCGATCGTCGGAGATGCGCCGAACACCGTCGTCAGCATCGCAACCGCTGCGGCCGGGTCCGAGAGAAAGTCGAGCGACTGCACGACGGACCCGTTTGCGTCCTGCAGTTCGATGGCCCGCGGGCGCGCGACGACCGAGGTCACGGCGTCGAGCGGTTCCGGTACAGGCGTCGGACCGGGCGTCTCCTTCGCAATCGTTGACGGCGAAGATGGCGCTGGAGCCGCCGAGCACCCCGCCAGCAGCGTCGCCGCGAGCACGAGTGCACCGACAGCTGCGATCGCGCCGCGTGGCGCCGTGAAATGGTTCATGGTCCTCCGTTCCGATGGTCGGACCAGTATCCGGCACAGTGGCACCACGGAACGTCAGGGACCGCACTGAGGCGGTCGCCGGCTCCGGAGCGCGGCGGAACTGGAATTCGGAACGGCACGCAACCTGCGATCAGCCCGTGATGAGCGGCGGCTCGGTGGCGGCGACGACCTCGTCGACGCTCACCCCCGGGGCGCACTCGACGAGGCGCAGACCCTCGGGCGTCACGTCGATGACGGCGAGGTCGGTGATGATGCGGTGCACGACCGCGCGACCGGTGAGCGGCAGCGAGCATTCGTTCACGATCTTCGCCGAGCCGTCTTTCGCGACGTGCTCCATGAGCACGACCACCTTGCGGGCGCCGTGCACGAGGTCCATCGCGCCGCCCGGGCCCTTGACCATCTTGCCGGGGATCATCCAGTTGGCGAGGTCGCCCGTCGCGGAGACCTGCATGGCGCCGAGGATGGCGGCGTCGATCTTGCCGCCGCGGATCATGCCGAAGCTCGTCGCCGAGTCGAAGTACGCGGCACCGGGCAGCACCGTCACCGTCTCCTTGCCGGCGTTGATGAGGTCGGGGTCGACCGCATCGTCGGTCGGGTACGGCCCGACGCCGAGGATGCCGTTCTCGGACTGCAGCAGGATCGTGACCCCGTCGGGCACGTAATTCGGCACAAGCGTCGGCAGCCCGATGCCGAGGTTGACGTACGAGCCGTCGGCGAGTTCCCGGGCGGCTCTCGCGGCCATCTCGAAGCGGGTCAGTGCCATCTCAGTTCCCCTCCCGCACGGTGCGGCGTTCGATGCGCTTCTCGATGTCGGAACCGACGACCACGACGCGGTCGACGTAGATGCCGGGCAGGTGCACGGTGTCGGGGTCGAGGTCGCCGGCCTCGACGATCTCCTCGACCTGCGCGATGCAGACCCGGCCGGCCATCGCCGCGAGGGGCGAGAAGTTGCGCGCCGACTTGTCGAAGACGAGGTTGCCGTAGCGGTCGCCCTTCAGCGCGTGCACGAGGGAGAAGTCGGTCGTGATGGCCTCTTCGAGCACGAAGTCGCGGGGCACGCCGGCCACGTCGAAGGTCTGCACTGGTTTCGCGGGGCTCGCGACCGCGATCGATCCGTCGCCGTTGTAGCGCCGGGGCAGCCCGCCCTCGGCGACCTGCGTGCCGACGCCGGTCTGCGTGAAGAACGCGGCGATGCCGCTGCCGCCGGCCCGCAGCTTCTCGGCGAGCGTGCCCTGCGGGGTGAGCTCGAGCTCGAGCTCGCCCGAGAGGTACTGCCGCTCGAACTCCTTGTTCTCGCCGACGTACGACGAGGTCATCTTGGCGATGCGCTGCTTCGCGAGCAGGACGCCGAGGCCCCAGTCGTCGACGCCGCAGTTGTTCGAGACGACGGAGAGCCCATCGACGCCTGCGTCGAGCAGGGCTTGGATGAGCACCATCGGGATGCCGCAGAGGCCGAATCCGCCCACGGCGAGACTGGCCCCGCTCGGGATGTCGGAGACCGCCTCTTGAGCGGACCCGACGACCTTGTCGAGTGTCATGTTCCGCGACCTCCATGTCGATGAGCTGCGAACCGACGGATCCGTCGGTGAATACTCACTAACTGAATCGTAGAATGGTTCCACCGCGCAAGAGCCGCGCTCTGACGAAGGAGTCCTGAACATGTCCCTACCCGACGTCGTCATCATCGCGGGGGCGCGCACGCCGTTCGCCCGCATCAACGGCAACCTCGCGGGCCAGACGGCCGTCGAGCTCGGCACCGTCGCCATCCGCGGCGCGCTCGAGAAGGCCGGGGTCTCCCCCGACGACGTCGACGCCGTGATCATGGGCCAGGTGCTCCAGGCCGGCGCCGGCCAGAACCCCGCGAAGCAGTCGGCGGTCGCCGCCGGCATCCCGTGGCGCGTTCCCGCCACCACCGTCAACAAGGTCTGCCTGTCCGGCCTCGTCGCGATCACGGATGCCGCGAGGCTCATCCGCCTCGGCGAGGCATCCGTCGTCGTGGCCGGCGGCCAGGAATCCATGACGAACGCCCCGCACCTGCTGCCCGGCTCCCGTCGCGGCCAGGCCTACGGCTCGTGGGAGATGCTCGACCACGCCGCCCACGACGGACTCACCGACGCCTTCGACCGCGAGTCGATGGGCGCCTCGACCGAGCGCTTCAACGGACGCTACGAGATCACGCGAGCGGCACAGGACGAGATCGCCGCGGCATCCCACGTTCGCGCCGGTGCCGCACAGGCCGACGGCCTCTTCGCCGACGAGATCGTGCCGGTCGAGATTCCCCAGCGCAAGGGCGACCCGATGATCGTCGCCGAAGACCAGGGCGTTCGCCCCGACTCCACCGTCGAGGTGCTCGCGAAGCTGCGCCCCGCGTTCAACGCCGCGGGCACGATCACGGCGGGCAACTCCTCGCCGCTCTCCGACGGCGCGGCGGCCGTCGTCGTCGCGAGCCGCGAGTGGGCCGAGTCCCGCGGGCTCCCCTGGCTCGCGCTCGTCGGGGCGGCCGGTCAGGTCGCGGGCCCCGACAACTCGCTGCACGCGCAGCCCGCCAACGCGATCGCGGCTGCACTCGAGAAGTCCGGTGGCAGCGCAGACGAGCTCGACCTCGTCGAGATCAACGAGGCGTTCGCCGCGGTCTCGCTCGAGTCCGCCCGCGAGCTCGGCCTCTCGGCGGAGGTCGTCAACGTGCACGGCGGCGCCATCGCCCTCGGCCACCCCATCGGCGCGTCCGGCGCGAGGCTCGCCCTGCACGCCGCGCTCGAACTCTCCCGTCGCGGCGAGGGCCGCGCGGCCGTCGCGCTCTGCGGCGGCGGCGGTCAGGGCGAGGCGCTGCTGCTCTCGCGCTGACCGAGCGGCACCCGCGGCGCCTGTGACAGCATGATGCGACGGGCGCCGCCGGTGCGCCCCGAGAGGGCCTCACGATGAGCGATCAGCAGACGCAGGATGCAGGCACCGCGGCGTCCGCCCGGCCGCCGCTCGACCACCGCCTGCGACGGATGGTCGGCCGCGACCCCAAGGAGGCCCATCGCGCCTCCACGCCGCTCGAGCTGCTCTTCGACCTCACGTTCGTCGTCGCGTTCAGCCAGGCCGGGGCGCAGACCGCGCACCTGCTCGAGCTCGGCCACTGGATGCCGGCGATCGTCGGCTTCCTGTTCGCCGTCTTCGCGATCTGGTGGGCGTGGATCAACTACTCGTGGCTCGCGTCGGCGTATGACAACGACGACATCTTCTTCCGTGTGGCGACCATGGTGGAGATGCTCGGCGTGCTGGTCCTGGCGCTGGGCCTGCCCGATCTCTTCCACTCGCTCGACGAGGGCGAGCACGTCGACAACGGGGTGGTCGTCGCCGGCTACGTCGTCATGCGCGTCGCCACGATCGCACTCTGGCTGCGCGCTGCGAAGCACGACGGCGCCCGCCGCCGCACCGCGCTCACCTACGTCGTCTTCGTGTCGATCGCCCAGCTCGGCTGGATCGCCGTCATCTTCATCAACCTGCCTCTCGTGCCGACACTCGCGATCACGGCGGTGCTGATCGTGCTCGAACTCGTGGGGCCCTACGTCGCAGAGCACGGTCCCGGGGGCGGCACTCCCTGGCACGCCCACCACATCGCCGAGCGCTACGGCCTGCTCGTCATCATCACGCTCGGTGAGATCATCCTCGGCACGATCCTCGCGATCTCGGCCGTGATCGACGAGCAGGACTGGTCGGTCGAGGCCGCCGCCGTGGCCTTCGGCGGCACGGCGCTCGCGTTCGGGCTCTGGTGGGTGTACTTCACGATGCCGTCGGGCAAGGTGCTGCAGCGCTTCCGGGAACGCGGGTTCGTGTGGGGCTACCTCCACTACTTCATCTTCATCGCCCTCGCCGGCGCAGGGGCGGGCCTGCACGTGGCGGCCTACGAGATCGAAGGCGTCGCCCACATCGGCCTCGTGCCGGCGCTGCTCACCGTTGTCGTCCCCGTGGGCGTCTTCATGGTCGCGCTGTTCACCATCTACTCGCTGCTGCTGCGGCAGTTCGACCCGTTCCACATCTGGCTGTTCATCGGCAGCCTGCTGGTGCTCGTCGCCGCGGTCGCCGCCGTGGCCGCCGGAGCGACCTTCGGTGTGGGCATCCTCATCACGGCGGCGTCGCCGTTCGTCGTCGTGGTCGGCTACGAGACGGTCGGCCACCGTCACCAGTCGGCCGCGCTGCGTCGGGCCCTCGGGCACTGACCGGGCTGCACGGCAGGCGATCAACCGGGCGCGCCGCATGCGGGCATGCGACGAGGGGCGGATGCCGCGGCATCCGCCCCTCGCGTGGTGATCCAGCGCTAGGCGTTCGGGCGATTCGCGCGCAGCACCTCGAGGCGGGCACGGTACTCGGTCTCGTCGATGTCGCCCTTGGCGAAGCGCTCGGAGAGCGTCGACTCGGCACTGCCCGCGCGCATCCATGGCGGACCATAGGAGCCGTCGGGCCCGCCGTGCGCCCAGTAGCGACGACGGCTCCGCGTGACCAGGAAGATGATCAGGCCGATGACGAGGAACCAGAAGACGGGGATGAGGAAGAAGACCCATCCGAACCCGGCCGCCCAGGGGCCGGCGTGAGTGACCACCGCGGTGGTGGCGAGGGTGGCGAACATGTTGTGTCCCTTGATCGTGCGGCCTGCGGTCCAGGCCGTCGATCCGAGTCTCACGAGACTCTCGCCTCGGCGAATCCGCCCGCCGGAGACACTTCGACTGCTCCCCCGGGAGCAGTGCCGGCCGTCGCGGCTACTGCCAGCCCGGAGCGACGAGCCCCGACTCGTACGCCACGACCACGAGGTGCACGCGATCGCGCGCCGCGAGCTTCGACATGATGCGCGAGACATGCGTCTTCGCCGTCAGCGGGCTCAGCACCAGCCGCTCGGCGATCTCATCGTTCGTGAGACCGAGGCCCACGAGGCGCAGCACCTCGCGTTCGCGGTCGGTGAGGGCCGCGAGCAGGCTCTCGTCCGGTGCATCGCGGAGCCCGATCGACATGCGCTCGAGGAGCCGCTTCGTCACGCCGGGCGAGAGCAGGGCCTCACCCTCGGCGACGACGCGCACCGCGCGGATGAGGTCGACGGGTTCGGTGTCCTTCACGAGGAATCCGCTCGCCCCCGCCCGCACCGCCCGGGCGACGTACTCGTCGAGTTCGAAGGTCGTGACGATGACGACGCGCACCCCTGCGAGCTGTGGATCGGCGGCGATCTGCTCGGTCGCCCAGAGTCCGTCGCCGTCGGGCATGCGGATGTCCATCAGCACGACGTCGACGGGTTCCCGCCGCACGAGCTCGAGCAGCTCGGTGCCGCTCGACGCCTCCCCCACGACCTCGACGTCGTCCTCGGCCGCGAGCAGGGCACGGAAGCCGGCGCGCACGAGCACCTGGTCGTCGGCGAGCGCGACGCGGATCATGCCACGCCTCCCCACGGCAGTCGCGCGGTGATGCGAGTGCCGCCGAGCGGCGAGGCAGCGAGCTCGACCGATCCGCCCAGGAGCGCCGCGCGTTCGCGCATGCCGAGGATGCCGCTGCCTTCGCCGTGGTCGGCGACGTCCGCGCCGGCGCCGGCCGGGCCGACTCCGTCGTCGTCGACCGTGAGCACGAACTCGTCGCCCGACCGCTCGACGGTCACGACGGCCTCGGTCGCCCCGGCATGGCGCACCACGTTCGTGAGCGCCTCCTGCGCGATGCGGTAGCCGGCGAACTGCACGGCACGCCTCGGCGGCTCGGCGAGCCGGTCGACGAGTCGCGCCTCGAGACCGGGCGAGCGGATGCCTCGGATGAGCCGCGGCAGCTCGGCGAGCTCGGCCTGCGGCACGAGCGGCGCCTCGCCGTCGCGGATGACGCCGAGCACGGTGCGCACCTCGTCGAGCGCCGACTTCGAGGTCTCCTTGATGCTGCCGAGCGCCGTGCGGGCCTGCTCCGGGTCACGGTCCATGAGATGCAGGCCGACGCTCGCCTGCACGTTGATCTGCGAGAGGGCGTGCCCGATGACGTCGTGCAGCTCGCGGGCGATGCGCACGCGTTCGCGCTCCTCGGCGCTCTGACGGCGCCGCATCGCCTCGGCGCGGAAGGCAGAGGCACGCGCGCGCCGCACGCGCACGAACCAACCAATGCCGAAGCACACGGCGAGCGCGAGCGTCGTGAACGCGATGCGGAAGGGATGCCACGACAACCCGAGCATCGACCCGAGCACGATCGCCGCGACCCAGGCCGCGACGACCGACGAGACCGCCCAGACGACGGCGCCGCGCGCGACGGCCAGCACGATCGCGAACGCCACGGCGATGTACGGCGGCCCGAGATCGGGCGTCAGCACGAGATCGGCGAGCGCGGCGGCGGCGACCACGGCGACCGTCGGCCCCGGGTAACGCCCGGCACCGAGGAGCGCGAGCGCTCCCGCCGCGGCGAGGGCCACCTGGGCGATGCCCGCGGCCCACCCGACGTGCGTCCACACCGCGATGCCGATCGCGGCGGGAACCTGCACGATGAGGCTGATGACGACGGGCGCGAACAGCACGACGCGCGGCGGCGGCCGGAATCGTTCGGGGCGACCGTCCCACTGGGGCACGGGCATTCCCAGATCGTATCGCCGGGGCCGCCCGCCCGGATCCGCCCCGCGGTGACTCACTCGCTACTCCGAGCGGAGTACGAGAGCGAGCGTGCCGCGGCGCGGGTGTTCAGCGGTCCGGTCAGAGGAGCTGCACCGGCTTGACGATGTCGGCGTAGATGAGGAGGGCGCTCATCGCACCGAAGATGACGACGACCGCGAGGGTCACGGGCATGAGCTTCGCAAGGTCGACGGGCCCCGGGTCGGGGCGCCGGAAGAGCTTGGCGAACCCGCGTCGGATACCCTCCCAGAGCGCTCCGGCGATGTGACCGCCGTCGAGCGGCAGCAGCGGGATGAGGTTGAAGACGAAGAGCGCGATGTTCAGCGAGCCGAGGATGCCGATCATGGTCGCGGCCTTCGAGGCGATCGGGATCTCGTCGATCGTCGCGATCTCGCCCGCCAGGCGACCGACCCCGACGACCGACATCGGCCCGTTGGGGTCGCGCTCCTCCGGCCCGAAGGCGGCGTTGGCGACGTCGATGATGCGCTGCGGCAGGTTCAGGATGATACCGGCGACGCCGGCCACGTTCTCGCCGACCGCGGGCAGCACGGCGGTCGCCGGCTGCTGCACGATCTCGGTCGCGGGGCCGATGCCGACGAACCCGGCGGCTTCGGTCATCTCGGTGCCCGAGGCATCCGTCACGACCCGGCCCTTGTCGTCGAACACGTACCGCTCGCTGAGCATCGGGGTGACCTCGAGCTCGACGGTCTCGCCGTCGCGTTCGACGACGAACGCGACCGGCTCGTCGGGGTGGGCGCGGATGATCGCGGTCGACTCGTTCCACGACTCGATGGGCTCGCCGTCGACCGAGACGATGCGGTCGCCGGGTTCGATTCCGGCGGCGGCACCGGGGGCGGCAGGGTCGCCGGCCTCGCACGTCTGCCGTTCGCTCGTGGCGGGCAGTGCGCACGCCGAGACCGAGCCGACGGTCGTCGACGCCTGCGCGACGCCGAAGCCCATGAGCAGGATGCCGAAGAGCAGGATCGCGAGCAGGAGGTTCATGAACGGCCCGCCGAACATGACGATGATGCGCTTCCATACCGGCAGCAGGTAGAAGGCGCGGTGCTCGTCGCCGGCCGTGATCGACTCGGTACTCGAGTCGCGGGCGTCCTGCACGAGTCCGCGGAAGAAGCCCGTGCTGTCGGCGTGCACCTGCTCGCCCTTCGCGGGCGGGAACATGCCGATCATCGAGATGTAGCCGCCGAGCGGGATGGCCTTCACGCCGTACTCGGTCTCGCCCTTCCGGCGCGACCAGATGGTCGGGCCGAAGCCGATCATGTACTGGGTGACCTTGACGCCGAAGATCTTGGCCGGCACCAGGTGCCCGATCTCGTGCAGGCCGATCGACACGGCGAGGCCGATCACGATGATGACGACGCCGATGATGAAGGCGAGCACGGAATCCACGGCTGCAAGCGTAGTGCTGTCGGCTTTGAGTGCGCTGGCGGTCGGCTGTGAGCTCGGCGGGCGGCGCTTCAGCCCGAGATGCGGGCGATGCGGGCCTCGGCCGCGCGCCGGGCGCTGCGCTCGGCCTCGGCGAGCGACGCGACCGAGAGCACGGCATCGGATGCCTCGTGATGCTCGACGACGTCGCGCACGATGTCGACGATGTCGAGGAACCCGATGCGGCCGGCGTGGAACGCGGTGACCGCCTCCTCGTTGGCCGCGTTGAACACGGCGGGATACTCGCCGCCGGCGCGTCCGACCTGCTTGGCGAGCGCGACCGCGGGGAACGCCGCGCCGTCGAGCGGCTCGAACGTCCATTCCTGCGCACGCGTCCAGTCGAGCGGTGCGCCGACGGCCGCCACCCGATTCGGCCAGTCGAGGCCGAGGGAGATCGGCAGGCGCATGTCGGGCGGCGACGCCTGCGCGATCGTGGAGCCGTCGACGAACTCGACCATCGAGTGGACGATCGACTGGGGATGCACGACGACGTCGATGCGGTCGTACTCGACGTCGAAGAGCAGGTGCGCCTCGATCACCTCGAGTCCCTTGTTCACGAGCGTCGCCGAGTTGGTCGTCACGACGAGGCCCATGTCCCAGGTCGGGTGCGCGAGCGCCTCGGCCGGCGTGACCGCGGTGAGCTCGTCGCGCCGGCGACCGCGGAAGGGGCCACCCGAGGCGGTCAGCACGAGTCGGCGCACCTCGTCGTCGGTGCCCGAGCGCAACGCCTGCGCGATCGCCGAGTGCTCGGAGTCGACGGGCACGATCTGGCCGGGCTTCGCGAGGCGGGTCACGAGATCTCCGCCCACGATGAGCGACTCCTTGTTGGCGAGGGCGAGGGTCGTGCCGCGCTCGAGGGTGGCGAGGGTCGGCCCGAGGCCGACGGAGCCGGTGATGCCGTTCAGCACGACATCGGCGTCGACGTCGCGCACGAGCTGCTCTGCCTCTTCGATGCCGACCGCCGTGTGCTCGACCGAGAACTCCGCGGCCTGCGCGTCGAGGACTGCGCGGTTAGACCCGACGGCCAGGCCGACGACGTCGAATCGCCGAGGGTTCGCCCTGATGACGTCGAGGGCCTGGGTGCCGATCGAACCGGATGAGCCGAGGATGATGACGGAGCGCACATCCCCACTGTATCCGGAGCGCCGGACGCCGATCCGGGGCGCAGAGCGCGTCAGGAGAGCACGGCCACGGTCGCCGCCCGGTTCCCGGGTACGGCGACGTCGTGGAAGCGGATGCCGCGCCATCCGGAACCGAACTCCGGCGGGCTCACCTCGATGCGGCCGACGCCGCCGTCATCGCTCGGCAGGGTGAGCGCCAGCCGCGACGGCTCGATGAACTCGGTGTGGCCGACGGCACGAAGCAGCGCGGACTTCCGCGCCCAGAGCGTCGCGCGGGCGATCGCACGCGCGGCCGGGTCGAAGCGGTCGAGGGCGGCCCGCTCGCTGGCATGGAACGCCGCCTCGTCGATGACGGCGCCCGACTCGAGCGCGGCGGATTCGATGCCGACACCGACCGGATGCCTCGTGGCTGCGGCGCCGACGACCGCGTCGCCGAAGACGGCGACATCGGCGAACCACGTCGCCCCCGACGGAGTGAGCGGATAGGCGACGGACGGCCGCCCGTGCCGCGCCCCGCACTCGGCGCAGGCGTGCACGAGCTCGACGTCGTCGGCGGGAACGCCCGTCGCATTGGCGACCAGCCCGCGCAGCACCGTGTCGGCTGCCGGCCCGCGACGGCCCCTCGTGACCACCACGACGCGCACGCCGGAGGCTTCGAGCTCGATGAGCTCACCCTCCGCCGCGACATCCATGCACCCATCCTCTCGCACGGGCGCCGCGGCATCCGCTGCGATTCGTCCGACGCGCGGGGAATCGGATATGCCGCGGCGTGCATGTCGCCGGCCGTAGGGTCGAACGGTGACAGAGATCGAAGGCGACGCCGTGCCGGCTCCAGTGCGGCAGGGCCCGCTTTACCGCATCGTCCGCGGTTTCCTCCGCCCACTTGTGCGGCTCGTCTACCGGCCGAAGATCACCGGAGCCGAGCACGTGCCGATGCGGGGTCCGGTCATCCTCGCCTCGAACCACCTCTCGTTCGTCGACAGCATCGTGATCCCGCTCGCCTCGCCGCGCCCCGTGCAGTTCCTCGCCAAGTCGACGTACTTCACCGGCACGGGCTTCTCGGGTTGGGTCTCGCGCACCTTCTTCGGCGCGATCGGCGCCGTCGCGGTCGAGCGCGGCGCCGGCTCGCAGGCGCAGGAGGCCCTCGACGCGGGCCGACGCATCCTCGACGCCGGCAACGCCTTCGCCCTCTACCCCGAGGGCACCCGCTCGCTCGACGGCCGGCTCTACCGGGGCCGCACGGGCGTGGCGTGGCTCGCGCTCACGACGGGCGCCAAGGTCGTCCCGGTCGGCCTCATCGGCACCGAGGCGATCCAGCCCGTCGGGGCGAAGCTGCCCCGCGTGCGCCCCGTCACCGTCCGCTTCGGCGAGCCCCTCGACCTGAGCCGTCACGGCCAGCCGACCTCCGGACGCGCCCGCCGCGCTGCGACCGACGAGATCATGGCCGCGATCCACGCGCTCAGCGAGCAGGAACTCGCGGGCGTCTACAACGAGACCCCGCCGCAGGGCGCCCTCGCCAAGCTCGCCGACCGGGTCGTGCCGCGCGAGCGGATCTGACCGGATTCCCAGCCGTTCCCGGCCTCGCCCCGGTATCGTCAGTCCGATGCGCCCCGCCTCGATCATCAGCCGCGTCGCCGCGACCGTGGCCGTCGTGCTCGCCCTCGCGGCGTGCGCCGGACCGATCGACGTGCAGAAGGCCGCTGCGGGCGGCACCGACGCGACCGCGGTCGTCGACCGCCCGATTCCGCCCGCCACGGAGTTCGACCCGGGCTATATCGTGAGCGACGACTCGTTCTACGACAGCGGCGCGATGAGCGAAGACGAGGTCCAGGCGTTCTTCGAGGGGCTCGACTGCCGCCCCGAAGACCGGGTGCCGTGCCTCGCCGACTTCATGCAGAGCACCACGACGCAAGCCGCGGCAGGGCCCGGCCACTGCGCGGAGTACCGCGGCGGCATCCGCGAACGGGCGAGTCGCATCGTCTCGAAGGTCGCTGCGGCGTGCGGCATCAGCCCGAAGACCCTGCTCGTGCTGCTGCAGAAGGAGCAGTCGCTGCTCACCCGGCCGAGCGAGTCGGGCTACCTCCGCGCCACGGGGTACGGCTGCCCCGACACGGCCGACTGCGATGCGAAGTACTTCGGGTTCTTCAATCAGGTCTACAACGCGGCCTGGCAGTTCCGCCAGTACACCGAGCAGCCCGACCGCGCCTACCGCGTCGGAGCGGTCGACGTGGGGTTCCATCCGGATGCCGCGTGCGGCGCGTCGACCGTCGCCATCGCCAACCAGGCCACGGCGAACCTGTACAACTACACGCCCTACCAGCCGAACCCGGCCGCCGTGGCGGACCCTGAGATCGGCGACGGCTGCTCCGCGTTCGGCAACCTCAACTTCTGGCGGCTCTGGCACCGCTGGTTCGGCGACCCGCAGGCCGAGCGCTACCCCGGGTTCCTGCCGCCGTGCAGCCGGCTCGTCGGCGGCCACGCCTGCCCGATCCCCGAGGCGACGCTGCCCGCCGTTCCGCCGGTGCGGCTCAGCGCCGACTGATTCAGCGCCCGCTGACGGTCACGACCGGTTCGTGCCGCACCGGGAAGGCGACGGACGCCGCGATGAAGCACTTCGCGGAGGCCTCGGCGTGGAGCTCGGCGGCGAGCTCGAGCATCGAGGCATCCGCGACCTCGATCCGCGGCCGCAGCACGACCTCGACGAATGCGCCGCCGCCCGTGCCATCCTCGCGCATGTGCCCGGTGGGCGCGTCCGTGTAGCTCCGCACGACGACGCCGTGGTTCGTCGCCACGTGCAGGTAGGAGAGCATGTGGCATTCGCCGAGCGCGGCGAGCAGCAGCTCCTCGGGATTCCACCGCTCGCGGTCGCCGTGGAAGGTGCGGTCGCTCGAACCGGCGATGTCGTGCAGCTTGCCGGTCGCGCGCACGACGTGCTGGCGGCCGTAGTCGCGGTATCCGGAGGTGCCCGTGCCGCGATCGCCCTGCCACTCGACCTCGATCTCGTAGTAGTGTTCGCCGAGCATGGTTCCTCCGATCGTGCACGCGAGCCGCGCCATCCGATTCTGCCCGATGCCGGTCTCGGGGCCTCGATAAGGTGGAGGAACCATGACTGATACCCGCATCGACGCCCAGACAGCCGCCGCCCCGGTCTACACCGTGCCGCAGGAGCGCAAGATCGTGACCGCCATCCCCGGTCCGAAGTCGCAGGAGCTGCAGGCCCGACGATCGAAGGTCGTCTCCTCCGGCGTGTCCTCGGCGCTGCCCGTCTACATCGAGCGCGCGAACGGCGCGATCCTCGTCGACGTCGACGGCAACCAGTTCATCGACTTCGGCGCCGGCATCGGCGTGACGACGATCGGCCACACCGAGCAGCGCGTCGTCGCGGCCGCGGCCGACCAGCTGCAGGACGTCATCCACACGCTCTTCACGATCACCCCCTACGAGGAGTACGTCCGCGTCGCCGAGCTCCTCGCCGAGCACACTCCCGGCAACTGGGAGAAGAAGAGCGTGCTCGTCAACTCGGGCGCCGAGGCCGTCGAGAACGGCGTCAAGATCGCGCGCAAGCACACCGGCCGCCGTGCCGTCGCCGTGCTCGACCACGCCTACCACGGCCGCACGAACCTCACGATGGCGATGAACTACAAGGCGATGCCCTACGCGACCGGCTTCGGCCCGCTCGCGGGCGACGTCTACCACGCCCCGAGCTCCTACCCCTACCGCGACGGACTGTCGGGCGCGGATGCCGCGGCACGCACGATCGGCTACCTCGAGAAGGTCATCGGGGCGAGCGACCTCGCCTGCCTCGTCGTCGAGCCCATCCAGGGCGAAGGCGGGTTCATGGTTCCCGCCGACGGGTTCCTGCCCACTCTGCAGACCTGGTGCACCGAGAACGGTGTCGTGATGATCGCCGACGAGATCCAGTCGGGAATGGCCCGCACCGGCCGCTACTACGCGAGCGAGCACTTCGGCTGGGAGCCCGACCTCGTGCTCTCGGCGAAGGGCATCGCGGGCGGCCTGCCTCTCGCCGCGGTCACCGGCCGTGCCGAGATCATGGACGCGTCGCAGCCCGGCGGGCTCGGCGGCACCTTCGGCGGCAACCCCGTTGCGTGCGCCGCAGCGATCGCCGTCTTCGAATCGATCGACGAGCACGACCTCCTCGCCGAGGCCGAGCGCATCGAGGCGACCTTCCGCGCCGGCCTCGAGCGGCTCGCGGCACGCTACGACATCATCGGCGAGATCCGCGGCAAGGGCGCGATGATCGCGATCGAGCTCGTGCAGCCGGGCACCGGGCAGTCCACGAAGGCTCCGAACGCCGAAGCCGTCACCGCGATCGTCGCCTTCGCCGCACAGCACGGCGTGCTCTTCCTCAGCGCCGGCACCTACGGCAACGTGCTGCGGTTCCTGCCGAGCCTGGCGGTGAGCGACGCGCTCATCGAAGACGGTCTCCGCGTGCTCGACGACGCCTTCGCCTCCCTCGGATAGAACAGGTGGCCGGCACATTCTCAGTCACTGATTCCGTCGAACTCGCCGTGGTCGAACGTAGTGGTTTCATCGAGTCCCGGCACGCGGGTTCCGCCGTCGTGCTCTCCCCCGAAGGCGAGGTGATGCGCGCCCTCGGCGACGTCGTCACCCCGATCTTCCCCCGGTCCTGCCTGAAGCCGTTCCAGGCCGTCGCCGTCATGACCTCGGGCGTCACGCTCCGGGGCGAAGACGCCGCCATCGCCACCGCGAGCCACTCGGGCACCGCCGCGCACGTCGCCCTCGTGCGCCGCCTGCTCGAACGTGAGTCCCTGCCCGAATCGGCGCTCGGCTGCCCGCCGGCCGCGCCGTCCGACCAGGTGGCGCGCGAGCAGCTCATCCGCTCCGGCGGACCGCGCGAGCGCGTCTACATGAACTGCTCGGGCAAGCACTCGGCGATGCTCCTCGCCTGCGTCGCCAACGAGTGGCCGCTCGAGAGCTACCTCGAGCTCGACCACCCGCTGCAGAAGCGCGTGCTCGACGTCATCGAGCGCTTCACGGGCGAGCGACCTGCGGCGACGGCGATCGACGGGTGCGGTGCGCCCGTGCACGCGATCAGCCTCGGCGGACTCGGCCGTGGCATCCAGAAGATCACGACCGCCGCGGCGGGCTCGCCGTTCGCGCTGTATCGCGAGGCCGCGGCCCTCACCGAGTCGGTGCGCGAGCACGCCTGGGCCGTGGGCGGCCCCGGCCAGCCCGACACCGTCGCCGTCGAGCGCCTCGGCGTCTTCGCGAAGATCGGCGCCGAGGGCGTCATGGTCATGACGGCGCCCGACGGCACCACCGTCGCGCTCAAGGTGCTCGACGGATCGGCCCGCGCCTCGACGATCATCGCGCTGCGGCTGCTCGCGCAGTCGGGTGCGATCGACCACGAGGCCATCGACGCCGTGCAGACCGAGCTCGATCTCTGGGTCATGGGCGGCGAGCAGCGCGTCGGCACGATCAGGGCCACCGTCTGAATCGACCCGCACCCGGTTCCCGGATCGGTGCCGGGCAGCGAAGCGGATGCCGCAGCGGGATCACTCCCCCTGCGGCATCCGCTCTCTCGATCTGTTCGGGTCAGCCGAGTTTCGCGAGCCGTTTCGCACGTGCCGCGCGGGAGACCTGCGCGACGATCACGAGCACCAGGGCGAAGAGGAACACCGCCGAGGCGATGACGTTCGCCTCGGCCGGGATGCCGCGCGACGCCGAGATGTAGATGTACTTCGGGAACGTCGACACCGCACCCGAGTTGAAGTTCGTGATGATGAAGTCGTCGAAGCTGAGTGCGAATGACAACAGCGCCGCCGCCACGATGCCGGGAAGCAGCAGCGGGAACGTCACCCTCCAGAACACCTGCGACGGTGAGCCGTAGAGGTCGCGGCCCGCCTCTTCGAGCGCCGGATCGAGGCTCGCGACGCGAGCCTTGACCGTCACCACGACGAAGCTGATGCAGAACATCGTGTGCGCGAGGATGATCGTCGTCATGTCCTTCGCGACGCCGACGGCGAGGAACTGCGCTGCGAGGCCGGCTCCGAGCACGACCTCGGGCGTGGCCATCGGCAGGAACAGCAGCAGGCTGATCGCACCGCGGGCACGGAACCGGTAGCGCACGAGTGCGATCGCGATCATGGTGCCGAGCGTCGTCGCGATGACGGTGGCCGCGATGCCGATGATGATGCTGTTGCCGAAGGCTTCGCACACGGCCCCGCCCTCGACGGTGCAGACGTTCAGCCACTTGTCGAAGGTGAACCCACGCCAGGAGATGTTCGACTTGATCGAGTCGTTGAACGAGAACACGAAGGTGTACGCGATCGGGATGAGCAGGAACACGAACGCGATGACCGTGTACACGGGCAGCAGCCAGTCGCCGAGCCCGAGCCGTCGCGGGCGAACCCGCCCGCGCGGGCCGCGCGAATCGAGCTCCTGGCTCTCACCGAGGCCGCCGAGCACGGCAGCCGCCTGGACTTCTCCGCTCACAGCAGGTCCTCCGTTCCGGATCGCTTGACGTAGACGCCGACGAGCACGAGGATCGCCGCCATGAGGATGATCGAGAGCGCCGCGGCCGCAGGATAGTTCAGCAGCACGAGGAAGTTCGCCTCGATCACGTTGCCCATCATCTGCGTGTCGGGCCCGCCGAGGAAGTCTCGGCTCGCGTTCACGTAGTCACCCGCAGCCGGGATGAAGGTGAGCAGTGTGCCCGCCACGATGCCCGGCATCGACAGCGGGATGGTGACCTTGCGGAACACCGTGAACGGGTTCGCATAGAGGTCGCTCCCCGCCTCGAGGTAGCGCAGGTCGAGGCGCTCGAGGGTCGTGTACAGCGGCAGGGTCATGAACGGGATGAAGTTGTACGTCAGACCGAAGATCACCGCGAACGGCGTACCCGTGAAGTGCGCGTCGGGCGCCATGAGCGAGAGCGCCTTCAACGAGGTGATGACGAACGACTCATCGGAGAGCAACTGCTTCCACGCGAGGGTGCGGAGCAGGAAGCTGATGAAGAACGGTGCGATCACCAGCACGAGCATGAGCCCCTGCAGCATCGGCCACCGCCGCGCCTTCACCCCGATGAAGTACGCGAGCGGATAGCTGAAGAGCAGTGCGAACACGGTGGCCGCGAGCGCGTACCCGAAGGAGCGGACGATGTGCGGCCAGTAGTCGGTCATCACCGTGACGTAGTTCTGCCAGTTGAACGCGTAGTCGTACTGGCCGATGTCGCCGAACTCGCTCGGCGCCTGCAGCGAAGTGAGCAGGAGCGAGAAGAGCGGGGTGATGAAGAACAGCACGAGGTAGAGCAGGCCGGGGAGCAGCAGGAACAGTGCGATCCTGCTGCGCTTCCGCGGCGCCTGGGGAACGACCTCTGCGGTCTGGAAGGCGGCGAAGGCCATGGTCAGCCCTCCTCGAGCTCCGTGACGAGCTCCTCACGGCGCTGCGCGGCGATCGAGGTGGTGTCGTCGTCCGCGGCGAACCGCGATGAAGGCTCCGCCACATCGTCGAGGCCGAAGCCGTGCTCGACGGGCCACGAGATCCAGACCTCGGCTCCCTCGCCGACGACGGGACCCGAACCGGTGTTCTGCGCGAAGACGGTGACGGTGCCGGCTTCGGGGATCGCGACGAGGTACTGCGTGCTCACACCCGAGAACGACACGTCGACGACCCGGCCCGGCCCGAGCGCGTTGCGATCGGACGACGGTGCGATCGCCTCTCGGGAGAGCGTGACCTTCTCGGGCCGCACGCCGATGGTCACTCGACCCTTGTGGCGCTGCGCCCGCGCGGTGGGCACGATCACGCGAGCACCCGCGATGTCGACCGTGATCGCGGCATCCGTCACGCCTGCGACGTCGCCCGTGAACAGGTTCGACTGGCCGAGGAAGTTCGCGACGAACGAGGTGCGCGGCAGCTCGTAGAGTTCGGCCGGCGCGCCCATCTGCTCGATCGCGCCCTTGTTCATGACCGCGACCGTGTCGGCCATGGTCATGGCCTCCTCCTGGTCGTGCGTCACGTGGAGGAACGTGAGCCCGACCTCTTCCTGGATGGTCTTCAGTTCGAGCTGCATCTGGCGGCGCAGCTTGAGGTCGAGCGCGCCGAGCGGCTCGTCGAGGAGCAGGAGGGCCGGGCGATTGACGATGGCCCTGGCCAGCGCGACGCGCTGCTGCTGCCCACCGGAGAGCTGTGCCGGGCGGCGCTGCGCGAGGTGATCGAGTTCGACGAGACGGAGCGCCTCGTGCGCCCGTCCGAGTGCGTCGCCGATCCGGCGCCGCTTGAGCCCGAACGCGACGTTCTCGAGCACCGACATGTGCGGGAACAGCGCGTAGCTCTGGAACACCGTGTTGACGGGCCGTTCATGCGCCTTCGTGCCCGTGACGTCGCGGCCGCCGATCAGGATGCGACCGCTCGTCGGCTCTTCGAGGCCGGCCACGAGCCGGAGCGTCGTCGTCTTGCCGCAGCCGGAAGGGCCGAGCAGGGCGAAGAAGGAACCGGCCGGGATCGTGAGATCGAGGTCTTCGATCGCGGTGAAGCCCGGGAACCGCTTCTGGATGCCGACGAGTTCGAGATCTGCGCCGCGTTCGGCGAACTCGCGTACCGACACGCTCAGGCCCCCAGGAGGATGCTCTGGAACTGCGCCTGGTACTTCTGCTCCTCGGCGCCGCTCAGGGAACGGAAGATGTGCGCGTTCGACAGCGTCTCCTCGTTCGGGAAGATGAGCTGGTTCTCGGCGAGCTCGGGGTCGATCGCGATCGCGGCCTCCTTCGCGCCGACGACCGGCGTGATGAAGTTCACCCAGGCTGCCACCTCGGCGGCGACCTCGGGGTCGTAGTAGAAGTTCATGAGGGCTTCGGTGTTCGCCTTGCGGGGCGAACCGATCGGCACGAGGAAGTTGTCGTTCCACAGCGTGCCGCCCGCGGTCGGGATCGCGAACTCCCACTTGTCGCCCGCTTCGGCGTTGATGACCGTGATGTCGCCCGACCAGCAGATCGCGGCGAGGGTGTCTTCGCTCTTGAGGTCTTCGAGGTAGGAGTTGCCCTTGATGTTGCGCACCTGGCCGGATTCGACCTGCTCGCGCAGCACCTCGATGGCCGCGTCGAACTCCTCGTCGCCCCAGTCGCCCGCGATGTCGACGCCGTTCTGCTGCAGGATGAGGCCCATGGTGTCGCGCATCTCGGAGAGCACGCCCACTCGGCCCTTGAGCTCGGAGTTCCAGAGGTCTTCGACCGATTCGATGCCGCCGGGGATCGCCTCCTTGTTCCAGCAGATGCCCGCGAAGCCGCCCTGCCAGGGCAGCGTGTACGCCCGGCCCTTGTCGAAGTCGGGGTCGCGCAGCGCCGGGTTCAGGTTCACGATGTTCGGGATGTTGTCGTGGTTCAGCTTCTGGGTGTACCCGAAGCGGATCCAGCGTGCGGCCATCCAGTCGGTGAGCACAGCGGTGTCGGCGCCGATGTCCTTGCCGAGGGCGAGCTGGTCCTTCACCTTGCCGTAGTAGGTGTTGTTGTCGTCGACGGCGACCTCGTAGTTGACCTCGATTCCGGTCTCTTCCGTGAAGCGCTCGAGCGTGGGGTACGCGCCGCTGTCGTCTTCGTCGATGTAGGCGGCCCAGTTCGCCCAGTTGACCGTCTTGTCGGTCGGCGAGGTGTCGGCCGCGGCCGTGGGCTTGCCCTGGGCACCGCCCGTGGAGCACGCCGCGAGGGCCAGGGCGGTGGCTCCGGCGCCCGCTCCGGCGAGCAGCGTACGGCGATTCAGCTGCATCTGTCGGGCCTGGGCGATGAGTGCTCGCATCATCGGGTCCTGGGGCAGGGGGCGTCGATTCACGGGGGACTCCGTTTCGGTTTGCTGCAGTGCAAGGGTGGGAAGATACTGCCACACTGCTGGGCTGAAATCACTCGATGATG
This sequence comes from Agromyces sp. Root1464, assembly GCF_001427265.1. Taxonomy (NCBI): domain Bacteria; kingdom Bacillati; phylum Actinomycetota; class Actinomycetes; order Micrococcales; family Microbacteriaceae; genus Agromyces; species Agromyces sp. Root1464. Next base: position 215,977 of record NZ_LMFU01000003.1, read on the forward strand.
TCCAAATCGTTAATTTCTGCGAACATCTCGTGCGGAATCAGCGCTTCTCGCCCGATCTTGCGACCGATTCAGTGGATTCGGCGGCTCGGCCAGAGCGCACGGCGCACATCATGCCCGGGCTCGATGACCCAGCACTGACCAGCCCCGTCATCGAGGAGCGGAGGGAGCCCGCGCGTGCGCATGAGGGCGCGATACTCGGCCGCGCTGCCGTGCACCACGAACGCCGCCTCCTCCCGAAGGTTCGCGAGCAACGACCAGCTCGCCGCCCAGGCCTCCGCGTCGCCCACGATCGCCGGCGGGGATGCATCGATGGGATGTGCGGCGATCGCGGCCCTGACCGCAGGCTCGCCACCGGCAGTGAGGAGGACCGGGCTCCGCCCTGCAGCCGCGATCAGCGCAGCTGCCGCGCGCGGCGCCACGGACGCGATCGCGTACGGAAGGTCGGGCCGCAGTTCGAGGAGGGATACCTCGGGTGTCCCCGGAGTCTCGGACTCCGTCGCCATGACCACCTGCACTCGTCGCCCCCGCCATTCGCCGGCGCCGGCACCGGCGCTCGCGCGCCAGAGCTCCCCGCGACCACCGGACTGCACGAGATCCGAACGCGCGGCATGGCGTAGAAGCAGTCGGCTTCCGAAGGCGTCGCGGAGACCGTGGCCGAGCGCGAGCGGGTCGACGGCCGATGCCGCGACCGCCACTCCCCTCGCTCGTCCTTCCCTGATCAGGGACTCCACCATCGCGAAGGCCTCATGACGGTACTCCTCCGGCCAGGCACGGAACCTCACGTCGAGGTCGTCGATCACGATGAGGGCCGGCGGTGGCGCCGCCCCGCGGACCGCTGCCCTCGCAGCCACGAGTCCGTCCCAGTCGGCGCTCGACGGACCGCGAAGGCGGAGCGTGGCGGATGCCGCGGCCGCGATGCTCGCAACCGACTCACTCGCCGCCCGCTCGACCGCCGCCAGTGCCGTGCTCCGACCACTGCCGGGAGCGCCGAGCACGAGGAGGGCGCCGTCGCGCTGCGGCGCCCATCGCGCAAGGCTCCGCCGCTGCCGCTCCGGTTCGTCGACCACGCCGAACCCGTAGCCGTCGAATGCGGGGGCGACGGCGCGATGCCCGTCGGGCGATGTCGGGCGCGGATCCCCGAGGAGCTCGGTCACCGAATCAGGGGCGATGCGCGGGGGCAGCGGATCGAGCCAGGTACGGCGAGCCCGCGGCATCCCGGCCGATCGAGCGATCACCGCGGTGATCGCGCTCGGCGTCGCCACGGCCGAATGGAACAGCACGGGGCATCCGTCGCCTCGGTCGATCACGCCGCGACCGGGCAGGTCGGGCGGGATCTCGGATGCCGCGGTGGTTCCGACCACCGCTTCGCTATCGGCTCGCTGCAGCACGCGCAACGACACGCGGATCGCGCAGTTCGCGGTGACCTGCTCGCGAACGACGCCGTTCGGCCGCTGCGAGGCGAGCACGAGGTGCACTCCGAGCGAGCGCCCGCGTGCGGCGATGTCCGCGATGATGGCCCCGAGCTCGGGGAAGCGCTCGAGCATGGCCTGGAACTCGTCGACGACGATCACGAGTCGCGCGAGCTCGACGCCCGCGTCGAGCCCGGCGATGTCGCGTGCGCCCGACCGAGCGAGCACCGTCTCGCGGTGGGTGAGCTCGGCCCGAAGGCTCTGCACCGCCCGCTCCGCCTCCGACTCGTCGAGGTCGGTCACGATGCCCGTGACGTGCGGCAGGCCGCGCACGGGCTCGAACGCCGCGCCGCCCTTGAAGTCGACGAGGAGGAACGAGACGCGCGCCGGCGAGTGGGCGGAGGCGAGGGCGACGATCCACGCGAGCAGGAACTCGCTCTTGCCGCTGCCGGTCGTGCCCGCGACGAGCGCATGCGGACCGCACCGGGCGAGGTCGAGTTCGAGGGCATCGCCGGCCACGCGTCCGACGAGGGCCGAGAGGCTCGAGCGATCGAGCCCGGTGCCTGCCGGCGGCTGCAGCTCGTCGAGCTGCAGCCGGCGAGGAAGCTCGTTCGATCGATCGTCGAGGCCGGCTCGCGCCGCGATCGCCGACAGGGACTGCGCCCAGCGGGCGACTTCGGCGACGCCGACGAGCGAGGGCACGACGTGCGTCTCCGCACCGCCGTGCTGGACGAGCGCCGCATCGGGCGCGTGCAGGGTCACGATCGTACCGAGCCCCGGGGGCAATTCGGCCGCCGTTCGCGCGATCGCGACGATCGAGACACGCGATCGGTCGTCGGCTGCTGCGAACGCCGACGACGTGGGCGACGATGGCCGCGGCTTCGGCGACGGCGGCCGAGCTCCGGTCTCGACGACGACCAGTCGAGCAGTCGCCCGCGCTCCGCGATGGGGCAGCAGGCGCAACCACGCCCAATTGCCGTCCTCCGGCCCTTCGGCATCGATCGCGAAGTGGCGCGGATGCCCATGGTGCGCGAACTGCACGGCACTCGCACGCGCCGCCGCCCTCGCGAGCGGGAGCTCGCCGACGAATCCGATACCCGCCCCTGCGTCGACGGACATCGGGGCGTCGTCGAGTCGAGCCGCGGCGAGGAGCAGCGCTCGATCGTCGGCGTCGACGGGGGCACCCTCGACGCGCAGCGCGCTCGCGGCCGCGCCCCGCCCGAGCACGAGCGGCGGAAGCGCCGCTTCGCGCCACGCAGGATGCACCGAGTGCTCGAGCAGCGATCGGGAGGACGGCGTGCGGTGCCATGCCGCCCGGCGTTCGAGACGGTGTCGCTCACCGATCTCGAGGCGGAGTTCGCCGACGAGTCGCCGTCGATCGGCGCCGGCCCGTCGTCGCAGACGACGCGCCGAACGACGGGCATCGAGCATCGAGCCGATCGCCACGATCGGCCCCAGCACCGCGAACACGAGGGAGAACGGCGACCCGGTGATCGCCCACAGCGCGAGCGCCCCCGCGACGGGGGCGAGCGACGCGATGAGCGGGAACCCGGCTCGAGCAGGATCGGCCGGCGCCGGCGGCAGCGAGAGGGGCGTCTCCAGCGATACGGGTGCGATGTCGAATCGGTCCACGACGCGATCCGATCACGCGGGCGACCCTTCGGCGGCCACGGACGGCGCGCGGGGCACTGGATCGGCTGACGGCATGCTGTGGAGGACGAGTCGGCGGGACTCGGAGACGTCTCGCCCGAATCGGGTGGAACGCGTCAGGAGACGACGAAGAACTGCTCGGCGAGCTCGACACGGCTCCCCCGCGGCACGAGGTAGCGCCTGCCCGGCTCGCAACGCATCGCGCCGTCGTCGATGCGCCGCACGATGGTGCCGTTGCCCGAGAAGCGGTCGGCGATCCAGAGCGTGCCGTCGTGCTCGCCGAACTCGACGTGGGTCTTCGACACCGACAACGACCGGTCTGCGATCTGCACGAGATGGTCGAACACCTCACCGGGCTGGGGCAGGGGGCGACGGCCGATGAGCCCGGTGCCGAAGACCGTGCGCGACTCGCCCGTGCTGAACGTCAACACGAATCTCGTCGCGGCGGGCGTCGTGAGCAACTGCTCGTGCTGCTCAGGCGCTGCCGCGGCGAAGAACTCGCCGGTCGCAGCATCCGACGCCTCGATCGCGACCGCGGCACGGAAGCCGTCGACCGGGATGGAGATCACGCCGCTGTTGCGACGGGCGGGCCGCTCGATCACCGTCGTGTCGCCGGGCCTCGGATCGGGCCGCCTGCGGGATTCCGGCGTGGCGCTCGTCGAGCTGCCGCACTCGCCGCAGAACATCGCCCCATCGGGCAGCTCTGCTCCGCAGATCCGACACGTCACGAACGCGCTCCTCTCCGGGTCACAGCGTACCCGCCGAGCGAGGTGAGCGAGACCGCCGCTCGCACCCGCTCGCGCAGCGATCTCGGCGCCCCGAGCCGCTCCTGCAGCTCGTCGACCGATTCCCAGACCACGAGGTCGTCGCCCTCCATCGGTCCGTCGGGTGCGAACACGGCGCGATCGACGACCGAGGCGAGCACGAGCGGCGCGAGCCCGCCGACCGTCGCCGCCTGCTCGGCGCGCGTCGCCGTCGGCCGGATCGGATAGCCGTAGTCGGCCGCCGAGTCCGCGAACTCCTGCCACCCGCCCTCGATTCGTTCGACCGCGGTCGATGCCCTGCGCCGCAGCCGTCGCCGCCGCATCTTGGCGACGACGATGGCGAGGAAGGGACTCGCGATGAGCGCGAGCACGCCCAGCACGATTCCCGCGACGCCGAGGACGGCGAGCAGCGCCTGAACCCATGCGTCCGCACTGTCGTCGGGGTCGTCGGGCGGGGTCTCGGGCTCGTTCGACAGGTCGTCGACCGGCGTGCGCTCCGCGGGCGGCGGCAGCGCCGACTGCGGCCTCGACACGATCGTGGGCTGGTCGGGCTCGCGCTCGGGAATGGGACGCGGCGCCGGGTTCGGGTCGACCGGGACCCAGGTTCCGTCAGCGGCCTGCACCTCGATCCAGGCCTGCTTGTCGTCGCTCGCGAAACGCGTGACGCCGTCGGGAGCGCGCTCGCTCGCGGCATCCGTCTCCCGCGGCGCGACATCACCACCACCCTCAGGCGTCGCATCGGTCTGACCGGTCGCATCGGCCCCACCCGTATCGGAGCTCCCGCCCGGCGGCTCGGTCGTGTCCGAAGCGTCGTCGTCGGCCGCGCCGGGAAGGTACCCGACGACGACTCGCGCCGGGAAGCCGATTCGGCGGGCCATGAGGGCCGCGGCGACCGCGTACTGCTCGCCGTCGCCGACCATCGGCCGTTCGACCGCGAGATCCGCGAGCCGATCGAGCGAATGACCCGACCTGCTCGGCGCATTCTCCTCGAGGCCGTGGCTCACGTATCCGTTCGCACGGAATCCCTCGATGACGGCCTCCAGTCGGGCGCCGGGATCATCGGACACCGGCGCCCACTCGTCGAGCAGCTGCGCGAGCTCCTTGGGCATGTCGGGCGTCGCGGGAAGCACGCTCGTGCCGGGGTTCAGCCCGTCGAGCTCCGAAGGATCGACGGGCACCACCGAGGTCGCCGCGTAGCGATCACCCGACTGCAGCGGTCGCTGCACCGCGCCCGTGCTCGTCACCTCGTTGTAGAAGAACGACTCCGTGAGCGTCTCGGCACGTGGTCCGCCGAACGTCATGCGTTCGAGGCGGCCAACCCCCGGCACCCACACCTCGGAGTAGTTCTCGACCTCGACCTCGATCTCGAGCCGCTCGGTGTCGCCGCTCACGCCCGATTGGTCGAGACGATAGGGCACCCGTGTGAATCGTCCGGACGCGGAGGCGCCTTCCGCCCCGCCGACCGTGTAGACGATGCCGTCGTACGAGTCGAGCGTCGCCATGCGCAGGCCGGCACCGTCGGGAAGCCCGCGGACGTCGAGCATCACGTCATCGGCGACGTCCTCGTCGAAGGCGGCGCGGAACCCCGCGAGCGGGCTGTCGTGACGCCTCGGCTCGAACGGCGGCTGCAGCTCCGCCCGTACGACGTTGCGCGGCGGCACCGGCAGCGCCACGGATGCCGCGGTCGCACCCACCACCGCGATGGCCACGAGCGACGCGGCGCCGAGCACCCGGCGCGCGTCGGTGAGCGCCGCCTCGACACGGCGGCCGACGGTGATCGCGCGCCGGTCGGCGATGGCGACGCGCACGAGCCAGGCCACCGCGGTGATGAGGAACGCGATGCCCGCCTCCACGGCGAGTGCCGAGTGCACGACTCCGAGTGCGATGCCCGCGATGAGGAGCGCGGCGGGCGGCAATGCGGCGGCAGCGGGGCGCCGACTGCGCAGCGCGATCGAGATCGCGGCGGTGGCGGCGATCAGGCCAAGGAGGAACGGGGGCACGAGCAGCGCCTGGTAGGAGCCCACGGGAACCGAGATCGTGACGAGCTGCTTCCACGAGAGTGCGGCGCCCGCGATGAGCTCGACGATTCCGGACGGACTCGGCAGGATCCCGCCGATCGCGGCGCCGGGCACCGCGGCCGGCACGCCGAGCACCAGGTACGCGCCGAACACCGCGAGCACGATGATCCAGGAGGGAAGGCGGAACCGCGCTCCGACGACGCCGATCGCCACTCCCGCGGCGATCGCGACCGCTGCGGCCACCACGAACGCCGGGCTCTCGTAGACGGGCCACCAGGGCAGCATCGCCGCAGCGAGCATGGCGACGACGAGCACGACCGTGACGAGGGTGGGCACGAATCTGCGGGCTCCCGCCGGTGCACGAGGGGTCATGTCACCGACGCCGATCTCGCGAGCATCGCGCGCAGGTCCTCGAGGTAGCCGATGCCGAAGACGGTGAGCCCGGCGATCGTGCGGGCACTCGCCTCGCCCTCGGGCGAGCACTGCACCGCGACGCTCTCGACACCTGGCGGGAGCCGGGTCGCCGCGGAGCGCAGCGGTGCGACGCCGCGAGCAGTACCGGTGACGATGAAGGCGAGCGACACGCCCGCAAGCGTCTCGGCCGCTGCGCGGGCGACATCGGGGAGCATCACCGCATCCGGCTCGGTCTCGACGACGCAGAGCGCGTCGAGGAGCCGGTCGCGGGAGACCGTCGGGAGTTCGCGCATGGCATTGCGCCCGGTGCCCGCGCCGGACCCGCGCTGGCGACCCGAGACCACGAACGACACGGTCCGTGCGTCGCGGATCGCCCGAGCGCCGACGGACGCGGCAGCGCTGACGGCGAGTTCGAATTCGGCCTCGTCGACGTACGAGCCGGGGTCCAGATCGAGCAGCACCATGAGGCGGCTTCGCCGGGTCTCCTCGAACTGACGCACCATGAACGTCCCGGTCTTCGCCGAGCTGCGCCAGTGGATGAACCGGCGATCGTCGCCGGGCACGTACTCGCGCAGCGCGTGGAAGGCGATGTCGCTCGCCGTGAGGTCGCGTGTCGGCGTTCCCTCGAGGTCGCGGATGAATCCGGTGCTCAGCGCGTTGATCGGCACGGTACGCGGGTGCACGTGGAGTTCGGCCGTCTCCGACCACACGTACTCGCGCCGCATGAGGCCGATCGGGTCCGCGCGCACCGTGCGCGCAGGGCCGACCGGCACGACGCCGCGCCGCTCGGTCGGGATCGAGAACTGCTCGTCGAACACGCCCCCTCGCGGCAGCCCGGGCAGGACCCGTTCGACGATGCGGCGGCCGACCGGGAGTTCGAGCTGCACCCCGCCGAATCGCCGCCGGCCGGGGTTGGCGGCGATGAGCCGCGCTTCGGCCGGTTCGCCGACCACGACGCGCGGCGACGGCAGCACGAGCTGGATGGTGCCGGCACCGCGTCCGATCAACCAGACGGATGCCGCGACAGCGAGCACCCCGAGTCCCCACCCGAGCGCGATGAGCTCGAGCCAACCCCAGGTGTACCCGCCCACGAGTGCGACCGCTGCGACGACGATCACCGACCAGCCGAGTGGCGTCACGACGCCCTGCACCATGCGGGCGGCCCGCCCGACGGCAGCAGCTGCGCGGCTCCCCGCCACGACGGCGCGCCCGATGACCACCGCGAGCACGCCCTCTCTTCGGGCGTCCTCGGGGATGGTCGTTCTGGTCTGGGTGAGCGTCACACCGCTTGCCTGGTCGAGGGAGGAGGCGTCTCGATCAACACCTGGGCGATCATGTTCGACGCGGTGACGCCGTCGAACTCGGCTTCGGGGTCGAGGATCAGCCGGTGCGCCAGCACGGGCTCGGCGAGCGCCTTCACGTCATCGGGCACGACGTAGTGGCGGCCCCGCCCGGCCGCGTGGGTCTTCGCCGCGCGGATCAGGGCGAGCGCCCCGCGCACGCTGACCCCGAGACGCACCTCGCGAGCGGTGCGCGTGGCGTCGACGATGCGTGAGACGTAGTCGTGGATCGTGGGGTCGACGTAGACCGTGCGTGCCACCGCGGCGAGATCCACGACCTCCTCCGCCGCGAGCTGCGACGAGACGCGGTGCTCGTGGGCTCGCTGGTCTGCGCCCTCCAGGATCCGGATGGTGGAGGCGTGGTCGGGGTAGCCGATGGACGTGCGCATCAGGAAGCGGTCGAGCTGCGCCTCGGGGAGACGGTAGGTTCCCGCCTGCTCGACCGGGTTCTGCGTCGCGATGACCATGAACGGATGCCCCACGGGATGCGTCACGCCGTCGACGGTGACCTGTCCCTCTTCCATGACCTCGAGCAGCGCCGACTGCGTCTTCGGGCTCGCCCGGTTGATCTCGTCGGCGAGCACGATGTTCGCGAAGACGGGCCCCGGGTGGAACTCGAACACGCCGGAGCGCTGGTCGTACACCGTGACGCCCGTGATGTCCCCGGGGAGCAGGTCGGGGGTGAACTGGACGCGATTGCTCGTGCCGTCGATCGACTGGGCCATCGCCCGCGCGAGCGAGGTCTTCCCGGTGCCCGGCACGTCGTCGAGCAGCAGGTGACCCTCGCTGAGGAACGCCGTGAACGCGAGCCTGATGACCCGGTTCTTGCCGAGCAGCACTTCCTCGACCGCGCCGACGAGTCGATCGAGGGTCGCGGCGAACCGCGCCGCCTCATCGGGGGTCATGGTCATCTCGGCTCCTTCTAGCGGTTCTGGTAGCGGACGACGACGTCCGCGATCTCAACATCCAACCAGACGAGGTCGCCCGGTTTCGCCTCCGGGATGTCGCAGCTCGTGGGGGTCTGCGCCTGCCGGCCGTTGCGGTCGCCGTCGACGCCGCAGCTGAAGGTCACTGGGAGTCCGGAGTTCTCCGGCGCCGAGGTCCACGACCAGGTCTTCGCGGCTTCGTTCCACGCGCGGCTGGGGAGTGCGAACGTCAGCGAGGGGCGGGCGTCGGAGGGCAGCACCTCCGACCACGGGCCGCAGCTCCCCCAGATCGAGCAGCTCCGCACCTGGAACCGGACCGTCTCGCCGAACGGCCTGGCGAAGAGTTCTTGCGCCCATCCGGAGCCGCCGAAGCTCTGCAGCGTGCCCGGGATCTGCGCGCCGTTGCCGTCGACGGCGACGATGTCGTATCGCCAGGCACCCGGCGAGACCCCGGCGATGTACCGGTCGTAGACGTCGGCGGTGCGCATTCCCATGCGACTGTCGACCTTCCGGATGGCATCGGGCGACGGCCGCACGATCGTGCCGACGACCTCGGTGTTGGCGCAGGCCGCCCGATTGTAGCCCCAGACGAGGAAGGAGTACCTCGTCGCCTCCGCACCGGTGCCCGCGAACTGCACGCTCGTCGTTCCGGGCCCGACGTGCACGACCTCGGCGACCGTTCCCCCGCTCGACGGCGCGACGACGCTCCCGGGAGCCGGGCTCGTGACCGAGCACGCCTGCGCCCCACCGGGTACCCCTGACGCCCCGTCGACGAGGCGCTGCACGAAGTACCCGCCGATGGGATCCCCGTTGCCGCCGAATGCGTCCCAGGCGACGGTGACGGTGCCGGCCGCGGCGTCGCCGTTGACGAAGATCGCGCCGGCGACCGGCGGACCGAAGGGGGTTCCGCTGGTGCCCGCCTCGGTCCAGACCGCGAGAGCCGGGAGTGCCTGGTTCCTGGCTCCGACCGTGATCGGCACCTGGCTGCCGTTCTCGAGCGGCTGCGAGTCCGTCGAGCAGAGCGTCGCCGTGCACGCGGCCGCCGCGGAGACCTCGTTCGAGACGCCGGCGACCGTGACGACGTACGACCCGATGGCGCTGCCGGACCCCGCGGGCACCGGATCCCACTCGACGCGGAGGTACCCGTCGCGCGGAACAGCCCGCACCCCGGAGGGCGGCGGCGGGATCACGTCGGACCACACCGGACCGGGCGCCTCGACCGGATCCGAGAGGCCGATGCCGTTCCTCGCCCTGATGCGCACCTGCACGGCATCGGACTGGCCGTTGCCGGGGGTCGAGACGGTGCACGTCGTCGCAGCGCACTCGGAGGAACTCACGGCGTCGCCCGTCGCGGCATCGACGAGCTCGATCTCGTACCCCGTGATCGGGGAGTTGTTGAAGGCGCCCGCCCCGAACACGAGGTCGAGGGTGCGGTCGCCGAAACCCGTGACCTGTGCGCCGGTGACGGGGTCTGGCCGGTCCTGCACGGAGATCGTGACGAGGCCCCATGCGTTGCGGGCGGCGTCGCCGGTCGCGTCGGCCACCTCGTACTGCACCGTCGAGTTCACCGGCGCCGCCCCCTGGGCGACCGTCACCTCGAGCTTCGACCGGTCGTCGCTCGGCACGATCGAGATCCCGTCGGGAAGGCTGTCGGCATCGGCCCCGCGCACATCGACGACGCGGAGCGGCACGTCGGGGAACGGGTTGGTCGCCCCGTCGTTGGCCAACACGTCGATCGTCGTGGTCCGCCCGCGCTGCGCGACGGCGGTGTCGGCCGCCGGTCGGGCGATCGGTCTCGTCGACGGGACCACGTGCAGCTCGATGCGCCCGGACCTGCCGTCGCCCGCCTCATCGGCGACGCCGATGGCGACCGTCGCCACGGTGCCGTTGGTCGTCGATGCATCCGCCTCGATCGTGAGGTGCGAGCCGTCGAGGGAGAAGCGGAAGCCCTCCGTCGGCGGCGGCAGCAGTCGGTACGCGAGCTCGTCCCGTTCCGAGGGATACGGGTAGTTCGTGAGCTTCACGAGGTCGATGTCCTTCGACTGCCCGGGTTCGAAGTCGATGACGCCGCCGGTGAAGACCGGCGGCTGGTCCTCGGTCGGTGCCACCTCGATCGGGATCACGATGGTTCCGGTCCGGGCGGACGGATCCGTCGCCGACTCGCCGTCGGTGACCGTGAACGAGAGCGATGCCGGTCCGTAGTACCCCTCCTCGCTGCGATACCGCAACGTGTCCTGGTCGACCACCAGGTCGGAGCCGTCGCTGTGCGAGGCGCGCACCGTCGCGGCATCCGTGATCCGCACCGGGCGACCGGACGCCGCGATGACGAAGTCGTCGAGCTCGAGCTCCAACTCCTCGCCGCTCATGACCTCGACACGGGGAGCGTCGGCGCGCAGTTGCGGCAGTGCATCGTCACGGCCCGGCACCCAGATGAACGCGTAGGCGACGATCGAGGGGTCCTCTGGGTGGGCCACGGAGAACGGGATGACACGGCGGCGGTCCTCGACCTGCACGCGGATGCTCCCGTCCCGGCGCACCTCGGCGCCCGCGTCGTACCCGTCGACGAGCCCCACGACGAGATCCGACACGTCGGCATCGGCGAGGAACACGTTGCGCAGCACCGGGACGTTCACGAACTCCTTGTCGAGGATGTCGCTCAGCGTGAGGACCGTGTCGGATGCCTCGGGGCGGGCCAGCGGCGCATCGTCGCGGGCGATGATGCTGAGGAAGGTCGAAGCCTCGCTGAGCTGTTCGTTCTGGATGACGTACACGAACCCGTACTCGCCCTCACCGGGAGGCACGACGACTTCGATCGTGTCGTCGACGATGTCCGCGACGGCATCGCCCTCGGTCGCCTCGACGCTCTCCAGGGTGAGCGCACCCCCGTCGGGGTCGGAGTCGTTCTCGAGGACCCGGACGGCGACCGTTCGGCCAGGGCGCACCTCGACGACGTCATTGCCGGCGATCGGCTTGCGCGCACCGTCGAGTCGTGGGGCGATGCCGACGCGGACCGTGCCGACGGCAGGGGCGCCGAGCGCGTCGACGACCTCGTACTCGAACTCGTCGGTTCCGGCCGAGTACTCGCCCGCCTGGTACTCGAACCAGTCGGCGCCGTGCGAGGTGACGTTGCCGAGCTCGGGGTTGCCGCCCTGGCCGAGGAGTTGCACGCTGTCGCCCTCGGGGTCGGATCCGCTGAGCGGCACCGGGATGCGGACGGTGTCGCCCGCGAGCACGCGGGCGGTCACCGTGGCCGGCACCGGTGGGGTGTTGGTCTCGGGATCCGCTGCACGCACCGACATCTGCACGGTGGCGGTCGCCGACTGCGGACCCGGCCCGGTGATGCGGTACACGGCCTCGTACTCCCCCGGCGTCTCGGGAGCGAAGTAGCGGAGGCGGTCGCCGTCGACGAAGAGGAGCCCGGCCTCCGGCTCGCGTTCGAGGACCGGCTCGAGCGTGATCGGCAGCGCATCGGGATGCTCGTCGTTGGCGAGCACAGCGATGTCGACGACATCGCCCGTGCGTGCCGAGATCTTGTCGGGCACCGCGACGGGCGGTTGGGCGACTTCGAGCTGCGGCACCTCGACGACGGTCACCTCGCCCTCGGCTTCCGCGAGGCCGTTGCTGATGCGGTACCCGAACACCGTCGACCCCGTCTCGAGCGGGCCGGAGAGGGTGACCCGGAGGATGCGATGCTCGATGACCTCGACCTGCACGGCGGCCTCGGCCTCGGGTTCGCCCAAGCCGGTGAGGATCAGCACCCCGCCCGTCGGGTCGATGTCGGTGGCGAGCACGTCGACGTCGACCGGCTCGCTGTTGCGGACGAACGCCGTGTGCGGCACCGTGATGGGCGTGGTGCCGAGCTCGGGCGGCGCGGAGACGTCGACCCTGACCACGCCCGTCGTCGTCCAGGTGCCGTCGGTCACCGTGTATTCGAGGGAGTGGGTGCGCACGGCCGAGCTCACGAACCGGAAGGTGCCGCCGTCGAAGTCGGGGGTGAGCTGCGCATCCGGCTTGGCGGGCACGGCGCTCAGCTGGATGGTCCCGGACCCGCCGCGCACGTGCTGCAGCGGGTCGACGCGCACCTCCTGGCCCGCCGTCGCGAGCACGACGAACGGATCGGCCACGAGCGGCACGTCTCCGGGAGCGCGCACGCCGAGGCCGAGCACGCCGACGGCGGTGTCTCGGCCGTCGGACACCTCGAGGGAGACCGAGCGCTCGGCCCCGGCGCCGCCCTTCTCGTCGAAGACGACCACGCCGTCGGCCGTCGACGACAACGAATCGGGTTCGGCCGAGGTGGCCCGCTTGAGGAAGAACGGATCGCCGTCGGGGTCAACCCAGTCGCCGAGCACCGCCGTGCTGACGCGGCCGCCCTGCTGCACGAGGGCCTTGGTGGACCGCCGCTGCTCGGGCGGTGCGTTCTCGTCCGTCTCGCGCACGGTCACGCTCACCGTGGCGTGCGCTGCGCCACCGAAGCCGTCGTCGACCGTGTACCCGAAGGCGATGACACCGGATGCCTCGTCGCCGAGCACGAGCTGCAGTTGCTGGTTCTCGGCGATCCGGTCGAGCGCGACTCCGGGCGGCAGTTCGCCGTCGACGGCCTCGATGACGAGTGCGTCGCCGTTGGCGTCGTAGTCGTTCAGGAGCACGGGCAATGGCGTCGTCCGCCCGGGGCGGGCACCGAACTCGTCGTCGGCCGCGACGGGCGCCACCTGGCTCTTCTCGATCGTCGGCGGGGTATCGGGGTCGTTCTGCTCGATCGTCTCCTCGTCGCGCTCGATGTCGAGCAGCTCCTGCCAGTTGTCGATCAGTCCGAACTCGGCGCCGACCGCCCAGGTCTTGCCGCTGCGCCGTTCGTTGAGCACGAGCGTGGCGCCGTTGGCGAGGTAGGTGTAGTCGCCGCTCCGGGTCGCCGACGGGAGTTCGAAGGGTTCCGCCGGGCCGGCTCCGCAGGCGCGCACGGCGGTGCCGGCCGCCCACGCCGCGTAGAGGCAGCCGTTGTGCACGATCGGGACCGCGGGCAGGCCCGACCGCCCGTCGACCCGCGTGATCGGCGCACCGCCGTCGAGACCCACGGTGATGAGACCGCGCCGCGTCGCGATCGCGACCTCATCGCCGTGGCTCGAGGCTTGCTGCAGCACGGGCTCGTCGTTGGCCGCGACGAACTCGGAGAGGTCGACGGCGCCGCGATCGAGGTGGAGGGTCCGAGTGCCGGCGTCCAACACCGCCCAGCGATCGGCGACCGAGGTGATCTGCACGTCGGGGTCGCCGGCGACCGATTCGATCTGCCAGCGCGTGCGCGCGGTCTCCGCGTCTGCAGCGTCGACCAGCGCGACGTCGCCGGTCGAGGGCGTGTACGCGACGAGCGTGCCGTCGGGATCAACGGACGTCACCGACCCCTTGCCGAACGACAGCATGGGTTCCGCGTCGGCGTCGAACTGCGCGAACGCGTCGAGCGGTGTCGTCCAGACGTCGCCGTCGGAGACGATGACGACCCGTGATCCGGCGAGCGAGAGCATCGCATCGTCGGGAGGGACCGCGACCGTCTCCGAGATGCTCGACGTCGTCGCATCGATCACGCGCACCGTCGCGCGCGCACGGTCGAGCGCGAGCACCGTGGGGCCCTGCTGCAGGATGTCGATGCCCGTCGAGCCGGTCTCGACCACCGAGTTCAGTTCGAGCAGCGCCGTGTTCGCGCGCCCGATCGCCTGATGCTCATTGCTGCTGACCCAGACCGCCGCGTCGCCCAGATCGACCCGTTGCGCCGCATACCCGCCGGAGGCGATCGCGACACCGGCCACGAGGGCCACCACAGCGGTCGTCGCCGCCGCGGTGATCGCTGCGGATCGCGGCTTCGGGAGACGGCTGAGATCGGGAAGCCTCGGCATCATGATCCCTGGTCGAGGTCGACCGTCACGTCGACGCAGCGTTCAGCGCTCGAGTCCCCGGTCTTGCCGTCTCGCGCGACCTTGACGCTCGCGCAGACCCGGTCTCCGTCTTCGGCGGGCACGGTCACCCTCGCCTCGCGTTGCAGCGGGCGGGTCTCGCCGTCGACGGTCACGACGTACGCGTCGGACGCCTGGAGCCCTGGGTCGTTCCAGGAGAAGGTCACGGTCTCGCCCGCGACGACGCCCTGCACGTCGGTGACGACCGGGATCGACCTCGTGCCCTGGATCACGAAGTACGCGCCGGCGCCGACGAGCGCGATCAGGAGCACGGAGACGAGGGAGATGCCCCAGGCCAGGCGCGCCGACGTCGGCGGGGTCGTCCGGATGCGCCCGGTGCCGTGATCGCGCGGGCGCGAATCCGCCTCGGACCGGGTCGCGGCGAGCGCGCTGCGCGAACGCCGACGTCGCGGCGCCCCCTCACCGGTGCCGTGGGTCCCGCTGATGCGGGTCTGCTCGTCGACGTCGACCGCGGTGGCGAGTGCCCAGTCGTCCATCGCCACTTCGAGCGGCGTCTGCGAGAGCCCGAGCTCCTCCTCGACCGACTGCAGGTCTCGGATGAACTCGAGGGCGCTCGACTGCCGGGCGGACGGCCGAAGCGACATCGACCGTGCGAGCACCTGCTCGAGGCTCTTCGGCACGTCGATCCGCCCGGTCGGCGTGTACTTCGCCTTGTCGATGCGGGCCATGAGCGCCCCGGACCCGTTGTCTCCTCCGGGCGTCTCGAACGGGCTGCGGCCGGCGAGGAGCGAGTACACGGTGGCGCCGAGCGACCACACCTCGCTCGCCACGCTGCCGGACACCTCGTCGTGCAGCACCTCTGGCGCCGACCACGGGATCGACAGTCCGACGGCGTCGGAGGACTCCGCCTCGCCGAGGGTCGCCGCGATGCCGAAGTCGGAGAGCACCGGGTGCCCGTACGCGGTGGTGAGGATGTTCGAGGGCTTGATGTCCCGGTGCAGCACGCCCTGTCGATGGGCCGTCTCGACCGCGCTCGCGATGCGCACGCCGACGGACAGCACCTCGGCGAGCGGCAGCTGGACGGCCCGGTAGCGCTGCCCGAGCGAGGCCGAGCAGTACTCCATCACGAGGTACGGGCGTCCGTCGGCGGCGACGCTGGCCTGGTAGACGGTGAGGATCGACGGGTGCGAGGAGAGCTGGGCCATGAGGTTCGCCTCGGCCTGGAACATCTGCCGCAGGTCGTCGTTGACGACCTCGGCGAGCAGCACCTTCACGGCGACGAGGCGACGAGGCATGTTCTGCTCGTAGAGGAAGACGTCGGCGAAGCCGCCCGATCCGAGCACGCGGATGAACGCGAAGCCAGGCAGGTTCGGCGGTGTGGACGGCAGTCGGCGAGACACGGTCCTCCTGCCTGCTCTGGGTCGGTTCGACGCCGCCCGGTGGCCGGCGGCGCCCGGTGCCCATCATTGTATCCGCGGGTGACGGATGCCTCGTGGTGCTGTGCACAGCTCGGACGGCCGAGCCGCCCCGGGGTCAGCCGCGTGCCGGCTCGACCTCGCCCGACGACTGCGCGCCCGCGGGGCGCACGACCTTCAGCACGTCGACGACGATCGCGGTCACGTTGTCGCGGCCGCCGTTGCCGAGCGCGGCTTCGAGCAGCTGACGTGCGGCCTTCTCGGCCTTCGCGTTGGCCATGAGGAAGTGGCGGATGCCGTAGGTCGTGAGCTCTTTCGTGAGTCCGTCGGAGCAGATCAGGAGGCGCATCCCGGGTTCGACGGCGATCGCGCGGTAATCGGGGATCGGCGCCTCGTGGAAGCCGACCGCGCGGGTGATCACGTTCGAGTGCGGATGGGTGTCGGCCTCCTCCCTCGTGATCTGCCCGGCATCGACGAGTTCCTGCACGATCGAGTGGTCGACCGTCAATTGCTCGAGGACGCCGCCGACCAGACGGTAGACGCGCGAGTCGCCGATGTTGAAGACGATCCACGCCGGTTCGTCGGCGATGGCGCCGAGCGCCGCCCCGGTCACCGTGGTGCCACTGCCCTCGTCGGTGACGCCGGCACCGCGGCCCATGTCCTGCACCGCCAGACGGAGCGCGTGGTCGATCTCGGGCGTGCCGACGAGCGTCTTCCCGCCGTGTTCGGCGAGCCGAGTGACGACGGCGGCACTCGCGAAGTCGCCGGCGGCATGGCCGCCCATGCCGTCGGCGACGGCGAACACCGGCGCCTGGGCGATGAAGCTGTCTTCATTGACCTCGCGGCGGAGTCCCGTGTCGGTGACCGCCGCCCACGCGAGCGTGACCTCGGTGCCGTCGGGCAGCGTGATCCGGTGGCGGGCGTTGCCATTGCCGATCTGGGTCACCTGTGAGGCCTGCTGTCTGTTCGGGTCATGCGCCGGGAGCACCCTGGGCGGAGAGGATCTCGATGATCGTATCGTCTCCGAGGTCGAGGGTGGCGCCGGGAAGCACGACGATGGACTCCCCCGCTCGGAGCCGACGCGCGCCCGAGGCCGTGCGGAGCACGGTGCCGTTCGTCGAGTGCAGGTCGGTCGCGACGAGGCGGGAGCCGACGAGGCGGAGTTCGAGGTGGGTGCCCGAGACCACCGCCGCCGGGGATTCGACCGCGAGGAGTTCGGGCTGCACACCGCTGCCTGAGATGCGCGGCGGCAGCGGCTTTCGCCCGATCAGCACGGGCGCCGCGACCGTGAGCGGCACTCCGTCGCCGATGCGGAACCGAGGGCCGTTCGCATCGGCCGCGGCGCCGTCGTGATCGGCCGGCAGTAGCGCCGGCGGCGTCACCCCTCCCGACGACGTCGTCGGCGCACCGGGCGGCTCGCCGACCCGCGTGCCGGTCCGGGGCGTGACGATCGTGTCGGCGACGGACTCCTCGAAGCCCGGTTCATGGCGGCGAGGGGTGAGCAGGGTGTCCGCGTCGAGCCACGGCGTGGGCGCGGGCGCGTCGGGCTGCCGCGCCTCCGCCGTCCACTCGACCGACGAGGTGCGCAGGCTCGCGCGCCGGTGGACCACGGGCTCGCCCGCGGCCTGCACGCGATCGAGGGGTGCCGCGGCATCCGTGATGCGCAGGGCCACGACGTCGTCGAAGTCGGCGAGATGCCACGGCCGGATCCCCCGCGCGTCGAACCGGCGACTCCCACCCGGCGAGGCGAGGTCGACGACCGCGTCCCCCCGGACGACGGCGGTGACCTGCGTGGTCGCCGCCTCGTCCCACCAGACGAGCCCGAAGGACTCGATCGGATCGACGCGGCCCGACGGGACGATGCCGACGAGCGCCTCGAGCGCGAGACCGCCGTCGCTCGCCGCCTCGGCGAGCGCGCTCAGCACCGGTTCGGGTGCGGGCGCGACGAGCGCGGCGATGAACCGGTCGCCCACGATCACGTCCCACGCACGCGCGCCGGCCACCGCCGTACTCGAGACAGCGCCGGAGACCATGCGGAACATTCTGGCACCGTGCCCGCCGTGCGCACGAGGGGTTCGGCATCATCGGCCGACGATCGTCGGCCAGACGCGTTCCGTCGCGAAATCTCGACGATTGCTGTGGATTCAGTTGATTTGGAACCAGAATTCAACGGAATCGCTTGCACGAGGCATCGGTCACTGTCACAATCGTGCCATGACGAACAACGGGCGTTCCTCGCAGCCCCGGCCTGTGCAGCTCGACGACGTTTCCAAGGCGATCATCGAGCAGCTCCAGGCCGACGGGCGCCGCTCCTATGCGGATGTCGGCAAGGCCGTCGGACTGTCCGAAGCCGCTGTGCGGCAGCGCGTCCAGCGGCTCACCGAGTCGGGCGTCATGCAGATCGTCGCGGTGACCGACCCGATGCAGCTCGGCTTCACGACGCAGGCCATGATCGGCATCCGCACCACGGGAGACACCCGTGTCGTCGCGGCGCGACTCGCCGAGATCCCCGAGATCGACTACGTCGTGCTCACGGCCGGCAGCTTCGACGTGATGGCCGAGGTCGTCTGCGAGAACGACGACGAGCTGCTCGACCTGCTCAACACCCGCATCCGCGTCGTCGAGGGCGTGCAGTCCACCGAGACGTTCGTCTACCTGAAGCTCCAGAAGCAGTTCTACAACTGGGGCACTCGCTGAGACAGGCGAGTGCTCATCGAGAAAGGGAATGGCATGACCGGAACGGTCTATGACAACGACGCGCTGCAGCAGAAGGCGAAGGATCATCTCTGGATGCACTTCTCCCGGCAGTCCACGATGGAGACGTCGGGGGTGCCGATCATCACCCGCGGAAAGGGCCACCACGTCTACGACGTGCAGGGGCGCGAGTACTTCGACGGTCTCGCGGGCCTCTTCGTCGTGAACGCGGGCCACGGGCGCGCGCGCCTCGCCGAGGTCGCCGCGAAGCAGGCCGAGCAGCTCGCCTTCTTCCCGATCTGGTCGTACGCCCACCCGTCGGCGATCGAGCTGGCCGATCGGCTCGCGGGGTATGCACCCGGCGATCTGAACCGGGTGTTCTTCTCGACCGGTGGCGGTGAGGCCGTCGAGACGGCGTTCAAGCTCGCGAAGTACTACTGGAAGCTCCAGGGCCGCCCCACGAAGCACAAGGTGATCTCGCGTTCGGTGGCCTACCACGGCACCCCGCAGGGCGCCCTCGCGATCACCGGCATCCCCGGCATGAAGGAGATGTTCGAGCCGGTGACCCCCGGCGGCTTCCGCGTGCCGAACACGAACTTCTACCGTGCCGCCGAGATGGGCGCCCCGGCCGACGACCTCGAGGCCTTCGGCCTCTGGGCTGCGAACCGCATCGAGGAGATGATCCTCTTCGAGGGCCCCGAGACGGTCGCCGCGGTGTTCCTCGAGCCCGTGCAGAACTCGGGCGGCTGCTTCCCGCCGCCCCCCGGCTACTTCAAGCGCGTGCGCGAGATCTGCGACCAGTACGACGTGCTGCTCGTCTCCGACGAGGTCATCTGCGCGTTCGGCCGTCTCGGGCACATGTTCGCGTGCGACGCCTACGGCTACGAGCCCGACATGATCACGTGCGCGAAGGCCATGACATCGGGTTACTCCCCCATCGGCGCGACGATCGTCTCCGAGAAGATCTACGCTCCCTTCGCCGAGGGCAACACGTCGTTCTACCACGGCTACACCTTCGGCGGTCACCCGGTCTCCGCCGCGGTCGCGCTCGAGAACCTCGACATCTTCGAGGAGGAGGGGCTCAACGAGCGCGTTCGCGAGAACTCGCCGCTGTTCCGCGCCGAGCTCGAGAAGCTGCTCGACCTGCCGATCGTCGGCGATGTGCGCGGCGACGGCTACTTCTTCGGCATCGAGCTCGTGAAGGACAAGGAGACCCGCGAGACGTTCGATGACGACGAGTCCGAGCGGCTGCTCCGCGGGTTCCTGTCGAAGGCACTGTTCGACGCCGGCCTGTACTGCCGTGCCGACGACCGCGGCGACCCCGTGATCCAGCTCGCACCGCCGCTCACGATCGGTCCGGCCGAGTTCGCAGAGATCGAGCAGAAGCTGCGCGGAGTGCTGACCGAGGCATCCAACCGCCTCTGACGACCGAAGCTCGCCCGACGGGTGTCCCATGGGGATCCTCCGTCGGGCGAGCTGCACGACCTCGCCGCTCGCCCACTCATCGTGCCGTCGGTGGAGGTCACCGGCCGCTGAACGCCCACTCGGGCAGCGTGCCACTGCCGATGAGTGCCGCGAGCAGGCCCGCCATCGAGTGCGCGGGATCGAGCTCGATCGCGCGGTCGATGAACGCTCCCGCCGCCGAGCCGCGGCCGAGCGACCACGAGAGCCAGGCCGCGATGCAGAGCGGTCCGACACGTTGGGCCGGCGGCGCATTCGCGATCGCGCGGCGCAGTACCGCGAGGGCCCGTTCCACGCGGCCGGCATCGGGACGCAACTGCGAGTGGCCGATCATCAGGCGAGAGAGCATCTCGCTCATCTCGCACGTCGTGCCGCTCGCCAGTTCCCGCACGACGAGTCCGTCGATCGTCTCATCGTGCTCGGCCGCGCGTTCGGCCGTGGCGATCGCATCGTCATGGGCCGCCTCGCCGACCAGTGCTCCGAAGGCCACCTGCAGCATCATCGCGTCGCGTACGGCGGGTACGGAGGCGAGGTGGAGGAACCAGGCCAGGCGGAGCGGCGGATGCAGTGCGTCGCGTGCGACGAGCGACTCCACGAGCGCCACCGGGTCGCCGTCGGCGCCGAGCCGCCGCAGCGCGTCCTCGCGCCCGTGACCGGCGAGCTGACCGAGCGCCTCGGCGATGGGACCGGCGACGTCGGGTTCCTCACGTGGCAGCTCTGCACTCGCGGACGGCGAGGCCGCGACCTCGCGAACATCGCCGGCGAGCGATGCCACGGGGCTCTCGTCGATGAGCGCGAGCGGATGTCCCGCTGCGGGTGTCGTCGGGTCGAGCAGGGAACCCCACCCGTCGGCTGCCCGGCACAGCGCATCCCGCACGAGGAATCCCGCCTCCTCGGCCCGGGCTGTCAGCATTCCGAGCAGCGCGCGTTGCGGCATCCCGCGTCCGGTGCCGAACCGGGCCGCCGTGTACACGATCGGCACGACGGCGTCGACGCCCGGCATGCGGCACATCGCACCGATGACCGATGCGACGAGCGGGGCGCGATCACGCACCAGCCGTGGCAGGTCGTAGCGCAGGACCCCTGCCGTGCGGTTGCCGCTGAAGGCCACGCAGACGAGGGACCGCTGGGGATGGAAGCCGGCCAGCGACGGGACGAGGGCGAGGAAGTCGTGCGCCGCTTCGGCGCGGATGATGGTGGTCATGCGCCGAGCGTGCGTCTTCGCCGGGCTGCTCCGGCGGAGTCGGCGACGATCGGTATCCGGTCGCGCCGCGGCGGCCGATGTGGAGGAGGAGTGGGACCGACTCGTCCTCCACAACCCGGGGATACCCGGGGAGTCCGCGATGTCCGATTCCCGCGAGCCGGTGTCGCACGCCGGGGTTACGCTCGAATCATGACGAACGTGTACCTCATCCGCCTCGACAGCCCGATCGGGCGTCTCGAACTCGTCGCCGATGACGAGGCCGTCACGAGCCTCTCCATCGAGAGCGGCGGCATGCTCCCCCACGATGACGCTCCAGAACACCCCAACGACGTGCTCCGCACCGCTCGCGACCAGCTCGTCGAGTACTTCGCGGGGCAGCGCCTCGACTTCGACGTTCCGGTGCGGCTCACCGGCACCCCGTTCCAGCAGGCCGTCTGGGCCGAGCTCGAGCGCCTCCAGTGGGGCGAGGCGACCTCCTACGGCGCGCTCGCCGCCGCGGTCGGCAAGCCGGGTTCGGCCAGAGCCATCGGCGGCGCCGTAGGCGCGAACCCCGTGCCGATCCTCGTGGGCTGCCACCGAGTGCTCGCGAGCGACGGCCGCATCACCGGCTACTCCGGCGGCGAGGGCGTTCCCACGAAGCTCTGGCTGCTCGGCCACGAGCAGATCGGGTTCGCCGCGTGAGCGTCATCCCCAGACCCGAGATCATCGTCGGAGACGACGGACTCGCACGGTGCGGGTGGGGAGCCGTCGATCCCGAGTACCGTCGCTACCACGACGAGGAGTGGGGCACGCCCCAGCACGATCCGGTGCGACTCTTCGAGAAGGTCTGCCTCGAGGGCTTCCAGGCAGGTCTCTCGTGGATCACGATCCTCCGGCGCCGTCCGGCCTTCCGCGAGGTGTTCCACGGGTTCGATGCCCGGCGCATCGCCGTCATGACCGACGACGACGTCACCCGCCTGCTCGGCGACGAGCGCATCATCCGGCACCGCGGCAAGATCGAGGCGACGATCCAGAATGCCCGGGCCACCCTCGACCTCGACCTGCCGATCGACGAACTGCTCTGGAGCTTCGCACCGCGACCCAGCTCGGTCGCACCGTCGACCTTCGCGGAGGTCCCCGCCACGACGCCCGAGTCGACTGCGATGAGCAAGGAACTGCGCCGACGCGGATTCCGCTTCGTGGGGCCGACGACGATGTATGCGCTCATGCAGGCGTCGGGCATGGTCGACGACCATCTCGCGGCCTGTCATCGTTCGGCCCGTACCGCCGCGGCCTAACCTGATCGCCGGCCCGCGCGCAGGTCCGATCCGCGCGCCGATCCAGGCCCGGCCGCGGTCAGGCGACGAGTTCGAGTTCGCGAACGCCTGCGGCGTCCCGTTCCGGGCCGAGCGTGAGCGAGAAGCCCGCGGCGTGCGCCCACTCGATGAGTTCGTCGACCGACGCGATCTGAGGCCTGGCCGTCAACACGGCACGGGTGAAGAGTCCCTTCGCGCGCTTGTTGAAGTGGTTCAGTGCTCGTCGCCGACCGGAACCATCGACCGAGACCACCCGGACGAACGCCGCTTCCGCGCGCTCGGGAGCGGGCCCGAGGTCGACGTAGGCCTCGGAACGAAGATCGAGGACGACCCCGGACTCCCTCGCGAGTTCGGTCGCGATCGCGTCGCGCCAGAGCGCCTTCAGCCGGATCGCCGGCAGGCGCGAATCGTGGGAGAGCCGGTACGCCGGGATCGGGTCCGTAGCCCCGAGCAATCCGAAGAGTGCCGAGTGCACGACGACGTGGTCAGCGGCATACGACCGTGCGTCGTCATCGAGCGTGGGGGCATCGAGCGCATCGAAGAGGACGCCGGTGTAGCGATCGATCGCCGGCATCGTCGGAGACTGGAGCACATCGCGATTGCGGTCGACCTCGTTTCCTTGCCGGGGGCCGAGCTTGAGTGCCCGCATCATGTCGTCGGGCTCGAGCGCCAGCTCCGCCACCGCGGCAGTCGTGATCGTTCGGATCGAGGTGAGCGAGGCGAACGAGAGCTGCTCCAGGTCGAGCGCGGCATCGATGCCGCCGTCGCGTTTGGTCTCGGACGGCGGGAGGAGCAGCCGCACTACGAGCCGATGAAGGCGAGGGCCGCGTCGACGTTCGAGCCGAGCGATCCGATGCTGTCGATCGTGACACGCGGCAGGGCCGACGACGGTCCGGTCCAGGCCGCATACCCCTCGAGGCTCTGCTCCACGGCGCGCCAGGTCGTCTCCTCGAGGTGCGGGAGCTTGCGCTCGCGCTTCTCGAGGCGCGAGCGGTGCAGTGCTTCGTCGGAGCACACGACCTCGATGACCCGAAGGCGCACATCGGCACGCTCCGCGAGGTCGCGCCACTGCAGACGAGCAGCCTCACCCGCATTGACCGCGTCGACGATCACCGTACGACCCGAGTCGAGTTCCTTCTCGGCGATCTCCTCGGCCACGAGGTAGGCGGCGAGACCGGTCGGCTGGTCGGCATCGATGCCGGCCCGCAGGATCGCGGACTCGATCGGGTCGACGGACACGACCGTGGCGCCGAGCCGGGCGCCGATGATCTCACCGATCGTCGACTTTCCCGCACCCGGCAACCCGGCCATGACGATGAGCTGGGTGACACTCAGGTCACCGAACTGGCGTTCGATCGGCTGCTCCCCCTGCATCCGTTCCCCCTCAGACGAGCTCGGCGCGGGACGCGACGACCTGCACCGCGTTCGCCTGCACCGACAGGAATCCGTCGTCGGCATTGGCGGTGATCTTCTCGCCGCCGGGCAGGGTGACCCGCACTTCGCCGCCGGCGAGGATCGCGAGCATCGGCTCGTGACCCGGCAGGATGCCGATCTCGCCTTCGACGGTGCGTGCCACCACCATGGTCGCCTCGCCCGACCAGACCTGCTGGTCGGCCGAGACGACACTCACGTTGAGGCTGGCCATGCTCAGCCGTTCTCCTTCTGGATCTGCGCCCACTTCTCTTCGACGTCGGAGATGCCACCGACGTTGAAGAAGGCCTGCTCGGCCACGTGGTCGAACTCGCCCTTGGCGATCGCGTCGAACGACTCGATCGTGTCCTTGAGCGGAACCGTCGAGCCCTCGACTCCGGTGAACTTCTTCGCCATGTAGGTGTTCTGAGAGAGGAACTGCTCGATACGGCGCGCACGCGACACCGTGATCTTGTCTTCCTCGGAGAGCTCGTCGACACCGAGGATCGCGATGATCTCCTGCAGTTCCTTGTTCTTCTGGAGGATCTGCTTGACCGTGGTGGCGACGCGGTAGTGGTCCTCGCCCAGGTAACGGGGGTCGAGGATGCGCGAGGTCGAGGTCAGCGGGTCGACGGCCGGGTAGAGGCCCTTCGACGCGATCGCACGCGACAGCTCGGTCGTGGCGTCGAGGTGGGCGAAGGTGGTCGCCGGCGCCGGGTCGGTGTAGTCGTCGGCGGGGACGTAGATCGCCTGCAGCGAGGTGATCGAGTGTCCGCGCGTCGAGGTGATGCGCTCCTGCAGGACGCCCATCTCGTCGGCGAGGTTGGGCTGGTAGCCCACGGCCGACGGCATGCGGCCGAGGAGCGTCGAAACCTCGGAACCGGCCTGCGTGAAGCGGAAGATGTTGTCGATGAAGAGCAGGACGTCCTGCTTCTGCACATCGCGGAAGTACTCCGCCATGGTCAGGGCCGACAGGGCGACGCGGAGACGCGTTCCCGGCGGCTCGTCCATCTGGCCGAAGACGAGGGCGGTCTTGTCGAAGACGCCCGCCTCCTCCATCTCGTGGATGAGGTCGTTGCCCTCACGGGTGCGCTCGCCGACACCGGCGAACACCGACACACCACCGTGGTCCTGCGCGACGCGCTGGATCATCTCCTGGATGAGGACGGTCTTGCCGACACCCGCACCACCGAAGAGGCCGATCTTGCCACCCTGCACGTACGGCGTCAGGAGGTCGATGACCTTGATGCCGGTCTCGAACATGGAGGTCTTCGACTCGAGCTGGTCGAAGGCCGGAGCCTTGCGGTGGATCGGCCAACGCTCGGTGATCTCGATCTGCTCGCCGGGAGCCGCGTTCAGCACCTCGCCGATGACGTTGAAGACCTTGCCCTTGGTGACGTCGCCGACGGGAACCGAGATCGAGGCGCCCGTGTCGGTGACCTCCTGGCCACGAACCAGACCGTCGGTCGGGTTGAGGGCGATCGCGCGGACCAGGTCGTCACCGAGGTGCTGTGCGACCTCGAGCGTCAGCACCGTGGTGTTGCCGTCGATGGTGATCTCGGTCTTCAGCGCGTTGTAGATCGGGGGGATCGAGTCGTGCGGGAACTCGATGTCGACGACGGGGCCGGTGACCCGGGCGACGCGGCCGACGGCGCCGGCCACAGGCGCGGCCGCGGCCGGGGCGGTAGCGGTGTCAGTCATGTGTTCTCTCTCTTCGTAAGGGGCTACTTGGCGGACGACAGCGCGTCAGCGCCGCCCACGATCTCGGAAATCTGCTGGGTGATCTCGGACTGGCGCGCATTGTTCGCCAGACGCGTGTAGTCGGTGATGAGCTTGTCGGCGTTGTCGCTCGCCGACTTCATCGCCTTCTGCGTGGCAGCGTGCTTCGCCGCCGACGACTGCAGCATCGCGTTGTAGATGCGGCTCTCGATGTAGACCGGCAGGAGGCCGTCGAGGACGGTCTCGGCGTCGGGCTCGAACTCGTAGAGCGGGAACACCTCGTGCTTCGTCGAAGCCTCGGGAGCCTCGTCGCTCTCGACGACCTCGAGCGGGAGCAGGCGGGTGACCACCGGAACCTGGGTGATGCGGCTCACGAAGCGGTTGTAGACGATGTGGATCTCGTCGACGCCGCCGTCGGTCGCGTCCCGCAGGAACGCCTCGAGCACGGCGTCGGCGATCTCCTTCGCCGTGTCGAAGTCGGGGTTGTCGGTGCCGCCGATCCAGCTGCGCTCGAAGGCGCGGTGCCGGAAGTTGAAGTAGCCGACGGACTTGCGCCCGACGAGGAAGTACTCGACCGCCTTGCCCTGGCCCTTCAGGAGCTCGGTGAGCTCCTCTGCTTCACGCAGCACCTGCGAGTTGAACGCACCGGCGAGGCCGCGGTCGGACGTGAAGATCACGATCGCAGCGCGATCGATGCGCTCCGGCTCGGTCGTCAGCACGTGTGCCACGTTCGAGTAGCTCGCAACGGCCGAGACTGCGCGAGTGATGGCGGTCGAATACGGCTCCGACGCCGCAACGCGCGCCTGAGCCTTCTGGATCCGCGAGGCGGAGATGAGCTCCATCGCCCGCGTGATCTTCTTGGTCGTCTGGGCAGATTTGATCTTCTGCCGGTAGACCCGAAGCTGCGCTCCCATGTTTCTCCTGTGTCCTGTCTTCCTGGTACTGAGGCTCTCGACTCGACCCCGTGAGGTCAGTTCCCGTCGAGAGCCTCAGGGAACCTCGGAATGACTAGCGGCGACCCTTGACGATCTTCTCCTGGACGACCTCTTCTTCAGCGATCGCCTCGAACTGCTCGGAACCGACCGAGGCGAGCGGCTTGCCCTCGCCGGTCTGGAACTCGAGCTTGAACGTGTCGACTGCCGTCGCGAGTTCGGCCGCGGTCTCGTCGGAGAGCACGTTCGTCTCGCGCAACGAGTCGAGCACCTTGGTGTTGCGGGCGAGGAAGTCGTGCAGCTCGCTCTCGAACCGGAGGATGTCTTCGACCGGCACCTCGTCGAGCTTGCCGTTGGTTCCGGCCCAGATCGAGACGACCTGCTTCTCGACGGACATCGGCGAGTACTGCGGCTGCTTGAGCAGCTCGGTGAGGCGTGCGCCTCGGGCGAGCTGACGGCGGCTGGCAGCGTCGAGGTCGGATGCGAACATCGCGAACGCCTCGAGCGAGCGGTACTGCGCGAGCTCGAGCTTCAGCGTGCCGGAGACCTTCTTGATCGACTTGACCTGTGCGTCACCGCCGACTCGGGAGACCGAGATGCCGACGTCGACAGCAGGGCGCTGGTTCGAGTTGAACAGGTCGGACTGGAGGAAGATCTGGCCGTCGGTGATCGAGATCACGTTGGTCGGGATGTACGCCGAGACGTCGTTCGCCTTCGTCTCGATGATCGGCAAGCCCGTCATCGAGCCGGCGCCCAGCTCATCGGAGAGCTTCGCGCAACGCTCGAGCAGACGCGAGTGCAGGTAGAAGACGTCACCGGGGTACGCCTCGCGTCCCGGCGGACGACGCAGGAGCAGCGACACGGCGCGGTAGGCCTCGGCCTGCTTCGACAGGTCGTCGAAGATGATGAGGACGTGCTTGGAGTCGTACATCCAGTGCTGGCCGATCGCCGAGCCGGTGTACGGAGCCAGGTACTTGAAGCCGGCCGGGTCGGAGGCGGGAGCCGCGACGATGGTCGTGTACTCCATGGCTCCGGCGTCTTCGAGCGCGCCCTTCACCGAGGCGATGGTCGAGCCCTTCTGGCCGACGGCGACGTAGATGCAGCGAACCTGCTTCGACGGGTCGCCGGTCTCCCAGTTGGCCTTCTGGTTGATGATCGTGTCGATCGCGATGGCCGTCTTACCGGTCTGGCGGTCGCCGATGATGAGCTGACGCTGGCCGCGGCCGACGGGGATCATCGCGTCGATGGCCTTGATGCCGGTCTGCAGCGGCTCGTGCACCGACTTGCGCTGCATGACGCCGGGCGCCTGCAACTCGAGGGCACGACGGCCCTCGATGCCGGTGATCTCGCCGAGGCCGTCGATCGGGTGGCCGAGCGGGTCGACGACGCGGCCGAGGTAGCCCTCGCCGACCGGGACGGAGAGGACCTCGCCGGTGCGGGTCACCTCCATGCCCTCTTCGATGCCGGTGAACTCGCCGAGCACGACGACGCCGATCTCGTCTTCGTCGAGGTTCTGCGCGAGACCGAGCGTGCCGTCCGCGAAGCGGATCAGCTCGTTCGCCATGACCGAGGGAAGACCTTCGACGTGCGCGATGCCGTCGCCGGCGTCGGTGACGTACCCGACCTCGGTCTTCTCCGCCTGTCCCGGCTCGTACGACGAGACGAACTCCGAGAGAGCCGAACGGATCTCGTCGGGGCTGATGGTGAGTTCTGCCATTGTCTTTTCCCTTTTTCTGTACCGGTTGTACAGCTACTGGTGTGTCACGGCGCGGACGCCGGTCGTTTCAACCGGCGTCAGCCGGCAAGCTTCTGCCGCAGCGAACTGAGGCGCGAGGCGACGCTGCCGTCGATGACGTCGTCGCCGATCTGCACGCGGATCCCGCCGAGCACGGCGGGGTCGACGATGGTGTCGAAGCGGACACGGCGGCCCGCCTGGACGGCGAGGCCCTGCTCGAGCCGGCCCAGCTGGGCGGCGGTGAGCGGAACCGCACTCGTGACCGTCGCGATGTCGAATCCGCGCTGGTCTGCGACGACGGATGCCCCGTGGCGGAGCAGCTCGCCGATGCGGCGACCGCGAGGCTGCTGCACGAGGTGCCGCACGATCACGACCGCCTGCGGCGATGCCTTGCCGACGAGGAGCCGGTCGACGATCTTCGTCTTCGCGTCGGTCTCGCCGAGCTTCGACCCGAGCGCGAGCTCGAGCTCGGCATCTCCGGCGACCGCACGCTCGAAGGCGAGCAGTTCGGAGTCGAGGTCGACGGTGTCGGGAGCGGAGTCCGCGGCGACGCGGATGCCGATCTCCTCGATGCCGGCGAGGAAGTCGTCGCCCGACGACCACCGGCGCGAAGCCGCGCTCACCAGGAGCGAGGCGGCCTCGGCCGGAATGCGGGAGCCGAACACGGCCTCGACGAGCGCGCGCTTCTGCGCGACATCGGCCTCGGTGTCGATGAGAGCCGTGCGCAGGTGCGCGGACTCGCCGATGACACGGCCGGCGGCGAGGAGGGCCTCGGCGACGGGGAGCTCGGCGCGGCCGAGCTCCGCGAGCGCGGCCTTCGAGCCGGCCATGGCCTCTCTCGTAGCGCTACCCATGGACTACTTCTTCCCTCCGGCGGCGGCCTCGGAGGCCTCCAGTTCGGCGAGGAAGCGGTCGACGACCGCGGTCGCCTTGGCGTCGTCGGTGAGCGACTCGCCGATGACTCCCGATGCGAGGTCGATGGCGAGCGTGCCCACCTCGGAGCGGAGCGAGACGAGTGCCGTCTGGCGCTCCGCCTCGATCTGCGCCTGTGCGCTCGCGGTGACGCGAGCGGCCTCGACGGTTGCGGCGTCCTTGGCCTCGGCGACGATCTTCTTGCTGTCGTCGCGAGCGGTCTCGCGGATGCGACCGGCTTCGGTGCGCGCGTCGGCGAGCTGGGCGGTGTACTCCTCGAGTGCCGCCTCGGCCTTGCGCTGCGCCTCGTCGGCCTTCGCGATGTTGCCCTCGATCGCCTCGCCGCGCTCATCGAGCAGCTTCTGCACGCGCGGGAGCACGTACTTCCAGAAGAAGATGAGGATGATGATGAAGCAGACCGACGACCAGATGATGTCGTACCACTCCGGAATCACCGGGCTGTGGGTCTCGCCACCCTCGGTTGCAGCGCTCAGTACTGCATGAAGCACGTTGGCCTCCTCAGTTGCGGCGAATGGATCAGACGAAGATGAAGTAGGTGGCGATGCCGATGAAGGCGAGCGCCTCGGTGAAGGCGATACCGATCCACATCAGCACCTGGAGGCGGCCGGCCAGCTCGGGCTGACGGGCGACGCCCTCGATCGTCTTGCCGACGACGATGCCGACGCCGATGGCCGGGCCGATGGCCGCGAGGCCGTAGCCGACCGTCGCGATGTTGCCGTTGATCTCAGCGAGAACGGTGGTTGCGTCCACGTTGGGTTTCCTTTCCTAGGGAATGTTCTGGGCGGATGCCCGGGCTCAGTGCTCTTCTGCGACCGCGAGCTGGATGTAGACCGCGGTGAGAAGTGCGAAGACGTACGCCTGCAGGACGGCGACGAGGACCTCGAACAGCGTGAACGCGAGGCCGAAGGCCAGCGTTCCGACGCCGAGCAGGGTCCACCATCCGCTCATCGTCACGACGAAGAACTGCGTCGCCGCGAAGAAGAGGACCAGCAGGAGGTGGCCGACGATCATGTTCATCATGAGTCGGAGCGTGAGGGTGATCGGACGGATGATGAACGTCGAGATGAATTCGATCGGCGTGACGATGATGTACACCGGCCACGGCACACCCGAGGGGAAGAGCGAGTTCTTGAAGAAGTTCTTGGGGCTCTTCTTGACGCCCGCGTAGATGAAGGTGACGTACGCGACGATCGCGAGCACGAGCGGCACGCCGATGACGGAGGTGCCGGCGATGTTCAGGAACGGGATGACACCCGTGAGATTCATGAACAGGATCATGAAGAACATGGTCGTGAGGATCGGCAGGAACCGCTTGCCGTCCTTCTTGCCGAGCAGGTCGTCGGCGATGTTCACACGCACCATGTCGAGACCCATCTCGACGAGGCTCTGGAACCGCCCGGGCACGACGCTCATGCGACGGGTGCCGAGCCAGAACACGAGCAGCAGGGCGATGACCGCGACCCAGCGGACGAGGATGATGCGGTTGATCTCGAAGTTGGTGTCTTCGAAGAGCAGCGGCCCGGGGAAGAATTCGTCGATCGACGGCCCGTGGAAGCCACCATCATCGGTTGACATCGGAACCAGCAGGTTCAGAGCGTTAGCTAGCAGCGCTTTCTCCTGTTTCGGGGCGTGGAGCTCAGCTCTCGCGGCGACGAACATGGACCTCGGCAGCCCGTGCGCGAGCAGGGCAGAACCGTGGGGGGATCCCCATTACTCTAGCAATACTTCGGGCGGCAGACGAATCGCCGAGACCGCCTCAGTCCTCGGTGGGCGCCTTCGGCAGTTCGACATCGCTGACGTAGGGCAGGCGCGACTTCGCGACGACGATCACGTCGACGGCGAGCGAGGCGAGCACGCCCGCGACGAGGCTGAGGAAGAGCGCCGTCGTGTTCAGCCAGTCGGCGTCGCGGAGCACCACGACGAGCACGATGAAGACGATGAACTTCAGGATCCAGCCGCCGAGCACGATGCCGAAGAAGGCCCCGACGAAGAGGTCGCTCGATGCGAAGCGGTTGGCGGCGAGGATGCTCGCGGCGGTGATGCCCATGAACACGACCGCCATGAGCGTGCCGACGAGTGCGCCGAGGAGCCCGGGCACGCCGGCGAGCACGTAGCCAAGGATGGCCCCCACGACGAGGATCACCCCGGCGAGCACACCGCCCCAGATGAGGGCCCGCTTCAGTACGGGGTTCGAGGTCGGCGTGCGGTCGGCTTCGGGGCGTGCGTCGTTCATCGTGCTCCAGGTTCGGGGTCGCTGGATTCTACCGAGCCGTCCTGAGCGGAAGCCGGGCTCCCGGCCGGGTCGAGTGAAGTTTCGTCATCGAGAGCCGGTCCAGCGGATGCCTCCGAGCCCGCCAGTTCGTCGAGCCCCGCGACATCCGCTGCGGGGACCTCGTCGACCGCGACGGCCTCGGCGGCGACGGTGAGTCGCTTGCGGCGCCCGAGCGGAGCGAGGGTGATCACGGCGCAGATGACGAACCCGACGAACAGCGCGAGGATCGCCCAGAGCGAGGAGATCTTGAAGTACACCGGGAACACATAGGTGAGGAGGCATCCGATCGACGCGACCGCGGTCCAGCCGTAGAGGATCAGCACCGCGTGGAGGTGGGAGTGCCCCATGTCGAGCAGGCGGTGATGGAGGTGCTTGCGGTCGGCCGAGAACGGCGACTTGCCGGCACGGAGGCGCCGCATCACCGCGAGCCCGAAGTCGAGCAGCGGGATCACGAGCACCGCGAACGGCAGCAGGATCGGGATGAACGCCGCCACGAACTGGTTGAGTCCGACGCCGGTGGGGTTCAGCTGGCCCGTGACCGCGACGGCGGAGGTGGCCATGAGCAGGCCGATGAGGAGTGCGCCGGCATCACCCATGAAGAGTTTCGCGGGGTGCCAGTTGAGCGGGAGGAACCCGGCGCACGCGCCGACGAGGATGATCGCCACGAGCGAGGCGAGGTTGAAGTAGTTCGTGGGCGAGGTCTGCTGCACGAGCAGGTAGGAGTAGAGGAAGAACACGCCGTTCGCGATGAGGGCGACGCCCGCGACGAGCCCGTCGAGCCCGTCGATGAAGTTGACCGCGTTCATCACGAGCACGATGACGAAGACGGTGATGATCGCGAACATCCACGACGAGCCGACCGTGATGCCGCCGATCGGCAACGACACGATCGAGACGCCCTGCCAGGTGATGAGCCCGGCCGCGAGGAACTGGGCGGCGAGCTTGGTCGTCCAGTCGAGGTCCCAGATGTCGTCGGCGACGCCGACGATCACGATGAGGAGCGCCGCGCCGAGGATCGCGAGGATCTGGCCTGGGTTCTGGAACACGATCGCGATGTTCGAGAACCGCGACGACCCGAGCGTGGAGACGAACGCCGCGGCGCCGAAGGCGATGAGGATCCCGACGAACATCGCGACACCGCCGAGGCGCGGGGTGGGCCGCGTGTGCACGTCGCGCTCGCGGATCTTCGGGTAGAGCTTGTACTTCAGGCTCAGCTTCCAGACGATGATCGATCCGCCGAAGGTCACGAGCGCCGTCAGCAGGGCGATGGCCAGGAAGAGGGTCATGAGGCGGCAGCGTCCCCGTCGTCCGCAGGGGTCGCGGCCTGTCGAGCAGTTGCCGGCTCGGATGCGGCGTCCGCTGCGACCTCGGCCTCGAGGGCTGACTCCGGCTCGACCTCGGCCACGGCTTCGGCCACGGCTTCGGCCTCAGCCTCAGGCGCGGCCTCAACCTCGGGCTCGGGCGCGGCCTCGGGCTCGAGGAGCTCCTCCCCCACGACCGCCGCGATGCGCTCCCGGGAGATGACTCCCGCGCGCACGATGCGGAGGCGTCCTCCCTCGCGGGCGAGCGCCGTCGCGTCGACGATCGTCGAGGACGTGTCGCCCTCGCGCTCTCCGATGGCCTCGTACGAGCCGCCGGCTGGGCCGCCGTCGAGGTAGACGGAGACCGAGTCGCCGAGCATCTCGGCGGCGTCGGCCGCCACGGTCGCCGACGGTTCGCCGGAGCGGTTCGCCGACGACACCGCGAGCGGGCCAGTCTCGGCGAGGAGCTCGAGCGCGATCGGGTTCGCCGGCATGCGGAGCGCCACGGTGCCGCGCGTCTCGCCGAGGTCCCACTGCAGCGACGGCTGCGCGTGGAGGATCACGGTCAGCCCGCCGGGCCAGAACTCGCCGACGAGCTGGCGCACGGCCGGCGGCACCTCGCTGGCGAGGGCGTCGAGGGTCGGGATGCCCGGGATGAGCACGGGCGGCGGCGAGGTGCGGTCGCGGCCCTTGGCGTCGAGGAGCCGCGAGACCGCCTTCGGATCGAACGCGTCGGCGGCGACGCCGTAGACGGTGTCGGTGGGGATGACGACGAGTTCCCCCCGCCCGATGGCGCTCCGTGCGAGGCGCATGCCGGTGAGGAGCTCTGAGTCGACCGAACAGTCGTAGATGGCAGTCATGACCTGCCGATTCTAGACCAGCACTCCGGGCTGGACCGCGACGGTCATCGGCGCCCTCCTGATCCCGACGAGCGGATGCCGCGGCGCAGACGTGCGCCGCGGCATCCGCTGCCGTTCGACCGTCTCAGCGACGACCGGCCTTGCGGCGGAACAGCAGGCCGCCCCAGACGATCGCGACGAGCAGGATGGCGAGGCACCAGCCGAGCGCCCACCAGACGGTGTCGTCGACCGGCGTGTCCATCAAGAATCCGCGAATGGTCTCGATGATGGGAGTGATCGGCTGGTACTCGGCGACCCATTGCAGCCACTCGGGCATCGTCTCGACCGGCACGAAGGCGCTCGAGACGTAGGGCAGGAACAGCAGGATGAAGCCGAACCCGCTGGCCGCCTCAGGGCTCGACGCCGCGAGCCCGATCGCCGCGAACAGGTAGGTGATCGTCAGGATGTAGAGCGCCACCAGGCCGAACGCGGCGAGCCATCCGAGCAGCGTCGCGTCGGGGCGGAAGCCGACGAGCAGGGCGACGACGATCACGACGCCGGTCGCGACGAGGTTTCGCGCGAGGCTCGCGACCACGTGACCCGTGAGCACCGCGCCACTCCGCACCGGCATCGTGCGGAACCGGTCGATGATGCCGGTGGTCATGTCTCGCGAGACCGAGATCGCCGTCGACGACGCGCCGAAGCCGGCGCACAGCAGGATGATGCCCGGCACCACGTAGTCGACGTAGCCGCCCGACGGGTCGATCGCGTTGCCGAAGATGAAGGTGAACATCAGCATCAGCATCGTCGGAAGCATGATCGCCATGAGCAGGGCCTCGACGTCGCGCACGGAATGGCGGAAGCTCCGGCCGATGAACGTCGACTCGGCGGTGAACGCGCCGAGTCGTGCGCGAGCGGGTGCCGCCGGGCCCGGAACTGCGGGGCGGGGCGGGGCGATGAGTGTCGTCATGTCGGTCACTTCGATTCGATGAGTTCGGGGGCGGATGCCTCGGCGCCGGCCGTGATCGCGAGGAACACGTCGTCGAGGCTGGGGCGGCGGATGGAGACCTGCGTGCCCTCGGTGGCCGACGCCGGCGAGTGGTCGAGCCGGTCGATGGCGGCGCGCAGTCCGTGCACGCTGCCGTCGGTCGGCAGTTCGAGGAGCAGCGCGCCGTCGGCGTTGCGGAGCTCGACGACATCGCCCCCGATGCGGGCCTTGAGCTCGTCGGCGGTACCCTCGGCGGCGACTCGTCCGCGGTCGAGCACGGCGATGCGGTCGGCGAGCTGGTCGGCCTCCTCGAGGTACTGCGTCGTGAGGAAGACCGTCGTACCGGCTTCGGTGAGCGAGCGGATGACGTTCCAGAGCTCCTGCCGACTGCGCGTGTCGAGACCGGTGGTCGGTTCGTCGAGGAAGAGGATCGGCACGTCGACGACGAGGCTGAGGGCGAGGTCGAGGCGCCGGCGCATGCCGCCCGAGTAGGTGCCGAGACGGCGGTGCGCGGCATCCGTCAGGTCGAACCGTTCGAGCAGTTCGTCCGCGCGGTCGCGCGCCGCCTGACGGCCGAGGCCCGAGAGTCGCCCCATCATGACGAGGTTCTCGGTGCCGGTGAGCACCTCGTCGACGGCGGCCGACTGGCCGGTGAGGGCGATGCGCCCCTTGACCTCCTCGGGCGATGCCGCGACATCGAAGCCCGCGACCCGGGCGACACCGGCATCCGGCTTCACGAGCGTCGTCAGGATGTTGATGGTGGTCGTCTTGCCGGCGCCGTTCGGGCCGAGCAATGCGAACACCGACCCTGCGGGCACGCTGAGGTCGAGGCCGGCGAGCACTTCGGTGGACCCGAAGCGCTTGCGGAGCCCGTGCGTGTCGATGGCGACTGACATGGATCTCTCCGTTTCTCTGATCTGCGCCTGCGTCGTTCTGCGTATGACGCAAACTGTTTATGTGATGCACTGTTGTTTAAGTAATACACAGTTCTAGACTGTGGTCAACACCAATCGAGAACGGACCCCTTGTGAGCCCTGAGCGTGCGACTCCCGAACGACGCGATCCCGAACTGCCCCGAGGCGTCGCGCTCGCGTGGGGTGTCGCGGCGAACCCGCAGCGCGGACCGAAACGGGAGCTCTCGATCGAACGCATCGTCGACGCGGCTGTCGAGATCGCCGACGCCGAGGGCCTCGGCGCGGTGTCGATGAGCCGTGTCGCCGCCTCGCTCGGATTCACGACGATGTCGCTCTACCGCTACGTCACGAGCAAGGACGACCTGATCCTGCTCATGCAGGAGGGCGCGGTGCTGCCGCCCGTGCCCGACGAATCGATCGAGCGCGGTTGGCGCGACGGCGTCACGGCCTGGGTGCTCGCGATGCGCGCCGCATACCGCGAACACCCCTGGCTCGTCGACATCCCCGTCTCCGGCGCGCCGATCACGCCCAACAGCCTGCTCATCGTCGACTGGTTCCTGCGCGAGGTGCGCTCGCTCCCCTTCAGCGACGGCGAGAAGATGTCGACCCTGCTGCTGCTGACGAGCTACGCGCGGGCCACCGGGGCGCAGGAGCGCGACATCGGCGCGGCAGCGGCAGCGGCCGCGGACCCCGCGGATGTCACGGGGGCGAACTACTTCGAGGCCCTCGCCGAGCTCGTCACCCCCGAGCGGTTCCCCTACCTGAGCCCGCTCCTCGCGGCCGGCGGCTACGTCGCCGAGCCCGGCACCGACTTCGAGGAGACCGACGACGACTTCTCATTCGGTCTGGAGCGCATCCTCGACGGCATCGAGTACCACGTCGGCCGCGTCGAGTCCGGCGCCGCCGCCGGCGCCGCGGAGCCGCTGCCGCCGACGCTCGAACTCCCCCGCGACAAGCAGGTCCGAGAGGCGGCGAAGGCTCGTCGGGAGGCCGAGAAGGCACTGCGCGAAGCGCAGAAGCGCGAACGCGATGCCATCAAGCACGCGCTCGAGCGCGAGCGGAACGCACGCGAGAAGGCGGAGCGGGCGAAGTAGGCCCGTCGCCGGTCGCGACGCGAGGCAGGCGCCCTCAGCGCAGGGCCGAGGTCGCCCGATCGCGCGTCGTGAGGTCGCGGTGGTGCGCGATCGCCCGCCAGCCGTCAGCCGCGAGGATGTCGGCGATCGCCGCCGACTGCTCCTCACCGTGCTCGATCACGAGTGCGCCGCCCGGCCGCAGCAGCGCGAGCGCGCGCCGGGAGAGCACGCGGATCACGTCGAGCCCGTCGGCGCCGCCGTAGAGGGCCTGCTCGGGGTCGTGGAGTCGCACCTCGGGATCCCGCGGCATGTCGCGGAGCGGGACGTATGGCGGGTTCGACACCACGACGGCCACCCGGCCGTCGAGTTCGGGCAGGGCGTCGGCGAGATCACCGAAGACGAGCTCGAGATTCGGGGCGGCGACCTCGGCGACGTTGCGCGTCGTCCACACGAACGCCTCGGGAGACTTCTCGACCGCCCACACCCGAGCGTGCGGCACCTCGGTCGCGAGCGCGAGGGCGATCGCGCCACTGCCCGTGCCGAGGTCGACGCCGATCGGCTCCGGCTCGGCCGCCGAGGCGAGCGCGTCGATCGCGAGCTGCGCCACCTGCTCGGTCTCCGGCCGCGGCACGAAGACGCCCGGTCCGACCTGGAGGTCGAGATTGCGGAACGCCGCGCGACCGGTGATGTGCTGCAGCGGCTCGCGCAGGGCGCGACGCGCAACGAGGGGGGCGAGCGCAGCGGCATCCGCTCGGCCGACCTCGGCGCCGACGACGATGCGTGCGTGCACCGCCCCGCGAGAGAGACCGAGCACGTGTCCGATCAGGAGGTCGGCGTCGACCTCGGGGTCGGGGACGCCGGCGGAGGCGAGCGTCGACACCGTCTCGTCTCGGATCTCGCGCAGTGATCGCGCACGGGCGTCGGGAGTCGTCGTATCCACGCAATGGAATGTAACGCACTCGCCTCCATGCGAGCCGAAGCCTAGGCTGAGGCCGTCGTCCACCACCTGACCCGAGAGGCAAGCCCATGGCGCAGATCTACGAGAACATCACCGAGGTCGTCGGTCGCACGCCGCTCGTGCGCCTCAACCGGCTCACCGAGGGCGCAGGCGCCACGGTGCTCGCCAAGCTCGAGTTCTACAACCCCGCCGCGAGCGTCAAGGACCGCATCGGCGTCGCGATCATCGACGCGGCCGAGAAGTCGGGCGAGCTGACCCCGGGCGGCACCATCGTCGAGGGCACGAGCGGCAACACCGGCATCGCGCTCGCCCTCGTCGGCGCCGCTCGCGGCTACCGCGTCATCCTCACCATGCCCGAGACCATGAGCGTCGAACGTCGCGTGCTGCTGCGCGCCTACGGCGCGGAGATCGTGCTGACCCCCGGCTCCGAGGGCATGAAGGGCGCGGTCGCGAAGGCCGACGAGATCGTCGCGGCCACCCCCGGCGCGATCCTCGCCCGCCAGTTCGCCAACGAGGCGAACCCGGCGATCCACCACGCGACGACCGGCCCCGAGATCTGGGCCGACACCGACGGCGCCGTCGACATCTTCGTCGCCGGCATCGGCACGGGCGGCACCATCACCGGCGCCGGGCGCTACCTCAAGGAGCAGAACAGCGGCGTGCAGGTCATCGCCGTCGAGCCGGCCGACTCCCCTATCCTCACGCAGGGCACGCCGGGCCCCCACAAGATCCAGGGCCTCGGCGCGAACTTCGTGCCCGACATCCTCGACCGCGAGGTCTACGACGAGGTCATCGACGTCGCCACGAGCGACGCCATCGCGACCGCTCGTGCACTCGCGACCGACGAGGCGATCCTCGGCGGCATCTCATCGGGTGCTGCCGTCTGGGCCGCACTCGAGGTCGCGAAGCGCCCCGAGAACGACGGCAAGACGATCGTCGTCGTCGTGCCCGACTTCGGCGAGCGGTACGTCTCGACCGTGCTGTACGAAGACCTGCGCGACTGAGCGACCCCTGCACCCGAGCGCCCGGCGCAGCGTCCACGACGTTGTCCGGGCGCTCGGTGCATCCGATCGACGTACGGACTGATTGACTATCGACGTGACCTTCTTCAGAGCACTGCGCGAGGACATCGCGACGGCGCGCGCGCACGACCCCGCGTCTCGTGGAAACCTCGAGGTGTTCCTCGCGTACTCCGGCCTCCACGCCATCTGGGGCTACCGGCTCGCCCACATCCTCTGGCGGGCCGGGCTGCGCCTGCCCGCCCGCATCATCTCGCAGCTCGTGCGGTTCCTCACGGGCGTCGAGATCCACCCCGGCGCCACGATCGGCCGCCGCTTCTTCATCGACCACGGCATGGGCGTCGTCGTGGGCGAGACGGCCGTCGTCGGCGACGACGTGATGCTCTACCACGGCGTCACCCTCGGTGGAAAGGCCGCCCGCGGCGCCAACCGCGGGGCGAAGCGGCATCCGACGCTCGAGGACGGCGTCACCGTCGGGGCCGGCGCGAAGGTGCTCGGCGACATCACGATCGGCGCGTGGAGCGCGATCGGCGCGAACGCGGTCGTCACGAAGGACGCCCCCGCGCACTCGCTCGTCGTCGGCATCCCCGCGACGTTCAAGCCGCTCTCGCACGAGACGGCCGACGCCGCCCGCGGCATCCACGACTGGCACATCTGAGGCGCCGAAGCCCTCGTCCATGAGACGACGGATGCCCCGGACACTCGAGGTGTCCGGGGCATCCGTCTCGTGTGGGGTGCGACTACTGGTCGCCGAGGTGCGCGAGCCGCGCCTCTTCGTCGGCCTGGATGGCCGACTCGATGATCGGCTCGAGCGCGCCGTTCATCACCTGGTCGAGGTTGTAGGCCTTGTAGCCGGTGCGGTGATCGGCTATGCGGTTCTCGGGGAAGTTGTACGTGCGGATGCGCTCCGAACGGTCCATCGAGCGGATCTGCGACTTGCGGGCGTCGGACGCCGCCGCCGCGATCTCCTCCTGCTGGCGCGCGAGGATGCGGGCGCGGAGCACGCGCATCGCGGCCTCGCGGTTCTGCAGCTGCGACTTCTCGTTCTGCATCGACACCACGATGCCCGTGGGCAGGTGGGTGATGCGCACCGCCGAGTCGGTCGTGTTGACCGACTGACCGCCGGGGCCGGAGGAACGGTAGACGTCGATCTTCAGGTCGTTCTGGTTGATGTCGACCTCTTCGGGCTCATCGACCTCGGGGAAGACGAGCACGCCCGTCGTCGAGGTGTGGATGCGCCCCTGCGTCTCGGTGACGGGCACTCGCTGCACGCGATGCACGCCGCCCTCGTACTTGAGGTGCGCCCAGACGCCCTGTGACGGGTCGCTCGCGTTCGACTTGATCGCGACCTGGACGTCTTTGTAGCCGCCCAGGTCGGACTCGTTCTGGTCGAGGAGCTCGATCTTCCAGCCCTTGGACTGCGCGTACTGCATGTACATGCGAAGCAGGTCGCCGGCGAAGAGGGCGCTCTCGGCGCCGCCCTCACCGCCCTTGATCTCCATGATCACGTCGCGGCCGTCGTCGGGGTCGCGCGGGATCAGGAGCCGTCGGAGCCGCTCCTGAGCGGCGGCGAGCCCCTCTTCGAGCGCCGGCACCTCTTCGGCGAACGCCTCGTCCTCCTTCGCGAGTTCACGCGCGGCGGCGAGGTCGTCCTGCGCCTCGAGCCACGCCGAGTGCGCGGAGACGATCCGGCTCAGCTCGGCGTAGCGCCGGTTGACCTTCTTCGCCCGCGCGGCGTCGGCGTGGAGCGCCGGGTCGGCGAGCTCCTCCTGCAGCTTCGCGTGCTCGGCGAGCAGGCTCTGGACGGACTCGAACACGGATGCCTCAGCGGTGGTCGGTCTCGTGCCCGTGCGAGTTGCCGTGGCCGGCGACCGGCATCGACTTCTGCATGAGCATGAGGAACTCGACGTTCGACTGCGTCTCCTTCAAGCGGCCGAGGACGGCTTCGAGCGCCGGCTGCTGGTCGAGGCCCGCGAGGGCGCGTCGCAGCTTCCAGGTGATCTTGACCTCGTCGGCCGAGAGCAGCATCTCTTCGCGGCGCGTGGACGACGCGTTGACGTCGACCGCCGGGAAGATGCGCTTGTCGGCGAGCTGACGCGAGAGGCGCAGCTCGGAGTTGCCGGTGCCCTTGAACTCCTCGAAGATCACCTCGTCCATCTTCGACCCGGTCTCGACGAGCGCCGTGGCGAGGATGGTCAGCGAGCCGCCGTTCTCGATGTTGCGCGCAGCACCGAAGAACCGCTTCGGCGGGTACAGCGCCGAAGCGTCGACACCGCCGGAGAGGATGCGCCCGGAGGCCGGTGCGGCGAGGTTGTACGCACGGCCGAGGCGCGTGATGGAGTCGAGCAGCACGACGACGTCGTGACCGAGCTCGACGAGGCGCTTCGCACGCTCGATGGCGAGCTCGGCGACCGTCGTGTGGTCTTCGGCCGGACGGTCGAAGGTCGAGGCGATGACCTCGCCCTTCACCGTGCGCTGCATGTCGGTGACCTCTTCGGGGCGCTCGTCGACGAGCACGACCATGAGGTGGACCTCGGGGTTGTTGATCGAGATCGCGTTGGCGATCTGCTGCAGCACGATCGTCTTGCCGGCCTTCGGGGGCGCGACGATGAGGCCGCGCTGGCCCTTGCCGATCGGGGCGACGAGATCGATGATGCGCTGCGTGAGCTTGGTGGGCTCGGTCTCGAGGCGCAGGCGCTCCTGCGGGTAGAGCGGGGTGAGGCTCTGGAACTCGACGCGGGCCGCCGCCTCGTCGGTCGTCTGACCGTTGATCGAGTCGACCTTCACGAGCGCGTTGTACTTCTGACGGCTGTTCGAGTCGTTGTCGCGCGGCTGCTTGATGGCGCCGACGACCGCATCGCCCTTGCGCAGGTTGTACTTCTTCACCTGGCCGAGCGAGACGTAGACGTCGCTCGGGCCGGGCAGGTATCCGGTCGTGCGCACGAACGCGTAGTTGTCGAGGACGTCGAGGATGCCCGCGATGGGGATCAGCACGTCGTCGTCGAGGATCTCGGGCTCGAGCTCGTCACCCATGCCCTGGCCGCGACGCTTGCGGTCGCGGTAGCGGTTGCGACGGCCGCCTTCGCCATCGAGCTGCGCCTGGGGGTCGCGCGACTGGCCGTCACGGCCCTGGGTTTCGCGAGCCTGGTTGTCACGGCCGCCCTGGTTGTCGCGGCCGCCCTGGTTGTCGCGCGCCTGGCCGTCACGGGCCTGGTTGTCGCGGCCACGGCCCTCGCCCTGCTGCTTCGACTTGTCGGCGTCGCCGTTCTGACGGGACTCGCCGGACTTCGCGCCCTGCTCCTCGCCCTTCCGGCCCTGGTCGCCGTTCTGGCGGTCGTTCTGCCGGCCGGACTGGCGCTCGCCCTGCTTCTGCTCGCCCTTCTGGGCGTCGTCGCCGCGCTCGGCGCGATCGCCACGCTCGCCGCCGCGACGGCCGCGGTTGCGGCTGCGGCCCTGGCGGGGCTCCTCGGATGCCGCGTCGCCGTCTTCGGTCGACTGCGGGCCGCGTGCACCCTCGCCCGTCGCAGCCGCGAGCTCCTCGCGCACTGCGGCACGAGCGGCCTCGCGGGCCTCGTCGGTCTCGGCGGAGGCCGGAGCCGCGGTCTCGGGCACGAGGCCGACACCGGCACCGCCGGCGTTGACGTGCTGCACGGCCGACGTGGTCGCGCTCGTGGCGCGGCGCGGCTGACGGCGCTGGCGCGTGGGAGCGGTGGTCGCGGGCGCCTCGGCCGCGAGCTCGGCGGCCGGGGCCGAGGGCTCTGCGGGCGCGTCGATCTCAGCCGGCACGTCGAGTTCGACGGGAGCGGCCTGCTCGGCCACGGGGGCCTCGAGCTGATCGGCCGAGACGGTGGACCCGCCGTCGGCCGCCGACGCCTGGTGCTCGGAGATCAACTCCACGAGTTCTCCCTTTCGGCGCTTCGAACCGCCTGCCAGGCCGAGGGATGCGGCGAGCTCCTGGAGCTCGGCGACCTTCATGGAGGACAGGCGGGCGGTGTTGGCCACGCGATCGGCGTGGTCGGTTCCGTTGGTCACTGGGTATGTTCCTTTCCCCTGTCGCAAGAGTTGCGGATTCAGGAGAGCTGATCGCTGGCACGAGCGATGCCGGTGCGCACGAAGGCGCAGACACGCGCGAGAGCGAAAGCAATAGATTGCCGGGAATTGCACGAGCGAGCTGGGACGCGAACAGTGCGTCACCTGCCGGGTGCGTGGTCAGTCTATCACCACCGAGCCGTTCGTCCCGCCACGCGACGCGCCTGTGGAGAGGATGTCGCGCGGGCGATCACGCCATGACTCTGCCGCCTTGCGCTCTCCGGTCTTCCGCGAGGGGCGGCGTCACCTGAGCGCTCTCCCGAGTCCCGCCGGCTGCGCCGACGACGTCGACGATGTCGCCGTGGGGCTGCCGCCTTGCGCGGCGGTCGTCAACGCTCCGCGTTGACGACCGTCGCGCCCTTGAAGTCGACCGCGAGCGGCAGCGCCTGCCAGGCCGTGTCGGCGGAGGCCTCGACGATGGCGATGGCCGCCGCGCGCTCGCTCGGGTCGCTCGCGAGCACGAGGATCGACGGCCCGGCGCCGGAGACGACGGCAGGATGCCCCGCCTCGCGAAGCACCCGGATCAGCCGGTCGGTCTCGGGCATCGCCGCGGCACGGTAGTGCTGGTGCAACTTGTCTTCGGTGGCCTGGAAGAGCAGCTCGGGGCTCTGGATCAACGCCGCCACGAGCAGCGCCGAACGCGACACGTTGAACACGGCGTCTTCGTGCGGCACCGACTCGGGCTGCAGCGAACGGGCGAGCGCCGTCGACATCTCGTGCTCGGGCACGAGCACGAGCGGCGAGACGCCGCGGTGCACCATGAGCTTCTTGTGACGAGGCCCCTCGGGCGTCACCCAGGCGATCGTGAGCCCGCCGAAGAGCGCCGGCGCCACGTTGTCGGGGTGGCCCTCGAGCTCGGTCGCGAGGTCGAGCAGTTCGTCGGCGCTGAAGTCGACGATGCCCTCGAGCAGGCCCTTGGCCGCCACGACGCCCGCGACGATCGCGGCACCCGATGAGCCGAGGCCGCGGCCGTGCGGAATGACGTTGTGCGCCACGAGCTTGAGCGCCGGCATCGGCACCCCTGCACGGGCGAAGGTGTGGGCGATCGCCCGCACCACGAGGTGACGCTCGTCGAGCGGCACCTCGCCCTCGCCGACGCCGTGCACCTCGATCTCGAGCCCCGGGGCATCCGTCGACGCATCCGGAACCGAGACCTCGAGCTCGTCGTACCTGGCCAGCGCGAGCCCGAGCGTGTCGAACCCGGGGCCGAGGTTCGCCGAGGTGGCCGGCACCTTGACGAGCACGCGGCGCCCGATCAGCGCCGACGACGCGTCGAGGTGCTGCGCGGCGGCGGGGGCGGTCATGAGGAGAGTCCGAGCACCGAGGCGATCTGCGCGGTGTCGACCGGCACGATCGTCGGCTGCACGTCGGAGCCGTCGGCCGTGCGGAGCGCCCACTGCGGGTCCTTCAGGCCGTGGCCTGTGACCGTGAGCACGACGCGCGCCCCGGCGGGGATGACGCCGGCGGCGGAGCGCTCGAGGAGTCCGGCGACCGAGATGGCCGACGCGGGCTCGACGAAGATGCCGACCTCGGCCGAGAGGATGCGCTGGGCCTCGAGGATCTTGTCGTCGTCGATCGCGCCGAAGTAGCCGTCGGTCTCGTCGCGCGCCTGCAGGGCGAGCTCCCACGATGCCGGGTTGCCGATGCGGATCGCGCTCGCGATGGTGTCGGGGTCCTTCACCGGCTCGCCGCGCACGATCGGCGCGGAGCCCGAGGCCTGGAAGCCGAACATCCGCGGCATCCGCGTGGCGTTGCCGATCGCGATGTCTTCACGGTAGCCGCGCGTGTACGCGGTGTAGTTGCCGGCGTTGCCGACCGGGATGAAGTGGAAGTCGGGCGCGTCGCCGAGCGCCTCGACGACCTCGAACGCCGCCGTCTTCTGCCCCTCGATGCGGTCGTTGTTCACCGAGTTGACGAGGTGCACGGGGTAGTTCGCCGCGAGGTCGCGGGCGATGTCGAGGCAGTCGTCGAAGTTGCCCTGCACCTGCAGCAGCTCGGCGTTGTGGGCGATGGC
Organism: Agromyces sp. Root1464; assembly: GCF_001427265.1. Taxonomy (NCBI): domain Bacteria; kingdom Bacillati; phylum Actinomycetota; class Actinomycetes; order Micrococcales; family Microbacteriaceae; genus Agromyces; species Agromyces sp. Root1464. The sequence goes on from NZ_LMFU01000003.1 coordinate 260,666, forward strand.
CTGGCTGAGCTTGCCCATGGCGATCTTGCCCTCGGGCACGAGCACCGCGGCCTTGATGCCCGCGTGCGTGGCGTACGCGGCGGCCGACGCGGAGGTGTTGCCGGTCGACGCGCAGATGACGACCTTCGCGCCGTGCTCGACGGCCTTCGTGACGGCCATGGTCATGCCGCGGTCCTTGAAGGAGCCCGTGGGATTCATGCCCTCGAACTTCACCCAGACGTCGGCGCCGGTGCGGGCCGAGAGCGCCGGGGCCGGAAGGAGCGGCGTGCCGCCCTCGCCGAGGGTGATGACCGGGGTCGCGTCGGTGACGTCGAGCCGGTGCGCGTACTCGCGGATGACTCCGCGCCATTGACGCGAGTTGGCCTTGGGGGTGATGGGGGTGTTCACACTGCTCCTTCGACTCGGAGGACGGACGCGACGGATGCGACGACTGGGCTCTGGGCGAGGGCGGCGACGGTCTCGGCGAGCGCGGACTCCTTCGCCTCGTGCGTCCCGATCACCAGCGTAGCCCGCTCCGAGCCCTCGCTGACGGTCTGCTGCAACTGCTCGACGGAGACGCCGTGTGCAGCGAAGGTGTGCGCGATCTGCTCGAGCACGCCCGGTTCGTCTTCGACCTCGAGCGTGATGGCGTATCGCGTGGTGATGCGCCCGATGTCGAGCACGGGCAGTGCCGCATGGGTGGACTCGGCCGTGCCCGGGCCGCCGATGACGTGCCGGCGCGCGATGGCGACGAGGTCGCCGAGCACGGCGGAGGCGGTCGGCACTCCCCCGGCACCGGCGCCGTAGAACATGAGGGGGCCGGCAGCGGATGCCTCGACGAACACGGCGTTGTTCGCGCCGTGCACGGCGGCCAGCGGGTGGCTGCGGGGCACGAGCGCCGGGTAGACGCGCGCAGAGACGCCCTCCTCGCCAGTCTCGGCATCGGTCAGTCGTTCGCAGATGGCGAGGAGCTTCACGACGTAGCCCGCGCGACGTGCTGAGTCGACCTGCTCGGCCGAGACGCCCGTGATGCCCTCGCGGTGCACGGCCTCGACGGGGACGCTCGTGTGGAAGGCGAGGCTCGCGAGGATCGCCGCCTTCTGCGCAGCGTCGTACCCGCCGATGTCGGCGGTCGGGTCGGCCTCGGCGTACCCGAGCTCCGTCGCGGTCGCGAGGGCGTCTTCGAGGGAGGCCCCCGTCTGGTCCATGCGGTCGAGGATGAAGTTCGTGGTGCCGTTCACGATGCCGAGGATCCGGTCGACCCGGTCGCCGGCGAGGCTGTCGCGGAGCGGGCGGATGATCGGGATGGCTCCGGCGACGGCGGCCTCGTAGGAGAGCTGCGCACCGACCTGCTCCGCTGCGGCGAAGAGCTCGGGGCCGTGGCTCGCGAGCAGCGCCTTGTTGCCCGTCACGACGTCGGCACCCGAGGCGATCGCCTGGAGCACGAGCGTGCGGGCGGGCTCGATGCCGCCCATGAGCTCGATGACGATGTCGGAGCCGACGATGAGCGCGTCGGCGTCGGTCGTCAGGAGCTCTCGGGGAAGCTCGGCGTCGCGCTTGGCGTCGAGGTCCCGCACGGCGATGCCGACGAGCTCGATGCGGGCGCCGATGCGCTGGGCGAGCTCGTCGGAGTGCTCGAGCAGGAGGCGTGCCACCTGCGAGCCGACGGAGCCCGCTCCGAGCAGGCCCACTCGGATGGAGCGGTACTCGATCATGCAGGGTTCCCTTCGATGGCGCGGTCGTTTCCGGCGGATGCCTCGAGCCCGGCGTCGCGGGAGAGCAGCTGCGCCTCGGTCTCGCCGTGCACGATGATGCGCGCCACGCCGTCGCGGACGGCGACGACCGGCGGGCGCGGCACGTGGTTGTAGTTCGAGGCGAGCGACCAGCAGTAGGCGCCGGTGGCCGGCACGGCCAGCAGGTCGCCCGGGGCGACGTCGCCCGGCAAGTACTCGGCGTCGACGACGATGTCGCCCGATTCGCAGTGCTTGCCCGCGACCCGCACGAGCGCGGGCGCGGCATCGGAGACGCGGGAGGCGATGCGGGCCGAGTACTCGGCGCCGTAGAGCGCGGTGCGGGCGTTGTCGCTCATTCCGCCGTCGACCGAGACGTAGTGGCGCACCCCGCCGTCGATCGGCACGGGCTTGATCGTGCCGACCGTGTAGAGCGTGACGCCCGCCGGGCCGATGATCGACCGCCCGGGCTCGAAGGCGAGCTTCGGCACCGGCACGTCGTGCACGCGGCATCCGTTCGCGACGGCGGCGGCGATGCCCTGCGCGATCTGCTCGATCGGCTCGGGCTCGTCGGCGGAGGTGTAGGCGATGCCGAATCCGCCGCCGAGGTTCAGCTCGGGAACCGGGGCCGCCTTCGAGAGTTCGGCGTGCACGCCGAGCAGCCGTTCGGCCGACTCGGCGAAGCCCGCGGCGTCGAAGATCTGGGACCCGATGTGGCAGTGCAGTCCGAGGAAGTCGAGCGAGGCGTGCGAGCGGATACGGGCGCCGAGCTCGACCGCGCGGTCGAGCGGCACGCCGAACTTCTGGTCTTCGTGCGCCGTCGCGAGGAACTCGTGGGTCGAGGCGTGCACGCCGCTGTTGACGCGGAGCCGCACCGGCTGGATGCGGCCGGCGCGCGCCGCGGCATCCGCGACCCGCTCGATCTCGATCTCGCTGTCGATGACGATCGCGCCGACGCCCGCGTCGACCCCGCGCTCGATCTCGGCGAGCGACTTGTTGTTGCCGTGGAACCCGATGCGAGCCGGGTCGGCACCTGCCGCGAGCGCGACGGCGAGCTCGCCGCCCGTGCAGACGTCGACGGCGAGGCCCTCGTCGGTCACCCAGCGCACGACCGCGCCCGAGAGGAAGGCCTTGCCCGCGTAATACACCGTCACAGAGGTGCCGATGGAAGCCGCGGCGGCGTCGAAGGCGCGCGCGATGCGGGCCGCGCGGGCGCGGGCGTCGGCCTCGTCGACGACGTAGAGCGGGGTGCCGAACTCGGCGGCGAGCGACGCCGCGTCGCGGCCGCCGATCACGAGCCGGCCGGCCTCGTCGCGCACGGCATCCGCGGGCCAGACGAGCGGCGCGAGTGCGTTGGCGTCGTCGGGCACGCTGAGCCATCCGGGGACGGATGCGGTGGATGCCACGGGGGAACCTCACGGACGGAAGACGATGTCATGGATCGCTCGCGGCGAGCGAACCCGGATCGGTTCCTGAAGCCTGCTGTGCGCGTCGACCTTGTGGGTCGGCGTACCGCGAGTCTACCGAGGCGTGCATGCCGAGCCGAATCGACCGGTCGTGAGGCCGGTCGGCACCGTGCTGGGGCCGGTTCGCGGAGCGGGCGACGCCGGGGGTTACCCGCAGGCGCCCTTCTGCTCGAGGCTCGAGGCGTCGAGCACGAGGCCGTCGGCCTGGAGCCGGATCGCGGCGGCGCCAGGTGCCACCGCGATCGACTCGAGTTCGACGCCCTCTGGCAGCCGGTCGGCGATGCAGATCTCGAGCGGGTCGCCGCCGAGCAGCCGCTCGATGATGCCCGACACGTCGATCGACGCGCCGACCGCGCCGACCTCGACGCCTTCGGGTTCGAGCAGCACCGAATCGCCCGCTGCCACGGGGGTGGCGGTCACCTGGTACGTGATCGGAAGGCCGAAGATCTCGATGCGGCCCTCGTAGCCGACCGTGCCGTCGCCGAGGGTGAGCCCGGTCTCGACGCCCGCGACCGTGATCAGCTGGTTGATCGAGTCGGCATCGGCGGTGATGGTCGCCGTCAGTCGGTCGACCGGCGATGCCAGATCGACCGGCATGCCCTCGGCGACGACCGAGACGGCGACGGGCGCGCCCTCGACGGTGAGTTCGGGCGCGTCGAGTTCGACGTGCTGCATCGTGCCGGAGAGGTACTGGGCGATCACCGAGAACCCGCCGATGGTCACGTTGACGTCGCCGTCGACGCCGTCGGGCAGGTTGGCCTCGATCTCCTCCGCGACCCGATCCTCGGCGATGCCGCGGGCGACGATGTCGGCGACGACGACGAGCGCGACGACGACGGCCAGGACGACGCCGACGACGATCCAGATGCGTGCTGCGCGACCGAGCCGCCGGCGCGGGCGGGGTTCGCCGTCGCCGGCCTCGGTGAGGTCCGCCTCGGGCGCAGCAGCTCCGGCGGCGGCCGAGGCCGACGCACCGGCCGCAGCGCCCGCGGCCGCGTACGGCTCGAACACCTCGGTCGGCTGCTCGTCCGCGGCATCCGTCTCGATGACCAACGTGGCGCCCGCGCCGTCGTCACCCGTCTCGATGACCTCCGTCGGCTGCGCCTCGTCGGTCTCGACCGGTTCGACCGGCCCCGTCGACTCAGGAGTCTCGCCCGCGTCGTGCTCGTCGCCGTGCTTCGCCATCGGGGCCTCCGTGTCGGGGTGGTGGGTCACATGCGGTCGGGTGCCGACACGCCGAGGAGTTCGAGGCCGTTGCGAATGACCTGACCCGTCGCGTCGTTCAACCAGAGCCTCGTGCGGTGCAGCTCGCCGATCGGCTCCTCGCCGAGCGGGAGCACCCGGCAGTTGTCGTACCAGCGATGGTAGAGGCCCGCGAGCTCCTCGATGTAGCGGGCCACGCGGTGCGGTTCGCGGAGCTCGGCCGCCTGGGCGACGATGCGCGGGAACTCCTGCAGTGCGCCGAGCAGCGCCGACTCCGTCTCGTGGGTCAGCAGCTCGGGCGCGAACGACGAGCGGTCGAGACCGACGGATGCCGCGTTGCGGTCGACCGCGCACGTGCGGGCGTGCGCGTACTGCACGTAGAAGACGGGATTGTCGTTCGTGCGGCGCTGCAGGATCTCGGGATCGATCGTGAGCGGCGAATCGGCGGGGTAGCGGCCGAGCGTGTAGCGCAGCGCGTCGGTGCCGAGCCAGGCCTGCAGGTCGTCGAGCTCGATGATGTTGCCGGCGCGCTTCGAGAGCTTGGCGCCGTTGATCGACACGAGCTGGCCGATGAGCACCTCGATGTCGCGCGCGGGGTCGTCGCCCGCGGCGCCGGCGAGGGCCTTCAGCCGGTGCACGTAGCCGTGGTGGTCGGCGCCCAGCAGGTAGATCTTGTGCGCGAAGCCCCGGTCGCTCTTGTCGAGGTAATAGGCGGCGTCGGCGGCGAAGTAGGTGTAGACGCCGTTGGCGCGACGGATGACCCGGTCTTTATCGTCGCCGAAGTCGGTCGTGCGCACCCACACGGCACCGTCGAGCTCGAAGACGTGGCCCTGGGCGCGCAGTCGCTCGACCGCGGTGTCGGTGTCGGAGAGCCCGTCATCGCCCTTGCGGTGGAGGCGGCGTTCGCTCGTCCACACGTCGAAGTGCACGTTGAACCGGGCGAGCGAGGCGCGGATCTCGGCGAGCTGCAGCTCGTAGGCGATCTCGGTCGCGGTGTGCAGCGCCACGGCGTGGTCGAGTTCGAGGAGCTTCGGCTCGCGCTCGAGCACCTGGCGGGCGAGCTCGCCGATGTAGGCGCCCGGGTAGCCGCCCTCGGGGGTCGGTTCGCCCTTCGCCGCGGCGAGCACCGAGGCGCCGAAGTTCTCCATCTGGTTGCCGGCGTCGTTGATGTAGTACTCGTTGGCCACCTCGGCACCGGCGGCACGGAGGACGCGCCCGATGGAGTCGCCGAGCGCGGCCCAGCGGGTGTGGCCGATGTGCAGCGGGCCGGTGGGGTTCGCCGACACGAACTCGAGGTTGATGACGCTGCCCGCCAGAGTGTCGCTCGTGCCGTAGCCGGCGCCCGCCTCGACGATGGTCTTCGCGAGGGCTCCGGCCGCTGCGGCGTCGAGCCGGACGTTGATGAAGCCCGGTCCGGCCACCTCGGCGCTCGCGACGCCGTCGACGCCGGCGAGGCCGGTCGCGAGTTCGGTCGCGAGTTCGCGCGGGTTCACGCCGAGCGGCTTCGCGACGCGCATCGCGATGTTGGACGCCCAGTCGCCGTGCTCGCGGTTCTTCGGGCGCTCGAGCGCGACGTCGTTCGCGGTGAGCTCGAACGCGACCTCGTCGCCCGCCGCGCGACGTCGCTCGACGATGGCGAGGACGAGGGCGTACAGGGCGTGCGAAAGATCGGCGGGAGTCACCCGCAAATCCTACCCGCCGCCATTGATAAGGTTCGTCACATGCTGCGCTCGCCCCGTCTGTCCCGCACCCGTCCCGCCGCCGCCGTACTCGTGGTCGCGGCATCCGTGATGCTGCTGAGCGGATGCACCGGGGCCACCGCCGACCCCGACAAGACGACCGCCCCGCCGCAGGCGAGCGAGACGCCCAGCTCGTCCTCCTCGGCGGTGCCCACCGAGACCGCTGAGCCCGCGGTGCCGTTCGCGATCGAGTGCGACGCGCTGCTGACGCCCGACCAGGTCTACGCCTTCAACCCGAACTTCGGCACGGCTCCCGATTTCGAGGCCTCAGGCGACCACATGGCCGCGATCGTCGGCGACGAGGCCGGCACCGCGTGCGGCTGGATGAACCAGACGAGCGGCGAGGTCATCGAGGTCGGCGTCGCGACTCCCCCGCCCGCCGCGCTGCTCGCCCACCAGAGCGATGCCGCCATGGAGTCGACCCCGGTGCCCACCTACGGAACCCCTCCCGAGATCGAGGGTTACTTCACCCAGGCGGCCGGCAACGGAGAGGTGCAGGTCTTCAGCGGCCCGTACTGGATCGTGATCCGCTCCGCAGCGCTCTTCGAACCCGGCGACGCCGGCCAGCTCGTGTCCGACGTGCTCGCCAACCTCCCCGCCGCCTGACCCACGCCGCCGCGACGATGAGATCAGCTCAGGGCACCCCCTCATGGCTCGGCGCGGTCAACGACCGCGTCGGCCTCTCGGCGCTGCTCGACCACGGGCCACTCACCCGCAACCGCATCTGCGAACTCGTCGGCGTCTCCAAGCCCACCGCGTCGATGATGATGACCCGACTGATCGCCGCGGGCGTCGTCGAGGAGCGCGGACAGGTCGCCGGCAATCCCGGCCGCAGCGCGACGCTGTACGCCGCGCGCACCGACCGACCTCTCGGCGTCGCGATCGCGATCGAAGCCGACGAACTGCGCGCCTCGGTGGTCGACGCGGCCGGCGGCGAACGGCCGGTCGTGCGCACGGCGCTGTCCCGCGATCCCGCCGATCGCGATGCGGTGCGCGAGGTCCGCACGGCGATCCGCGACGCGAGCGAGGCCGCGGGCACCGACCCCTCCGTCGTGCACACGGTGTGCATCGGCACGGCCGGCTACGTCGATCCGGGCGAAGAGGGAACCCTGTTCAGCGAGACCCTGCCCGGTTGGCCGGTCAGCGGCCTCCGGCAGGCGCTCGCGACCGAGCTCGGCGTCTCGGTGTTCGTCGAGAACGACGTCAACCTCGCCGCGATCGCCGAACGCGAGTCCGGCGCGGGCGAGGGTCGCGACGTCTTCGCGCTGCTCTGGCTCGGCAACGGCGTCGGCGCGTCCTTCGACGTGGCCGGCGACCTGCACCGCGGCAGCTTCGGCGGCGCGGGCGAGATCGGCTTCCTCCCGCTGTCGGCCGCCGCCCAGGCGCTCGACGAGCACGCCGTCACGAGTCAGGATCTCGCCGGCGCCGTGGCGGTGCGCCGCATCGCGGCCGCCCACGGTCTCGACGACGCCGACCATCGCTCCGCACTCGAGGCCATCGCCGCGAGCCCCGATCGGGCGGCGATCGTCGAGGAGATCGGCGAGCGCGTCGCGCACATCTCCCTGCCGCTCCTCGCGACCCTCGATCCCGGCCGGCTCGTGCTCGCCGGCCCCACCGCGATCGTCGGCGGACAGCCCCTCGCCGAGGCGGTGGAGCGCGGCATCCGCAGCATCAGCCGGTGGTATCCCGAGGTCGTCGCGACGCACATCGACCACGACCCCGTGCTGCACGGCGCACGCGCGTTCCTGACCGCGAAGGTGCGCGACGACCTGCTCGGAACCGTCGCCCGCCTCAGCCTCTCCTGAGCCGAACCGACCGCGTCCGACGGGTCGGGCGGGGTCCCGCGAAGTGGTAATGTCTCTAGCTGTGCGCCTCCGTAGCTCAGGGGATAGAGCGCCGGTTTCCGGTACCGTAGGTCGGGGGTTCGAATCCCTCCGGGGGCACGTTGTGAGTGGTGGTGGGGTCGGCGCTTCGCGCCGATGATCCAGCACATGATTCGAGAAGCTTCGGCCCGTCGGCCGGGGCTTTTCTCGTACACGCCCGTGCTCCGGCCGACTCGCGCCGACTTGCCCCTCAGACCGTGGACGAGCCCCAGCGCCGCCCCATAGACTCTGGATCGTCCGCTCGGACGGGGGAAAGGCACTGGTGCATGCGCGCAGTACGCAAGTGGTCCGCGGCTCTCGCGATCGTCGCAGGGGCGGTGATCGGAGCCGGCGCGACCGGGCTCGCATGGGCTGAGGACCCCGTCTCGTTCACCTCCTCCCCCGTCGTCGACACCGTCGGGGCACTCGGCGGCCAGGCCGATGACGTCGTCGCCGCACTCGACGCCGCTGCCGACCGCAGCGGACGGCAGCTCTTCGTCGCCTACGTCGACGAGTTCACGAATCCCGCCTCGGCGGCCGACTGGGCCGATGAGACGGCCATCGCCAACAACCTGGGCAGCGAGGACTACCTGCTCGCCGTCGCCGTCGACGGTCGCGCCTACTACCTCTCCGCGGCGAGCGACGCCTCGATCTCCGCTGAGGAGCTCGACCGCATCAGCCTCGAGGTGATCGAACCGGAACTCCGCGACGAGGACTGGGCGGGGGCAGCGATCGCGGGGGCGAACGCGATCGCCGACGGATCGGCGAGCGGGGGCAGCAGCGGCGGCGGAAACGGCTGGGGCTTCGTCTGGTTCATCGCCATCGCCGCGATCGTCGTCGTGATCATCGCGATCGTGCTGGCGCGGCGCAAGAAGAAGCGCGCTGCAGCGGGCGAGGGCGGGGTGCCGCTGCCCTCGATCGAGGAACTGCGCCGTCAGGCGGGCAGCGCCCTCGTGCAGATCGACGACGCGGTCAAGACGAGCGAGGAGGAACTCGGGTTCGCCGTCGCCTCGTACGGCGAGGCCTCGACCGAGTCCTTCCGCGCCGCGCTCGACGCGGCGAAGGAGAAGGTCGCGCAGGCGTTCACCCTGCAGCAGCAGCTCGACGACGCAACGCCAGACACCGACGACGAGCGGCGCGAATGGTACGGCGGCATCATCCGCCTCACGGGCGAGGCCGACGCGGCGCTCGACGAGCAGGCGGAGCAGTTCGACGAGCTCCGAGCGCTCGAACGCGACGCACCCGCCCAGCTCGCGCGGGTGCAGCAGGCGGCGGTCGCGGCCGAGGCGACCATCGCGCCGGCCGAGCAGCGTCTCGCCGCACTCGGCGCCCAGTACGCGGCATCCGCCACTGTACCGGTCAGCGACAACCTGACGCAGGCACGGTCGCGCATGGGCTTCGCCCGAGAGGCCCTCGCCGCCGCGAGCACGGATGTCTCGGCGGGCGACGCCGCCCAGGCCGCAGTCGGCATCCGCGCGGCCGAGGAGGCGGTCGACCAGACGGAGCTGCTCACGGCCGCCGTCGATCGACTCGCCGCCGACCTCGCGGCTGCCGACGCCGCGGTCGCCGCCGGCGTCGACGAACTCGACCGCGACGTCGCGGTCGCGCGCGGCCTCCAAGACGCAGGGGCCGGCGTACTCGCCGATCGAGTGGCCGCAGAGTCGGCTGCGCTGCGTGCCGCGATCGCGGCCCCCGGGCGCGACCCGATCGCCCTGCAGGCGAAGCTCGAGCAGGTCGACGCCGAGATCGACGCCGCGATCCAGAGCGTGCGGGATGCCGCGGAGCAGGCCGCTCGCGTACAGGCGCAGCTCTCCCGATCGCTCACGACCGCGCGATCGCAGGTGCAGGCCGCCGAGGACTACCTGGTCGCCCGCCGGGGAGCGATCGGTGCGGAGGCCCGAACGCGACTCGCCGAGGCGGGCCGACTGCTCGTGGAGGCACAGGGCGCCGCCGCGACCGACCCCGCCTCCGCGCTCACCTCGGCACAGCGGGCCGAGCGCCTCGCAGCGGAGGCCATGTCGCTCGCCCAGCGCGACGTCGGCGGCTACGGGGGCGGCATGGGCGGCTTCGGCGGCGGCACCGGCGGCTCATCGGGCGGCGGCGACGTCCTCGGCGCTGTGCTCGGCGGCATCCTCATCAACTCGGTCCTGGGCGGCGGCGGAGGGGGCGGCGGAGGGGGCGGCGGCTTCGGCGGCGGGCGCTCCTCCGGAGGATTCGGCGGCGGACGCAGCAGTGGCCGTTCCGCCGGCAGCTTCGGCGGCTCCGCGACCCGTTCGCGGCGCGGAAGCGGAGGGCGATTCTGATCCGACCATCGACCGGCACGACCGAACTCTGAACACCACGAAAGGAACCACCATGGCAAAGCAGTCCATCTTCGGACGGATCTCGCAGCTCGTGCGAGCCAACATCAACAACCTCATCGACCAGGCGGAAGACCCGCAGTTGATGCTCGACCAGATGGTGCGCGACTTCACGAACGCGATCGCCGACGCCGAGGCCGCCATCGCCGAGACCATCGGCAACCTTCGCCTCCTCGAGGACGACCACCGCGAAGACGTCGAGGCGGCGCGCGAGTGGGGCGAGAAGGCCGTGGCCGCGAGCCGGAAGGGCGACGAACTGCGCACGGCCGGCGACGCGGCGGGTGCCGACAAGTTCGACAACCTCGCGAAGGTCGCGCTGAGCCGTCAGATCTCCTCGGAGAACGAGGCCAAGGCCGCCGAGCCCCAGATCGCCGCGCAGACCGAGGTCGTCGACAAGCTGAAGTCGGGCCTGAACGGCATGAAGGAGAAGCTCGTCCAGCTGCAGAACAAGCGCTCCGAGCTCGTCGCCCGGGCGAAGACCGCCGCAGCGCAGCGCCAGGTGCAGGACGCGGTCAAGTCGATCGACATCCTCGACCCGACGAGCGACATCGGCCGCTTCGAGGACAAGATCCGTCGTGAGGAGGCCGTCGTGCGCGGCCAGGCCGAGCTCGCGGCATCCAGCCTCGACGCGCAGTTCAACGAGCTCGACGACCTGGGCGAGCTCACCGAGGTCGACGCCCGACTCGCCGCCCTGAAGGCCGGCGGATCGAGCCAGGGCGCCATCGGCGGCTGATCGATCCGCGGGGTCGGGCCGGTCGAAACCTCGGTCTCGACCGGCTCGACCGGCTCGACCCGCAGCGGAACGCGCGATACTGGACGACATGCCCGCAACGTTCGTGGTGGTCCCGCTCTGGCAGGGATCCGTCTCCTCCCGTGCCATGAGCCATGCCGATGGCGCCGCCGCCATCCTCGGCGACCTCCCGAGTTCCTCGACCATCGTCGTCGAGGTGCCCGTCGAGGCGGGCGAGTCGCTCGGCACCGGGGTGCAGCGATACAGCACCCTCCTGCGGGTGCGTGAGCGCACGGCCGAGGCGCTCTCCCGGGTCCCCGACTGGGCGCTCACGATCGGCGGCGACTGCGGCGCCTCGCTCGCCTCGGTCGGTCACGCCTCCTCCCGCGCGGCCGGCGACCTCGCCGTGCTCTGGCTCGACGCCCACCCCGACCTCAACACGCCCGAGACGTCGCCATCGGGCGGATTCGGCGGCATGACGCTGCGGGCGATCGTCGGCGAAGGCGCAGAAGGGCTCGCGCTCGACCCCGAGACGCGCGTCGCCCCCGAGCGACTCGTGCTCGGCGGCATCCGGGCCATCGACGACGAGGAGCGCCGGTTCATCGAGGCGCACGACGTGGCGACGCTCACCGTCGAGGACCTCTCCGACCCCTCGCTCGTCATCGCCGCCCTCGAGGCGACGGGCGCGTCGCAGGTCTTCATCCACATCGACCTCGACGTGCTCGACCCCGCTGCCCTCGCCGGGCTCTCGTATCCGATGCCCTTCGGCATCGGCACCGCGGAGCTCGTCGCCCTCGTGCGCGCCGTCGCCGCGAGGTTCCCGATCGCGGGCGCGGCGATCGCCGGATTCGCACCTGCGTCACCGCAATCGGCCGACGACGACCTGCCGACCATCCTGCGCCTCGTCGGGGCGCTCACCTCCGGCGGCGGGGCGCTCCGCTGACCACCGGCCCGACGGCGCCCGCTTCTGCCTAGGCTGGGCTTCAGGCATCGGCACGTGCCGGTGGCCGGAGGGGAACGGGATGGAACGCGAAGTCGACGTCATCGTCATCGGCGGCGGGCCGGTCGGAGAGAACGCCGCCGACCGGGCGCGCGCAGCCGGGCTCGAGGTCGTGCTCGTCGAACGGGAGCTCGTGGGCGGTGAGTGCTCCTACTGGGCGTGCATCCCCTCGAAGACGCTGTTGCGGAGCGCGGCCGCACTCCGCGCCGCCCAGCGCGTCGACGGGGCGAAGCAGGCCGTCACCGGCGGGCTCGACGTGCCCGCCGTGCTGGCACGGCGCGACTACTGGGTCTCCGATTGGAGCGACCAGGGCGGCGCCGACTGGCTCGAGAGCATCGGCGTCGGCCTCGAACGCGGCCACGGCCGCCTCGACGGCGTGCGACGCGTCGTCGTCGAGCGCGCCGACGGAGACACGGTCGTCTACCGGGCCCGTCACGCCGTGATCGTCGCGACGGGAACCGACCCCGTCATTCCGCCGATCGACGGCCTCGCCGAATCACGGCCGTGGACGAGCCGCGAGGCGACGAGCGTCACCGCGCCGCCCACGAGGCTCGTCGTCATCGGCGGCGGGGTCACCGGCGTCGAGATGGCCACCGCCTTCGCGGGGCTCGGCACCGAGGTCACCGTGCTCGCCCGCAGCGGACTGCTCAGCGGCATGGAGCCGTTCGCCGGCGAGGCGGTCGCGAACGGGCTGAGAGGGCTCGGGGCATCCGTTCGCCTCGGTGCCGCCGTCGAACGGGTCGAGCGCACCACCGCTGATGAGGTCGTCGTCACGCTCGCCGGCGGCGAGACCGTCACCGCCGACGAGGTGCTCGTCGCCACCGGGCGCCGGCCCCGCTCCGAACGGCTCGGTCTTGAGACGATCGGGCTCGAGCCCGGCGACTGGGTGGCCGTCGACGACACGATGCTCGCGACGCACGCCGACGGCAACGCTGAGCGGCCGTGGCTCTACGCCGTGGGCGACCTCAACCACCGGGCCCTGCTCACGCACCAGGGCAAATACCAGGCACGCGCGGTGGGCGATCTCGTGGCCGCACGCGCGCTCGGACGGCCCGAGGAGACCGCGCCGTGGGGTGCGCACGTCGCGACCGCCGACCATTCGGCGGTGCCGCAGGTCGTGTTCGCCGAACCCGAGGCGGTCTCGGTCGGCCTCACCGCGGCAGCGGCCGAGCGCGACGGGCGCGACATCCGCGTCGCCGACGTGTCGTTCGCGTCGGTCAGCGGCGCCGGCATCCACGCCGACGGGTACGAGGGGCAGGCGAGACTCGTCGTCGACGCCGGTCGCGGCACCGTCGTCGGGGCCACGTTCGTGGGTTCGGACGTCGCCGAGCTCCTGCAGTCGGCGACCATCGCGATCGTCGGCGAGGTGCCGGTCGATCGCCTCTGGCATGCCGTGCCGGCGTTCCCGACGATGAGCGAGGTGTGGTTGCGACTGCTCGAAGCGCTCGGCAGGCCCGGGGCAGCGGATGCCGCGGCATCCGCTGACGGCGATGCCGACGAGGCCGACGAGGCCGACGAGGCCGCGGCGTGAGCGGCGATCTCCCGACGCGCACCGGCGACCGCACGCTCCGCATCCGCCTGACGGACTCCCCCATCAGTCGTCTCGGGTACTGGTGGGCGACGGCGGTCGGCTTCACGTGGGGCTTCATCTGGAGCACCGGCAGGGTCGAACGCCGGCACGGGCTCTTCGTCTTCACGGGCATGCCGAAGTGGACCTTCGGTCGCGGCGGCTCGTGCGTGGGCGGTTGCTACCTCACGAACCGCAACGACGGCGAGCGCGTGCTGGGCCACGAGGCCGTGCACAAGCAGCAGTGGCTGAAGTACGGCATGCTCTTCCCGCTGCTCTACCTCGTCGCCGGGCGCAATCCGTTGAAGAACCGCTTCGAGATCGAGGCCGGCCTCGAGGCGGGCGGCTACCTGCCTACCCCTCGGCGCGGCCGAGCTTCCAGTAGCCCATGAAGGCGACCCGGCGCCGATCGACGCCGATCCCCTTCACGAGGTGGCGGCGGAGGGTCGTGATCGCCGACGCCTCGCCCGCGAGCCAGGCGTAGAGCCCTCCGTCGTCGGCGGCGGCCGGCACCTCCCAGAGGATCTCGTCGTCGTCGAGGGCCGGCAGTTCGCGCGCCGCGACGGGGCCTGCCGCCGGCACGGCGGCCGCAGCGGGGTCGGCCGCGACCCAGGCATCGGCCCACGCGGTGACCGCGTCGACGAGGCGCGCGCCGTACTGCGACTCCCCCGCCTGCCCGCCGCCCTCCGCGTCGCCGCGCGGAAGCCAGTGCACGGCGACTCCGGACGGCGCGCGCAGCTCGAGCACGTCGCCGGCCTCCGGCACCTCGAGGAACACCGCTCCGCGGGCGTCCGCCGGCAACTGCTCGAGGATCGCGCCGACCGCGGGCACCGCGGTCTCGTCACCCGCGATCAGCAGGGTGCGTGCCGCGCCGGGGTTCCACTCCCAGCCGCCCGAGTCCTCCTCGCTCATGGCATCGGGACCGATGACGAGCATGCGGTCGCCGACGGCCGCCGCCGCGATCCAGCGCGACGCCGGCCCGCTGTCGCCGTGGGCGACGAAGTCGACGTCCAGCTCGCCGAGATCCGGGCGGGTCGCCCGGATCGTGTAGGTGCGGATGGGGTTCCGGCGGTCGTCGGGCAGCGCCCGCCACGACGCGTACCACTCGCCCTCGACGGGCACGTCGTCGAAGCCGCTCGAGGCGAGCGGGAGCACGACCTTGATGCGCTGGTCGGGGCCGTCCCAGCCGAAGTCGCGCAGGTCGTCGGAGCGGAACGTCACGCGCACGAAGTGCGGCGACATCCGCCGGATCTCGGCGACGCTCGTGTCGAACACTCGGTAACCGGGCTTGGCCATTGCGAAACTCTCCTGTCGGAAGGGGGCGGTCGGTCAGCCGCTGCGGCGCGAACGCCAGAGCAGCCGGACGAAGTCGGATGAGGTCAGCCGCTGCGGCGCGAACGCCAGAGCAGCCAAACGAAGTAGGGGGCGCCGACGACTGCCGTGAGGAGGCCGGCGGGGAGCTGGGCGGGCGCGATGACGGTCCGGCCGAGCGTGTCGGCGACGCACACGAGCAGTGCGCCGAGGAGGGCCGCGAGCGGCAGCACGAGCGCGTGCCGCGAGCCGACGAGCGCTCGTGCCGCGTGCGGGGCGACGAGGCCGACGAAGCCGATCACGCCGACGGCCGAGACCGCGGTCGCTGTGAGGGCGACGCTGACGGCGAGCAGGCCGAGCCGGGTCGAGCCGAGCCGCACGCCGAGCACGCGCGGGGTGTCGTCGTCGAACGCGAGCAGGTCGAGTTCGCGGCGCGCCGAGGCGAGCACCGGCACGGCGACGAGGGTCACGATCGCGAGCGGGATCAGCTGCGGGAACGTGCGGCCGTAGGTCGAGCCCGACATCCAGGTGAGCGCCTTCGCCGCGTTGTACGGGTCGGTCGCGATGATGAGCATCGAGGTGATGGCGGCCGCCGCCGCAGAGACGCCGAGTCCGATCAGGATGAGCCGCGTCGAGGCGAGTCCGCCTCGCATCGCGAGGCCGAACACGATGAGCGCCGCGAGTGCCGCACCGGCGAGTCCGCCGACCGTCACGCCGAGGAACGTCGCGAGCGGCCAGAAGGTGATCACGAGCACGGCACCGACGCCGGCGCCGCCGGTCACGCCGAGGATCGCGGGCTCGGCGAGCGGGTTGCGCGAGACCGCCTGCACGACCGTGCCCGCGAGCGCGAGTGCTGCGCCCGCGAGGATCGCCGCGGCGACCCGCGGTGCGCGCGTGTTCATCACGAACTCGACGAGCGGCCCGGCCTGCCCGGTCGCCCAGTTGAGCACGTCGCCGCCGAGCATCTTGGCGTCGCCGAGGAGGAGCGACACGAAGGCGAGCACGACGAGCAGCACAGCGGATGCCGCGATCACGAGCCGGCGGCCGCGTGGCGAGAGCCCGGCGCCGATGACGAACCCGGTGCCGCTCTCCGACGATGCGCGGGCGCGCAGCGCGAGTGCGATCAGGAACACGGCGCCGAAGATCGTGGTGACGACACCCGTCGGCACCTCGACGCCGGCCTGTCCTCCGAACGCGAGGCGCAGGAGCACGTCGGCGCCGAGCACGACGATGACGCCCATGAGCGCCGACGCGGGGATCAGGATCACGTGCCGCTGCATGCCGGGCACGCGCACGGCGATGAGCCGGACGATCGCGGGTGCCGCGAGGCCGACGAAGCCGATGGGGCCCGCCACCGTGACGGCCGCCGCCGACAGCAGCACGGCGAGGAGGAGCCCGATGAGCCGGGTGCGGCGCACCGGTACGCCGAGCACCGTCGCGGTGTCGTCGCCGAGCGCGATGAGGTCGAACTGCCGCGCGAAGAGGAAGAGGGCGGCGACGGCGAGGAGCACCACCGGGCCGAGTTGGAGCATGGGCTCCATGCCCGTCTGGGCGAGCGTGCCGTTGCCCCAGGCGAAGAGGCCCTCGGTGCGTTCCGGGTAGAGCAGGAGCAGCATCGTGGTGAGGGCGGTGAGGGCGAGCGCGATCGCCGATCCGGCGAGCACGAGGCGAACCGTGCCGCCGCCGCGGCCACCGCCCGCAGAGAGGGCGAGCACGAGGCCGGCCGCCGCGAGTCCGCCGAGGAAGGCGACGGCGCCGCCGCCGACCACGGGGAGCGCGATGCCGAACGCCGTGACCGCCACGACGGCGAGGTACGAGCCGGCGTTGACCGCGAGCGTGTCGGGCGAGGCCAGCACGTTGCGGGAGATGCTCTGCATGACGAGGCCGGCGACGCCGAGCGCGATGCCGACGAGCACACCGGCGGCGAGCCGCGGCATCCGCGACGCGACGAGCACGGCGGCGGCCTGGTCGTCGGATCCCCCGCCGAGCAGTCCGAGCAGTTCGGGCAGGCCCACGTCGGCGGATCCCTGCGTCACGTGCACTGCGGCGAGCAGCGTGGCGACGACGAGACCGATGGCAAGCAGCAGCACCGCGCCGAGGCGGGGCCGGGCGGCCCCGCCTCGGGCGGGACTCAGCGTCTGTGCACCGTCAACCGCGCGTGCCTGTTCAGCCGGCAAGGGTCGCGACGACGGCATCGACGTAGTCGTTCATCGACGAGGGACCGCCGAACATCCAGATGCCGTCGGGCAGACGGTGCACGTTGCCGCTCTGCACGAAGGGCAGCGACTTCCACACGGCGTTCTCGCCGAGCTCGATCTGGTAGGCGTCGACATCGCCGTTGCTGATGTAGAGGAACTCCACGTCGGGCACGGCGGTCAGGCCCTCGACGTCGGTCGAGCCGAGGCCGTAGTCGGCGTCGCCCTCACCCGTCCAGGCGTTCTCGAGCCCGAGTTCCTCGGTGACCGCGGTCAGGAGTGCTCCCTCGGCGTACGGGCGGATGGCGACCTGGCCGCCGCTGGCCCAGGCATCGCTCATCATGAACGGCGCGCCGGCGAGACCGGCGGCCTCGAGCGCGGCCTTGCCCTCGGCGAGCTTCTCGTCGAAGCCGGCGAGCAGCTCCTCGCCCTCGGCCTCGCGGCCGGTCGCGGTCGCGATGCGCTCGAGGTTCGACTCCATCTGCCCGATGGGGTTCGAGGCGTCGGCGCCGCGCACGACGAGCACCGGCGCGAACTCCTCGATCTGGGCGATGACCGACTCGGAGAGGTCGGTGGTCGTGAGCACGAGGTCGGGCGCGAGGCCCGCGATGGCGTCGACCGACGGCTCGCCGCGGCCGCCGACATCCGTGACGCTCTCGTCGAGCGCCTCGGACTGCACCCAGTCGGTGTAGCCCTCGACGTCGGCGACGCCGACGGGCATGACGCCGAGCGCGACGAGGTTCTCGGCCGTGTTCCATTCGAGGGCGACGATCTTCTCAGCGGGAGCGGAGAGCTCGACCGATTCGCCGCGGTCGTCGGTGATCACGATCGCGGCATCGCCGCTCGCCGCGCCGGCCTCTTCGGTCGTGCCGCAGCCGGTCAGCAGCAGCAGGGATGCCGCGGCGACGGCGGTCAGGGCGATGGTCGGCCGGGTTGCGGCAGCTCTACTCATGATGTCCTTCGATCGTGCGCGGGCATGGGGGTCCCACGCGAGGGGGTGGATGGGAGGAAAGTGGCTAGGCGACGGCGAGGCGTTCGACGCGTTCACGCGTGTTGTAGCGCCCGATGGGGCAGGTCGTGATGCAGCCCCGGTCGTCGACCTCGACGTCGACGCGGATGCCGTAGGCCGAGCTCAGCACGTCGGAGACGAGCACTTCGGCGGGCGTGCCGACGGCGCGGACCCGGCCTGATTCGAGCAGCACCACCCGATCGGCCACGGCGGCCGCCTGGTCGAGGTCGTGGAGCACGACGCCGATCGTGACCCCGTGCTCGTCGGCGAGCTCGCGGATGAGGTCGAGGAGTTCGACCTGGTAGCGCAGGTCGAGGTAGGTCGTCGGTTCGTCGAGGAGGAGCACGCTCGTGTCCTGCGCGAGGCACGAGGCGAGCCAGACGCGCTGCAGCTGCCCGCCCGAGAGACGGTCGACGGACTGCTCGGCGAACTCGGCGACCCCGGTGAGCTCCATGGCCCGGCGGACGATCGCGGCGCCGTCGGCGTCGCCGGCGACCCACCGGCCCCGGTGGGGGTGGCGACCGAACTCGACGAGCTCGCGCACCGTGATACCGCCGGGTGTCGGGCGGCTCTGGGCGAGCAGGGTGACGCGGCGGGCGAACTCGCGGCCGTTCAGCGTCGCAGCGTCGATGCCGTGCTCGAGGAGGTCGGCGGGCTCGGTGGCGTGCGAGCCTTCGCTGATCGTGCGACCGTCGTCGGCCAGGAGCACGCGCCCGGCGTCGGGCCGGTGCAGGCGGGCGAGCGAGCGCAGCAGCGTCGACTTGCCGCTGCCGTTCGGGCCGACGAGCGCGGTGACCTTGCCCGGTTCGAGGTGGATCTCCGCGCCGTGCACCACGGGGGCGCCGTCGTAGGAGAGGGTGAGGTCGAGACCGAGCATGGCTCCACTATAGGTGAGGCTTACCTAACTCCGTCAATCCGGGTTTCGGCCACCTCGTCACAGTCCGTCGTCGATGCCGCATGGCACCATCGTCGCCGACGTCACCAGATCGCCGGATGCCGCCTGCTCCGGCCGATCCGCCGCTCGAGCTGCGCGGCGATCGCGAAGAGCGTCGCCTCCCCTCCGGGGCGCCCGATGAGCTGCACGCCCATGGGCACGCCATCGACCGTCTCGGCGACCGGCACGGTGATCGCCGGCAGCCCCGAGACGTTGACGAACGAGGTGAACGGCGTGAACTGCACCTGCTGGGCGAAGTTGCGCTCGCCGTCATCGGGGTCGTACCAGCCGACGGGCCGCGGCGTCAGTGCCAGCGCCGGCGTGAGCACCGCGTCGTACGAGGCGAACCGGCGGATGACCCGCTCCTCGAAGCCCGTCAGCCAGGCGAGCGACTCGGCGAGCTGACGAGCCGGCAGCGCCCGCCCTCGGGCGAGCAGCCAGCGCGTCAGCGGTTCGAGCATCGCCTCGGCCTCGCCGTCGACGGGGATCGTCGCGGCTCCCGCCTGCCAGATCGTGCGGAACGCCTCGGGGTACCCGGGTTCCGGGGCAGGAGCCATCGCCTCCATGCCGTGTCCGAGGCCCTCGAAGGCTTCGATGGCGAGGTCGAGCGCCGAGCGGGCCTCGGGGTCGATCGCGATGTCGTAGGCCTCGTCCCACGGCGAGTCGGTCATGACGCCGAGCTGGAATCTGCCCTCACCTCGGATGGCCGCGCCGAGGAACGGTCCGTCGTCGCCGGGCGCGCGCACCGCGAAGCGATGCCCCGCCGGATACCCCGACGGCGCGATGATCCCGTCGAGGAGCAGGGCGGCATCGGCGACCGTGCGGGCGAGCGGTCCGGCCACGCCGAGCCCCGCCAGGCTCGTGAGCCCTGAGCCCCCTGGCACCCGTCCGCGGCTGGGCTTGACGCCCACGAGCCCGCACGACGCCGCGGGGATCCTGATCGACCCGCCGCCGTCGGAGCCCGGCGCGAACGGCAGCATTCCGGATGCCACGGCCGCCGCCGCTCCCCCGCTGGAGCCGCCGGCGCCGAGCGCGAGGTCCCACGGGTTCCTGGTCGGAATCGTGCCGACCCCCTCGGTGTACGAGGGAAGTCCGAACTCGGGCGTCTGCGTCTTCCCGAGGCTGACGGCCCCGGCGACGTCGACCGCCCGCACGAGCTCGTCGGAGGTGTCCGGCACGAAATCGGTGAACGCCCGGGAGCCGAACCGCGCCGGCACCCCGGCCCGCAGGTGCAGGTCCTTGTCGGCGAGGGGCAACCCCCACAGCGGCGCCGTCTTCGGCACCTCGGACGCCACGCGGGCCGACCGCTCGAGTGCGGCCTCGGGCGTGACGGTCGCGAACGCCCCGACCTCGGGATCGAGCCGCTCGATGCGGGCGAGGTAGTGCTCCGTCACCTCGACGGGCGAGATGTCGCCCCGCTGCAGCATCTGATGGAGCTCGAGGGCCGTGTGATCGTGCAGGGACGTCATGCTCCGAGCCTACGGCTGCATGCCGCGCCGCAACGCTATCGTGGGGCCATGCAGGCGATCACGAGGCATCCGCTCGTCTGGGGCGCGGTCTGGGCCGCGCTGTTCGTCGTCGTCATCGTCGTCGCCGCCTTCCTCGACTGGCCGACGTGGCTCTGGGCGCTCCTCGTCGTGCTGCTCGTCGCGCCGAGCCTCGTCGCGACGATCGCCGTGCTGCGGGCGACGCCGCGCGATCATCTCGAGCACCGCAGCTCGGTGTTCGGTCATTTCTTCTCGCGCTACCTGACGCTCGTGTTCGCCTTCTTCGCCTGGTCGGGCTCGGTCGTGCTCGGCGCCGCCATCTCGACCTCGATCCAGCTCGCCGCCGAGGGCAAGGAGGACGAGATCACGGGCATCGGATTCGAGGTGCTCTCCGCGATCACACCCCTCGCCGCCACCGTGCTCTGGGCCGCGCTCATCGTGCGCTGCTCGTGGTTCCTCGCACGACTCCGCGGCTGGGGCGAGGCGCCCGCGTCGAGCGAGGTGCCGGCGTCACTGCTGGCGAACGCGCCCGGGCTGCGCCGGATCACGATCGGACTCGCGCACCCCGGCCTGCTGCTCGCGACGGGCCTCGCCTCGGCGCTGCTCGCGATGCTCGCGGCAGAGGTCGAGGTCAGCTTCTTCACGTGAGCGCCTGCCCCCGTCGCCCTCGCGTGCGAGGCGCGCGCCGAGGCATCCGCTCGACTACTTGAGCGACTTCTGCAGCAGCACGGTGCCGAGCCAGCGCTCGAACTTGTAGCCCACCCGGCCCATGCGGCCGATCTCCTCGAAGCCGAACTTCTCGTGCAGCGCGATCGACGCCTCGGCGCCCTGATCGGCGATGACGGCGATCATCTCCTTGAGACCCGCTGCCTTCGAGCGCTCGATGAGCTCGGTGAGCAGCACTCGCCCGAGACCCTTGCCGGATGCCGCGGGGCCGAGGTAGATCGAGTTCTCGACCGTGAACCGGTAGGCCCGCTTCGGCTTCCACGGCGCGACGAGGGCGTACCCGAGCAACTGTCCGCTCGGCGACTCCGCGACGATGAACGGCATGCCGAGCTTGTCGAGGTAGGCGAACTTCGTCTTCCACTCCTTCAGCGTCATCGCGTCTTCATCGAACGTGACCGTGGAATTGGCGACGTAGTAGTTGTAGATCTCCCGCACCGCGGGCAGGTCGGTGGCGACGGCATCGCGGATCGCGTACTCGAACGGGGACTCGGCGGGCACGGGCTTGCGGAGGTGGGGTGGGAGCACGCGGCGCTCCTGGTATTCCTCTTCGAGCATGCGGCCCAGAATACCCGCGGCGTGTTGCCGCCGGGTTACGCGGTCGCCTGGTCGTTCACGCGGGCGGGCTCCAGTCGACCGGGTCGGCGCCCTGCGCCTCGAGCAGCGCGTTCGCGCGGCTGAACGGACGCGAACCGAAGAACCCGCGCGAGGCCGAGAGCGGGCTCGGATGCGCCGACTCGATCACCGGCGTCGACCCGAGGAGCGGCGCGAGTCGTTGCGCGTCCTTGCCCCAGAGGATCGCGACGAGCGGTGCGTCACGCGCGACGAGGGACCGGACCGCGTGGTCGGTGACGGCCTCCCATCCCCTGCCCCGGTGCGAACCCGGCACACCCGGCTCGACCGTCAGCACGCGGTTCAGCAGCATGACGCCGTTCGCGCTCCAGTGCGTGAGGTCGCCGTGCTCGAGCGGGGGTGCGCCGAGGTCGTCGACGAGTTCCCGCGAGATGTTGGCGAGGCTCCGCGGCAGCGGGCGGACATGCCCGTCGACCGCGAAGGAGAGCCCGATCGGATGCCCCGGCGTGGGGTACGGGTCCTGGCCCACGATGAGCACGCGCACGTCGTCGAGCGGGGCCCGGAACGCGCGGAGCACGTGCTCGCCCGCCGGGAGGTACCCGCGGCCCGCTTCCGTCTCGGCGCGCAGGAACCCGCCGAGCTCGGCGATCGTCGGCGCGACCGGCGCGAGGGCCGCGGCCCACCCGGGGTCGACGAGACCGGCCGCGAACTCGTCGGGCAACGTCACCCGGTCCACTCAGGCGCCGATCGTCGAGACGAGCACGCCGCCCTCCGTCGGCAGCACGCGCCAGACGCTGCCGTGACCCTCGGCTCGGAGGCGGCCGTCGCCCACGATCAGCGCCGTGCGCTCGTCGATGCCGAGACCGCCGGTGATGAGCCCGGACTCGACGGCGGCGACCAGCCGGGAGAGCATGCCCCGCTGGGCCACGTGCACCTCGATGGCGACGTCGACCAGGCCGATGCCGGCCTCGATCTCGAGTTCGAGCCCCGGTTCGCCGGGCTCCTCTGGCGCGACGGCGACGCCGCCGATGCGCGTGCCGCCCGCGAGCGACCCCTCGGCCGCGATCATCGCCCCGGCCGAGACGCCGAGGTAGGGCACCCCGACGGAGACGAGCCGGCGCAGCTCGCCGAACAGCGGTTCGAGTCCGGCGCGCACGTCTTCGACGACGCCGCCGCCGACGGCGACGCCGTCGACGTCGGCGATCGCGCCGGGCGGGACCGGCTCGCCGGGCCGACCTGCGGTGGTTTGCGCTTCGATGCCGCCTCCGTCGCCCGCCGCCGTCAGGAGCTCGGCGAGCGCCGCCGCCTTCTCCTCGGCCTCGGGGTGCAGCGAGATCACGGCGATGCGCGGCCGATCACGGCCCGCCGCGCGGGCCCGGGCAGCGGCTTCGGCGACGAACGGCGCGTGCAACGCGGCATCCGCGCTCGTGGTCGCCCCGCCGCCGATGAGGTGGATGCTCACGCGGCGCCCTCGACGACCTCGACGGGCGGCAGCGCCGACCACGGGAAGACGATCCAGTCGTCGGTGCGCCGGTAGTCGAAGTCGGGCGCGAGCACCGTGTGGGACTTCGTGTACAGGGTCGCGGTGCGCACCTCGGCGCCCTCGTCGGTGAGCAGGCCGAGCACCTTCGCGAGGGTGCGGCCCGAGTCGGAGACATCGTCGACGAGCAGCACGCGCTTGCCGCCGAGCGCCGGAGCGTCGAGCATCGGCGGGTGCAGCACCGGCTCGGGCAGGCGCTCGTCGATGCCCGAGTAGAACTCGACGTTGATCGAGCCGCACGCCTTGGTGCCGAGCGCGTACGAGATCGCACCCGCGAGCAGCAGGCCGCCACGGGCGATCGCGATCACGACGTCGGGGCGGAATCCCGAGCGGAGCACGTCGGCGGCGAGGGTGCGCGCCGCTTCGCCGAACTCGTCCCAGGTGAGGATCTCACGGCGGATGCCATCGGTTCCGAGGGCTGCGTCGTTGGCATCGAAGGTCATCCTGACAGGCTACCCGCCGGCCCCGGCAGGACGCTCGACGTCGGGGCTCTCCGCCGACTCGGGTGGCAGTGCATGCGTCTCGGTCGGATCGGGCTCTTCGCCGGTGCCGAGCGTGGGCGCCGCGAGCCCGTGCCCCTCGTGCCTGAGTCCGGCGACCCGCTCGTTCAGGACCGAGATGATCGTCGCCGAGGCCGTTCCCACGATGGCGATGCCGCCCGCCATGAGCAGCACCGCGTAGAAGCGGCCGAGCGCGGTCACCGGGTACTCGTCGCCGTAGCCCACCGTGGCGATCGTGACGATCGCCCACCAGATGGCGTCGCCGAAGGTCACGATGTTCGCTCCCTCGGCATAGCGCTCGGCCTCGAGCGTCGCCAGTGCGAGGAAGAACACCCACGCGCAGGCGTACGCGAGGGCGAGGATGATGAACTGCGCCCGCACGGCACTCGGCGTGTGCCGCTTCAGGACCGGGAGATCCTGCAGGAGGCCAACGACCCGCAGCGCGCGGAACACCGGCAGGATGGCCGAGAGCACCTCGAGCGGATGATGCCAGGCGTAGTGCCAGCGCCGGCCGTGCGGCGTGAGCACGATGCGGATGACGACGTCGACGACGAAGATCGCCCAGGTGAGCAGGAGGATCGAGAAGATCACCGTCGTCACCCACTGCGGTCGCTCCTGCCAGAGCACGTACACCGTGTACGCCGTCACGAACGCGACTCCGAGCAGCGCGAGGGCGCGTGCGGTCACGTCGACGTAGCGGGTGCGGCGAGCCGTCTCCGAGTCGCCCTCCGACGCGCCTCGGAGGGTCACCGGACGACCTCCGGCCGAACCGCGAGCTCGCCCTTCGTCAGACGGTACGGCGCGGCCTGGGCGACGGGCTTGACGACGATGAGGTCGAGGTCGACGTGCCGGGGCTTCAGCACGGCGTCGGTGATCACCGCGGCGATGTCCTCCGCCACGAGCGGTTCCGGCACGTCGTCGTAGACGGCATCGGCCCTCGCACGGTCGCCGCCGAAGCGCACGAGCGCGAACTCGTCGGTCTTGACCATGCCGGGAGCGACCTCGATGACCCGCAGAGGCTCCCCGTTGAGCTCGAGCCGGAGCACCTCGGTGAGCGCGTGCGCGGCGAACTTCGCGGCGTTGTACCCGCCGCCGCCCACGTAGGCCGTGTGGCCGGCGATCGAGGTCACGTTCACGATGTCGGCGACCCCGCGCTCGACGGCGCCGCGCCGCAGCAGCGGCAGCAGCGTGCTCGTCACGCGCTTCACGGCGAGCACGTTGACCTCGAACATCCACGCCCAGTCGTCGACGTCGGAGGCCTCGACGGAATCCAGGCCCTTGGCGCCGCCCGCGTTGTTGACGAGGGCGTGCACGGGGCCGGTCGCCTCGAGATGGTCGCGGAGCCGGTCGACGTCGGCCTGCTTCGTCAGGTCGGCGACGACGACGGATGCCCCGGTCTCCTCGGCGAGCGCCCGCAGGCGCTCCTCGCGGCGGGCGACCCCGACGACGTCCCAACCGGCCGCGCGGAACGCCCGCACGGTCGCCTCGCCGATCCCGGAACTCGCACCGGTCACGACCACTCGCAGCTCGCTCATGCGCCCATTCTGCCCTGCCCGACGCTGCTCGTGCGGTTGAATGGACTGATGCACTCGCGACAGCCGGCACCCCCGACCAAGCGCAGACGTGTCCCCATGTGGGACAACGCCCGGTGGATCGCGATCACGCTCGTGGTCATCGGCCACGGCATCCTCCCGCTCATCGGCGAGTCGAACTCGGCGTACAGCGTCTACCTGTTCATCTACTCGTTCCACGTGGCGGTCTTCGTCACGGTGAGCGGGTACTTCGCCAAGTCCGGCCCGCCGAACGCGAGGGCCCTCCGTCAGATCCTCACCGACATCGTCTTCCCCTTCCTCATCTTCGAGACGATCTGGACGATCATCAAGTGGCTGCTCGGGGGCGAATTCGCGCTCGACTACACGACGGCGTCGTGGACCCTCTGGTTCCTCATCGCCCTCGCGGTCTGGCGCATCGTGCTGCCCTACCTCGTGCTCCTGCGATTCCCCCTGCTCATCGCGATCGCGATCTCCATCGGAGCCGGCTACACCGAGACGATCGACTCCACCCTCGCGCTCTCCCGCACGCTCGGGATGCTGCCGTTCTTCGTGTTCGGGTGGAAGCTGCGGCAGTGGCAGCTCACCGGGCGATGGCTCGAGCTCAGTTCGGCGGTGGCCTGGCGGTGGCGCGCCGGGGCGATCGTGCTGTTCGGCACGACGCTCGCGCTCATGCCGCTCGCGATCGAGACGTGGCGCGACCTGAAGCTGCGTCGCTTCATGCTCTACGACGAGTCGTACGAGGCGATCGGCTACGACGAGCCGTGGTCGGGCGCCATCCGCTTGGGGCTCCTGCTCTTCGCGATGCTGCTGTCGGTCGCGTTCCTCGTGCTCATGCCGCGTGGTGCGCACTGGTTCACCCCCTTCGGCACCGCCACCATGTACATCTACCTGCTGCACTCCTTCGTCCTCTTCCCGTTCCGCGAGACGCCGGTCCTCGCAGGCGACCAGCCGTTCTGGGTGCTTCCGGCGATGATGCTGTTCTGCATCGGGATCTCGATCGTGCTCTCGCTGAAGCCGGTGCGGCGCGTGTTCCGGCCGCTCGTCGAGCCTCGGGCGCGGTGGATGTTCCGCCCCGAGCCGTCGACCGCGACCGGCACGCTCGTGCTGCCCCCCGACGGCGAGCCGCGCTAGCCGCCGACCGGGAGGACCCGCCCGCCGCGCGGTGTGCGCCGACGAGCGGATGCCGCCGAGGTGACGCCGTGTTGCGGCATCCGTTGCCCGCCGCCACCGGCGCGCCTAACGTTGCTCGAAAGCTGCGGCGAACCCGCCCGAGCCGTTCCTGAGGAGACTCCATGACCGAGACCGCCGACTGGCGCTTCGAGACCAAGCAGGTGCACTCGGGGGCCGCTCCCGACCCCGTGACCAACGCCCGCGCCACGCCGATCTACCAGACCACCTCGTACGTGTTCAACAGCGCCGAGCACGCGCAGAACCTGTTCGCGCTGGCCGAGTTCGGCAACATCTACACGCGCATCCAGAACCCGACGCAGGCCGTGGTCGAAGAGCGGATCGCCGCCCTCGAGGGCGGCACCGGCGCACTGCTCGTGGCCTCCGGCCAGTCGGCCTCCACCTTCGCCGTGCTGAACATCGCGCAGGCGGGCGACCACATCGTCTCCTCGTCGTCGATCTACGGCGGCACCTACAACCTCTTCAAGTACACGCTCGCCAAGCTCGGCATCGAGACGACCTTCGTCGAGAACCAGGACGACGCCGACGAGTGGCGCCGCGCCGTGCGCCCGAACACCAAGCTCTTCTTCGCCGAGACCATCGGCAACCCGAAGATCAACGTGCTCGACATCGGCCTCGTGTCGGACGTCGCGCACGACTCGGGCGTGCCACTGATCGTCGACAACACGATCGCGACGCCGTACCTCATCCGCCCGTTCGAGCACGGCGCCGACATCATCATCCACTCGGCCACGAAGTTCCTCGGCGGCCACGGCACCACCATCGGCGGCGTCATCGTCGACGGCGGCACGTTCGAGTGGTCGAAGAACGTCGAGCGGTTCCCGGGCCTGACCGAGCCCGACCCCTCGTACCACGGCGCGAGCTACACGGCCGCGGTCGGCGACGGGCTCGCCTACATCATCAAGGCCCGGGTGCAGCTGCTCCGCGACCTCGGTGCCGCGATCGCGCCGAACAGCGCGTGGCTGCTCATCCAGGGCATCGAGACGCTCTCGCTCCGCATCGAGCGGCACGTGCAGAACGCGCAGGAGATCGCGGAGTGGCTCGACAACCACCCCGACGTCGCGAGCGTCAACTACTCGGGCCTGCCGTCGAGCCCCTGGTACGCGGCGGCGAACACCTACGCGCCCAAGGGCGTCGGCGCGGTGCTCTCGTTCGAGCTGAAGGGCGGCGTCGACGCCGGCCGTGCGCTCGTCGACAACCTGTCGCTGTTCAGCCACCTCGCGAACATCGGCGACGTGCGCTCGCTCGTCATCCACCCCGCGTCGACGACGCACTCGCAGCTGACCCCCGAGCAGCAGCTCACGACCGGCGTCACGCCCGGCCTCGTGCGCCTCTCGGTCGGCATCGAGAACGTCGACGACCTGAAGGCCGACCTCCAGGCCGGCTTCGCCGCGGCGCGCGCCGCCACGGAGGCCGCTCGCGTCTGACACGCGACCATCGAACACGGATGCCGCGGGCCCGGTCGGGCCCGCGGCATCCGTCGTCTCCACGACTGGCGTAACAATGCACGGCGGGCCCCCCGGCTCGGGAAGAATCGAAGCATGGACTGGCAGACGACGGCCGATGCGGTGCCCGCGAGCATCGTCACCGAGGCGCGTGCCGCGTCGCTCGCCGGCCGCGCGCCGACCACCGGCGCCTGGCGAGAGGGCGACGCCGTGGGCGATCGCCGGTTCGTGGGCATCGGAGACGTCGCCCTCGAGTCCGGCCGCATCCTGCCGTCGGCGCGCATCGCCTACGAGCAGTGGGGCACGCTCTCCCCCGCCCGCGACAACGCGATCCTCGTCCTGCACGCGCTGACCGGCGACAGCCACGTCGCGGGGCCAGCCGGCCCCGCTCACCCGAGCGCCGGCTGGTGGCCCGGCATCGTCGGTCCGGGCCTCGCGATCGACACCGACCGCTGGTTCGTCGTGGCGCCGAACGTGCTCGGCGGGTGCCAGGGCTCGACCGGACCGGCCTCCCTCGCGAGCGACGGCGCCGAGTGGGGCATCCGCTTCCCGTTCCTCACCATTCGCGACCAGGTGCGCGCGCAGATCGCGTTCGCGCGCGAACTCGGCATCGAGCGATTCGCCGCCGTCGTCGGCGGGTCGATGGGCGCCATGCACGTGCTCGAGTGGGCGATCATGGCCCCCGACGCGGTCGAGCGCATCGCGGTGCTGGCGGCTCCCGCCGCGAGCACGGCCGACCAGATCGCCCTGAACTCGGTGCAGATCGAGGCCATCCGCACCGACCCGGCGTTCCGCGGCGGCGAGTTCTACGACGCTCCCGACGGCGACGGCCCGACCCGCGGGCTCGCCCTCGCCCGGCGCATGGCGATGCTCAACTACCGCACGGCGAGCGAACTCAACCAGCGCTTCGCACGCAGCTGGCAGTCCGACCTCGACCCGCTCGGGGGCGACGGCCGGTTCGCGGTCGAGTCGTACCTCGACTTCCACGGGAACAAGTTCACGCGGCGCTTCGACGCCAACAGCTACATCGTGCTCACCGAGGCGATGAACTCGCACGACATCGCGCGGGGACGCGGCGGCGTCGCGGCGGCGCTCGCGCAGGTCGAGGCGAAGAGCCTCGTGCTGGGCATCGACAGCGACCGCTACTTCCCGCTCGCCGGCCAGGTCGAGATCGCTGCCGGGCTGCGGGCGAGCATCCACGGCCGCTCGCCGGTCGTCGTCGCCTCCGAATACGGCCATGACGCCTTCCTCATCGAGGATGACGCGATCGCCGCCGCGATCGGCGAGCTGCTCTCGGCCTGAGCGCCGCGACGCCGACCTCCCCTGCGTGCGCGGACTCCGCTACCCTTCGAAGGACAGCGTGCGATTCCACGGTGCCGACCATGCCGAGGGGGTGTCATGAAGCGCATCCACAAGGAACGCGACCGGCTGCTCCGCAGACTCGCGAGGGTGTCGGGCCTGAGCGGCGCGGTCGGGTCGTTCCTGTGCCTGCTCGTGCCCGGGGCGTCGACGGGCCTCGAACTCCTCCTCGCCGCGGTGCTCAGCGCCGGCGTCATCGTCTGCATCGTCGTGTACACGGCTCGCGGTGCCATCGCGCCCGCCCTCGGGGCGGTGGCCTGCTCGGTGGCGCTCATCAGCGTGCTCGGCGCCGCGCCCGTGATCGATCCCGTCGCCGTCTCGGCGATGGCCGTCACCGCCGCGGTCACGGCGTCGTCGGTGGCGATCCCGCTCATCGTCCGGCCCGACGGGGCATTCATCGTGCTCGGACTCCTCGCGGCCGTGCTCATCGCCGTCGGCGTCGTCGCGGTCACCGGTCACACGATGCAGACCGTCGCGATCGGCGCGCTCATGGGCTGGGCCGCGAACTCCTCGATCGGCGTCTGGCTCGACCGCTCGATCGCCGCCGCCGCCGACCGCATCCACGAGGTCGGCCGCGCCCACGAGGCCGAGCGGCTCGCGAGCGAGCTGGAGTCGCAGCAGCGACAGGATGCCCGCGTGCTGCACGACACCGTGCTCGCGACGTTGAGCCTGCTCGCCCACTCGGGCGTCGGGGTCGGCGCCGGCGCGCTCCGCCAGCAGGCCGGCGACGATGCGCGGCTGCTCAAGCAGTTGCGGCTCGGTGCGCCGCTCGACCGCGGCTCGACCGCGGTCTTCTCCCCCGAGGCCGACGACGACAGCCTCGGCGTCACCTTCGAGTCGGTGCGCCAGCGGTTCGCACGCATGGGGCTCGACGTGAACTGGCACGGTGCCGGCAGGCTCGCGCTGCCCCGCGACACGCTCGACGCGCTGCTCGGCGCGCTCGGCGAGTGCCTCGAGAACGTTCGCCGGCACTCAGGGGTCACCGAGGCGGATGTCACGGTCAGCGACGACGAGCGCACGGTCAGGGCGATGGTCACCGACGCCGGCTCGGGCTTCGAACCCGACGCGGTCGGCGGCGGCCGGCTCGGTTACGCGGAGTCGGTCGTCGGCCGGCTCAGCGTGGTCGGCGGTCGCGCTCGGATCTTCTCCTCGCCGGGCTCGGGCACGACGGTGATGCTCGAGGTGCCGAAGCCATGAGCGAACCGCGGATCGCAGCGACCACGCTCGGGCGTCAGTTCCGGCGGCCGAGCCGATCGGCACGGGCAGCCGGCGACGTCCGCGAGAGCCACGGCGGCCGACGCCTGGCCACCGGCATCACGATCGCCTCGGCCTTCATCATCATCGGCCACCTCGCGCACGCCGTGACCCTGGCCCCGCTCTTCCCTCCGGGGCCAGGCCCATGGCCGGCCTGGCTCGCGCTCGTCGGCGTCGTCGGCATCGGCGTGGTCTCCCGCCTCGTGTCGCGCAACGCCCCGCTGCCCGACGTGCTGTACGTCGTGCTGCTCCTCGCGCTCGTCGCACCCGTGTGGCTCGACCTGACGGCGACGATGGGATTGCTGCACCTCGGTGTCACGCCGACCGCGGCGGCGGCGGCGGGGGCCGTGCTGATGCCGGTGGCCGCGATCCGCGGCACGCGGATCCCGATGCTGGTCGCGAGCCTGATCGGCGCTGCGATCGCCGTGTCCGCGCTCCTCCAGGTCGCGACGGCGGGCCACTACACGGTGAGCGGGCTCACCGTCGCGGCGACCACGGTGCTGCCGATGGCCGTCGCCGTGATCGCGATCGGCGGGTTCCGCAGGCTCATCCGACGCGAGCTCGACCTCTCCCTCGTGCAGAGCACCGTCTCGACGCCCCGCACCGCCGTGGGCATGCGCGCCTCCGAGGAACTCGCGCAGCTCGACTTCGACGCCGAATCGCTCCTCGACGACGTCGGCTCGGGACGCATCGCCATCCCGCTCCCCGCCGAAGCGGCCGAACGTGCCGGCGATCTCGCCGCACGGCTGCGCGTGCGGCTCATCGAGGGACGCAACGACACCTGGCTGCGACACGCCGTCACCGAGTCGGCGTATCTCAGCAATCGGGTCACGGTCGACGATCCCGGCGGGTTGGCCGGCGTGCTCTCGTCCGATCAGCGCGACGGACTGCTGCTCGGCCTGTGGTTCCTCGTCGGGGAGCATTCGAAGGGCACGGCCGAGCTCGCAGCGCACGTCATCTGCCGTGAGCCCCGCAACGCCTCCGACCCCGAATCGCCCGATCTGCAGCTCTCGATCGAGGTCTCAGGCGTCGTTCAACGTCGCGTCGACCCCGCAACGTGGGATGCACTCGGTACAGTCGGTACACACGATGTCGTTCCTGGGCCCGAATCCTTTCGAATCGACATCGACTGCCGGGTCGACCCGAACGTCTCGGCAGGCGGTACGGCCGTCCGCGGGGCGGCCCGTAAAAGGGGAATCTGATGACTGAGAGCGCTCCACCGATCCGCCTGGCGATCGTCGACGACCATCGCATGCTGCTGGGGGCGCTCTCCGAGTGGATACGAACGGCAGCGCCCGACATCGAGTTGCTCGCCGCGGTGCCCTCGTGGTCCGAGCTCCTCGCCCATCCCGAGTTCCCGGTCGACGTCGTGCTCCTCGACCTCGACCTGCGCGACAACATCCCGATCTCGCTGAAGCTGTCGATGCTGAAGTCCGCCGGCGTGCAGACGATGCTCATGAGCACCTACTCGGAGCCGACCGTCGTTCGCGAGGCCCTCGGGTCGGGTGCCCTCGGCTACCTCGTGAAGTCCGAGCCGGTCGAGACCATCATCGAGGCGATCCGCGCGGCCCGCATCGGCGAGTCCTACCTGACGCCCGAGCTCGAACTCGCGCTCACCGCAGAGGGCACGTCGCCGAAGCTCTCGGCGCAGGAGCGCCGAGTGATGGCGCTCTACGGGGCCGGTCAGCCGGTCAAGGCCGTGGCGTTCCAGCTCGGCATCTCCGAGGAGACGGCCAAGAGCTACCTCAAGCGCATCCGCGAGAAGTACCGGGCGGCAGGGTACGACGTCGGCACCAAGGTGGCGCTGCGCAAGCGCGCGATCCTCGACGGCATCCTGCTGCAGTCCGACTGAGTCGGGTTCACGCCGACCGAGTCGGGCTCACGACTCGACGGCGTGCATCGCGCCCGTGGCATACGGCACCGCGACGCCGCGGCGCGCACGGGAGCGATCCAGCGCGAACGAGGTCACGGCGAGCAGTGCCCCGGCGAGCGTGAGCACGAGCCCGATCCAGATCGGGGCGACGTAGCCGAGGCCGCCTGCGATCGCGATGCCGCCGAGCAGTGCGCCGAGGCTGTTGCCGATGTTCAGCGCGGAGTGGTTCAGTGCCGCGGCGATCGACTGGCTGTCGCGTGCGACGTCCATGAGCCGTGCCTGGATGGTGGGCGAGAGGGCCGCGGATGCCGCGCCCACGAGCAGCACGCCAGCGAGGAGGCCGTACGGGCTCGACGCCGTGAACCCGAGCAGCACGAGCGCGCCGGCGAGGACTGCGAAGAACAGGTACATCGAGCGACGCACGCTCCAGTCGGCGAGTCGGCCGCCCACGAGGTTGCCGACGGTCATGCCGACGCCGATCGCGACGAGCACGAACGGCACGAACTCCTCGGGCAGTCCGGTCACGTCGGTGGCGAGCGGTGCAACGTAGCTGTAGACGGCGAAGAGGCCGCCGAAGCCGACCGCGCCGATGCCGAGGGCGAACCACACCTGGGCCCGGGTGAACGCCTTCAGTTCGCGCTTCATCGTCGCTCCGGGGTCGCCCGCCTGCCATGGCACGGCGATGAGCACCGCCACGAAGGTGAGGGCGAAGATCGCGGCGACCGCGAGGTAAGCGACGCGCCAGCCGGCGAGCTGGCCGAGCCACGTGATCGCGGGGACGCCGATGACGTTCGCGATCGTGAGCCCCGAGAGCACGAGGGCGACGCCTCGCGCGCGCTTGCCGGGGCCCATCAGGCTCGCGGCGACGAGCGAGGCGATGCCGAAGTAGGCGCCGTGCGGCAGGGCCGAGATGAACCGGGCGATGAGCACGAGCTCGAAGCTCGGCAGCACGGCCGACGCGATGGTGCCGAGCGTGAAGGCG
The DNA here is from genome assembly GCF_001427265.1 of Agromyces sp. Root1464. Classification (NCBI taxonomy): domain Bacteria; kingdom Bacillati; phylum Actinomycetota; class Actinomycetes; order Micrococcales; family Microbacteriaceae; genus Agromyces; species Agromyces sp. Root1464. The sequence continues at coordinate 294,228 of NZ_LMFU01000003.1, forward strand.
GTCAGGAGCGTGAGCAGGAGCCGCTTGCGGGGCCAGCGGGCGGCCGCTGCCGCGATCGTCGGCGCACCGACCACGACGCCGAGGGCGTAGGCCGAGATGATCCAGCCGGCGTTCGCGTTCGCATCGGCCGACGACTGCGCGTAGAGCTCTGGCAGGAGGTCGTACGCGATGTTCGGAAGCAGGCCCATGGCCACGAACTCGGTCGAACCGATGGCGAAGCCGCCGAGGGCGAGCGCGAGGAGCGCGAAACGGATGCGGGCCGGCGACAGTGTCGTCGGCCCGTCGTCGGAGAGGGTCACCCGTCGATTCTCGCACAGAACTCGAATCGATTCGATGCGGTCGGTCGACGGCGCCTCACGCGCCGGAGTCGAGCCCCTCCATCGCCGTCTCGAGCCGATCGAGCTTCGCCTCGAGCTCGCCGACGTATCCCGGACGGATGTCGGCCTTCAGCACGAGCGAGACGCGCGAGCCGTACTCCCCGACGGCCTCGGTGGCGCGGCGCACGACGTCGAAGACCTCGTCCCAGTCGCCCTCGATCGTGGTGAACATCGAGTCGGTGCGGTTCGGCAGGCCCGACTCCCGCACGATGCGCACCGCCGCCGCGACGGCGTCGTGCACCGATCCGTCGTTCCTGCCCGTGCCGCTCGGCGCGACTGAGAATGCCACCAGCATGTTCGTCTCCTTCAGTGGTCGTCGAGGTCCATTGTGCTGCCGACCGCGTCTGCCTCGCGCACGCTCGAGCGCGGTGATCGCGGCGAGCGCGGCGAGCCGAGCCGCCAGATCGAGCGGATGCCCCAGACGAGCAGCACCACGAGGAGCAGCGACTTGCCCGTCAGCAGGAGGACGAAGGCGGGGTCGGCGATCAGCAGCCAGCCGTACCAGTAGGGGTAGATGATGTGCGTGAAGAGCGCGATCGACGCGGCGACGAACGCCGGCACGGCGAACCGCCCCGGGCGCAGGACGAGCCCGAGGATCACCGGAGCCGCGAGCCAGGTCGCGAACTGCGGCGAGCCGACCTTGTTCGCGAGCATGAGCACCACCACGAGCGAGAGCGCGAGCGGCGGCAGCAGGCGTCCGAACACGGCGCCCCGGCGAGCTGCGCGAACTCCGACGAGCACGACGACGAGGACACCGAGGGCCATCAGCGGGGTGGTCAGGGCTGCCGCGACATCCGCACCGGGGCCGTCGATCTGGAACGTCAGGATCTGGCGGTCGTAGACGATCCGCACCGACTTCGATCCCGCGACGATCTGCCACAGCCAGGCCACCGCGAGCGGCGCCTCGACCTGGAGCCCCCGCCCCGCCTGCTCGGCGATGAACCCCATCGCGTTGGTGCCCGCACCCGCCAGCAGGCTGACGCCGAGGATGCCGACGCTGAGCGACACCGCGACGGTGAGCACCTCGAGCCGCCGGCGCGCGGCGATCACGAGCGCGGCGACGAGCGCAGCGGGCCAGACCTTGATCCATGCGCCGATCGTGAGCAGGGTCGCGGCCACCCGCGGCCGGCCGGCCGCCCACAGCAGGCCGGTGATCGCGAACGGCACCGTGATGGCGTCGATCCGGCCGAAGGCGATCGGGCCGAGAAGCGCGAGGAAGCCGAGCCACCACCAGGCCGCGATCCGGCGCGGGCGCGAGAGGCTCGCGCGGCCGATGAGCACGCTGAACGCGATCGCGTCCAGCACGGTCACGATCGCGAGCCACGTCTGTGCGTACCAGGCGGAGCCGAATGCCAGCGACGCGGCCATCGGCGCGAAGGCGAGGATCGGGTAGACCCACGGCGCGTCGATGCCCATGCGCAGCCAACCGTGCGCGGCGTTCTCGGCCCAGAGCCGGTACACGGCCGTCACGTCCCCGAGCGGGTAGCCGGGCGCGGCCAGGTTCAGCCAGATGAGCGCGGCGTGCACGAGCGCGAAGCCCGTCCAGAGCGCGGCCCTCGTGCCGAGGAACCGGCGGATGCGGTGAGCGGATGCCTCGCGCTCGTCCCCGTCCGTCATGGCGACGAGCCTAGCCGAGCGTCACATTCCGCCACGCGCCCCCCGGCGCTCGGCGGCATCCGCGATGCTGGAGGCACACCCGTATGGAGGCCACCATGACCCGACGCTCCCTCACCGCGATCATCATCGCGGCATCCGCGACCCTCGCTCTCGCCGGTTGCGCCGGTGGCGCGGGCGATGCGTCGGGCGGCGGCGACTACGTGACCGACGGCAAGCTCACGATCGCGACCGGCGAGCCCGCCTACTTCCCGTGGGTGCTCGACGACGACCCCGAGTCGGGCGAGGGCTTCGAGGCCGCCGTCGCCTATGCCGTGGCCGACGAGCTCGGCTTCGCCGCCGACGACGTCGTCTGGGTGCGCTCGACCTTCGAGCAGGCCATCGCACCGGGGCCGAAGGACTTCGACATCAACCTGCAGCAGTTCTCGATCACCGACGAGCGCGAGCAGAACGTGGACTTCTCGTCGCCGTACTACGAGACCACCCAGGTGGTCATCACGACCGAATCCTCGCCCGCCGCGTCGGCCACCTCGATCGCCGACCTGAAGGACCTCCTCGTGGGCGCGCAGACCGGCACGACGAGCTTCGCCGCCGTCGAGGAGGTCATCGCCCCGACCGCCGGCGCCCAGGTCTTCAACACCAACGACGATGCCAAGCTCGCGCTCCAGAGCGGCACGGTCGACGCGATCGTCGTCGACCTGCCGACCGCGTTCTACCTCACGGGCGTCGAGCTCGACGGCGGCAAGATCGTCGGCCAGCTCCCTGCGACCGCCGGCGGCGGCGACGCGTTCGGTCTCGTGCTCGCCAAGGGCTCGCCGCTCACGGCCGAGGTGACGGCAGCCGTCGACGCCCTCCGCGAGCGGGGCACGCTCGACGAGCTCGCCGCCGAATGGCTCGGCGGCGAGGGCGGCGCACCCGTTCTCGAGTGACGCCGGTGCTCCGAACGACCCGGTCGTCCGAAATGCGGATGCCGCGACATCCGCCGACCGCCGATAGCGTGAGTCCGTGACCGACACGACCGACGCCCGCGGCTCGTCGACCGCGTGGCAGCCGAGCACCCTCGAACTCGAGCGGCGCGCGTTCCGGAAGCGCCAGACCGGTCGCTCGGTGCTCGTCAGTGCGCTCTCGACGATCGTGCTCGCGGGCCTGCTCGCGTGGGCCCTCATCGGCTCGCCCGGGTGGGCGCAGGTGCAGCAGACGTTCTTCGACCCGACGGTCGCACTCGCCTCGCTCCCCCGCATCCTCGAGGGCCTCTGGCTGAACATCCGCGTGCTCGTGTTCGCGGCCATCGGCGTCGTGCTCGTCGCCCTGCTGCTCGCGACGATGCGCACGCTGCGCGGCCCGGTGTTCTTCCCGCTGCGGGCGCTCGCGGCCGGTTACACCGACCTCTTCCGCGGCATGCCGCTCATCATCGTGCTGTACCTCGTCGGCTTCGGCCTGCCCGGACTCGACTTCCTGCCGCGCGTGCCCGTCGCGGTGTGGGGAACGATCGCTCTGATCCTCGTCTACTCGGCGTACGTGTCAGAGGTGTTCCGTGCCGGGATCGAAGCGGTTCATCCGTCCCAGCGCCTCGCCGCGCGCTCGCTGGGCCTCAGCCACGGCCAGACGATGCGCCGCGTCGTGCTACCGCAGGCCCTGCGGAAGGTCACGCCCGCACTCATGAACGACTTCGTCGCGATGCAGAAGGACGTCGGCCTCATCTCCGTGCTCGGGGCCGTCGACGCAGTGCGCGCGGCCCAGATCGAGACCGCGCATTTCTTCAACTACACGCCGTACGTCGTCGCCGGCCTGCTCTTCGTGCTGCTCGCGTGGCCGACGATCAGGCTCACCGACTGGGTGTCGGCGCGCATGCGGGCACGCGAGCAGGTCGGGAGCATCGTATGAGCGCGCCATCCGCTGCCATGGCCGAGCCGGTGCTGCGGCTCCGAGGCGTCCGCCGGGCGTTCGGCGACCACGTCGTGCTCGACGGCATCGACCTCGACGTGGCGGCGCACGAGGTCGTCGCGCTCGTCGGTGCGAGCGGGTCGGGCAAGTCGACCCTGCTCCGCACGATCAACCTGATCGAGCAGGTCGACGACGGCGAGATCCTGCTGCGCGGCGAGGACGTCAGCGATCCTCGCGTCGACGCCGACGGCGTGCGGGCCCGCATCGGAGTCGTCTTCCAGCACTACAACCTGTTCCCCCACCTCAGCGTGCTCGACAACGTGACGCTCGCGTCGCGGCTCGTGCACCGGGTGCCGCGCGCCGAGGCCGAGCGCCGAGGGCTCGAGCTGCTCGCCTCGATCGGGCTGGCCGACTTCGCCCGCGCGTTCCCCGACCGGCTGTCGGGAGGCCAGCAGCAGCGCGCCGCGATCGTGCGCGCGATCGCGACCGGGCCAGAGCTGCTGCTGCTCGACGAGGTGACGAGCGCCCTCGACCCCGAGCTCGTCGGCGAGGTGCTCGCGCTCGTGCGCTCCCTCGCCGACGGCGGCACGACGATCGTGATGGCCACGCACGAGATGGCGTTCGCGCGCGAGGTCGCCGACCGCGTCGTCTTCCTCGACGCCGGCCGGATCATCGAGGACGCCCCGGCGCGGCAGTTCTTCGAGGCGCCCCGCGAAGAGCGCACGCGCGAGTTCCTCGCGAGGTTCCTCGCCGGCTGAGGCGGATTCGCTCAGCCCGCGAGCAGGGCGCCGATGACGGGCGGGATCGACTCGGCGATGTCGAGCGCCGTGATCGGTCCGCCGCCGACCGCGGCGGTCGCACGCCGCGCCGCCTCGCCGTGCACCCACGCCGCGGTCGCCGCGAGTGCCGTGAGCACCTCCGCGTCCTCCGTGATGCGCTCGTGGTGGGTGGCGACGAGGGCTCCGAGGATGCCGCCGAGCACGTCTCCGGTGCCGGCCGAGGCCAGCCAGTGGGTCGGCGCCGTGATCGTGTAGCGATCGCCGTCGGGATCGCAGACGTGCGTGACCGCGCCCTTCAGCAGCACGGCCACCCCGAGTTCCTTCGCGGCCCGGAGCGCCCAACCGGCCGGGTCGTCGCGCACCTGCGCGATGCTCGTGTCGATCTCGCGCGAGGCGAGCAGGGCGGCGAGTTCCCTGGCGTGAGGCGTGATGACTGTGGGTGCCGTGTGGGTGCCGACGAGGTCGAGCGCACCGGCGTCGAGCACGACGGGCAGACCGGACGCGAGCGATCCCTGCAGGTCGCCCATGAGCATGAACGAGCGCCGCCCCATGTCGATGCCGGAGCCGACGAGCCACGCCTGCACCCGGCCGGGCGCGGTGACGGTCTCGGGCCGGCGGGCGAGCACCGCCGTGCGCACCGCCCGGGGGCCGGTGTAGCGCACCATGCCGAGGCCGGCGCGATGCGCGGCCTCCACGGACAGCACCGCCGCACCCGGGTACTCGGGCGAGCCGGCCACGATGCCGAGCACGCCTCGCGAGTACTTGTCGTCATCGGCGAGCGGTGCCGCGATCCATTCCGCCGCATCGGCGGCGGTCCATTCCTGCCACGGGCTGTTCATGCTCCCACGATAGGTTGGCGGCGATGCCTCAGACACTTCCCGCACCGATCACCCTCGCTCCCCGTGTCGTCGTCTTCGACTACGGCGAGGTCATCTCACGCGAGCCGAGCGAAGCCGACCGAGCGAGTCTGCTGGCGCGCGCCGGGGTGCGCGAGCGTGCCGAGGAGTTCTGGACGGCCTACTGGGAGCATCGAACGGGCCTCGACCGCGGCACCACCTCGATCGCCGAGTACTGGCAGGCCGTCGCGGCAGATCTGGGCGTCGAATGGAACGCCGTCGACGTGCACGAGCTCTGGGCGATCGATCACCGGGGCTGGCTGTCGCTCGATCCGGGCACGCTCGGCGTGCTGCACGCCCTCTCGGCGGGCGGCACCCGTCTCGCGCTGCTCTCCAACGCGGGCGCGGACTACTCGGGGTGGCTGCGGCACGGTTCGTTCGCCCCGCTGTTCGACCGGGTGTTCGTCAGCGGCGAGCTCGACCTGGTGAAGCCCGACGCCGCGATCTACGAGCACGTCATCGACGAGCTCGGCATCGCGGCATCCGACTTCGTGTTCATCGACAACAAGGCCGAGAACGTCGAGGGCGCGAAGGCGGTCGGCGGCGACGGGCACGTGTTCACGGATGCCGCATCGCTCGAGGCGTGGCTCCGCGCCCTCGTCTGAGCCGGCCCCGGGCAGGCCGGAGGTCAGCTGCGCTCGCCGATGGCGATGATGTTGCCCTCGCTGTCGGTGAACCAGGCGGACCGCATTCCGTCCATCTCGGCGACGCCGTCGACGGTCGTGAGACCCGGCATGTCATAGTCGGCGAACTCGACGCCGCGCGACCGGAGCTCCGACATCGCCGCGTCGAGGTCGTCGGTGTCGATGCCGAACGCGGTGTTGCGAGCCGTGCCGGCGAACTGCGTCTCGTAGACGAGCACGCGTCCGCCCGCGACCTCGAAGAGCACGCCGGTCTCGTCGGTCATCACCGGGTCGAGGTCGAAGGTGTCCTTCCAGTACCGGACGGCCCGCTCGAGGTCGGATGCCGGAAGGACGGAGTACGCACGCGCTGACTCGAACATGATGGATCCTCGCTTTCATCCATTCCGGAGTCTACGCGCGCCGCCAGGCGGCGGCAGTCCCCCATCCGGGAGAGCACCCGCCGCCGGCGCGCGCGGATCAGCCGCGTCGCGTGGCGTCCTGCACTTCGCCCACGAGCTCCTCGATGATGTCCTCGAGGAAGATGACCCCCGTCGTCGCGCCGTCCTCATCGAAGGTGCGGGCGACGTGCGTGCCGAGGCGACGCATCGTCGCGAGCGCGTCCTCGAGGTCGGTGCCCGCGTAGATCGACACGAGACGACGCACGCGCTTGGCCGGGATCGGGTCGTCGAGCTCGTCGTCGTCGAGGTCGATCACGTCCTTCAGGTGCACATAGCCGTCGGGCTCACCCGACTCGTCGAGGATCGGATAGCGCGAGAACCCGCGACGAGCCACTGCTCGCTCCACGTCGCGGGGAGTCGCAGCTGGCGGCAGGCTGACGAGCGACTCGAGCGGCACCGCGACATCCTGCACGCGCTTCGTCGTGAACTCGAAGGCGGCGGTCAGGGTGCCGCTCGCGTCGTCGAGGACGCCCTCGCGGCGCGACTGGTGCACGATCGTCTGCACCTCCTCGAGCGTGAAGGTCGAGTTCGCCTCGTTCTTCGGCTCGACGCCGAAGAGCCGGAGCACCCCGTTGGCGGTGGCGTTCAGCGCCACGATGATGGGCCGGAAGATGCGGGCGAGGAAGACGAGCGGCGGCGCGAGCAGCAGCACCGCCCGGTCGGGCACCGAGAACGACAGGTTCTTCGGCACCATCTCGCCGAACACGACGTGCAGGTAGGACACGAGCACGAGGGTCACGATGAACGCGATCGTCGAGACGACCTCGGCCGACCAGCCCGTGAGGTGCAGCGGCACCTCCAGCAGGTGGTGGATCGCGGGCTCGGACACGTTCAGGATCAGCAGCGAGCAGATCGTGATGCCGAGCTGGCTCATGGCGAGCATGAGCGTCGCGTGCTCCATGGCCCAGAGCGCGGTCTTGGCGCTGCGCTTGCCCTGCTCGGCGAGCGGCTCGATCTGCGATCGCCGAGCCGAGATGACGGCGAACTCGGCGCCGACGAAGAAGGCGTTCGCGATGAGCAGCACGATCAGCCAGACGATGCCGGCCCAGTCGCTCATCGGTCGCCCCCTTCGAGGTCGTCGGCTTCGGGCAGGGGGTTCGGCACGAACCTCACCCGGTCGATGCGACGTCCGTCGAGTCGCTGCACGACGAGCGTGCCGTCTTCGATGAGCACCTCGTCGCCGACGGCGGGCAGTCGCCCGAGTTCGGCCATGACGAATCCGGCCACGGTCTCGTAGTCTCCGTTCTCGGGCACGCGGATGCCGGTGCGCTCGAGCAGTTCGTCGGGTCGCAGTATTCCGGGGAAGCTCACGTCGTCGCCGCGCCGGACGATGCCGGCGCGCGTGCGATCGTGCTCGTCGGAGACCTCGCCGACGAGCTCCTCGACGAGGTCCTCGAGGGTGGCCACCCCCGCAGTGCCGCCGTACTCGTCGACCACGACGGCCATCTGGTAGCCGCGACCCCTGAGCTCTTCGAGGAGCGTGTCGAGCTTCATCGTCTCGGGCACGCGCAGCGCGTCGGACTGCAGCGCCGATGCCGGCACCTCGGAGCGCTTCTCTCGCGGAACCGCGACCGCCTGCTTGACGTGCACGAGCCCGACGACGTCGTCGAGGTTCTCGTCGTACACGGGGAAGCGCGAGTACCCGGTCGTCCGTGCGAGCTCGAGCACTGCTTCGGCCGGCTCCTGGCGCTGCACGGCGGCGACGCGCGGGCGCGGGGTCATCACGTCGGAGGCGTCGTGGTCGGCGAATCGCAGGGTGCGGCCGAGGAGCGTCGCCGTGTCTTGCTCGAGCATTCCAGCACTCGCCGAGCGCCGCACGAGCGACGAGAGCTCCTCGGCTGATCGGGCACCGGAGAGCTCCTCCTTCGGCTCGATGCCGAAGGAGCGGAGGATTCCGTTCGCGCTGCCGTTCAGCAGCGAGATGGCGGGACGGAAGACCCACGTGAACGCCGTCTGGAAGGGGATCACGAGCACCGCCGTCTGCCGCGGCAGGGCGAGCGCGAAGTTCTTGGGCACGAGCTCGCCGAGGACCATCGAGAGCAGGGTGGCGACGACGACCGCGGTGATGGTGCCGACGGGGCGCACGAACGCCTCGGGCACGCCGATCGCGGCCAGCGGACCTGCGAGGAGCGACGAGATCGCCGGCTCCATCGTGTAGCCGGTGAGCAGTGTGGTCAGCGTGATGCCGAGCTGCGCGCTCGACAGGTGCGTCGAGGTGATCTTCAGCGCTGCGATGGTGAGCGCGAGCTTCGTCTCACCCCTCGCGCGACGCGCCTCGAGGTCGGCCCGATCGAGATTGACGAGGGCGAACTCGCTGGCGACGAACAAGCCCGTGCCGATCGTGAGGAGGAGCCCGATGCCGAGGAGTATCCACTCAGACATCGCCACCTCCGCGAGCAGTCACGGGCGGGGGTCTATGACCGGGAGCAGTGGCAGAGGGAGGATCGTCCATTGTCGCCTCAGTATATCGGCGCGCTCCGTGCGATCGCCCAGCTGTAACCGGAGCGTCACACGCCCTCCGCATACGCTTCGCCCTGCCCTGCCCTCCCCTGCACTGCCGTGCCCTGCCTACCCTTCCCTGCCCTCCCCTGCACTGCACTGCCGTGCCCTGCCCACCCTGCCCTGCCCTCCCCTGCACTGCCGTGCCCTGCCTGCCCTGCCTGCCCTGCCCTCCCCTGCACTGCCGTGCCCGAGATCATCCCGACCAGGGCGAACGTCACTCGTCTCTCACCATGTGAGATCTGCCTCACATGAGGCAGATCTCACACGAGGAATTCAGCGAGACATCGATCACGACCGTTCGGTCTCCGACTCGAACGACACGATCGAGGACTGCCGTCACCGGTCACCGGCGAGCGGGCATCGGTCACCGGTCAGTTCGAGCGTTCCGCCGCGTCGTCGTCGGTCCACGCCGTGATCGATCGCGCGCGGCGTCGATCTGCCGCGTCCCCGAACCGGTGGAGGCGCACCCTGGTGCGACGCGGGTCGACGAGCGGCGCCCGGCCCTGCGCGGTGCCGTACCGATGGTCCCAGAGCTCGAAGAGCTCGCAGACGGCGTCGTCGAGCCGCATCAGGAACTCCGAATCGAGGAAGTACCGTCTGGCCCGCGGATCGGCGGCGTCGACATCCGAACGGACCACGCCGCGTTCCCGCAGCGCGGCCAGGTGGTGGGAGACCGCGGTCCGCGAGACCCCGTGCTCGACCGTCACGACGTCGCAGAGTTCACCGGCCGTGTGGTCGCCGACCGCGAGCACCTCGACGATCCGGCGACGGATCGGCTGAGCCATGATCTCGAACGGATGCGCCATGGCACCGCAGCGTATCCGCGCGAGCGGCGGGTCGGCCGGCGCCATCCACAGCCCTGGGGCTGCATCGGTTCACCAGCTGACGGGCAGCGCCTTGCCCTCCTCGTATCCCGCCGCCGACTGGATGCCGACGAGCGCGCGGTCGCGGAACTCCTCGAGCGTGCGCGCACCCGCGTACGTGAACGAGCTGCGCACCCCCGAGGTGATCATGTCGAGCAGGTCCTCGATCGAGGGGCGCAGCGGGTCGAGCGAGATGGCCGACGACGAGATGCCCTCGGCGAACAGCTCCTTACGCGCCAGCTCGTAGGGCGAGAGCCGGTCGAAGCGCTCGCGCACGGCCTTCGTCGAGGCCATGCCCCAGCTCTCCTTGTAGAGGCGACCGGATGCATCGTGCCGCAGCAGGCCCGGAGCCTCGATGGTGCCCGCGAACCAGGAGCCGATCATGACCGATGCCGCCCCGGCGGCGAGCGCGAGGGCGACGTCGCGCGGGTAGCGCACGCCGCCGTCGGCCCACACGGCCGCGCCGAGCTCCCGAGCGGCCTCGGCCGTCTCGAGCACCGCGGAGAACTGGGGGCGACCGACGGCGGTCATCATGCGGGTCGTGCACATCGCGCCCGGCCCGACCCCCACCTTCAGCACGTCGGCACCGGCCTCGACGAGGTCGGCGACCGCGTCGGCGGTCACGATGTTGCCCGCGACGATCGGGAGGTCGAGCCCGAGGTCGCGAACGATCGACACGGCGCGGAGCATGCCCTCTTGGTGCCCGTGCGCGGTGTCGATCACGAGCATGTCGACGCCCGCGACCGCGAGCGCCGTCGCCTTCGCCGCGACGTCGCCGTTGATGCCGACCGCGGCCGCCACCCTGAGCCGTCCGCCGGCGTCGACGTTCGGCTCGTAGATCGTGCCGCGCAGCGCGCTCCGGCGGCTGAGGGTGCCGACCACGCGCCCGTGCTCGAGCACCGGGGCGAACTCGAGGCCGGCTTCGACCATGAGATCGAAGGCCCTGCGGGGCGACGACACGTCGTCGGCGTCGAGGGAGGCGAGCCCGCCGTGCACGAGGTCGCCGAGGCGCGCATCGGGCAGGGCCGTCGCGAGGCGATCGGCGGGGATGCATCCGACGTACTCGCCTCGCGAGTCGTGCAGCACGATGCCGTGACCCGCGATCGGCGGCAGCACCTCGAGTGCGTCGGCGGCCGTGGCATCCGGACTGAAGTCGTGCGGAGTGTCGAAGCGCGGCGACTGCGCCTTGACCGCGCGGATCGCCGCGTCGAGGTCCTGCAGGTGCATGTCCTGCGGCAGCACGCCGAGCCCGCCGCGGCGTGCGAGCGTGGCAGCCAGTCGCGGACCGGTGATCGAGTTCATGTTCGCCGACACGAGCGGGATGGAGGCGCCCGAGCCGTCATCGGGCGCGAGCGAGACGTCGAGACGGCTCGTGACGGCGGAACGACTCGGAACGAGGAACACGTCCGAGTAGGTGAGGTCGTGGCTGGGTGTCGTCCGGTAGAACTCCATGCCGCCACGCTACCGCCGCGCCGTGCTCAGGGCTCCATCGAGGGGATTAGGCTGGGAGACGGTGATTCGTCATGCCCGCGCGTATGGCGAGACCACGGAGCAGGTAATTCCAGCATCAATGGAGAGAGTGGGCGAGAGGCTGTGTCGAGCCAATTGACCGGGTCGGGATCCGACGAGACGACGTCGGGCGAATACGGAGCCAACGAATGGCTCGTCGACGAGATGTACGAGAAGTTCCTCGTCGATCCCCAATCGGTCGACAAGACCTGGTGGCCGGTGCTCGAGCACTACCGCCAGGTGAAGACCGAGGGCGCAGACCCGACGACCGGGGCACCGGCGACGGATGCCGCGGCGGCGACGCCCGCGGCTGAGGCCGCCCCACCCGCGGCACCGGCGGGCTCCACGCCCCCGGCACCGGCGGGCTCCACGCCCCCGGCAGCGACTTCGGCCGAGCACGCCGCGCCGTCCACGGCACCCGTGCCCGTCATCGGTCAGACCCCGGCGGCGCGCACGACGTCGGTCGCCCCGCGCACGCAGCCCGTGCCGGCCGATGTGCCCGTCACGAGCCCGCAGCCCGTCGTCGCCGACGCCCCGAAGGAAGACGAGGTCGTCACCCTCAAGGGCATGCCGAAGGCGCTCGCGGCCAACATGGACGCCTCGCTCACCGTGCCGACCGCCACGAGCGTCCGCACGATCCCGGCGAAGCTCATGATCGACAACCGCATCGTGATCAACAATCACCTGCGGCGTTCGCGCGGCGGCAAGATCTCCTTCACCCACCTCATCGGTTGGGCGCTCATCCAGGCGCTCAAGGAGTTCCCGAGCCAGAACGTCTACTACGCCGAGCCCGACGGCAAGCCGAGCCTCGTCAAGCCCGCGCACATCGGCCTCGGCATCGCGATCGACATTCCGAAGCCCGACGGCACCCGTGCCCTGCTCGTGCCCGCGATCAAGCGCGCCGAGACGATGACGTTCAACGAGTACCTCGCCGCGTACGAAGACCTCGTCCAGCGCGCCCGCCAGAACAAGCTGAAGGCCGATGACTTCGCCGGCGCCACGGTCTCGCTGACCAACCCCGGCGGAATCGGCACCGTGCACTCGGTGCCCCGGCTCATGCGGGGCCAGGGCTGCATCATCGGCGCCGGCGCCCTCGAGTACCCCGCCGAGTTCCAGGGCGCCTCAGAGAAGACCCTCGCGCACCTCGCGATCGGCAAGACGATCACGCTGACCTCGACCTACGACCACCGCGTCATCCAGGGCGCCGGCTCGGGCGAGTTCCTGAAGAAGGTGCACGAGCTGCTCCTCGGCCAGCGCGGCTTCTACGAGAACCTCTTCGCCGCGCTCCGGCTCCCCTACGAGCCGATCCGCTGGGCGCCCGACATCTCGGTCGACATCGCGAGCGCGATCGACAAGACCGCTCGCGTGCAGGAGCTCATCAACGCCTTCCGCGTGCGCGGCCACCTCATGGCCGACATCGACCCGCTCGAGTACGTGCAGCGCTCCCACCCCGACCTCGACATCGCGAGCCACGGCCTGACCTTCTGGGACCTCGACCGGGAGTTCGTCACCGGCGGCTTCGGCGACACGCGCACCGCACAGCTCCGCGACATCCTCGGCGTGCTCCGCGACTCGTACTGCCGCACGATCGGCATCGAGTACATGCACATCCAGGACCCCGTGCAGCGCAAGTGGATCCAGAACGAGGTCGAGCGCAGCTATGAGAAGCCGACGCACGACGAGCAGATGCGCATCCTCGGCAAGCTCAACGAGGCCGAGGCGTTCGAGACCTTCCTGCAGACGAAGTACGTCGGCCAGAAGCGCTTCAGCCTCGAGGGCGGCGAGTCCGTCATCCCGATGCTCGACGAGATCCTGCAGGGCGCCGCGAAGGAGGGCCTCGACGAGGTCGCCATCGGCATGGCGCACCGCGGCCGCCTGAACGTGCTCACGAACATCGCCGGCAAGACCTACGGCCAGGTGTTCCGCGAGTTCGAGGGCACCCAGCAGTCGAAGGGCTTCTCGGGCTCGGGTGACGTCAAGTACCACCTCGGCACCCAGGGCACCTTCACCGCCGACGACGGGCACCAGATTCCGGTCTCGCTCGCCGCGAACCCCTCGCACCTCGAAGCCGTCGACGGCGTGCTCGAGGGCATCGTGCGCGCCAAGCAGGACCGGAAGCCGATCGGCACGTTCTCGACGCTGCCGATCCTCGTGCACGGCGACGCCGCGATGGCCGGTCAGGGCGTCGTGCTCGAGACCATGCAGATGTCGCAGCTCCGCGGCTACCGCACGGGCGGCACGATCCACATCGTCGTCAACAACCAGGTCGGTTTCACGACGGTGCCGGGCGACGCCCGCTCGTCGATCTACTCGACGGATGTCGCGAAGACGATCCAGGCCCCGATCTTCCACGTGAACGGCGACGACCCCGAGGCCGTCGTCCGCGTGGCCGAGCTCGCGTTCCGCTACCGCCAGGAGTTCAAGCGCGACGTCGTCATCGACCTCGTCTGCTTCCGCCGTCGCGGCCACAACGAGGGCGACGACCCCTCGATGACGCAGCCGCTCATGTACAACCTAATCGAGGCGAAGCGCTCCGTGCGCAAGCTCTACACCGAGGCGCTCGTCGGCCGCGGCGACATCACCGAGCTCGAGTACGAAGAGGCGCACCGCGACTTCCAGGACCGGCTCGAGCGCGCCTTCGCCGAGACGCACGCCGCGCAGACCGGCGCCATCCCGATCATCGGGGCGACCGATTCCGCCAAGCCCGAAGAGCCCGTCGCCGGCGAGCTCGAGACCACCGGCGTCTCGACCGAGGTCGTGCACGCCATCGGCGACGCGTTCAACAACAAGCCCTCGGGCTTCACGGTGCACCCGAAGATCCAGCAGCTCCTGACGAAGCGCCTCGACATGAGCCGCAACGGCAAGGTCGACTGGGGCTTCGGCGAGCTGCTCGCGCTCGGTTCGCTCCTCCTCGAGGGCACGCCGGTGCGCTTCGCCGGGCAAGACGCGCGTCGCGGCACGTTCGTGCAGCGCCACGCCGTGCTGCACGACCGGGTGAACGGCCAGGAGTGGCTGCCGCTCCAGAACCTCTCCGAGAACCAGGCGCGCTTCTGGATCTACGACTCCCTGCTCTCCGAATACGCGGCGATGGGCTTCGAGTACGGCTACTCCGTCGAGCGCGCCGACGCACTCGTGATGTGGGAGGCGCAGTTCGGCGACTTCGCCAACGGCGCGCAGACCATCATCGACGAGTTCATCTCGTCGGCCGAGCAGAAGTGGGGCCAGCGCTCGAGCGTCGTGCTCCTGCTGCCGCACGGCTACGAGGGTCAGGGTCCCGACCACTCGAGCGCCCGCATCGAGCGGTACCTCCAGCTCTGCGCCGAGAACAACATGACGGTGGCACGCCCGTCGACGCCCGCGTCGTACTTCCACCTGCTGCGCCGCCAGGCCTACGCCCGCCCGCGCCGCCCGCTGATCGTCTTCACGCCGAAGGCGATGCTCCGCCTCCGCGGCGCGACGAGCGAGGTCGACGACTTCACGAGCGGCCGCTTCGAACCCGTCATCGACGACGCCCGCATCACCGACAGGGCCGCCGTCAAGCGCGTCGTGTTCGTCTCGGGCAAGATCTACTACGACCTCATCACCGAGCTCGAGAAGCAGCAGAACACCGAGGTCGCCGTCGTCCGTCTCGAGCAGCTGTACCCGCTGCCCGCCGGTCAGCTGAAGGACGTCGCGGACTCGTACCCGAACGCCGAGCTGATGTGGGCGCAGGACGAGCCCGAGAACCAGGGCGCGTGGCCGTACTTCATCATCGAGACGAACAAGCTCGGCGACCGCCCAGTGCGGGTCGTCGCGCGAACGGCTGCGGCGTCGCCCGCCACCGGTTCCGCGAAGCGGCACGCCGCTGAGCAGGCGGAGCTCGTGCGCACCGCGACGACGCTGTAGCGACCCGAACAGCAACGAACGAAGCGAGCGGATGCCCCGGGGCATCCGCTCGCTTCGTCGTTCCGCCTGCTCAGGCCTTGCCGCGCGACAGCTTGCTCGGCCACCAGATGGCTCGCCCGATGTCGTACGCGAGCGCGGGCACCAGGAGCGTGCGAACGAGGAACGTGTCGAGCAGCACGCCGAAGGCGACGATGAACGAGATCTGCGCGAGGAACAGGATCGGCAGCACTCCGAGCGCCGCGAACGTCGCTGCGAGCACGAGCCCGGCCGAGGTGATGACGCCGCCCGTGAGCCGCACCCCCCGGATGATGCCGGACCGCGTGCCGAACCGCAGGGACTCCTCGCGCACCCGCGTCATCAGGAAGATGTTGTAGTCGACGCCGAGCGCGACGAGGAACACGAATCCGAAGAGCGGCACCGACGGGTCGGCCCCGGGGAAGTGGAACACGTGCTCGAACACCAGGGCCGAGACGCCGAGTGCGGCAGCGAACGAGAGCACGACGCTGCCGATCAGGATGAGCGGCGCCACGATGGATCGCAGCAGGAGCATCAGGATCACGAGGATCGCGGCGAGCACGAGCGGGATCACGAGCGTGCGGTCGGCGATCGCCGCGGCGTTGGTGTCGAGCGCGACCGCGGTCTGGCCGCCGACGAGCACGTCGGTGCCGACCTCGTCGAGGTTCGAGCGGAGCTCGCCGACCGTCGCCTCGGCCTCGAGGGAGTCCGACGGGTCGGTGAGCGTGACCTGCAGCTGCACCTCGCCGTCCACGACGGTCGGGGCAGGTGCCGGCGTGCCGGGCGGACCGAAGGCCTCGACGCCGTCGCTCGTGACCGGCGCGGTGCCGGCCGGCGAGTCGGCACTCACGACGGCGACGGAGTCCACGCCGGTCGTGTCGAGCGCGACATCGGCCATCTGCTGCAGCTCGTCCTCGGGGCCGATGACGATCGCCGGGGTGCCCGACCCGGCTGGGAAGTGCTCGCCGAGCATCGCCTGGCCGTCGCGCGCCTGCGACTCGCCCAGCACGAACTCGCTCGACGCGACGCCGTCGGCGTCGAGCTGTGCGAGGCCGAGGGACATGGCGCCGAGTGCGAGCACCGAGACGATCCAGACGGTGCGCGGTCGCTTCGAGACGAGTCGGCCGACACCCGCCCAGATGCCCCGATCGGGCAGGTCGGACTCGTCGGGCGCCGAGGCGTCGACGACGCCGGCCGCGTGACGGGCGTGCACCTCGGCGCGGTCGCCGACGTGGGCGACCTTCCTCGGCCAGAAGGCGGCGCGCCCAGCCCAGAGGAGCAGCGCGGGCAGGAGCGTCAGCGCGGCGAGCACGGCGAACACGATGCCGATCGCTGCGACCGGACCGAGCACCTTGTTCGACGTCAGCTCGCTCACGAGCAGGATGAGGAGGCCGACGATGACGGTGCCGCCCGAGGCCACGATCGGCTCCCACGAGCCCTTCAGCGCCGCCCACGTGGCGTCCCACTTGCGTTCGTGGTGCGCGAGGGTCTCGCGGTAGCGCGAGATGTAGAGCAGCGCGTAGTCGGTGGCCGCGCCGATCACGAGGATGAACAGGATGCCCTGCGTCTGCCCCGAGAGCAGCAGGATGTCTGCGCGAGCGAGCGCCACGACCGTGAAGACCGAGGCGCAGAGCGCCGTGAGGCTCGTGAAGAGCACGATGAACGGCAGCAGCGGCGAGCGGTAGACGACGATGAGGATGAGGAACACCGCGGCGAGCGCGACGGCGAGCAGCAGTCCGTCGATGCCGCTGAACGCCGCCGAGAGGTCGGCGGTGAAGCCGGCGGGGCCGGTCACGGCGGCCGTGGTCCCGTCGATCGGGTGCTCGTCCAGCACCGATCGGACCTCGGCGACGATCTCGGCCGGCTTCTCCCCGCCCTCGACCTTCTCGATCGGCAGGATCATCTGGACCGCGGCGCCGTCGTCGGACGCGAGCACGGGCGACGCGCCGTCGGCGTTCACGCCGTCGACCGCGAGCAGGTCGTCCCTGAGGTCGTCGATCTCGGCGAGCTGGTCGTCGTCGAGCGCCTCGTCGCCGGCGATCACGACGATCGCCGGGATGTCATTGGAGTCGCGGAAGCCCTCCTGCAGCTCGGTCACCTCGGTCGCCTCGGCCGATGCGGGGAGGAACTGCGCCTGGTCGTTCGTCGAGACGTCGCTCAGCGAGCCGAACGCCGCGCCGCCGGCGCCGAAGAGCGCGAACCAGATGAGGATGAGGGCAGCGGGAATGGCGACGCGCAGCCACGTGGGCACGCGGCGCTTGGCCGTTCGGTCGGAGTCGTCGATCACATCACCGACGCTACGGTGCGGCGGTCATCGCCCGCATCGAACGAACGATTGAGACCGGCACGCCGCTCGGAACCGTCAGGCGACGGTGTGCGTCGACTGGTACAGCCGGATCTGCGACAGCACCTGCACCCGCAGCTGCTCGGGCGCGCTCTCGCGGCACGCGCGCTGCACGACCTCGGTGATCGCCACGCCGACGCGCAGCTCCGCCTGGCAGTCGGCGCAGTTCGCGACGTGCTCGCGGATGTCGGATGCATCCGCCGCCCGAAGCTCGTTGTGCAGGTACTCCTCGAGTTCGGCCCTCGCCTTGTCGCAGCCGCAGTCGGTCATTTCGTGCTCCTGGTGGGTTTGGCTGACTTCTCTCCCGCGGCGAATCCCTGTTCGCGGGCGTAGTCGGCGAGGGATTCGCGGAGCAGGCGCCTGCCACGGTGCAGGCGGCTCATCACGGTCCCGATGGGGGTGTTCATCATGTCGGCGATCTCCTGGTAGGAGAAGCCCTCGACGTCGGCGAAGTACACCGCGAGACGGAAGTCTTCAGGCAGGGCCTGCAGTGCGTCCTTCACGGCGCTGTCGGGCAGGTGGTCGATCGCCTCGGCCTCGGCCGAGCGGCTCGCCCGCGCGGTGGTCGACTCGGCGCCGCCGAGCTGCCAGTCCTCGAGGTCGTCGATCGTGCCCTGGTACGGCTCGCGCTGCTTCTTGCGGTAGCTGTTGATGAAGGTGTTCGTGAGGATGCGGTACAGCCACGCCTTCAGGTTGGTGCCCTGGGTGAACTGCCCGAATGCCCCGAACGCCTTGACGAACGTCTCCTGCACGAGGTCCTGCGCGTCGGCCGGGTTCTTCGTCATGCGCAGCGCGGCGGCGTAGAGCTGGTCGATGAACGGCAGCGCCTGTTCTTCGAAGAGCTCGCTGAGCGGCCGCGCGGCCGCTTCGCTGTCAGAAGCCCCGGGGTCGGAGGTCTCGGCAGCCTCGGGGTCGGTCGGCGTCGCATCGATCTGGTCGGCAGTCATCACCGGCCATCCTAGATCGTCGACCCCTGTGACCGCGGGGCGTTCGAGTACTCCGATCGACATGCGCAACACCGACTCCTTCCGCGTTTCCGGACGCTACTGTTGATAACCGATGCAGATTTCGAAGTATTCCGCACCCGAATTCGATCCGTACGGCGATGCACGGCAGACCGAGACGGATGACGGGTGGCGCGCGCCGGTCGCCGCGGCCCCGCTCTCCGCGGTGCTGGGCCTGCCCGGCTCGAAATCGCTCACCAATCGCGAGCTCGTGCTGGCCGCCCTCGCCGACGGGCCGTCGACGCTGCGCGCGCCGCTCTGGTCGCGCGACAGCGAGCTCATGGTCGAGGGCCTGCGCGCCCTCGGCACCCGGTTCGAGCGGGTGCCCGGCCACGGCGGATTCGGCGACGACCTCCGGGTGACGCCCGCCGAGGAGCTGCTCGGCTCGACCACCATCGACTGCGGGCTCGCCGGCACCGTCATGCGGTTCCTGCCGCCGGTCGCCGCGCTCGCACTCGGCCCCACGATGTTCGACGGCGACGAGCATGCGCGCCGCCGCCCCATGGCCGGGGTGATCGACGGCTTGCACGCCCTCGGCGTCGACCTCGACGACGACCGGCGCGGCACCCTCCCGTTCACCGTGCACGGCACCGGCTCGGTCGGCGGCGGGCCGCTCGAGATCGACGCCTCGGCGTCGAGCCAGTTCGTCTCCGCACTGCTGCTGTCGGCCCCGCGGTTCGAGCACGGCCTCGACCTGACCCACTCCGGCGAGCGGCTGCCGAGCATGCCGCACATCGAGATGACGATCGAGACCCTCCGTGCGCGCGGCGTCGAGGTGACGAGCCCGGAGCCCGGTCGGTGGACGGTCGCACCCGGACCGATCCGCGCGATCGACGTCGACATCGAGCCCGACCTGTCGAACGCCGCGCCGTTCCTCGTCGCGGCGCTCGTCGCCGGCGGTTCCGTCACGATCACGGGCTGGCCCGCCGCGACCACGCAGGTCGGCGCGCAGCTCGCGCAGATCCTGCCGCTGTTCGGCGCTCGAGTCGAGGTCGAGGGCGACCGGCTCACCGTGCACGCGCCCGAACGGAGCGACGGCGGCCGCGGCATCCGCGGCGTCGACCTCGACCTCTCGGAGGCCGGTGAGCTCGCGCCGAACCTCGTGGCGCTCGCGGCCCTCGCCGACGGACCCTCGACGATCACCGGCATCGGTCACATCCGTCATCACGAGACCGACCGCCTCGCCGCCCTCACCGCAGAGATCAACGGGCTCGGGGGCGACGTCACCGAACTCGACGACGGCCTGCGCATCGTGCCGGCGCCCCTCCACGGCGGGCCGTGGCGGGCGTACGCCGATCACCGCATGGCCACGAGCGGCGCGATCATCGGCCTCGCGGTGCCCGGCGTCATCGTCGACGACATCGCGTCGACGGGCAAGACCCTCCCCCAGTTCACCGCGCTCTGGGAGCAGATGCTGGCATGACCTGGTGGAGCACCGACGACGACGAGGACGACGAGCCCGAGTTCGACGAGTCCGACGTGCGGGTGCGGCCGAGCCGCCGTGGCAGCAGGCCGCGCACGAAGCAGCGACCCGAGCACGCCGATGCCGTCGCCGGCATGGTGATCGGCGTCGACCGCGGGCGCTACAGCGTGCTGATCGACGAGAACGGCCCCGACGAACGCGTGATCACTGCGGCGCGTGCCAGCGAACTGCGCCGCAAGTCGGTCGTCACGGGCGATCACGTCGACCTCGTCGGCGACACGTCCGGCGAACCGGGCACCCTCTCGCGCATCGTGCGGGTCGGCGAGCGCACGACCCTCCTGCGACGCAGCGCCGACGACACCGACGAGGTCGAGCGCGTCATCGTCGCCAACGCCGACCAGATGCTCATCGTCGTGGCCGCAGCGAACCCCGAACCGCGCATCCGACTGCTCGACCGCTACCTCGTCGCGGCGTTCGACGCGGGCATCCGCCCGCTCCTCGTCATCACCAAGACCGACCTCGCCGACCCGGCCGAGTTCCTCCGCAACTTCGCCGGCCTCGACCTGACCGTCTTCCTCAGCGGTGAGGATTCCATGCCGCTCGACGAGATCGCACGCGTGCTCGTCGGCCACCGCACGGTGTTCGTCGGCCACTCGGGCGTCGGCAAGTCCACGCTCGTGAATGCCCTCGTGCCGAGCGCCAAGCGCGCCACCGGCCACGTGAACGTCGTCACGGGCCGCGGTCGCCACACGTCCTCGTCGACGGTGTGGCTGCGCTTCGACGCCGCCGACCTCCCCGACGCCGACGCACCCGGCGCACGGCCCTCCGGCGCAGAGCCGGGAACCGGCTGGGTCATCGACACCCCCGGTGTGCGCTCGTTCGGCCTCGGACACGTCGATCGGGCGAACATCCTGCGCGCCTTCACCGACCTCGACCGACTGGCCGAGCGCTGCCCGCGCGGGTGCACGCACCTGCCCGATGCCCCCGACTGCGCCATGGCCGAGGCGGTCGCCGCCGGAGAGCTCGGCGAGACCGGCCCGGCCCGCCTGGAGTCCCTGCAGCGCCTGCTCACGACCTTCGCGGGCGGCACCGCAGTCTGACGAGGCAACGCCGGCGTGCGGGCTCCAGCGGCGCCGAGGCATCCGTCGACGTGCCTACCATGGAGGTATGACCGATGCACGACTCGCCCCCGGCGACCTCGCTCCCGACTTCACCCTGCTCGACCAGAACGGCGACGCGGTCACCCTCTCGGAGCTCCGCGGCTCCAAGGTGGTGCTCTACTTCTACCCCGAGGCGATGACCCCGGGCTGCACGACCGAGGCCTGCGACTTCCGCGACAACCTGAACTCGTTCGCGAGCGCCGGCATCCGAGTGCTCGGCGTCTCGAAGGACGACGTCGCGAAGCTCGCCGCGTTCGCCGCCCGTGACCGGCTGACCTACACGCTGCTCTCCGACACCGACCTCGCGGTGCAGCAGACGTACGGCGTCTGGGGAGAGAAGTCGCTTTACGGCAAGATCGTCGTCGGATCCATCCGCTCGACATTCGTGGTCGGCGAAGACGGCCGCATCGAGCGCGCGTTCTACAACGTCAAGGCGACCGGGCACGTGGCGCGACTGCGCCGCGACCTCGGCCTCGACGGCTAGAGCTCGGCCGCGTCGTCCTCGGGGCGCGTGTAGGCGAGGCGCACCGGGGCCCACAGCAGGAGCCCGACGACGGTGATCGCGGGCACCAGCAGCGCCCATCCCACGTCGGGGCGCGCGAACAGGCCCTGGAAGGCGCCGACGGCGATCGAGACCTGCAGGATCTGCCAGACGATCGCCGCCGCCCGCGACCACGGCGCCTGCCGGAGCGACCCGAGCGCCACGGTCACCACCCAGATGGCGCCGATCGCGACGAGCACGAGCAGTGCGATCGCCGTGGCGTACGACGACGGCTCGAGCGAGAACAGGTCGATCACGAGCCAGATCACGAGGGCGACCATCGCTGCGGCTTCGAGGAGCAGCAGCACGCTCACCACGACGAGTGCGGTGCGCACACCGGTATCGGGGGTTGCAACGCGGTCGGATGAGTCGTCGTGCGCCTCGAGGGGGGCATCCTCGCGCGGATTCACAGGGTTATCCCATACACAGCTATTGATTCGATCTCTCCGCTATGCGACCATTTATGAGGCCGAATTGATGCTCACAGGGACGTGAGCCGATCAGTCTCTGATCCTACTTCCCGAGATTCGGCTTTCCCCCTGCAGCAGCCGGTTTCGGCAAGCGCAATCGTGCGCGTCTGCAATCGAAGTACACCCCGCAAGGAGCATCCCCATATGGATTGGCGCGACAAGGCCGCCTGCCTCACCGCAGACCCGGAACTCTTCTTCCCGGTCGGCAACACCGGCCCCGCCGTCGACCAGATCGAGAAGGCGAAGACCGTGTGCGGTCGCTGCACCGTCACCGAGATCTGCCTGCAGTACGCCCTCGAGACCGGTCAGGACTCGGGCGTGTGGGGTGGCCTCAGCGAAGACGAGCGCCGCGCCCTCAAGCGCCGCGCCGCTCGCGCCCGCCGCGCGTCCTAGCGAGTCGGCGGCCGGTCGACCCGGCCGCCGTTCCGCTCATCGAGCTGCGATGATCCGCTCGAGCTCGGGAATGAGTGCCGAGAACGCCCTGGCCCGATGACTGTGCGAGTTCTTCACCTCGGGCGCGAGCTCGGCTGCGGAGACCTCGAAGCCCTCCGGCATGAAGATCGGGTCGTACCCGAATCCGTGCGCCCCGGACTCCTCGAGCGCGATGCGCCCCGGCCACAGGCCGACGGCGGCGTACTCGTGCGGGCCGCCGGCCGCCTCGGGCACCACGAGCGCGATCGTGCAGTGGAAGTGCCCGGTGCGATGCGGGTCGCGGATGTCGCCGAGCTGCGCGAGCAGCAGGTCGAGGTTCGCCTGCGCACCCCGACCGGGCCCCGCCCATCGGGCGGAGAAGATGCCCGGCGACCCGCCCATGACGTCCACTGCGATGCCCGAGTCGTCGGCGAGGGCGATGCGGCCGGTGTGCGCGGCAGCTGCTCTCGCCTTGATGAACGCGTTCTCCTCGAATGAGGTGCCGTCCTCGACGGGTTCGGGCCCGTCGTAGGCGAGTACCGTGAGCCCCGGCATCCGCTCGCCCAGGATCTTCTGGAACTCGTCGACCTTGTGCTGGTTGTGGGTGGCGAGCACGATCTCGAGGCCCATCGGCGTCACTCCCCCGCTGCCGCGACGGCCTCGGCGAGCACGCGCTGCTGGATGCGGGTGAGCTCGGCGGTGCCCGCGAGGGCGAGGTCGAGCAGCGAGTCGAGCTCGCGGCGGTCGAACGGCGCGCCCTCGGCCGTGCCCTGCACCTCGACGAAGAGGCCGCGGCCCGTCGCGACGACGTTCATGTCGGTCTCGGCGCGCACGTCCTCGACGTAGGCGAGGTCGAGCATCGGCGTGCCGTCGATGATGCCGACCGACACCGCTGAGACCGTGTCGATGAGCGGCTGGGCGCGCTGGCCCACGAACTTCTTGGCCCGAGCCCACTCGATCGCGTCCGCGAGTGCGACGTAGGCGCCCGTGATCGCGGCGGTGCGGGTGCCGCCGTCGGCCTGCAGCACGTCGCAGTCGATCTGGATGGTGTTCTCGCCGAGCCCCTTGGTGTCGACCACGGCGCGGAGGCTGCGACCGATCAGGCGGCTGATCTCGTGCGTGCGCCCGCCGATGCGGCCCTTGACGGCCTCGCGGTCGTTGCGCGTGTTGGTGGCGCGCGGCAGCATCGAGTACTCGGCGGTGACCCAGCCCTTGCCCTTGCCGTTCATCCAGCGGGGCACGCCGTTCGTGAACGAAGCTGTGCAGAGCACCTTGGTCTTGCCGAACGAGATGAGGGCGCTGCCCTCGGCGTGCTCGCTCCAGCCGCGCTCGATGGTCACCGCCCGCAGCTGATCGGCGGTGCGCCCGTCGGCGCGGATGAGGGTGGTGGGCTCGGATGCCTCGGTCATGCGTTCTCCTGTCGAAGCCGTACGTGGTCTGGAATCGTGACGGCACCCGTCTCCACGAGCTCGACGCTCGGGATCTCGGGGCCGATGAGGCGATGGGCGAGGTCGAGGAACGCGCTCGTCGAGCGGCCCGTCGCCTCGTAGCGGTAGCTCGGCGGAGTCGCGGCTCGGCGTTCGGTGCCGGTGCCGACGAGCACCCGGTAGACGTCGTTCGCCGTCTCGACATCGCTCGAGACGAGCGAGACCTCCTCGCCCATGACGTAGGAGATCGCGCCCTTCAGGAACGGGTAGTGCGTGCAGCCCAGCACGAGGGTGTCGATGCGCGCCCGCTTGAGGGGCGCGAGGTACTCCTCGGTGACGGCGAGCAGCTCGTCGCCGGTGGTGACGCCGGCTTCGACGAACTCCACGAACCTCGGGCAGGCCCGCGAGAACAGCTCGAGATGCGGGGCCGCGGCGAACGCGTCGTCGTACGCGCGTGAGCTGATGGTGCCTGCGGTGCCGATGACGCCGACCCTGCCGGTCTTCGTCGTCGCGACGGCACGACGCACGGCGGGCTGGATCACCTCGACGACGGGCACGTCGTAGCGTTCGCGAGCATCGCGGAGCATCGCGGCCGAAGCCGTGTTGCAGGCGATCACGAGCATCTTCACGCCCTGCGCGACGAGGTCGTCGAGCACCGCGAGCGCGTAGCCGCGCACGTCGGCGATCTTCTTCGGCCCATAAGGCGAGTGCTCGAGGTCGCCGATGTAGAGGATCGACTCGTTGGGCAACTGATCTTTCACGGCCCGGGCGACGGTGAGCCCGCCGACCCCGGAGTCGAAGATCCCGATCGGTGCATCCGTCACGACATGCAAGCGTAGCGGTCCTCGCTGAGCGCACCCTCCTCGATAGGCTGGGCGGGTGACCGGCTCAGCAGCGCTCTTCACCGACCGATACGAACTGACGATGGTCGATGCCGCGTTGCTCGACGGCACCGCCCATCGCGAGAGCCTGTTCGAGGCCTTCGCGCGACGCCTGCCCGACGGGCGGCGCTACGGCGTCGTCGCGGGCACCGGGCGCCTGCTCGAGCTGATCCAGCGGTTCCGCTTCGAGGAGGCCGAGCTCGAGTGGCTCCGCGCGCACGAGGTGGTGCGGCCGGCGACCCTCGACTGGCTCGCCGACTACCGGTTCACGGGCGACATCTGGGGCTACCGCGAGGGCGAGGCCTACTTCCCCGGCTCGCCGCTGCTCACGATCCAGGCGACGTTCGCCGAAGCGGTCATGCTCGAGACCGTCGTGCTCTCGACCCTCAACTACGACTCGTCGGTCGCGAGCGCCGCCGCGCGCATGGTCTCCGTCGCCCTCGGCCGGCCGATCGCCGAGATGGGCTCCCGCCGCACGAGCGAGGGCTCGGCGATCGCCGCTGCGCGAGCCGCCTACATCGCGGGATTCGACGCCACCTCGAACCTCGAGGCGGGGCGCACCTGGGGCATCCCGACGATGGGCACCGCCGCGCACGCGTTCACGCTGCTGCACGACACCGAAGAGAGTGCGTTCCGGGCCCAGGTCGAGGCCTTCGGGCCGAAGACGACCCTGCTCGTCGACACCTACGACATCACGAAGGGCGTCGAGCTCGCCGTGAAGGTCGCCGGACCCGAGCTCGGCGCCGTGCGCATCGACTCGGGCGACCTGCCGACCGTCGTCGCCGCGGTGCGCGAGCAGCTCGACACGCTCGGCGCCGTCGACACGCGCATCACCGTCACGAGCGATCTGGACGAGTTCACGATCGCCGGGCTCTCGGGTGCCCCGGTCGACGCCTACGGCGTCGGCACGGCGGTCGTCACCGGCTCTGGGTTCCCGGCAGCGGGCATGGTGTTCAAGCTCGTCGCACGTCGCGACGACGCCGGCGAGTGGGTCTCCGTCGCGAAGGCGTCGACGCAGAAGGCGAGCGTCGGCGGCCGCAAGAACGCCGCGCGCCGCCTCGACTCGACCCTCACCGCTCGCGAGGAACTCGTCTTCGTGGGCGACGGCCCCGACGGCGAGGCGGAATTCGAGGCGGGCACCGAGTTGCGCCCGCTCATGGTGCAGCTCATGGCCGGCGGCGAACCCGACCCCGCGTTCCTCGGAGAGGCGGGCACCGAGGCTGCGCGCGCGCACCGCTCCACGGTCATGCAGGAGCTGCCGATCGAGGCGTTCCGGTTGGGTCGCGGCGAACCCGTGATCCCGACGTCGTACCGCTGAGCGCGGGCTACTCCGCCTTCATCTTCTCGTAGATCGCCTTGCAGGTCGGGCAGACGGGGAACTTCTCGGGGTCGCGCCCCGGGGTCCACTTCTTGCCGCACAACGCCTTCACGGGTTTGCCGGTGAGGGCCGACTGCAGGATCTTGTCCTTCTGCACGTAGTGCGAGAACCGCTCGTGGTCGCCGGGCTCGATGGCCTCTTCGTTCAGGAGCTTCTCGAGCTCGCGGTCGAGAACGTCGGTGCCGCCACCCGGCGAACCGGGGTCGGCGATGCTCACGCGCACGGAGGAGATCATGCGTTCGATTCTACGCGCGGATCGCGGCACCGACGATCTCGGGGCCGCGGCGGTCGAAGACCCGGCCGCCCGCCATCACGCCGACCACGAGCACCAGCAGGCCGAGCCCGACTCCCGAGGCGAAGGATGCCGCGTGCCATGCCGGATCGACCAGGATGCCGAGCGCGGCGAACACCACGGCGGGCAGCGCGATGAGCAGCGAGCCGATCATCGTGATGGACTGCACGAGCGCCGTGATCGTGCCGGTGGCCTGCGGCTGCTGGAACGGGCTGTCGCCGGGCTTGACCGCGGGATACGGGAACCTGGCCGACGTGATCGAGCCGACCCCGAGGCCCGCAAGCAGCAGCGCGGTGCTCACGCCGAGGAGCGACGGCAGCAGGCGCCAGTCGTTCAGCACGAAGACCGTGACGGCGCTGCCGAGGCCGATGACGAGCACTCCCGCGATCAGCACGGGCACGAGGCGGCCGATGCGGTCGGAGATCCCGCGCACGCCGGAGACGACGTGCAGCCAGACAGCCGTCGAGTCGTAGGCGGTGTCGTTGTGGAGGCTCCAGCCGAGGAACAGGCACATGAGCGGCACCGGGATGAGCCAGAGGTACTCGGTCGGCACGCCGGCGAGGCTGAGCGGCACCATCACGATGACGGGCACGATCGGCACCATGACGAGCGAGACCCAGTAGCGGGCGTCGCGGAACCAGTAGGTGAAGCTGCGTGCGGCGACGGCGCCGGCGGCGCCCTGCGGGAGCCGGTCGAACCAGCCGAGACCGCGGTAGCTCTTCGCCGAGGCCTCGCGGCCGGGGGTCACGAGCATCTTGGCGACGAGGGACTTCCAGCCGAACCAGATGACCACGAGGCTCGCCGCGGCGATCAGGAACTTGACGATCGCGGCGCCCCACTCGCCAGCGGCCGCATCGCCGGGCACCGCGAAGGCCGCGCCGAACGGGGTCCAGGAGAGCACGCCGGCGATGGATGCCATGACCTCGGCGCCCGAGCTCTCCCAGTCGACCGAGACGAGCACGACGATGATCGGCGACGCCATGACGATCAGGAGCAGGCCGAGCACGCCGCTGAGCTCGCGGGCCCGTCGGGTCGCGAGCAGCAGGGAGGCGAGGCCGGTGGCGACGCGCGCGAGCAGCAGGCAGGTGGCGAAGGCGATCGCCGCGGCGAGGATCGCGAGGAGGGTCTCGCCGAATCCGCGCGACCAGGTCACCACGGTGCCGAGCAGCACGATGGCGAGCACGAGCGCCGGGATGCCGACGACGGCCGCCACGGCGAGCCCGATCGCGAGCGAGCGGTCGGGCAGGCCGAAGAGTGCGAATCGCCGGGGGTCCATCGTGTCGTCGACCCCGAAGATCAGCGGGACGACGATGAAGCCGAGCACGGTGATCGATCCGGCCACGACGAAGGCGTCGCGGATGGTGTCGACGTCATCGACGAAGCGCAGCCCGACGAGCGACGCGAACAGCAGTGCCGCGAGACCGAGCCCGTAGATCAGCCCGATGACGATGCCGACGACTTGCCAGGTACTGCGCTGGAAGATGTTGCCGAGCAGCCTCAGTTTCAGTCGGAGAAACTGTGCAACCATTCCATGCCTTCCGCAGCCTTGCGTCCGCCGGCGAGCTCGACGAATCGGTCTTCGAGGGTCTGCCCGGCGCGGACCTCGTCGAGCGTTCCGGCCGCGAGCACGCGGCCGGCCACGATGATCGCCGCGGAGTCGCAGACGCGCTCGATGAGATCCATGCCGTGGCTCGAGAGCACGACGGTGCCGCCGCCCGCCACGTAGCGTTCGAGGATCTCGGTGAGGTTCGCCGCAGACACGGGGTCGACGGATTCGAACGGCTCGTCGAGCACGAGAAGGCGCGGCGAGTGGATCATGGCGCACGCGAGCGCGATCTTCTTGGTCATGCCCGCGGAGTAGTCGGCGACCAGGCGGTCGACGGCGTCGTCGAGGCCGAACGCCGTGATCAGGTCGGCGCTGCGCTCGCGCACAGTGCGGCTGTCGAGACCGCGCAGCACTCCCGAGTAGTAGAGGAGCTGCGCACCGGTCAGCCGGTCGAACAGCCGCAGGCGGTCGGGCAGCACGCCCGTGGCGCGCTTGGCCGCCTGGGGGTTGGCCCACGCGTCGATGTCGTGGATGCGGACGGACCCCGAGTCGGGGCGAAGGAGCCCGGTGACCATCGAGAGGGTCGTCGTCTTGCCGGCGCCGTTCGGGCCGACGATGCCGAAGAACGAGCCGGCGCGCACCTCGAGGCTGATGCCGTCGACGGCAGTGTTCTCGCCGAACTTCTTCACGAGCCCCTCGATCGCGAGCACCCTCGGCGCGGTCGCCGGAGGTGCGCTGCGAGCCGGGCGCAGCGAGCGCTTCTTGCGGGCCGCGGGCTTCTTGACGGGCTGGATCACCGCGACGGCCTGGGCCGCGCTGCCGGATGCCGCGGCGACGGCGTCGCTCGTCTCGGCTACGGGCGACGGGGCGCTGACGACCGGGGCTTCCGCGGCAGGAGCCACGACCGGGGACTCTGCTGCGGGCGCCTCAGCGACCTCGCTGCCGGCGAGTGCCGCGGCCGAGGCTGCTGCTGCGGTGCCGGTGATCGGGCGAGTCGGCGCGCGCTCCACCGTCTCCTCGTCGATCTCGGACCGCACGGCGCGACCCTCGGGCGCGACCGGGGGTTCCGACACCGTCGCCGCGGCGGTGTCGGGAGCCTTGCGGGTGGGCCGCTCGGCGGCCGTCGTCTCGGTGGTGAGCGCCGCAGCGACCTGCTGCGACTGACGGCGCGACGCTGCCGTGGCTGCGGCCTCGGTGCGGGTGGTCGCGGTGCTCTTGGCCGCGGTGGCACGCGGAGCCCTCGTGGTCTTGGCGGCCTCGCCGCGCGCAGCTGCGGCCTTCGCGGAGGCGGTGCGCGACGCGGCCGTGCGCTTGGAGGCCGGCGGGGTCTCGAGCGTCTCGCCTTCGGCGGACTCGACAGACTCGGCTGCGGCTGCAGCGGCGGCCTGCTTCTTCGCGGCAGCCGTCTTCGCGGCCGTCGTCTTCGCGGCGGCGGTCTTGGCGGCCGTCGTCTTCGCGGCTGCGGTCTTCGACCCGGTCGCGGCCGCGGACTTCTTCGCCGCCGTCGACTTCGCCGACCTCGCCGTCGTGGCGTCGGTCGTCTTCGGAGCGGACGTGCGCGCAGGGCGCTTCGCCGCCGCTGTCGAACGCGCCGGCTGGGACTGCGTCGATTCGGACGCCCCCGCGCCGGTGCCTTCGGCAGTTTCGTCGTCGTGTTCGGAGCGCGAAACGGAAGTCACCCAGACAACCTATCAATCAGTACCGCCCTTGCGAGCCTTGTCGGGAGGCGATTGCGAAGGGAGACTGGGTATCGGCTGAGTGTCGTATCACGATCGCACTACGACCTTGACCCCCACATGGTGGGCAGCGGACGGCCCCGATATCCTGAGTACCGGCATAACGGCGTGTCCATATGTGAACTTCCGGATGAAATCCGGGCCAATCCTCGGCGACGAGGAGGGGGCCCGGGGCATCCGACCCACCGAAGGAGATGCAGTGACCCAGATCGTGATTCTCGCGGCCGGCATGGGGAGCCGGCTCGGGCGATCCCTCCCCAAGCCCCTCACCGAACTCAGCGACGGCCGCACCATCATGGGCCAGCAGTTCGACAACATCGAGCACGCGTTCGGCGGCAACGCCAACGTGACGATCGTCGTCGGCTACAAGCTCGAGCACATCATCGAGGCGTTCCCGCAGGCGTCGTTCGTCTACAACGAGGAGTACGACCAGACGAACACCTCGAAGAGCCTCATGCGCGCCCTCGCGGCGTCGCAGCCCGGCGGCGTGCTGTGGATGAACGGCGACGTCGTCTTCGACCCGTCGATCCTCGACCGCGCGCTGCCCTACATCGCTCGCGACCAGTCCTTCGTCACGGTCAACACCTCGAAGGTCTCCGATGAAGAGGTGAAGTACACGACGAGCGCCGAGGGCTACATCAAGGCGCTGTCCAAGACCGTCAAGGGCGGTCTCGGCGAGGCCGTGGGCATCAACTACATCTCGAGCCGTGACAAGGCCACGTTCCTCGCGCACCTGCAGCGCGTGGGCGACCAGGACTACTTCGAGCGCGGCCTCGAGCTCGCGATCGAGCAGAACGGCCTCCTCGTCGAGCCGATGGACATCTCCGACCTCTACGCGGTCGAGATCGACTTCGCCGAAGACCTGGAGCGCGCGAACCACTTCGTGTGACCTGCAGCACAACGCAGCAGAAGAGAGCGGATGCCACGAGGCATCCGCTCTCTTCGTCTTCTGTCGTCTGCGCCGAGGGGGCTCAGCGCCCCGTCGTCAGGGTGCGCGCCACGCCCGCCCTGGCGAGCGACGCGGCGATCACCCGGCCGAGCCAGGTGAAGGCGATGGGGCTCAGCGCGAACATCGCGAGGTAGAGCGCCCAGAACCACGGCGCGTAGTGCTCGGGGCCGAGGGCGATGAAGGTGCCGGCGGCGAGGATGAGGCCGGAGGCCCCCGCGGCGACGTAGTACAGCCACGGCGACCAGTTCTTGTAGCGCGTGATGAAGAACGGCAGCTCGAGCAGTGCGCCGACGAGGAGACCCGTGCCGAGGAAGCGCAGGATCCAGTGCGGGGCGAACGCCGCACCGACGAGTCCCGCGATGAAACCGGTGAGGATGCCCACGCCCGGACGCTTGAGCAGCGCGAGCGCCACGGCACTCGGCAGGAAGTGCGAGCCGATCGTGATGCCGTAGAGCATCGGGGCGATGCCGGCGATGAGTCCGGCGGCGTAGCCCGCTCCTGCGGCGAACAGGCCGCCGCCGACGCCGATCGCGGCGCAGCTCAGGATCACGCGGGTGCTGGTGCGGTGCACGAGGCTCCTTCCGACTGGGCTCGGCACTTGCCACCCGTCTGAGACAAATCTACCCCGGTACGGCATCTACGATGAGAGCGTGATGAGCACGGTGTCGAGAGCATACGGTGATGCCCATCCGCTGCAGCGGACGCCGTGGGCCAGGTACCGCCATTCGCTGTGGTTGCTCACGACTCGCGACCTGAAGGTGCGCTACTCGACGTCCGCGCTCGGCTACGTGTGGTCGGTGCTCGACCCCCTCGTGATGGCGGGCATCTACTGGTTCGTCTTCACCCAGGTCTTCCAGCGGCCGGTGGGCACCGAGCCCTACCTCGTCTTCCTGCTGTCGGCCCTGCTGCCGTGGATGTGGTTCAACGGGTCGGTCTCCGATTCGACGCGCGCCTTCCTGAAGGACGCCAAGCTCGTCCGCTCGACCATGATCCCGAGAACGATCTGGGTCAACCGCATCGTGCTCTCGAAGGGCATCGAGTTCCTGCTCGCGCTGCCCGTGCTGGCGCTGTTCGTCGTGATCTTCCGCGACGAGATCCAGCTCCACTGGGAGCTCGCGCTGTTCCCGATCGCGATCGTGATGCAGGCCGTGCTCACCGCAGGCGTCGCGCTGGTGGTGGCACCGCTCGTGGTGTTCTTCCGCGACCTCGAGCGAGCGGTCAAGCTCGCCCTGCGCTTCCTGTTCTACGCCTCTCCCATCATCTACGGCGTCACCGACCTGCCGCCGCAGCTGCACTTCTGGGCGGCGTTCAACCCGCTCTCCGGCATCTTCGGCATCTACCGTGCCGGGTTCTACCCCGACGAACTCGACTGGTTCAACGTCGCGATCTCCGCGCTCATGTCGCTCGCGATCCTCGCGGTCGGCCTGTGGGTGTTCCGCTCCTCGGAGCGCCAAGTGCTGAAGGAGATCTGATTTGGATGCCACGACCGCTGTCTCCTCGGCACCCTTCGCCATTCGCACGACCGGGCTCGGCATCCGCTTCCGCCGCAACCGCCGTGGTCGCCGCTCGTTCAAGGACCTGCTCGCCGGCCGCCGCCGCCGCACCCGCCCCGGCGAGTTCTGGGCGCTGCGGGACGTCTCGATCGAGGTGCGCCCCGGCGAGGCCATCGGGGTGGTCGGCCGCAACGGCCAGGGCAAGTCGACGCTGCTGAAGCTCGTCGCGGGCGTGATGATCGCCGACGAGGGCACCGTCGAGATCACGGGCGGCGTCGCCCCGCTCATCGAGATCACCGGCGGGTTCGTCGACGATCTCACCGTGCGCGACAACGTCTACCTGACGGCGGGACTCCACGGCATGACGAACGCGCAGATCGACGCGAAGTTCGACGAGATCATCGAGTTCGCCGACATCGGCGATTTCCTCGACACGCCCTACAAGCACCTCTCGAGCGGCATGAAGGTGCGCATCGCCTTCGCGGTGATCTCGCAGCTCGAGGAACCGATCATGCTCGTCGACGAGGTGCTCGCGGTGGGCGACAAGGCGTTCCGCGAGAAGTGCTACCGCCGCATCGACGAACTGCTCGCCGGCGGCCGCACGCTCTTCTTCGTCTCGCACAACGAACGCGATCTCCGCCGGTTCTGCACGCGCGGCCTCTACCTCGACAAGGGCGCGCTCGTGCTCGACGGCCCGATCGACGACGTGCTCGCCCGCTACAACGCCGACCACGGCGTCGGTTAGCAGCAGTACTGCCGATGCGGATGCCGCGGGGCACGGGCCCCGCGACATCCGCACCGCTCGTCAGTCGCTCGTGCAGATGAAGTCCTCGAAGTGGCCGGGCGTGCCCGAGAAGGCCTTGCCCGTGTTGTTCTTGAGGTCCTTCGTGTAGACGATCGCCGCCTCCCTGAACGCCGAGCCGCCCGACGCCTGCACGTCGCCGAGCGTCGGTGCCCCGTCGAAGTCGGAGCGGGCGCCCGTCAGGTACGCGAGCTTCTCGAGCCCGAGCAGGTTGTTCGGGTCGATCTTGCGCACGTCGTTCCAGCCGCCGTAGGCGGAGTTGCACGCGGTGTACAGGTTGTACGCGCCGCCCCAATCGAGCAGCTTGTCGCCGTCGTTCGGACCGTTGGCCGAGACATCCGCCTGCAGCACGTCGCGGTCCCAGCCGCCGTACTGCCAGTCGGTGCCGTGGTGGTGCTGCCTGGTCTCGGCGCCGGAGTTCTCAGGCGCCGTGTCGGCGTACGCCGCGACCATCGTCGCCCAGAGAGCCGGATCGACTCCGGGACGCGGCTGGTAGTCGATGATGTCGGCCCCCGCTTCGGTCGCGTTCGCGCCGTAGCCGCCGAACAGCACGTCGATCCACTGTCCATCGGCACCGGGTGCGTTGCGACCCGGCAGGTCGGGTGTTCCGACCACCGGGTTGCCGCGCCCGCCCCACATGACGTCGGCGCCGTCGTCGCCATAGGCGTAGTCGCCGCCGGAGTCGCCGTTCATGACGTCGGCGCCCTCGCCGCCGTGCATCGAGTCGTGACCCGGCCCGCCGCGCATGCGGTCGGCTCCGCCGGCCTCATGTCCGTTCAGTGCGAGCACCGAACCGTCGCGATCGTGCGTGAGCGACGTGCCGCGATACAGCGGGTGCGCCTCGAAGGGATGCAGCACGGCATCCTTCGCGCCGGAGTCGGGACCACCGATGTTGATGCCCGGAGGGCCCTGGCTCGTGTGCGTGAGGATGTCCGGGTCGTCGGCATCGCTGCCGTCGACCTCGACGAAGCGGGTCTGCACGCCGCCGCGGTCGCCCACCATGGCGTCCTCTCCGTCGCCGCCCCACATCGTGTCGGCACCGAGTTCGCCGAACTGGTCGTCGTCGCCGTCCTCTCCGAAGAGCTTGTCGTCGCCGTCCTGACCCCATTGGCTGTCGTCTCCGTCGCCGGCCCCTGCGGAGATCAGCGGGTTGGTGCCGTTGCCGCCGAAGATGAGGTCGGCACCCCACACGCCCGCGCCCGCGGATGCCCCGACGTCGTAGCGGGTCACCTCGCGTTCGATGACGGCCGAGCCGTCGGCGGGCGCATCGTTGCCCGGATAGCGCTCCTCGTACACGGCGTAGGCGGCATCCGCCCCCTCGCCCTCGACCGTGCGGTTCAGCTCCCCGTTGTCGCCGAGCTGGAAGTCGGCCTCGCCGTCGCCGAACAGCCAGTCGCCGGAGTCGCGGTGGCCGGCGAGGTTCGAACCGCCGAACTGGTCGTCCTGGCCGTCCGCCTCGGCCGGGCCGACGAGCTCGGTGCCGACGCTTGGTGCACCGGGCAGCCCCGACGGCGGCGACACGACCGCCGGCAGCACGCCGCCGACCTCCGGCGGCAGGACGATGCCGCCGTACTGGCCGAGCTGCCGGTCGCCCACGACGACGTCGGCGCCCCCGTTGCCGTGCTGGAAGTCGGCGCCGCCGTCGCCGAACAGGAAGTCGTTGCCGTCCTGCCCGAACTCGGCGTCGACGCCGGAACCGCCGTTCAGGATGTCGCGCCCGAACTCGCTCGCGACCGGCGCATCGAGGTCGTGCGAGACGAGGCCGCGCCGCGTCTCGACACCGAGCTGGCTCGTCACGTAGTGGAAGTCCGCGGGTGCCGGGCTGTCGAGCGCCGCGCACGAGCTCGGGTCGAAGTCGACGCCGGGCACGTCGCGCACGATGCACGCGTTGTCGCCCGTCAGCACATCGGCCCCTCCGCCGCCCCACAGCACGTCACCGGTGTCGGGCTGGTCGGGGAACGAGGAGCCGCCGATGAGGTCGTCCTCGTCGCCGTTGCCCTCGAGCCAGTCGCCGTCCTGGTCGCCCTCGACGAGGTCGTCGTGCGCGTTGCCCTGCACGAGGTCGTTGCCGCCCTCTCCGAACATCCGGTCGTTCTCGTCGTTGCCGAGCATGAAGTCGCCGCCCGAGACGGTGTCGAGGCTCGCGCCGGTCTTCTCGGTGTCGAGCAGGGACACCTCGCGGAACACGCCGCCGGTGACGGGGTCGGTGCGCCAGGCATCGGGGTCGTCGGGGTCGGGCTGCCGTGTCAGCACGGCGTTGTCGCCCGTCATGACGTCGTCTTCGCCGTTGCCCTGCATCTCGATCTCGCCCTCATCGGGTGCGAGGTTCACGCCCTCGGGGTCGGCGAGCGGGTTCACCGGTGACGAGCCGCCGATGAGGTCGTCGGCGCCGTCGCTCGAGTGGTCGGAGTCCTCGTCGAAGCCGAAGATCCGGTCCTGCCCCCCGTTGCCCTCGAGGTGGTCGTCATGCGCGCCGCCGCGCAGCGTGTCGGTGCCGTGGCCGCCAAAGCCGCGGTCGTCGCCGCCGGTCGGCCACGGGGCATCAGCGGTGTCGAAGTCACCCCAGATCAGGTCGTCGCCGCCCACCGTCGGCGAGACGAGTTCGATCTCCGTGATCGGTGACCCGTTCGGCGTGCCCGGCTCCCAGCCGCCCGCGGGAACCTCGACGAGCCGCGCCGGCGGCGCGATGGTTCCACGGTCGCCGATGAGGTCATCCGGACCGGCGCCGCCGACGAGCCGGTCGCCGTCGAGCTCGCCGAAGAGCTGGTCGTAGTCGTCGGCGCCGTAGAGAGCGTCGACCGCGTCCTGGCCGTGGAACTCGTCGGAGCCCGTGCCGCCGTCGCCGGTGTCGGGCCCGTAGGTGGCCGCATCCGCCGATGGCGTGATCGTCACCTCGTCGAGGGCGTCGAGCATGCCGTTGAGTCCGCCGGCGATGTCGACGTCGTCACCGAACGCACGGTCGTCGTCGGGCCCGCCGTACATGACGTCGCCGACATCGGCGCCGGTCAGCCCGTTGTGGCCGCCGACGATGAGGTCGATGCCCTCCTGACCGTGCAGCTGGTCGCTGCCCGCGTTGCCGAACACCACGTCGCTGCCGGGGCCGCCGTAGCCGACGTCGGCATCCGCATCGCCCCACACCTCGTCGTCGCCGGTTTCGCCGTGCACCTCGTCGGCGCCGCCGTTGCCGTGGACGAGGTCCCGACCCGCGCCGCCGTAGGCGAAGTCGGCGCCGCCTTCGCCGTAGATCTCGTCGGCGCCGTCGCCGCCGTCGAGCCTCGGGTCTCCGACACCCACGGTCTCGCTCGGGTGCGCGACCCTCGCGCCGGGCCCGCCGTCGATCGTGCCGTTGTCGCCGAGCACGAGGTCGCCGCCGTCGCCGCCGTCGGCGGTGTCGCCGCCCATGGTCCCGCCATCGGCACCGTCGCCGTCGCCGATGAGCTCGTCATCGCCGCCGTCGCCGGTGATCGTGTCGGCGCCCGGTCCGCCCCACAGCTTGTCGTCGTCGACGCCGCCGCCGACCGCGGGGTCGTCGTCGGACTGGCCGTGCACCTCATCGGTGCCCGCCTCGCCGGCGATGGTGTCGCCGCCGCGACCGCCGAAGAGCAGGTCTGCGCCGTTCGAGCCGAACAGCTGGTCGGCGCCGTCGCCGCCCTGGATCTGGTCGGCGGAGTCGTCGACCCCCGTCGTCGCCAGGCGGAAGCCGCCGAAGAGCAGGTCGTCGAGGCCTCCGCCGTAGATCAGGTCGGCTCCGCTCTCGCCCTCGACGCGGTCCGTTCCGTCATCGCCGAGCGCTGCCGGCGATTCGTCGCCGACGGCATTCGCGATCTCGCTGTCGCCGTACAGCTTGTCGCCACCGCTGCCGCCGAGGATGGTGTCGTTGCCGGGGCCGCCGACGATCGTGTCGATGCCGTCGATCTCGTTCGAGACGCCTTCGGGCAGCGGAGCACCCGGGGGCACCTTGAGCTTGTCCTTGCCGCCACGCAGCGTGTCGTTGCCGCTGTCGCCGAGGATCCGGTCGCCGCCGAGACCGCCGTCGATGACGTCGTTCAGCCCCCCGCCGCGCAACGTGTCGAGGTCGTCGCCGCCGGTGAGCTGGTCGACGCCGTCGCCCGAGCCGTCGGCGTCATCGCCGGAGGCGATGTTCGCGCCGTCGCCGAGGCTGATGGTGTCGTCGCCCGCCGCGCCGTCGACGGTGTCAGCGCCGTCCCCGGTCGCGATCGAGTCGTTGCCGACGCCGAGGTTCGCGACGACCGGCGCGGTGAAGCTCCACCGGTTCGGATCGTCGGGCGTCTCGCCGTCGTCGACATTCGACTCGACGTCGGGGTCCTCACCGGCCTGCGCGCCGGTGCCGGAGCCCGAGAAGAGGAACGAGTCGTTGCCGTCGCCCGACGCGAGCTTCACGCCCACGCCTGTGAAGGGCTGGCTGTACCCGAACGCGGTCACGATGAAGGGGAACTTGCCGTCCCCGTCGGGCTCGGCCGACATCTGCCGGACGGTGAAACTCTCGTTCGTCACCTCCATGAACGCCTTGCGCTCGGGGTTCGCACGATCGCCGACGTTGAGCTCGACCCAATCGTCGATCACCTCGGCGAGCACCGGTTCGGCGTCGGCGCACGACGAGGAGAACTCGAAGAGCGTGATCTCGGCGAGCCGCCAGCTGTCGGAGTAGCAGAACGGGCAGACGCCGAACTCCGCGAACACCTCCAGGAAGGCGATGAGCTTGCCCTCGATGTCGAACAGGCAGATCGGCGTGGGGAACTTCTCGATGATCTCGTCGATGTGCATGCGACCATCGGCCTCGGGTGTGTCATTGAGGTTCAATCCGAAGGTCGCGGTGATCCCGCCGCGCACCCCGGCCTCGGCGATGAAGATGTCGAGCTTCGCCCCGGCCGTGATCGTGCCCGACACCTCGAACTCGGCGATGTCCTTGCCAGCGGCATTCTGGTCGGTCAGGTACAGGCTCTGCAGGAACGGCGCAGCGATCGTCGCGGCGTCGAGCTTCACCTCGGCGCCCGAGAACACCTGCTCACCGAGCATGCGGATGCCACGAGTGGAGACTCCGGCGCCGAGCTCGGCCTTCGCGTCGAGCGCCCCGCCGATGGTCACGTACAGCACCCCGAAGAACGGGCCGAAGCTCATGGTGTACTCCATGTGGACCGTCAGTGGGTCCGGTCGCCATTCGACGACCGCGCAGTCCTTGCCGAGCAGCAGTCCGACGAGACACGAGGGGTCGTCGAACACCGGGTAGCTGAAGTCCGACACGTCGCCCGACCCGGCAGATGCGCCGAGTGCGTCGAACTCACCGGCCTTACCCGCAGCTGTCAACGGGCTCTTGACCGTCGAACTGAACTGCGTCTTCTTCGCCGGGGAGCTCGCCTCGGCCACGACGGCGTCCTCGTCGTAGAGCTCCTCCACCTCGTCGGGCGTCGGCGGCGCAGAGTCCTGCGCCGAACTGCTCGAGAGCTCGAGGTGTTCGATCAGCGTGATGGAATCGCCGTTCGCGAGCGTCCTCGCGAGCTCGAGGAACTCGAACACCTGGTTGATGTCCTTCAGCAACGACACGTCGACGAGTCCGCTCGCCTCGGCGAGATCGACCATGGTCACCGGCGGGCCGTCGAAGAACTCGGAGAGGTCGCTGATCACGGGAATGGGTGAGAA
Organism: Agromyces sp. Root1464; assembly: GCF_001427265.1. Taxonomy (NCBI): domain Bacteria; kingdom Bacillati; phylum Actinomycetota; class Actinomycetes; order Micrococcales; family Microbacteriaceae; genus Agromyces; species Agromyces sp. Root1464. Next base: position 333,148 of record NZ_LMFU01000003.1, read on the forward strand.
CAGGAATTCCCGGATCGGCTCGATGGGCTCGATGATCGGGTCGATCGTGGAGATGACCTCACCGAACATCTTGGTGAACAGCTCACCGGCCTTCACTCCGATGTGATCGAGCGCGATCGCCGGGTCGCTGGACGTGTCGCCGGTGAACTCCCAGTCGAGCGTGAAGTCCGCGACGAAGCTCGGCAGGGTCGTGTTCACCGTGCTGAAGGTCTCACCGCTCGTGATGCCCGTGTTGATCGCGAGATCGAGGTGGATGCCTCCGGTGATGCTCGGCTCGGTCAGGAACTCGCCCACCTCGCCCGAGAGGAACGAGGTGATCGGGATCACACCCGTGCAGTGATCGGCGGGTGCCGCGACACCGGCTTCGAAGGGGGTTCCGTCGAGGCCGTCGCATTCCGATGCAACGACGCCGAGCTGTGCGGTCAGGCTCGCACCGCTCGCCTGGTCGCCCGGTCGGTTGTCGGTCGCCTCCATGCCGATGAAGCCGATCCGGCCGGCGATCGGCACCGATTCGACGAGGTGGGCACCGAGGTTGACGCGGATCTCCTGCGGACCGCCGTCGGCTTCCGGGTCGGCGAGACCCGTACCGGGCACGGGGTTGTCGAGCAGGTAGAAGCCGTCATCGCGTGAGATGCCGAAGCCGAGCTCGATCGTCCATCCCGCCTGCGCGGTGACCGTGCCGGTCAGCGAGAGCGGAAGGCCGGGCAGACCGAGGTCCAGAGGGATCTCGGCGGTGCCGGGGCAGGCGGTCGCGTCGGGGCATCCGTCGCCCGCGATCGTGCGGGCACCCTGCCCGAGTTCGAGCTCGATGCGCAGGTCGAGGAGGTCGGTGAGCGGCGCGCCTGCAGGGCACACCACCTCACCGCCCGCACCGTCGTCGCACACGGGGACGACGCGGAGGTCGGTGGCGTCGGCGGTCGTGTCCCCGGCGGCCTCAGCGGGCCACGTGCCCACGGCGCCGTAGTCGGAGTCGCGCAGGACGCCCGCCGCGATGAGCTTGTCGGCGAGCGCCTGGCGCACGCCCTGCGGGCCGAACACCGCTTCGTCGACAGTCGCGCCCGGCATGCCCGGGATCTGCGGGTCGTCGAGGAAGGCCTTCACGTCCGCCAGGCCGTCGGCGAGCGCCGTGAGATCCTCGCCGACGACCGGAAGCTGCCCGCCTGCCTGGCTCGCCTGGATCGCGAGATTCAGCAGCACGCCGATCGACTTCAGCCCGTCGGTGAGGCTGTCGAAGCTGAAGTCGAGTGCGTCGAACGCGGTCGCGAGGGCGGCAGGCGCATCGACCTCGGGCGCGCTCGTCAGGTCGTCGATCGTCACCGTGAGGTAGTCGTCGGCGCTCGGCGTCTCCCGCGGTGCGCCGCTCAGCGTCTGCAGGCCCGTACCCGGGTCGTACAGCACAGGGAGTGCGGCGCAACCGAACTCCCCTGTGATCGGAGCCTGTCCGGGTGCCGCGCACTCGTAGCCGCCGTCGACCGGGGACTCGGCGGTGAAGCCGAACGTGCCCGAGAAGAAGTCGCCGACCGGTATCGGCGCCTCTGCGGCATCCCCGGGCTCCGGGGCATCCGATCGCTCGAGCCCGAACTGGACGCCGACCGCGATGCGGCCGGTCTGGTTCGCCGCATCGCCGAGCTGGGCCGCGAACGGCCCGAGGTGCACGGCGAGCTCCGTCGCGCCGGGCGACGATTCGGCGACCTCGGCCGTGATCGACAGACGGCTCGAGTCGAGCAGCCGCGGCGTACTGGGTGCGTCACCGGGTTCGAGGCCGACCACTACGCCGACCTGGAGCGCTGCAGCGAGCTGCGCGTGCAGTTCGCCCGCGCCACTGGTTCCCGCGATCGCGGGGATGTCGGCATCGGCGAGCGAGAGTGGAACGTCGATCGCCGCGGCCTTCTCGCCCGAGAGGTCGATGACGAGCACCGGGTCGAGGCCGCCGCCGGCGTCGAGGTCGCGGAGGCGGAACGCGATGTCGAGCCCGAGGGCTGTTTCGAGTTCCGTCTCGAACACGGCGAGGTCGACGGGCAATTGGCCGCCGCGGAACGCGTTGTACGAGTCCTTGAGCCCGGTCACGTCGCGCAGCAGACGCTCGATACCCCGGTTCAGGAACGGCACGGTGGCACCGCCGCCGAGGGCGGAGTCGACCGAATCGAGGGCGTCGACGACCTCGCCGAGACCGTCGAGCGCGCGCCCGAGGAGTCGGTCGGGTGCCGAGGTATCGACGTCCAAGGCTCGAAGCAGGGCCATTTCGTCGTTTGCGCCGTCCGCAGTGTAGGTCGACGGGTCGAAGCCCGTGCCGGAGACGGTGATGGTGCCGGGGTCGGCGGTGAAGTGCTGTGCCGGATCAGCGCCATGGCCGTGCACCTCGAGGGCCGCAGACACCGCGGCGTGGCGGGTCGCCTCCGTGAGCGGGTAGCTCGCCGCGTCGCCCCCGTTCGCATAGAGCCCCGCGAGGAGGTCGGTCAGTCGCGGACTGGCGTCGCCACCGGCGGCCGGATCCACGTCGGCTTCGGTGGTGGCGTTCGAGCCGTTCTGCTCGAGCTCGTACACACCGGTCACCGAGGCCGGCACGAAGCCGATCTGCCCCTCGCCCACGAGGTCGACGGCGACCTCCTGCGTGAGGGTCACCTCCGCCCCGTCGACGAGTTCGGTCTCGAACCGCTCGAACACCATCGGGTCCTCGAACTCGACGACTGCCGTCGCCGGATCGTCCTGACCTGCGGGTCCATCGCTGGAGGCCTCGGAGAGGTCGATCACGATCGGCAGGTCGACCTCGACGGCCACGTCCGTCGTCGGCGTCTGCGCACCTCCCGACGCGCTGACCCCGCGGAGGCCCGTCTGATCGAGGAGCTGGTCGCCGAACGCGAGCTGAGCCGAGGGTTCCGGCACCGGCAGGTTCGGATCGATCGGCGGAAGCACGACCTCCGGCACACCGTCGAGCTGCGTCTCGATGTCGAAGTCGAGCCGAACCGACTCGTCGGCGCGGTCGAAGACCGGTGTGATCGTCGCGTCGGCGCCGGTGATCTCGCTCGAGATCGCGTCGGCGAGGTCGCCGACGGTGGTGAGGCCGACGGTGATGAGCGGCTCGGCCGGGTCGGTCGGGTCGTCACCGGCAGGCGGGGTGATGGTCACGAGCGACTCCGCCAGCGCGGAGAACTCGCCGCCGAGGTCGTAGAGGTCGGCGAGGGTCCCGCTCAGCAGTGGCAGTTGCGCGTTGACCGAGGGATGGCGTTGCAGGGCGCGCAGCAGCGTGCCGTACTGCACGAGCCCCGAGACGAGGTCGACCGGTCCGATCCTCGTGAACGCCTCGAACGCCTCGAGGTCGCCGTCCGTCGCGGTGAGCTCGGCGAGCAGGTCGGGGGTCGTGGCGAGGTCGGCGTCCAGCGAGAGCGACGGCGGGGTGATCGCGTCGAGCCCGAGCAACGAGGAGCTGAAGCGGATGTCGGCGGTCGCCTCACCCGCGACGTGGAAGGTCGTGAGCTGCTCGGCGGGCATGGTCAGCTCGCCGGGAGTCTCCTCACCGCCCTCGAAGGCCGCTGGCTCGAACATCGCGAGCCGGCCGTCGCCGTTCACGTCATCGATCGTGCCGGTCCATTCGGCCGTGACGTCGACGGAGCTGTCGCCGAGGATCTCGACGTCGCCGACGCCGACCGCAGCCGCGCCGCCCGGGAAGGCGAAGGCGTCATCGCCGGCGAGTGCCGCACGGAAGGCGACCTCGGGTTCGCCGCCGGTCGTGTCGAGCCAGAATCGGAGCCCCTGCGGGTCGGTGCGCACGGCACCCTCGAACTCGAATGCCACGTCGTACGGCGCCGGATCGGCCTGGGCCGTGACCAACCGGAGCGGTTGGCCGCCGGGGCCGTCGGGGTCGACGATCGCGAGCGGCGAATCGACGGTGCGCGAAACCGTGATCGCGAGGTCGAAGCCGCGTGCGTCACCCGAGTCGACGAGGTTTCCGGTCGACAGGTCGAGGTGCGTGCCCGCGATGTCCGCATCGAGCCCGTCGACGGCCGCCATGAAGTCGGCGGTCGTCGCGGACTCGGCGAGTCCGAGGAGTGCCGTCTTGACTCCCGCTTCGAGGGTTGCGGCGAGTTGCATCGCGGCGCCCGGTCGCACGACGGTGGCGCCCGGTGCGACATCGGCGAGCGGCAGTGCGCTCGCGAGCGGACCGACGTCTTCGTAGTCGCCGAGCGCGACCTCCGCCAGCGCCGCGATCCCCGCGCGCAGCTTCGCGACGTCTTGGGGTTCGGCGACCGGATCCGCGTATGCGACTTGTGCACCGGTCAGGGCGAGGGTCCATGCGCCGATCGAGGCGACGACGGCGAGGCCGGGCCGCCAATCGCGACGTCGACGTTCGCGGCGGCCGCCTGCGGAGCGCAGAGCAAAGCGGTTCTGGTCGTTCTGGGCACGCATGATTTCCCCCCGGCTCGATGCCACCCCGCGCATGTCGGGTCGGCACGCGCTCGAGCCCGTTCTACTCCCCTGCAGACTTCGCTGACAAGAGAAACCCTCACTTTGGGGGGCAAATGTCCCCCGAACCACGCCCTTCGACCCAGCCCCTCGGTTGCGACATCGCAGGGCGGATGCCGCGTACTGACGACTCCCGACTCGGCCGCTTACAATCTCCACATGCAGGACCGCGTGCACACGATCACCTCGATGGGCTCTGGCGCGCCGCGAGAAGGCGACCCCGAGACCGACCGTTCCGCGAGCAGCGCCGACCCGGGATTCAGCGCCGAACCGGGATTCGTCGCCGACGAGGGGCGTGCCCACGGAGTCGAACGGGGCATCGATCGCGTGCTCGCGATCCAGCGGCCGATCGTGGTCGCCCATCTGCGTTCCGTCCGTCGGCGTTCACCCGGCGCCAGCCCCGAGCAGATCGTGCGGATCCTCGAGCGCAGGTACCTCGCCGCCGTCACCACCGGGGGCGCGGCCGTCGGAGCGACCGCCGTGATCCCCGGCATCGGCACGGGCGTGACGCTCGCGCTGTCGGGCGTCGAGACGGCGGGCTTCCTCGAAGCCACCGCCCTGTTCGCGCAGTCGGTCGCCGAGGTGCACGGCATCGCCGTCGACAACCCCGATCGCGCTCGGGCACTCGTGATGACCCTCATGCTCGGCAACGAAGGCGTCGACCTGGTACGCCAGTTCGCCGGGCAGGCCTCGGGCACCGGGGCCGCACGCAACGTCTACTGGGGCGAGCTCATCACGAACAGCATGCCGCGGGCGATCATGGGCCCGGTGGTCGACAAGTTGCGCACCGTCTTCATCAGGCAGTTCGCGGTGCGCGGCGGCGCCGGCATCATCGGCAAGGCGATCCCGTTCGGCATCGGCGCGGCGATCGGCGGCATCGGCAACAGCGTGCTCGGCCGCCGCGTCCTGAAGCAGTCCCGATTCGCGTTCGGCCAGGCTCCGCAGACGCTGCCGCTCGAACTCGAGCCGCGCGAGGGGGACTCCATCCTGAGCGGGGCCGCGTCGCGGCTCTCGCGCGCCGGCGCCGTCGTCGGCGGCGCAGCGCTCAGCGCGAGCCGCGGCATCCAGACCGCAGGGCGTGCCGCGGGCCGGGCCGCACGAGGCGCGATCACGCGCCGCCCCGACGGCGATGCAGCTCCGGAATCCGCCCAGGTCGACGGGGAGCGACCCGAGGGAACCTGAATGTCGCTATATTCAGAATATGCTGAATCTAGATCGCGTCCTCTCGCGCCCGGGCGCGACGATCCGCTTCGCGATGCTCGACGGCGACGCGCGACCGGTCGTCCTCATCCACGGCGCGGGCATGGATCACTCGATGTTCGCGCCGCAAGCCCGCGCGCTGCGCGACGCCGGACACCCGGTCGTCGCATTCGACCTGCGCGGCCACGGCGCCTCGCACCTCGAACCCGGCACTCGCTTCAGCGGGCAGGCCGCACTCGACGATCTCGCAGCACTCCTCGACCACCTCTCACTCCAGCAGCCCACCCTCGTGGGGCACTCGCTCGGCGGCAACATCGCACAAGCGCTCGTGCGCCGGGTTCCCGGTCGGGCCGGAGCACTCGTCGCCGTCGACTCGACCTGGAACACGGGCCCGCTCTCGCGCGGCGAACGCAGTGCGCTGCGCCTCGCCGCTCCCGCCCTGTCGCTCGTACCGGCATCGCGACTGCCCGGCATGCTCGCTCGCGCGTCAGCCGTGACGCCCGCGGCGATCACCGCGACGGAGGCGATGTTCGCGCGGATGCCGAAGCGCGTGTTCCTCGACGTCTGGCGCGCTGCGGTCGGGTTCGTCGATCCCGATGCGGACTACCGTGCTCCCGTTCCGCTCGGCCTCATCCGCGGGGAGCTCGATCGCACGGGCAACATCGCAACGGCGATGCCGGAGTGGGCGAGGGCCGAGGGCGTCGGCGAACGGGTGATCACGGGTGCCGGTCACGTCGTGACCCTCGATGCCCCCGACCAGACGACGGCAGCGCTCCTCGAGGTACTGGCAGCGGTGCCTCATGAGTGAACACGACGAACGGGCCGCCGAGTTCATCGAGTCGGTCGGTGACGCGCTCGCGGCCTGGAACCTCTCACGCGCGACCGGGCGCGTCTATGGATTCCTGCTGCTCCGGCAGGGCCCCGAGACGCTCGACACCATCGGAGCCGAACTCGGCCTCAGTACCGGCGGGGCGAGTACCGCGGTCCGGGAGCTCGTCTCCTGGGGGCTCGCGCGGACCATCCCCCAGCCCGGCAGTCGACGACTTCGCGTGGAGGCCGTCGGCGGATTCGAGCAGTTGCTCGCCGCGAGCCACGAACGCACGCGCACCCTCATCCGAACCCTGCGCTCGGGAACTGCGCTCACCGAGGACGCACGAGCTCGCGAACGCCTGCACGCGGTCGTCGGCCTCTTCGAGGGCTACGTCGACGCGGGTGACGAGATGTTGCGACGGCATCACGCCGGCGACGGCGATCCGCGGCACTGACTCCCACGCCCACCGAGTCGACCGACGACGCTAGGCCTCGAGTTCGTCCTCGTCCTGTTCGCCGGCGCGCACGTCGCTCTCGTCGATCTCGCCGTCAGCGGCGTGCAGGGCGGCGAAGCGCTCCCACTCGGCCATGAGGTGATCGACCGCCGCGTGGAACCTCGCCGTGGTGACGCCCGGCGTCGGGTCGCCGAAATAGCGTTCCACCCAGACGCCGAGCCGCTCGAGCGCGGCCTCATCGTGCGCGACGTCATCGACCCGGGCGACCATCGCCGCCGAGTCGGTCACGTCGAGCCATTCGCACGCCTGCAGGTAGCCCGAGGTGTCGATCTGCGCCTCGGGGTTCGTCGGTCTGGTGATCAGGAGCGGCTTGCCCGCCGCCAGGCGGTCGTAGACCATCGCCGAGATGTCGACGATCGCGACATCGGCCGCGGCGAGCTGCCATCCGAGCTTCGGGCCGTCGTCGTAGATGTGCTGCGCCGACGGGTCGGCGGCGTTCGCCGCCTCGATCGCGGAGATGATCGCGCGGTTCGCGGCACCGTACTCGTGGTCGACGACGCCCGATCGCGGATGCGGCCGGTAGATGACCCGGTGTCGCCCGGTGGCCAGCAGTCCCTGCACGAGGGTGACGCCGTGCGTGGCGATCGAGCCGTAGGCGGCCGCACCTCGGTCGCCCTCCCACGTGGGCGCGTACAGCACGACCTCGCGGTCGTCGGGCGTGTACGGCAGCGCCGCGCCGTCGAGGTAGTGGTCGGCCTGCGGCCGGCCGATGGGGATGGCGCGCTTGTCGAAGTCGTAGTCCCAGAGCACCTTCTCGAGCCGTGCCCGGGCCGCGTCGCCCGCGATCAGGGAGTAGTCGTAGGCCTTGAACTGGTTCGTCGTCATGTACATCTTGTCGGACTCGCCGTGGTTGATGAACACGTGCCAGCGGCGGCCGTAGCGCATCATCTGGAAGTTCTTGGCGTTCTGGTTCACGTAGAAGACGACGTGCAGATCTTGCTCGGCGATCACGCGCTCGAGGTCGGCGACACGGCGCACGTAGGCGACGGGAACCGGCGACTCGTCGAGCAGCGCGAGCGCTGCACCTGATGCGCGGCTCAGGATGAGCACCGGGTGGCGCTCGGCGAGTTCGGCGAGCGGGGCGTACCACTGCCGCAGCTGGTAGAGGTTGACCTTTCCGTCGGCGAAGTAGACGCCGACGCGGAAGCGGTGCGGCTGCAGCGGCTCCTGCTCGGCGAGCTTCACGCCGAGCGATCGCTGTGCACGCCTGGACCACATGATGTCCTTGGCCAGCTTGACGGCGCGTCGCGCGTCTTTCCTCAATCCCACTGTCCAAGGGTAGCGAGGTCGGGCTGAGCGGATGCCCCGTTGCCGGCGCTGCGCCGGCACTGAGAGCCGATCGTTACCGCGTCACACCACGGGAGGGCGCCCGGCGAGGGTCATGCGCCAGATCGTGCGCCAGCGCATCGGCCGCCGCTCCCCCGGGTGCTCACGCCACCCGGCGCGCCATCCGGCGAACCAGGCCTTGAGCGCCGCGGGCTGTCGCGCCCAGCGCAGCACCTGGATCGCCGTCCACGAGCCGACGTAGAACGGCACGAGCACGGCGGGGAGATTCCGCCGCGCGAGCCAGACGCGATTCCTGGCGTTCAGCCGGTAGTAGTACGCGTGCCGTGCAGGGTCGATGACCGGATGCCCCGCCTCGAGCTCCCCGGCGTACCACGCGACATGCCCGGTGTCCCACACCCGCCAGGCCAGCTCGATGCCCTCGTGCGCGTAGAAGAACGGGTCGGCCCAGCCGCCGGTCGCGTCGAAGACCGCGCGAGGCATGAGCACGGCGCCCTCCCAGCACGAGAAGACGTTGCTCGAGTGCGACGGTTCGCCCTTGCGGATGCGCGGGATCCAGCGGCGGGGAGAGACCCGGCCGGTCGGGTCGACGACCCGGGGCTGGATGAGGCCGATCTCGGGCCGCTCGGCGAGCATGCGGCATCCGTCGGCGAGGAAGGTGTCGCTCGGCAGGAAGGCGTCGTCGTCGAGGAAGAAGATCGCTTCGCCCGTCACGAGCGGTACGCCGCGGTTGCGGCCGGCGGGGATGCCGAGGTTCTCGGGCAGGTGCAGCGTCGTCACTTCGGGCGGGAGCGGCGGCTGCGCGGTCGCCGGATCCCAGCCGTTGCCGACGCACACGACATCGGTGACGACGCCCCGTTGGCCCAGGATGCTCCGGATGCCCCGCGCGAGATCGTCGGGCCGCTTGCCCATCGTGAGCACGACCACGCCGACACGGGGAGGTGCCGCGCCGTCCGCCCGCTCAGGACCGGACACGACGGGAGGCCATGATCGCGACGAAATGCCCGATCACGGAGAGCACGGCGAGCGGCAGGAGCACCGCGAGCACGATGCGGTCGGTGATCGGTTGCCCCGCGACGAGTCCGACGAGCGCCGCCGCGAAGGCGATGAGCGTGAGCTCCACCGAGTGGTACAGGCGGTGGAACGGCAGGAATCGCGCCACCTTGCGGAGCTTCGCGACGAGGCCGCCGCGCGGGGCCGTCTCGCCGTGCGTGTCGGCGAGCTTGGCGAGACCGGCGTTCGCGCGGGCGACGTGCACCATGTCGTTCAGCGCCTTGTTGAGCACGATGACGAGCGCGAGGAGCGCGGCGATCGTGGTCCAGAGGAAGTCGGCGGGGAACTCCAGCGGATAGGCGGCGGCGCGGATGCCGAGTGCGAGCGGGATGAGCGCCTCGGTCGAGTAGTGCCCGACCTTGTCGAGGAAGACGCCGGCGGGCGACGACGTGCGGCGCCAGCGAGCGACCTCGCCGTCGCAGCAGTCGACGAGCATCTGCAGCTGGCCGAGCACCACCGCGAGCAGTGCGCCCCAGATGCCGGGGATGAGCAGCGCCGCGGCCGTCGACCACCCGACGAGGATCATGAGCCCCGTCACGCCGTTGGCCGAGATCGAGGTCTTCAGCAGCATCCACGTGAGGTACGGCGAGAGGTTGCGGAGGTACAGCGACGCCGTCCAGTGCTCGGCGTTGCGACGACCGCGCACCTCGGGCGGCTGGGTCACCTCGCGGAGCTCCGCGATCGACGTGGGTCTCGTGGTGACCGGACCGGTCTGCGACATCCGCGTCACCTTCCCGTGTGCCTGGCGATGTTGCTCGTCAGCGAGAGGTATCCGGGCACGAAGCCCACCCCCCACGAGACGTGTATGCAGGGCAACACTACGAGAAACCACGCCGCGGTGCGTGCACCGCGCCTGCTGGCGTACACGAGCGTGGCCGCGACCACGAAGAGCAGGTACACGACGGGCACGACGAAGCCGAGGAGCAGCCACGGCGCCGCACCGAGCGCGGCCTGCACGAGGCCGGCGATGCCGACGAGGAGCCCGATCGCGACGCCGAGCACCATGAGGGGCGGCACGAAGTAGCGGATGCCGTTCGCCGACGGGAACCGGCGTGCGAGTTCACCGCGCCAGAGTCCGGTGGAGAACATCTGGCGGGCGAGGCGATCGAGCGATGAACGAGGCCGGTAGGTGACGCCGAGCCGCGGGGTGAACCAGACGACGCCGCCGGTCTCGCGCAGGCGCCGGTTCAGCTCCCAGTCCTGGCCGCGCTTGATGGTCTCGTCGAAGAGGCCCACGCGCAGGAGCGCGTCGCGGCGGAACACCCCGAGGTACACGGTGTCGGCCGGGCCCGCCGAGCCGCCGACGTGGAACGCGGAGCCGCCGAGCCCCACCTTGGTCGTGTAGGCGAGGGCGACGGCCTGCTCGAAGGCGGTCTCGCCGCGGGCGTCCATGATGCCGCCGACGTTGTCGGCGCCCGTGCGTTCGAGTTCGTCGACCGCGATGCGTGCGTAGTCGGTGGGAAGCATCGAATGCGAGTCGACCCGCACGACGACGGGGTACTGCGCCGCACGGATGCCGATGTTGAGCCCGGCGGGCGTCGAGCCCACCTCGTTCTCGAGCACGCGCACGCGGTCGTCACGAGCCGCCAGATCGGCGACGAGCTCGTTCGTTCCGTCGATCGACGGCCCGAGGGCGATGAGCACCTCGACGGGCCCCGAGTAGTCCTGCGCGAGGATCGACTCGACGGCGGCTCGAACGTGCGAGGCATCGTTCAGCACCGGCATGACGTAGGAGACGCCGAGGAGCGATGCGGGCATCGCTTCAGGGTGGTTCTCGGGCATGTTCCTCACTCGTCGCTCGGGTCGATCGAGCCTAGCAGCAGCGCCTTCGAGCGACCGTGGGCGCACGAGAGCGGGCCCGGGTCCGCTCGGACCCGGACCCGCCGGTCGATCGATCGGTCGATCAGCCCTCGAACGTTCCGAGGGTCACGGTGACCGTCTGCGACTCGCCGTCGCGCGTGAAGGTCAGTTCGGCCTTCGCACCGCCGGGCAGCGCCCGGACCTGCGCGGTGAGATCGGTCTGGTCCGTGATCGGCACGCCGTTGAACTCGGTGACGACATCACCCTTCTGCAGACCTGCGGCTGCGGCTGCACCGCCCTCGGGTGCCTCGGAGATGAGCGCACCGACGGTGTCGCTCGACCCCTCGGCCTCGGCCGAGGTCACCGTGGCGCCGAGCAGGCCGTGCGTGGCCGCGCCGTTCTCGATGATCTCCTCGGCGATGCGCTTGGCCAGGTTCGACGGCACGGCGAAGCCGACGCCGATGTTGCCGGCGGTCTCGCCCTGGGCCGCGCCGCCCGTGGAGAGGATCGCGACGTTCACGCCGATGAGCTTGCCGTCGGAGTCGACGAGCGCGCCGCCGGAGTTGCCCGGGTTGATCGCGGCATCCGTCTGGATGACCGGGAGCGACACCTGGCCGGCCGAAGCGCTCGGCTGCTGCGGGGTCTCGCCGCCCTCGGGGTCGGGCAGGTCGAAGAAGAAGTCGAACGGGCTGTCGGAGCCGTCGCCGCCTTCGCCGCCCTGGTCGCCGCCGTCGCTCTGCGAGTCGTCGGGGGTCGTCGGCGCGGCCGAGGAGGCCACGTCGATGGAGCGGTTGAGCGCGCTGACGATGCCGTTGGTGACGGTGCCCGAGAGGCCGAGCGGTGCACCGATCGCGATCGCCGTGTCGCCGACGTTGAGCTTGTCGGAGTCGGCGAACTCGAGGGGCGTCAGGCCCGAGGCGTCGACCAGCTTGATGACCGCGAGGTCGGAGAGCGGGTCGGTGCCGACGAGCTCGGCCGTGTAGAGGTGGCCGTCGTTCGTCTTGACCTGGATGGTCGGGTCGCCCGTCGCGCCGTCGAGCGTGACGACGTGGGTGTTCGTCAGCACGTAGCCGTCGTCGGAGAGGATGATGCCGGAGCCGGTTCCGCCGGCCTGGCCGCCGGAGACCGAGATCGTCACGACGCTCGGGCTCGCCTTCGCTGCCACGGCGGTGATCTGGTTGACCGAGTCGGTGTCGTTGACGACGATGTTCTGCGCGGAGTTCGCGGCATCGCTCGTCGGCGCACCATTGTCGTTCGCGAGCAGGGCGTTGATGCCGGCGCCCGATGCGCCGCCGATGAGCGCGGCGGCAACGATCGCGGCGGCGACGCCGAGTCCGACGCGACGCTGCTTGGGCGCTGCGGGAGCGGTGCCCGCGGCCGGGACGCCGTTGAGCGGCACCGTCGGCTGCGTCTGGTTCTGGGGCGCGGCGGGGCCGCCGAAGGCAGGCGGCACCTGGCCGGGCTGCGCGGGGGCTGCGGATGCCGCGGCCACGGGCTGGGTCGGCTGGGTCGGCTGCTTCGTGTACTGCGGGGCGCTGTACGGCTGGGGTTCCTGCCCGGGCTCGTAGACGGTACCGGTCGCGGCGGGAGCCGGGGCCGGAGTCGGGGCCGCGGGTGCAGCGGGTGCAGCGGCAGGCGCCGCGGCCGCAGGGGCTGCGACGGGTGCGGCGGCGGCGGGCGCTGCCGCTGCCGGCGCCGCGGGGGCGGCCGGGGTCGCGGGTGCCACGGGCGCCGGGGCATCCGTCGACTCGGCCTCGGGCGCAGGGGTCTCGCTCAGCGACGCGGTCTCGGTCGCTGCGGCGGAAGTCTCAGGGGTGACGGGGGCAGCGCTCTCGGCGGCCGCGGGCGTCGGAATGACGTCGTCCTCGCGGGGCTCCCCCGCGGCTCCGTTCGTGGTGTCGGTCATGGTGTGCTCCTTCCAAGCGATGCCAGCATCCCGAAGCAAGCTGTGTGCCCGATCGGCGGAGTCTATGACTCTGCTATCCCCGCGCCGGGATTTCTCCGAATGCCGTCGCCGGGAGCTTCGCTGCCTGCGCCAGCGTAGCGGCGCTACCCTCGCGTACGGTGAGAACGTGAGCGATTACTCCCCCGCGCCGGGCCGTGCGCCCTGGCAGCGCACCGCGGCCGGCGCCGGCCTCCTCGCCGCCGACGGCTCGATCGCCCCCACGATCTTCGCCGAGATGAGCGCGCTCGCGTCGCGCACGGGCGCGATCAACCTCGGGCAGGGCTTCCCCGACGAAGACGGCCCGGCCGAGGTGCTCGAGGCGGCGCGGCAGGCCATCGCCGACGGCGTGAACCAGTACCCGCCCGGACCCGGCATGCCGGTGCTGCGCGAGGCGATCGCCGCGCATCAGCGCCGTTGGTACGGCATCGAAGTCGACGCGGCATCCGAGGTGCTCGTGACGGCGGGCGCCACCGAGGCCCTCGCGGCCACCCTGCTCGCATTCGTCGACACCGGCGACGAGGTCGTGACCTTCGAGCCGTACTACGACGCGTACGCGGCGATCATCGCCCGCGCCGGCGGAGTGCATCGCACCGTGCCGCTGCGCTGGTCTCGCGAACCGCTGGCGAGCGAGCCGGGGTCCAGCGCCGTCAGCGGCTGGCGGCCCGACCACGGCGAGCTACGGGCGGCCGTGACCGACCGCACCCGCGTGATCCTCGTGAACTCGCCGCACAACCCGACGGGCGCCGTGCTCGATGCCGAGACCCTCGCGCTCGTCGTCGAGCTCGCTGAACGGCACGACGCGCTGATCGTCACCGACGAGGTGTACGAGCACCTCGTGTTCGGCGCGACGCACATCCCGATCGCGACCCTGCCGGGAGCTCGCGAGCGCACGATCTCGATCTCGTCGGGCGGCAAGACCTTCTCGACGACCGGGTGGAAGGTCGGCTGGCTCACCGCGCCTGCGCCGCTCGTGACCGCCGTGCTCGCCGTGAAGCAGTACCTGACCTACGTCAACGGCGCACCGTTCCAGCCGGCCATCGCGACCGGCCTCGGGCTGCCCGACGCCTTCTTCACCGATGCCGCGGCCGCTCTCGCGGCCAAGCGCGACCTCCTCGCCTCCGGCCTCGAGGCGGCGGGCTTCGCCCTCTCGCTTCCGCAGGCCGGGTACTTCGTGATCGCGGATGCCGCGTCGCTCGGGTACACCGACGGCGCCGAGCTCTGCCGGGCGCTGCCAGGGCTCGCCGGCGTGGTCGGCGTCCCCGTCACGGCGTTCGTGCACCCCGATCGCCACCGCGACTCCCGCAGCCTCGTCCGATTCGCGTTCTGCAAGCGGCGCGAGGTGCTCGAGGAGGCCTCCGCTCGCCTCGCCGGGCTCAGCGCGAGGTGACGGTGAAGCGACGCAGTGCAAGCGCCGGGTTGACCGTGCGGACGGCGTCGATGCGTGCCTTCGAGACCCAGGTGACCGCGACATCCGTCGTGTCGCCGATGGTGACCAGCTCGACGCCCATGGGATCGACGACCATGCTGTTGCCCGCGCCGATCGGCGGGGCGTGGTCGGCGGCGGCGACGTAGATCGTGTTCTCGAGCGCGCGCGCGGTCGTGAGCACCCTCCAGTGCGACTCCTTCAACGGACCGCGCACCCATTCGGCCGGCATGCACACGACGTCGGCGCCGGCATCGACGATGCGACGGGTGACCTCGGGGAACCTCGCGTCGTAGCAGGTCTGCAGGCCGAAGCGGAGGCCGCCGGCCTCGAAGATCTCGGGCGCCTCGAGTGCTCCCGGGGCGACCCACGCCGACTCCCGCTGCCCGAACGCGTCGTAGAGGTGCAGCTTGCGGTACGTGGCGACGATGCCGGCGCCGGGCGCGACGGCGACGACGGTGTTCGCGACGCGTCGGTCGTCGGCGGCGTCGCCGTCGCGGTCGAGCCGCTCGATCATGCCGGCGACGAGGTGCACGCCGAGCCGATCGGCGACCGCGGCGAGGTGGGCCGTGAACGCGCCGTCGAGCGATTCGGCCGCAGCGAGCCATCCTTCGCCCGGTTCGGGCGTGAAGTGGCTCGAGTACTCGGGAAAGACCACGAGACCTGCTCCGCGCCCTGCGGCGAGCGCGGCGAGTCGCTCGATCTCGCTGCGATTGCGCGCCGCGTCGTCGTTCGGCGCGAACTGCGCGACGGCGACGCCGAAGCCCTCGGTCTCCCTCTGCATGGCACCAGCCTATGGCGCTGCTGGGCTGCGCGCTCGGGGCAGCTGCAACGGGACGACTGATATCCTCGACGTCTGGCCAACCCCGAGGTTGGCGTGGTCGAGCCGCTGAAGAGTGCGCAACGATCCGGGCTGGAAACCCCGGAATTCACGCGTTCTCCTCCGAAAGGTTCGGCTACGCCCATGTCCAATTCCTCCTCCCGGCGCTGGTGGGTCCTCGTGATCCTCGCGATGACGCAACTCGTCGTCGTGCTCGACGGCACGATCGTCAACATCGCGCTCCCGCAGGCGCAGATCGCCCTCGGGCTCAGCGACTCCGAACGTCAATGGGTCGTCACCGCCTATGCCCTCGCGTTCGGCGCACTGCTCCTGCTCGGCGGCCGGATCGCCGACTATTGGGGCCGCAAGCGCACCTACCTCGTCGGCATGGCCGGATTCGGGGCGGCCTCCGTCGTCGGCGGCATCGCCCAGAGCGGCGGCGAGCTGATCCTGGCCCGCGGCCTGCAGGGCGCGTTCGCCGCCATGATGGCGCCTGCGGCACTCGCACTGCTCACCGTGACCTTCCCGGGCGGGCGCGAGCGCAACACTGCGTTCGCGGTGTTCGGCTCGGTAGCGGGCGCCGGTGCCGGCGTCGGCCTCGTGCTCGGCGGCCTGCTCACCGAGTTCGTCGACTGGCGGTGGTGCCTGCTCGTCAACGTGCCCATCGTGATCGTGGGAATCGTCGCCGGCGCCGTGCTCGTCGCCGAGAGCCGGGCGGAGGGCGACAACCGCTACGACTGGCTCGGTGTCGTGACCGTCGCGCTCGGCCTCGCCTCCCTCGTCTTCGGCTTCACGCTCGCCGAGGAGAGCTGGGTCTCGATCGGCACCATCGGCTTCATCGCTGCCGGCATCGCCCTGCTGGCGCTCTTCGTCTGGGTCGAGTCGCGCGTGGCCCAGCCGCTGCTGCCGCTGCGCATCGTGCTCGACCGCGTGCGCGGCGGCGCGTTCCTGCTGCAGGCGATCGCCGGCAGCGTGATGATCGGCGCCACCGTCTACCTGACGTTCCACTTGCAGATCGTGCTCGGCTTCTCACCGCTGCAGGCCGGTCTCGCGAGCCTGCCGCTGACGATCGTGATCGCGCTCGTCGCGCCGCTCGCGACCCGGTTCTTGTCGAGGTTCGGCGCCCGACCGCTCATGATCGCGGGCCCCCTGGTCGCGGCGAGCGGGCTCTTCCTGCTCAGCCTCATCACCGTGGGCGGCGACTACCTCGTGCAGGTGCTGCCCGCGCTCGTGCTGCTCGGCATCGGCATGGCGATGCTCTTCGTGCCCATGCAGAACCTCGCACTCGCGGGTGTCGCCGGTCATGACGCCGGAGCGGCGAGCGCGACCGTGAACGCGGCGATGCAGATCGGCGGCTCACTCGGGCTGTCGATCTTCACCACGGCCTACGCGGCCGCCGCCGGCGGTGTCGTCGTCACGGGCGCCGCGAGTCAGCTCGACGCGTTCGTGAGCGGTTACTCGGCCGCGTTCGTCGCCGCCGGCGTCGCGATGCTCGTCGGCTGCGTGCTGGCGATCGTGCTGATCCGGCCGAAGGGCGCGGATGCCGCGGCTCGCCGCGAGGGTGCGCCGACGGATGCCGCGGAGGCGGTGCCGGCCGCTCGCTGAGCGCCGCCACCGCGCAGTCCGCGGCACGGCCGAACATGGCCGCAGGCACTGGACCCCCCGGTTCCAGTGCCTGCGGCAGTCTCGAGGTCGGCAGCGACTAGCCGTCGGCCTGCGCGAGCTCCCGGCCGTGGGCGGTGATCGCGTAGATGACGAGGATGTCGACGCCGATGACGATGATCGACCACCACGGCTGCGCCGGGATGAGGAGCAGTTGCCCGAGCGCGCTCAGGGAGACCACGATGATCGCGACGACCCTCGCCCAGGTCGCACCCGAGAGCAGGGCGACACCGGTGAGCACGAGCAGCAGGCCGATGATGAGGTTCCACCATCCCCAGCCCGTGATGTCGAAGAGGAAGAGTCCCTCTTCGGTGACCGTGTAGTACGTGTTGGAGCCGAGCAGCGCGACGAACGCCTGCAATGCGCTGAACGCACCGTTGAGGATGAGGATGATGGCCGCGAAGCCGATCCATCCGATCCACCCGCTCTGCTGTGGAACAGTGCTCATGATCGTGTGCCCTCCTGCTCGGCGCCGTCGGCGTGATCGTCGGCCGGCGATTCGAATGAACAATCGTCAGCGTGGCCCTGATCGCAGCGCGGGGCATCATTCACATCGCGTGATTGCCGATTCGCGGGTGAACGGCGGAGCACGGGGCATCCGTCGTCGCAGGTCTCATCTCGACACACCCACATCGGGGCGTTGTTGCGCGGCCGACCGGTCAATATGCTTCGACCGTGCGCGGTGATGCCCCGTCGGCGGAGACGCCGGGAGTCGAGCTCGATCAGCAACTGCTCGACGCCAAACTTTCAGCCCCGGAGCCGCCGGCCCAGGGCTACGTCAGTCGCGCCCCGCAGATCGAGGCGGCCCGCTCGAGCGGTCGCCGATTCGTCGGGGTCACCGCCCCCGCCGGGTACGGCAAGTCGAGCCTGCTCGCCGAATGGACGCGGAGCGAGCGCCGCCCCGTCGCCTGGGTGTCGCTCGACCGCTACGACGACGATCCGGCCGCACTGCTGACGCTCCTCGCTGCTGCCGTGGCGCGCATCCAGGCCGGTCGCGCGCGCGGGCCGCTCCCGGTGACCGGGCATGGCGTCGCCCTGCTCGGCCGCGAGGCACCGCTGCTCGCCGCCGCGTTGCGCCGTGCCCCGGCGCCGTTCGTGCTGGTGCTCGACGACCTGCAGGAGCTGCGTGATCCAGCCTGCCGCGACGTGCTCAGCGTCGTCTTCGCCGGCATCCCCGCCGGCTCGCAACTCGTCGTCGCGAGTCGCGGCGAACCCTGGCACATCGCTCGAGCGCGCGCCGAAGGGGATGCGTTCGAGATCACGGCCGATGAGCTCGCCCTCGATGCCGTCGGCGTCCAGGCGATCTTCGCGAACACGCAGGTGCCGCTCTCGGCCGACGATGCACTCGAGCTCGTCGAACGCACCGAGGGCTGGCCGGTCGGCGTCGTGCTCGCCGCCGCGATCGCCGGCGACGGCGACCGGCCGCCGGCGACCGTCTCGGGCGACGATCGCTATGTCGCCGACTACCTGTACCGGGAGTCCCTCGTCAACCTGCCCGAGCATCACCAGCGCTTCCTCCGGCGCACGTCGGTGCTCGACACCCTTTCTGCTCCGCTCTGCGATGCGATCCTCGGCACCCACGACGCCCAGCTCGTGCTCGCCGAACTGGATGCCTCGAACGTGTTCATCGTGCCGCTCGACCGCAGCCGCGGCTGGTACCGGTACCACGCCCTCTACCGCGAGTTCCTGCTCGGCGAGCTCCGGCGCCTCGAATCGCAGGCCGTGCCCGAACTCCAGAGCCGGGCAGCGAGCTGGTTCGAAGCGCAGGGCTCGACGGCCATGGCGATCGAACTGCTGCTCGACCAGCCGGCCGAGCGCGCGCGAACCGCACGTCTCGTCGCCGCGACGGCGCTGCCGAGCTATCAGTCCGGGCAGCTCGCCACCGTGCAGCGATGGATGAGGGAGATCGGGGATCCGGCGATCGAGGCGTACCCCCCGCTCGCCGTGCTCGCGGGATGGGTCATGGCGCTCTCGGGTCAGTCCACGGAGGCCGCACGGTGGGCGTCGATGCTCGAGAACATCTCGTACGACGGCGTGCCCGATGACGGCTCGGCGTCGTTCGACTCGGCCCGCGCGATGCTGCGATCGGCGATGTGCGCCGCCGGCCCCGAGCAGGCGCTCGCCGACGCGGAGCTCGCGTGCGCGGCCGAGCCGAGCTGGAGCCCGTGGCGGGATCAGGCCCTCCAGCTGCTCGGCGAGGCGAGGTTGCTCGTCGGCGACGTCCCTGGCGCCGTGACGGCGCTCAGCGAAGGCGCGGCGATCGCCTCGGCGACGGGCAACGCCGAGGGACTCGTCGCCTGTGCGGCCGAGCTCGCGCTGCTGTCGATGGACGACGGGCGATGGGACGAGGCGGAGGCGCACGTCACCGCGTCACTGGAGGCGATCGACGAGCGGCACATGTACGACTACGCGACGGCGGTGCTCGCGTTCACGCAGGCGGCACGCCTCGCGCTCCACCACGGCGACCTCGCCGCCGTGCGCCGGGAACTCACTCGTGCGATGCGCGCACGCCCCGCCTGCACCGAGGCGCTCCCCTACCTCGCGGTCCGGGCGCGGCTGCAGCTCGCCAAGGTCTATTGGGCCGTCGCCGATCACGCGACCGCGCACCACCTGCTGCGCGAGATCGACGACATCCTCCTCCGCAGGCCCGGGCTCGGCGCCCTCACTCGGCAGGTCGAGGAGTTCCGGCGCCTCGTGACGATGAGCGAGCAGCAGGGCGACGGCGGCGGCCCGCCGCTGACCCCGGCGGAGCTGCGACTCCTGCCGTACCTGCAGACGCACCTCTCCGTCCGGGAGATCGGGGAGCGGCTCTTCGTCTCGCGCAACACCGTGAGCTCCGAGCTCGGATCGATCTATCGCAAGCTCGGCGTCTCCGCACGGAGCGATGCGGTCGAGCGTGCAACGCAGCTCGGGCTGCTCGGTTCGGGGCTCTGAGCCGACGGTCCCGAACGCCGAGCCCGGTGCCTAGCGCGGCTCGGCCGCTCCGAGTTCGTCGACATCGACCTCGAGGTCGTGCCCGAGCGCCAGGGCGACCTTGGGCGCGGCTGCCACGACCCTCGGAAGCCCGACGATGGGGATGACGCCGACCAGCACGTCCACGATCTGCGTCGCCGTCGTGCCGGCACTGATCGCCGCGTCGACCTGCGCCCCGAAGGACGGCTCTGCGCCGCCGATCGAGACGAGTGCGGCGATCCTCGCGAGCGCCAGCGACTTGGGGTCGAGTCGGCCTGCTCCGGCGACGACCTCGCCGGTCTCCGTCTCGGCGAGCCGTTCGTCGTTGATCGCCAGGCGTCGCAGCCGGTCGGTGTAGTCCATGAGACGTCCTCCCCCTCTGCTCGTCGGCGCAGCATCGTTCTGACAGACAATCGCGGCAGGGCCCCCGCCGCATCACCTACAACGGATGATTCGCCGCTTTCGCGGCCTTCCGCTCCTGGCGCGCGGCCTTGGTCTCGGCGTCGGAATCGGCCATGATCTGCTTCGTCTCGTCGAGCTCGCCGAGCATGGGCCGGATCCATCCCATCGAGGGGTTCGAGTCCACGAGGAGGAGGCGCACGAGCAGGGTGAGCGGGATGGCGAGGATCGCACCGATCGGTCCGATCACGACGGCCCAGAACAGCACCGAGAAGAACGTGATCGTCTGGCTGAGGCTCACCGCCTTGCCGACGACGCGCGGCTGGATGATCGATTGGATGACGGCGTTGATCACGCCGTAGACGATGATGACGGCGATGACCGTGGGCCATCCGCCGACGAGCGCGCCGAAGATGATCGGCGGGATGATCGCGAGGAAGTAGCCGATGTTCGGGATGAACGAGCAGATGAAGGCCAGCAGTCCCCAGATGAATGCGCCGGGCACCTGGAGGATGAGCAGGGCGATCCAGTTGACGACGCCCTGGGCGAGGCCGAGGACCGTGGTCACGACCATGTAGCGGCGGATGTTGTCGCCGTAGTTCACGAACCCCGAGACGATGAGCGGGCGGACCGGCTGCAGCTGGCGGTGCAGGTGCGGCAGGAACGCCGCGTCCATGGCCATGAGCAGCAGCATCGTGAAGATGATCACGAGGCCCGTCACCCACCCGGTGAGTCCGCCGACGATCCCGCCGAGGAACCCGAGCAGCGACGACGGGTCGAAGCCGGCCGCAATGGTGCTCACCTCGGTGGAGTCGATGCCGATCGAGTTCAGCCAGGCCGCGACGGACTTGCCGAACGCCGCGATCTCGTCGCTGAAGTCGGCCAGCAGCGTGCCGAACTGGCCGATGGCGATGAGGATCAAGTACCCGAGGCCGACGAGGAGCAGCGTCACCGCGAGGATCACCGACCCTGTCGCGATACCCCGGGGCACTCCGCGAGCCTCGAGCCAGAGCCGCAGGGGGTGCACGCAGATCGTGAGCACGAAGGCGAGGAAGACCGGGGCGAAGATGCCCGAGATCGCGGCGAGGCCGAAGATCGCGACCGTGCCACCGCCGATGCCCATGAGGATGAACGCGTTGCGGTGCTCGTCGCGCACGAGGACCGCTTCGGGCGGGGCGGTCGCCGACGGCGGTGCCGACGCCGCGGTCACCGCAGGCGAGCGCTTCTTCGTCCACCACATGAGGACTCCGATCCGCGTGCCGTGGAGACCGGCACGCGAGCACAACCTATGACCGGGGGGAGCCGCGGTCATCACCCAATCCGGGTGAAAGGAGCTGGATGACCGCGAACACCGGCGGAACAGCCCGCGGAACAGGCGGAGAAACGACGAAGGAGAGCACCCATGCTCTCCACTCTCAGGATATCGCGGGGAGGGGGGCTTGCGGCAAGGCCCCTTCGGCGGCGCATACTGGTCGGCCGAGCCGGAGACATCCGCTCACGACGCAGAGGAGCTGCACTGACTTCGCACGTGTTCGACCTTCCCGATTCCCTCGCCGCCAAGGCCGCCCCGTCGCTCATCGCGGACGACGAGGCGCAGTTCGCCGCCATCGCCGAGGCCCTCCGGCACTCCATCGCCGAGGTCTCCGACCGTCTCGCGGTCGAGCGGAGGGCGCCCGGCGGGAGCGGCCAGGCCGCGCTCGATCGCGACCTCGAGATCCACCGTCTCACGGGCCGGCTGCGGACCCTGCGCCGCTTCGGCCTCGACCTCTGCCTCGGCCGGATCGTCGCCGCCGACGGCGGCGAGCCCGTGTACATCGGGCGGCTCGGCCTCACCGCGCCCGACGGGCGCCGGCTGCTCGTCGACTGGCGCTCCCCCGCCGCGGAACCCTTCTTCGGGGCGACGCACGGCGATCCCATGGGCCTGACGAGCCGCCGCAGATATCGCTGGACCCGCGGCCGTGTCACCGACTACTGGGACGAGGTGTTCACGCCCGACGCGCTCGACGGGCATGCCGCGCTCGACGAGCAGTCGGCGTTCATCGCGAGCCTCGGCAGCTCCCGCTCGGCCCGGATGCAGGACGTGCTCGGCACCATCCAGGCCGACCAGGACGCGATCGTCCGCGCCGGCTCCCGCGGCGCCCTCGTCGTCGACGGCGGACCCGGCACCGGCAAGACCGTCGTCGCGCTGCACCGCACGGCGTACCTGCTCTACTCCGATCCGCGCCTCGGGCACCGTCGCGGCGGGGTGCTGTTCATCGGCCCGCACCAGCCCTACCTCGACTACGTCGCCGACATCCTCCCCGGGCTGGGCGAGGAGGGCGTCGCGACCTGCACCCTCCGCGACCTCGTCCCGGAGGGCGCCGCCGCTGCAGCCGAGCCCGATCCGGCAGTCGCCGGGGCGAAGTCCTCGGGCGATCTCGTGCAGGCCGTCGAGCGTGCGGTCGGATACTACGAGCGTCCGCCTCGCGCCGGCATGACGATCGAGACGCCATGGGCCGACGTGTCGGTCGACGCCGACGACTGGGCCGAGGCATTCGACGCTCCCGAGCCCGGCACCCCGCACAACGAGGCCCGCCTCGAGGTCTGGGAGGAGCTGCTGAGCATCCTGGCCGAACAGCATGACGAGGACGTCGAGCCCGAGGCGCTCCGCGCCGCCCTCGCCGACAGTCGAGAACTCCGCACGACCTTCAACCGCGCCTGGCCCGTGCTCGATCCGGCCGGGGTCGTCGCCGATCTGTGGTCGGTGCCCGCGTACCTCCGGCGATGCGCCCCCTGGCTCGCCGACGACGAGGTGCGGCTGCTGCAGCGGCCCGACCCCCGTGCGTGGACCGTCGCCGACCTCCCCTACCTCGACGCGGCACGGCAGCGCATCGGCGACCCCGAGGCATCCCGCGACCGCCGACGGCGCGAGGCTGCCGCCGCCGCCCAGCGCGAGGAGATGTCGCGCGTCATCGACAACCTGCTCGAGGCGCAGGTGCACGACGACGGCGAGGGCGTCATGACGATGCTGCGCGGTCAGGACGTGCAGTACTCGTTGATCGACGAGGCCGAACTGCCGAGCCGCGGCGCCGACGAACTCGTCGGGCCGTTCGCCCACATCGTCGTCGACGAGGCACAGGAGCTGACGGATGCCGAGTGGCGGATGGTGCTCGCACGCTGCCCGTCGCGGAGCCTCACCATCGTCGGCGACCGCGCCCAGGCGAGGCACGGGTTCACCGAGTCCTGGCAGGAGCGCCTCGCGCGCATCGGGCTCGAGCACGTCGCGCTCGCGCACCTCACGATCAACTACCGCACTCCGGAGGAGGTCATGGCCGAGGCGGAGCCCGTCATCAGGGCGGCGATTCCCGATGCCAACGTGCCGACGTCGGTGCGCAGCAGCGGCATCCCGGTCGCCCATGGCGCGGTCGCAGAGCTCGACGGGATCCTCGAGGCATGGCTCGCCGAGCACGCCGAGGGCACCGCGTGCGTGATCGCAGGCAGCGCAGCGAGCGGCAGTGGTACGAATGCATCCGGTCGTTCCGCGCGCGTCAGGTCCCTGACGCCCGAGCTCGCGAAGGGCCTCGAGTTCGACCTCGTGGTGCTCATCGACCCCGAGTCGTTCGGCACCGGCATCGAGGGAGCGGTCGACCGGTACGTCGCGATGACCCGGGCGACGCAGCGGCTCGTGATCCTCACGAACACGTGAAGGCGGGCGGTCGGGCGATCAGTCGAGCTCGAAGGGCTCCGACGCCTCGGGCTCCGGAACGAGGTGCAGCCCTGCGGTGCTGCTGGCGGAGAGGATCAGCTCCTCGATCCAGATCCGGTTGAGCTTCGGCGGCCGGTTGCCGCTGAAGACGAACAGCACGGGGATGGACTGGTTCATCCACATCGTCGTTCGCCCGCTGCCGCGCTCGATCCCGTGCTCCCAGGTGAACGCGAAGCTCTCTGAGCGGCGCAGCTTGGTCAGGATCGCGACGCGGAGGTGGGCGAGGGCGCGGTCGTCGATGTCGAACTCGCGCAGGGACGTGCTGTAGATGAGCTTGCCCATGCTCGAATGATACGACTCGCGCGCGCCCCGCGTCCCACCTCCGTTCGGGGCTCTACAGCGGGCGTCCGCCCGTGACCGGCACGATCGCGCCCGAGACGTACGACGCATCCTCCGAAGCGAGGTAGACGTACGCTCCCGCGAGTTCCGCAGGTTGGCCGGCCCGGCCGAGCGGCGTGTCGCGACCGAAGTCGGGCAGCTTGTCGGGCCATCCGGTCGCCGGGATCAGCGGAGTCCAGATCGGGCCCGGCGCCACGGCGTTCACGCGGATGCCTCGGGGCCCGAGCTCCTCGGCCAGTGCCTTCGTGAACGCGACCAGCGCGGCCTTCGTCATCGCGTAGTCGACGAGGCGGGACGAGGGATCGAACCCCTGGATCGAGGTCGTCGTGATGATGCTCGCCCCGGCTTGCATCTGGGGCACCGCTGCGCGTGCCAGGAAGACCGGTGCGAACAGGTTCACCCGCATGACGGTCTCGAAGTCGTCGGTGGGGATCTCGTCGATGCCGCCCCGGTCGCGCTGGTGCGCCGCGTTCAGCACGAGCAGGTCGAGGCCGCCGAAGGTCGACCGCACTCGCTCGATCAGCTGCTCGCAATGCGCTTCGGACCGCAGATCGCCCGGGAGCAGGAGCGGCATGCGGCCGGCGTCCTCGATCCAGCGTGCCGTCTCCTCGGCATCGCTCGCCTCGCTCTCGAGATACGAGATCGCCACGTCGGCGCCCTCACGGGCGAACGCGATCGCGACCGCCCTCCCGATGCCGGAGTCGCCGCCGGTGATCAGCGCCTTGCGCCCCACCAGCCGGTTCGCGCCGCGATAGCTCTCCTCCCCGTGATCGGGCGTCGGGGCCATCTCCTCGGTGCGGCCGGGCGGGTCCTGCTGCTGGCGTGGAAAGGGGCCGGCGGGATGCTTCGTGGTCGGGTCGATCAGTGATTCGGATCGCGACATGGTCGTCCTCCAATCGTCGTAGGGATTTCGTTGTTGCTGTTCTCGGTGACCTTCACCGTATGAACGATCGGCCCGAGTCGAAAGGGGGTTGACAGCCCGCCCGCGCGCCCTCGAAGTCAACCCCTTCTTCGTCGGGCCGGGCGCGCTCTAGCGTGGGATCGACCGACGCCCCGTCCGCGCGCGAACGGGCGAAGGGCGAACTTCGACGAGGGCGAACAGGGGATGCCGTGAGCGACGAGACCGGTGCCGCGCAGACGCCGCACGATGAGCGGATCGAGGTGCTCGCGAAGCGCATCGGCGACCGGGCGATGTCGTCGGCATCGACGGTCGCCGTCGCCGAATCGCTGACCGGCGGTGCGATCGATGCGGCGCTGGCCGCGACCGACGACGCATCGGACTGGTTCGCCGGCGGGGTCGTCGCCTACAGTTCCCGGGTCAAGTTCGACGTCCTCGGCGTGACTCCCGGGCCGGTGGTGACGGCGAAGTGCGCAGTCGAGATGGCACTGGGAGTCAGGCGGCTCCTCGGTGCCGGCATCGCCGTCTCCGCGACCGGTGCGGGAGGCCCCGACCCCGTGGAGGGCAACCCGCCGGGAACGGTCTTCATCGCGGCATCCGTCGGCGACCGCACCGTCGTCGAGGAGTTCCGCTTCGCGGGCGATCCGGCCGACGTCGTCGACGCCACCGTCGAGAACGCGTTCCGCCTGCTGGACGAGGTGCTCGCCGGTTCGGACCCGGCCTCCAGCAGGTCGGAGGATCGGGCCCCAGGCCCGGATCAATCGCTCCGGGGGAACGGGGCGTAGGCGGGTTGAGAGGAGCCGCGAAGGGGACGCCGATCTCCGCGCCGAGCGGCTAACACCGGGCCGGGGACCCGTCAACCCCTTCCAGCACGCCGTCGTTCGCGGTCACACTCGACTCACCCGGCGAAGGGACACGGCCATGCTGCGATTCGGAGTCGAAGAGGAGTTCATGCTGGTGGACCCTCACCGCCTCGTCCCGGTGTCCCTGGCGGGTGAGATCAGGGACCGGCTCTCCGTACGCGAGGAGCTGGCACCGCAGATCGGCGGCGAGTTCCTCGCGGCGCAACTCGAGTACGCGACGACGATCCAGACCGGTGTCGCGGCCGCCGGAACGGAACTCCTCGCGTTCCGCACGGCGCTCGGTGACGCGGCACGCGAACTCGCGGTCATCCCCCTCGCCGGCGGCACGCCGTTTGACGTCGACGGCGCCGCGGCGATCGTGCCGACCGAACGGTACCGGCACATCGCGAGCGAGTTCGGCGAGATGCTCGTCGACCACCAGGTCAACGGCCTGCACGTCCATGTCGAGGTCGTCGACCCGGATGCTCGAGTCCGAGCGTTGAACGGCACCCGCGACTGGCTGCCGTTCCTCCTCGCGATCACCGGCGATTCACCGTTCTGGCACGGCCGCGACACGGGCTTCGAGAGCTGGCGCAACGTCATCCTCCGACGGATGCCGACGGCCGGGTGCCCGCCGGTGTTCGACGACGCCGCGGACTATCGCCGTCGCACGCAGCTTCTGGTGGACATGGGAGCGCTCATCGACCTGGGATCGATCGCATGGGCGGCCCGGCTCTCGGAGCGTTTCCCGACCGTCGAGGTGCGGGTGTTCGACGCGCAGCTCTCGGTCGACGACTCGGTGATGGCAGCCGCCCTGACCCGTGCCATCGTCGACACCTCCGCGCAGGGGGCCGCCGGCTCCTGCGCGCCGGCCGAACTGGTCGACGCGGCGCTCTGGGAAGCCGGGCGCCGCGGGGCGGACGCACGGCTCCCCGACCCGCTCTCCGGCACGATGAGCACCGTGTGGGCCCTGGCCGACGGCCTCGTCGAGTGGATCCGCCCCTCGCTCGAGGCATCCGGAGACCTCGAGCTCGTGATCGACGGACTCGAGCGGATTCGCCTCGAGGGCACCGGTGCCGCGCGCCAACGGGAGCGTCACCGCGACTCGGGCGCGATCGGGCTGCGCGGGCTGTATCGCGAAGGATGCGACGGGCGGGAGCGCCGGGCGCCGACTCCGCTCTCCATGCCGTTCGCCGAGGTCGCGGGACTCATGTCAAGCCCCTTCCCTCCCACCGCCCGTCAGGGCAGCGTGGCCTCATGACGAATGACACCGGAATGCACTCCGAACCGGACTCGCGGGGCAACGCCTGGAGTGACGCCGCCCCGGACGGCGTGCAGGACGCACCCATCATGGACCAGAACGATGCGTCGACCCGTGCGAAGTGGGAGGGCATCATCGCGCAGACACGCGCGGATCTCGGCCGCCACTCCATCGACGACATCCGGCAGGCCCTCGCGCAACGCCTCAGCGACGCGCAGCTCACCGTTCCCGCGGGCGAACTCGACCGCGTCGCAGCGGAACTCGCTGCGAGCGTCGACGGCGGTGATCGCTTCGACCGGGGCGAAACCCACCCCGACGAGTGAGGCCGCCCGCGATCACCTGACGCGGCCCTCAGGTTCCGACGAACGCGTCAGGCCCACGACGTCAGGTCCGGTCGATCAGGTGTCAGGTCCAGTCGACCGAGTGCATCCATCCGGCGATGTAGGCGCGCTCATTGTCGCCGAGTCGGACGCCGAGGCGTGGCGCCCGGCCGGGGTCGAGCTCGCAGAGTTCGAAGATGCGGCGAACGACGACGGCACGCAGCGGTGCATCGACGTTCTCCAGCACCTCCCGTCGGAGCGGGCGCTCGAGCATCGGCCACCACAGTCCGATCGGTGGTAGTCCGGTCGACCGGAAGGCGCGCTCGTCGCGCGTCGGTTCATCGAGTACGGAACTCATTGTGCCGGCTCCTCGCTCGTGCGACCCGTCTCGGGGTCGCGGATGACGACCTGCTCGTGGGGATCGGCGTGCTCTTCAGCCTGTTGATGCTGCTCCGCCGCTTCGACCCCCCGGTCGAGCTCGTCGTCCGTGTTCGACTCCGTAGGGTCGGGGTCTCTCATCGGTGTGCTCCTCGTTCAGGCCGGCCACGCCATCGGGGCCGGCATCTCGAAGCTACGCGGGGCCGCACTCCGCAGAAAGGGATTGACATTTCGGCGAGGAGCACTCCATCGCGGCGGACTCGGCTGCCGAGGAGCCGGGAGCCAGCCGGTGATGCATATGCAGCACCATCGAGGCAACCCCCTTCACCCCCTCGACGCCGTTGGACCA
This sequence comes from Agromyces sp. Root1464, assembly GCF_001427265.1. NCBI lineage: Bacteria > Bacillati > Actinomycetota > Actinomycetes > Micrococcales > Microbacteriaceae > Agromyces > Agromyces sp. Root1464. Next base: position 361,604 of record NZ_LMFU01000003.1, read on the forward strand.
ACATGGTCGGGACACGACCGGAGCGGCCCCATCGCCAGATGGACGGCCCACACGTGAAGGAGGATCGAATGGTCCAGCAGACGCTCGACACGCCGACGGAGCTGTTTCACTTCCAGCTGCGAACGGCGCTGACGATGGAGAACGACTCGTTGGCCGCGCTCGAGGAGCTGACGAAGGCTGCGAAGAGCGCAGAGGTGAAGAAGCTGTTCCGCCACCACGCCGACGAGACCAGGGAGCAACTGGCCAATCTGCAGAAGGCGTTCGCGGCCGCCGACCTGAAGTCCTCGACGGCCCCCTCGCCGAGCACGAAGGGCATCTCGAAGCAGGCGGCGTCGACGCTGGAGCGCAGCGCTGCCAAACTGCGTGATCAGGTCGCCGTCTCCTGCGCCCTCGGCAACGAGCACTACGAGATCGCGGCCTACGAGTCGCTCATCCTTCCGGCCGAGAGCATGGGGCTCTCGGAGGTGGTCGGCCTCCTCCAGGCGAACCTCGACCAGGAGATCCACACCAGCGAGGAGCTGCGCACGACGCTGCAGAAGATCCTCGCCTAGCGAGATCCTCGCCGAGCGGGCGGCGCGCCTGTCAAGCCCTCGACGGCGAATATTCCGACGGCCTACTGTTACGTCACTGAATGGCCCCGCTCCCACCCAGACCGGGGCCGGCGAAGGGAGTCTCCCATGAACATCCTGCTGATCATCGTCGTCGTCGTCGCCGTGATCCTGGCGATCACCGGTGGCCTCGTGCAATCCCTCAACTTCCTCCTCTGGGTCGGGTTGGTCCTCCTCGCGATCGCCGTGATCGGATGGATCATCCGGATGGTCGCGGGTCGCAACAGCGTGTGAGCCACGACCTCGACCTGGGACGGCCCCTGGCGGACGCCGTGCCTCCCGAGTTCCGGCCCGTCCTCCTCGTGAATCCGGGCCGGGACGATCTGGAGCGTGCGCGGCGCCGTTTCGGGCTGCACCCGCTCGTCGTGACCGACCTCCTCGAGGGACGCCAGCATCCGAAGTTCGAGACCTTCGACGGTCACCTGTACCTCACCGTCTGGGATCTCAACCCGACGGCCGACGGATCCACGCGTGCCGTCACGGACATCGCGATGGTGCTGCACGGCGACGAACTCCTCGTCGTGCAGCGCGGGCCCGACGAGGACATCCGCGACATCGGGGCAGTGCTCGACGAACCCGACGAACCCGATGCGCCCGCGCTGAACGCGGTCTCGTCGCCGCTGTCCGCCGTCTACCGCATCCTCGACGCCGTCGTCCGCGACTTCGTCCAACTCGGTGCCGAGGTCGAGCAGGATCTCGACGAGGTCGAGGCCGAGGTCTTCGACAGCCGAGTGCGCGAGGACTACCGCCGCATCTACCGGCTGCGGCAACGCATCGGCAGGATCGATCGGGCCGCGTCGGGTCTCGCGGCGGCGCTTCGAGCGGGCACGTCGGAACTCGAGGCGCTCGCCGCGGACGAGCCGGCGCTCCAACCGAATCTCCTGCACCTCGAGCATGCCGCAGAGGGCGTGGCGAGCCTCGCGTCCGCCCAGCACGAGGCACTCGACGCCGTCGTCTCCAGCCACGAGAGCAACGTCGCCGCGCGTCAGAACCAGGACATGCGCACGATCTCGGCGTTCGCGGCGCTGCTCGCGATTCCGACCGTCGCCGCGGGCCTGTACGGCATGAACTTCAAGAACCTGCCGCTCATCAAGTGGGAGTACGGCTGGGTCGCCGTGGGCATCGCGCTGCTCGCGCTCGACATCGTGTTCTACGTCGCATTCCGCCGGCGCGGATGGCTCGGCGGGAAGTCCGGCCGACGCGGAGACGTCGACGAGGGCTGATCCGCCGGTCTCTCGAGGGCCGTGGGATCCGTCAGTCGCCGTCCTCCACGGGCTGGACGTCCACGCCGACGCGCACCGGTTGCTCCGGGATCGTCTCGATCGGGGTGGTGTCGAGCTCCTCGGCGACGAGTTGGACCCCGCCGGTGCTGTTCGCGGAACGCATGAGCTCCTCGATCCAGTGCCGGTTGAGTTCGGGCTGCTCGGGTTCGTCGAAGACGAAGCGCAGCGAGACGGCGGGATGCAGCCAGATGGTGCTCCGCCCGCGCGGCTGATCCTCGGTGTGCTGCCACGAGAGGGTGAAGCTCTCGCCACGACGGAGTTTCGTGATCACCGCGACCTTGAGGTGTGCGAGCGTGCGATCTTCGATGCCGATAGGGGTGCCGGAGTCGCCGTAGTACAACGTTCCCATGCGCTGAGGGTACGCCCTCGAGCAGTTCCCGGCACCCCTTGCGGCTTGCGAGAACGCATCGTGGCGAATCATCCGATTCGAATGATGCGCCCGTGAGACCGAAGCCATAGCCTCGCGGAAGCCGCAGTGAAACTGCGGCAGACGAAACGAAAGGCCGTCGGCAATGAACAGCTTCTGGGACTTCATCATCTGGCTCTTCTGGTTCTACGTGGTCATCGCGTGCATCTGGGTCTTCATCACGGTGATCGTCGACATCTTCCGGGATCACTCGCTGAACGGCTGGGGGAAGGCTCTCTGGGTCCTGTTCCTGGTGTTCGTGCCCTTCCTCGCGGCGTTCATCTACCTGATCGCGCGCGGTCGCGGCATGGCGGAGCGCAATGCCGCCCGGGTGGCGGAGTCGCAGGCGGCGAGTGCGGACTACATCCGGAGCGTCGCAGGCTCTTCCTCCTCGTCGTCGACGGCGGCGGAGATCGAGAAGGGCAAGCAACTCCTCGACAGCGGCGCGATCACGCAGGCCGAGTTCGAGTCGCTCAAGGCGAAGGCGCTGCAGTCCGCATAGCGCCCCGCGTGGGTCGAACGACCTGACGACCGAAGGGATCCCGGCCTCGCATGAGGCCGGGATCCCTTCGTCTCGGCTGGGGCCGGCGGCTCGGGCCTGCGGCGTGAGCCACCTGAGTGCCGCGACTCAGTGGTCGACGCGGTTCAACGGCACGAGCAGCACCGGGCGGTCCTGACCCATCGCGAGCGACTTCGCGACCGAGCCCGCGAAGAACTCCTCGACGCGGTGGAGGCCCCCGTGCCGACGCGTGCCGACCACGAGCATCCTCGAGGAGAGATCAGCGGCGAGTCGCGACAACGCGCTCGCCGGATCGCCGGCGAGCACTCGGAACGACCAGGAGACCTCGCTGCCGGCGAGGGCCCCCTCGAGCATGTCGCCGACTTCTGCGGCGACGCCCGCCATTTCGTCGTCCATCTTGGGATCGAGCGACTCCCGGGTGCGCAGCTCCGTGTCGTCGAGCTCGACGAGGGCGCTGTTGAGCTCGACGTAGGCGAACACGACCTCGCACCCGAACGACGCCGCGGTGCGTTCCGCGGTCTCGATGATCCGCAAGGGGATGCCGGGCTTGACGCCCACGACGATCGGTCCGTCGTCGAGATGGGTTTCCGATTCCGACATGCGCGACCGCCAGTTCTCCGATGTGCACCATGGAACGTCCTCGGTCAGTCAAGCACGACGGGCACGCGCGCGCCAGAGGCGATCGGGCGCCCGCACGGGACGACGTTCTGGGCGTTCTTCGATGGGTTTGTCAAGTCCCTGTTGCACTGTCGATCGGCTCCCGATAATCGAATGAGTCGGTGTTCCGAGAGCCGACAGAAGGGTCGCACGCGGTACCGCGAGATCGACGCGCACGCCCGGCTCGGGTTCCCCCAAGCGCCGGGAGCGTGCGACCCTTCGCCCAAGACGGGAGGGTACGGATGCTTCGAGCAGCAGGCAGCACCGAGAAGGTGGACCTCACCCCGTTGAGCGAGACGATGTGGCGTGTCTGCGACGGCCGCTTCGAAGACGGCGACCTCCGGATCATCGGCTACCTCCAAGACCTCGACGGCGTGTACGAGATGATGTGGATGCGCCCACGGCTCGGAGTCGTCCGGACCTATGGCAGCCTCGAAGACGCCCTTCGCGCGATCCACGAGGCGATCGGCTGAGCTGCGGCCTCGTCGCGAACGGAGCCGTGGTTCGCGTTCATCCGGCCGATGACAAGCCCTGGAGCATCTTCGCGAGCTGCTCCTGCACCTGCGCGTCCTCGATCTCGAACATGGCGTAACTGATTCCCGCGGACTGGATCGGGCGATTGGGGTACTTCGTGTAGGTCGGCAGCACGCTGAGGAGACGTGCGGCCATCTGCGGCGCCTGCCAGGTCTTCTCCGCATAACTCGTCATGAAGATGTCGTAGCGCTCCTGCGGGTCCTGCCAGAGGTCGAACAGTTCCGGGACGATCGCCGTGTACGAGGCGGGGCCACGCCAGCCGTCGCGGATGTTCCACACCGCCTTCCACTTGCCGACGCGAATGGCTCCGGGGACCATCTCGGTCTCGGTCATGTAGAGCCAGTGGTCGCGGGTGGACGGCCCGTCGCCCCGAAGGAGGGCGGACTGGTCGCAGCTGTCGAAGATGGTGGGCTCGCCCTCGCGGTCGTCGGTCGGCAGGTCCACACCGGCGAGGTTCGCGAAGGTGGCCATGAGGTCGAGCGATCCGACGATCTCGGAGTTGCGTCGTCCGGCCTCGATCGTGCCTGGCCACCACGCGATCGCGGGAACCCGACTCCCACCCTCGTAGTCGGTGCCCTTCGTGCCGCGGTAGGGGGTGTACCCGCAGTCGGGGTAGACGTCTTGCCACGCGCCGTTGTCGGTCGTCCAGACGATGAGCGTGTTCTCGGCGATGCCGAGCTCTCGCACCTTGTCGACGACCTGACCCACCCGATGGTCGAGCTCGACGAGGGAGTCGAGGTACTTCGACTTGGCGAGCGAGGCACCTTCGAAGTCGGGGTGCGGCAGGTTCGGCTGATGCAGTTTCGCGGTGTTCAGGTAGAGGAAGAACCGGTTCTCGCCGTTCGCGTGGTCGTCGAGATAGTCGAGCGCATGGTTCGTCGACTTCTCGTCGATGAAGGGGATGTTCGAGGCGTCGATCTTCTCGACCTCGCGCGCCTCCTCGCCGGCCTTGCCCTCGATCGCCCCGGTGACGTTGCCCCACATCTTCATGGTCGCCTCGTCGTCGAACGGGAAGTCGGGGTTGAAGGTCTTGTCGGTGTACGTGTACGCGTTCAGGTGGTACAGCGTCGTGTTGTACATCTCGTCGAAGCCGTGGGCCGTCGGCATCGCGGAGGGGTCCTCGCCGAGGTGCCACTTCCCGATGTGGCACGTGTCGTAGTCGGCCTTCTTGAGGACGCTCGCGAGGGTCCACTCCCCTGCGGGCAGACCGCCGCCCTGCCCGGGGAAGGCGACCGTCGTCATGCCGCTGCGGATCGGAAGCCGACCGGTCAGGGCTGCGGCGCGCCCGGGGGTGCAGCTCGGCTGCCCGTAGAACGACATGAACTGCAGGCCTTCGGCCGCGAGCCGATCGAGGTTCGGCGTGGGCGCACCGCGGTTCTCACCGCCGCCGTAGCATCCCAGGTCGCCCCACCCGACGTCGTCCGACATGAACAGGATGATGTTCGGCTTCTCGGCCATCTCTTCGTCTCCCCCACTTGGATTCGGCTTCCGTTCGGACGGTAGCAGAGCCGATGCGGCGATCGGGTGCCGGCTATGCGTCCTTCGCGCAGCGGAATCCGATGTGCGACATCCCGGTGTCCTCCGATTGCGGCGACCTCGCCGCCGGCCGGAAGCGCAGGCAGTACTCCGGCGAGCACAGGAAGGACCCGCCCTTGAGGACCCGCCGTGCCGTCGCGGGGAACGCCTCGTCTGCGCTGGCGCGAGCGAGCAGGTTCGCACGCTTCCCGGCGTCGACCGGTGCATCCGACAATCGCACATGGCGAGGCGTGTAGAAGTCGCTCGTCCACTCCCAGACGTTGCCGATCATGTCGAACAACCCGAAGCCGTTCGCGGGGTACGTGCCGACCTCGGCCGTTCCGCCCACTCCCTGGTTGTCGTAGGGAAACCGGCCCAGCCAGGAGTTCGCCTGCGCGACGCCGCCCGGGTAGGGTTCCTCGCCCCACGCGAACGGCGCACCATCGATGCCGCCGCGCGACGCGAACTCGTGCTCGGCCTCGGTGGGCAGCCGGAGCCCCGCCCATTCCGCGTACGACGTCGCGTCCTCGAAGGAGACATGGACGGCCGGATGCCGCATGCGCTCGTCGATCGAGGACCCCGGGCCGAAGGGGCTCCGCCAGTACGCACCGGGCTGCCAACGCCACCACCCTCGCCAATCGCGGAGGTCGACTGGGCCGCTCGTCGGTGTGAACACCATCGCCCCGGGAACGAGATCGGCCGGATCCGCGTCGGGGAACGCTCCCGGGTCCAACTCGCGCTCCGCGACGGTCACGTAGCCCGTCGCCTCGACGAACTCGGCGAACTGCTCGTTCGTGACCTCGTGCCGGTCGATCCAGAACGGGTCGACCCGACGCTCGTGAACGGGGCGCTCGTCGGGGTAGAACTCGTCGGACCCCATACGGAACGATCCGCCCTCGATCAGCACCATGTCACGGTCAACGACTGTCATGCATCAACCGTACCGAGTGTCCGGATCCCGGCCGTGCTGTTCGCCGCACCCCTTCATGTGGTCGGGGCAGAGGGCGGAGGGAGCGCCCGATCTCGGGCGGACGCCCCCTCCTGTTCCGCAGCGGCGTCGTGGACCGGCGCCTCCTGCTGCGGAATTCGTCAGGTGCTCAGACGCGGACTTCGCGCGCTTCTTCACCTGTGGTGCTCTCGGGTTCCTCCGGGGCGCCACGTCCTCTTCGAGCGAGGAAGACGGCCAGCACGATCAATCCGATGCCGATGAGCATGGGCACCACGATCCTCGCGATGATGGCGCCTGCGCCCCACTCGCCGCCGTCGTCAGCGTGAATCGTGGTCGTCGTGGTGATGTTCCACACGATCAGGAGGGCGGCCGTGAATGCTCCCGTATAGACCGAGCCTGAAGCCTTGTAGAAGTACACGGACAGGCACGCGGCGAGCGGGAGCATGATCAGGAACTGGTATCCGATCAGCACGAACTGCGACTTGAGGGGCTCGTTCACCAGCATCGTGCCCCCGGTGAGCATCGGCAGGTAGTCGATGAGGAAGCCGACGAGCAGCGGAGCAGCCAGGACGAGTGAGAATGCGATCATCTGCCGCGCCGGCGTGAGCTTCGCCCCGGTCCATCGCAATTGCGAGCTCAGTCCGACGTTGAGCACGAGGAGGTACGCGACGAACGGGAGTAGGTAGGCAAGGAAGATCGCCCAGTGCCGCCCGTCGATGATCGCGAGGGCCATCGTGTAGAAGCGGAAGTCCGTCTTGAAGAGCCAGTTGGAGAGCACGAGCAGCAGGTACGCGGACCCCACTGCGAGCAGCGCGACGGCCGCTGACCTGCCGACGACCGCCCAGCTGAAGCCTCCGCTCGCCGTCAGGCCGAGGTCGTGCACCGAGACGCGGCCGCGACGCTTGGAGCGGGCGTACCAGGTCGCGATGAGCACCAGCGAGATCGCGCCGTTCAGAACGGCCCAGGCGAGGATGCCGTTGGCCCACGTCTGCGGCCAGAACGGCAGGCCCGCCAGGCCGATGTTGCCGAGTTCCTGGAACGGCCAGAACGTCACGACCGGGACGACGCCGGTGATCGCCGCCGCGATGAGCCACGGCCACCCGAAGCGCTCGCCGCGAGCGGGGGGAACCAGTCGACGCGCAGCAGCGAACGCCGGCGAACCCCAGAGCAGGCCGCCCACGGCGAACACGGCGAGGAAGCCGCCGATGAGCGCGAGGCCTCCCCCGATCTCCTTCCAGATCCACACCTGCCCGTTCAGCGCCGTGCCCCCGTCGAGGGTCTGGCCGTACCAGTCCACGGCGTTCTGGACCGCATCGAAGCTGAAGGTCATGAACGGGTGGTTGCCGGCGACGAGGACCATCTTCCGCGCGGAACCGTCGGCGACGTCACCGTAGACCTCGTCGAGGACGACGGGCTGGTCGGTGCCGACCTGGGCCATCGCGATGTCACCGTCGGGCACGTTCGCGGGTACGGCTTCGCCCCAGACCGGTTCGGCGAACTCCTCCAACGACGACATGATGAACAGCGCGTTCTTGAGGGTCGGCGGATTTTCGGGGTCGGGCAGCGCGTACGGGACCGGGCCGGAGGCTTCGAACACGATCGACCGGTATAGGTCGGGTTCGGTCGCGGCGGCGACGTAGGCTTCGGCGCCGCCGCGGGAGTGCCCGCCGATGCCGACGTTGTCCGGGTCGATCATCGGAAGCTCGTGCAGATAGCGCAGGGCGGCCGCGCCGATCCAGCCGGACTCCTGATGTCCGTCGGATCCACCGTGGCCGTACTGGTCGGGCGCGAGCACGACATATCCGCGTCGGGACAGCTCGATCGCGTAGGCATCCTGCATCTCGCTGGAGTTGTTCGCGCCGTGGATCGCGAGGATTCCCGGCGCGGGTGTCTCCGCCGTTGCGGAGTCTGGGATGTAGAGCTTGCCGGCGATCATCTCGCCGCGTTCGCCGGCGATCGTGATGTCGCGGACGCTGACAGCGCCGAACGCTGTCTGGACGAGGGCGCCGAGGGCGCCGCCGAGGAGCACGAGTGCGATCGCAAGGCTCAGGAGCGCCCACTGACGCTTGGGGGGTGAGTCGAAGGTCATCATTGTCCTCTTTCTGAACGTGCATGGAATTGCCGTCTCGTCGGCGCGGGCGCACGACGAGGCCGGGCGTGTGTGCCTGGGGCGACAGGGCACGCGGAACCTGGAGGGGTGACGCTCCGGCTAGGGCCTCGACGGTCCGGCCTGGGCGAGGCGATCGAAGCCGTCGAGGATGAGATCGAGGATGAGCTCGAACTCGGCGTCTTCGTCGTGAACTGCTTCGGTCATCGATTCCGCGATGCGGGGGTACTGCGCCGACAGCTCGCCGGCGCGAAGGGCTGCCACCTCGACACCTGCGTCCGCCTCGCCGTCATTTCGGGCTTGCCGGTGCATCGAGCCCATGACGTGACCGTCGTAGGCATGCAACGCATAGTGCGCCAGCTGCACGGAGAGCCCTCCTTCGCGGAGGCGGTCCAGCACGGCATCGACGTAGCGCAGCCGCTCCGGGCCGACATGTCCGCGCGAAGCGAGGGGGGCTGACGCCCACGGGTGTTCCTTCAGTACCTCGTATGCGGCGATCCCGCTCGCTCGCAGCGCGCCTTTCCAGCCCGTTTCCGTCGGCGGAACGCTGAACCGGGCGGCCACCCGCTCGACCATCGAGTTCACAAGCTTGTCCTTGTTGCTCACGTGGCGATAGAGGGCCATCGCCTCGACCGCGAGCTGCTCGCCGACCCGGCGCATGCTGATCGCTTCAAGGCCGCCGTCATCGGCGATCGCGATGGCGGCGTCGATCACTCGATCTTTCGTCAGCTTCTCACGCATCGCCCCTCCATTTCCGAGCCGTGTTTACAGCATAAGCATACGCCGTAAACAACCAACAGCAATCGCACATCCTCCCAGGAAACCGAGCTCGATCGGCCGGTCGACGAGTCAGGGGGCCGCTGTCCGCCCAACAGGGTGCACGTTCGTGCAGTCAACGGTCGGCCGCGCCGCTTACCGCACCGCTGAGCGGCAGCTGACGTGCATCTGGCCGAAAGCGACGACTCGTCACCGTGAACGCAGAAATCCCGGCCTCATTCGAGACCGGGATTTCTTCGTGGGTTCTGACGAACACCTTGGTTGCGGGGGCAGGATTTGAACCTACGACCTCTGGGTTATGAGCCCAGCGAGCTACCGAACTGCTCCACCCCGCGTCACCGACTGCCTTGCGGCAGTCATCCACCGGATGATCGAGTCATCTGCGGTGGTTCGACCAGTTTACGTCACGGTTCGAGACCGCTCGACCACTTCAGAGGAACCGCCGGGTCGACTCCCCCACGGCTACCAGGTCGCGACGTACTCCGATACCGGCAGCACCGTGCTCCGAACGACCGGGAGACCGCGGCTGATGGCTTGCTCGATGCGGTCGCGCAGCGCCTGCGAATCGATGCGGTAGTCGACGAAGTCGGTGTCGCTGGCGTACACGCCGATCGGCAGGGTGATCGCCTGGAAGAACGAGAACAGCGGCCGGAACTGGTGCTCGATGATGAGCGCATGCCGGTCGCTGCCTCCCGTCGCCGCGAGCAGCACCGGCTTGTCGATGAGCGCGTACTGCCCGACGAAGTCGAACACGTGCTTGAACAGGCCCGTGAACGAGGCCCGGTACACCGGGCTGGCGACGACGAGGAGCGTGGCCGACTCGATGCGGCGCAGCGCCTCCTCGGCGATCGGGCTCAGGTCGGAGCGGCTGAGCGCTCCCGAGAACTCGCGGCCGATGTCGGAGAGCTCGATGAGGTGCGTCTCGACCTCGAGGTCATCGCCCTGACCCGCACGCAGGGCGGTGGCGAAACCCTCGAGGATCTCGCGGGCGAGCACGGTGGTCTTCGACGGCGAGTGCAGGCTTCCGGAGACGGCGACGATGGAGATGTTCGGCATGGATGGGACGCTAACCCCCTTCGGCCCATGCCGGGATCGCATCGGACGCGCAGGGTAAGCGAGCGAAACGGGCCTTCACGCGGCGTATCCGGGTGTCACGAATGGGCCGTCGAACGCGATCGGATGCCCCGCGGATGTCGCCGCGTGACCGCGCCCTGCTGCGTCACGCCTCGCGGAGAAGTCGCCACGTGACGCGCGCGGAGAAGTACAGGGCGTCGACCGGGATGTGCTCGTCAGCCGTGTGGAACTGCGAGAACACGTCGAAGTCGTCGGGCACCCGCAGCGGCACGAAGCCGTAGCCGGCGATGCCGAGGCGGGCGAGGTGCTTGTTGTCGGTGCTCGCAGGCAGCAGGTAGGGCACGACGACGCCGTGCTCGTCCTCGGCGGCGATCGCATGCTGGGCGATCCCGAGGAGCGGGGAATCGAGTGGCGCGGCGATGGGCGGGATCCATCGCCCCACCTCGAGCTCGACGTCGTCGCCCACGAGGCGCTGCAGGTCGGCGCGGAACGTGTCCTCGTGTCCGGGCAGGATCCGGAGGTCGAGCGCGGCGGTCGCCACGGCGGGGATGACGTTGGTCTTCGATCCGGCCTCGAGCACGGTCGGCGACGCGGTGTCGCGCAGGGTCGCGCCGACGATGCCGCCGACGAACCCGAGCTCGTCGAGCTGCGTCTCGAGCGCGGCATCCGTGAACTCGACGCCGCGCGCCGCTCCGAACCGCTCGAGGAACGCGTCGAGGGCGGGGGTGCGCGTCACCGGGAAGCGGTGCTCGCCGACCGCCGCGACGGCGCGGGCGAGGCGCACGACGGCGTTGTCCGCCGTCGGCCGCGAGCCGTGGCCTGGGCGGCCGCGCGTGCGCAACCGGGCCCATGCGACGCCCTTCTCGGCGGTCGCAACGAGGTAGGCGCGGCGCCCGGGCGCGAGCGGCACGGAGAACCCGCCGACCTCGCTGAGCGCCTCGGTGGCTCCCTCGAACAACTCGGGGTGGTGCTCGACGAGCCACTTCGCGCCCCACACGCCCCCGGCCTCCTCATCGGCGAAGAACGCGAAGACCAGGTCGCGCTCGGGCACCTCGGCGTCGCGCTTGAACGCTCGCGCGACCGCGAGGATGACGCCGGCGAAGTTCTTCATGTCGACGGCGCCGCGCCCGTAGAGCACGCCGTCCTCGATCTCGGCCCCGAAGGGCGGATGCGTCCAGTCCTGCCCCTCGACGGGGACGACGTCGAGATGCGCGTGCACGACGAGCGCCCCGCGGGACGGATCGCGTCCCGCGAGGCGGGCGACGACGCTCCCCCGGCCCGGCCGGGACTCGAGCAGGGTCGTCTCGTACCCGACCTCCTCGAGCGCGGCCTGCACGTACCGGGCGGCGCGGGTCTCACCATCGCCGATGGTGTCGGGACGGCCGGTGTTGACGCTCTCGATGCGGATGAGGTCGCGGATGAACCGCAGGGCCTCCTCCTCGAGGAGCGAGCCTGCGGCGGGGACTCGGCTGGAAGTCATGTCGTTCAGTCTCCTGTCGCTGGTCGCGCGCCACCACTGTGCCGACGCCGACGACCGACGGCAAGCCGCATGGTGTCGCGTGACGCGCCGTGAAGCGATGTGAGCGAATGCGACGGCGGATGACGCGCGCGATCCGCCCCGCGGCATCCTGCGTGAAGGGATGTTGCGATCGACGGCGCCCCGTGACGGGCGCCGTTGCAGTGATCGGATACCGGGCGGAGAGTGGCCGCCATGACACGACGAACGACCATCGCAGTCGCCCTCGACGGCGCCGGCTGGCACCCGGCCGCGTGGCGCGACCCCTCGGCGCGACCAACGGAACTCTTCAGCACCGGCTACTGGATCGACCTCGCACGCACCGCCGAACGAGCCGGCGTCGACTTCCTCACGATCGAGGACGCCCTCGGCCTGCAGTCAGCGGCGTTCGGCGCCGCCGACGACCGGACCGACGAGGTGCGCGGCCGCCTCGACGCACTCCTCATCGCCTCCTTCATCGCGCCGACGACGACCCGCATCGGGCTCGTGCCGACGGTGACGACCACGCACACGGAGCCGTTCCACGTCGCGACCGGCCTGCAGACGCTCGACTTCGCGAGCCGCGGGCGTGCGGGATGGCGCGTGCAGGTCTCGGGTGCGGCGCACGAGGCGCGTCACTTCGGTCGCCGGACCCTCGCGCCCCTCGACCTCGAAGCGGTGCGCCGGGGCGACTCCGCCCTCCTCCGCGAACTGTTCGACGAGGCCCGCGACGCGGTCGAGGTCGTGCGGCGCCTCTGGGACGGCTGGGAGGACGACGCCATCATCCGGGATGCCGCGACCGCGCGCTTCGTCGACCGCGACAAGCTGCACTACGCCGACTTCGAGGGCGCGCAGTTCTCGGTGAAGGGCCCATCGATCACCCCGCGATCACCGCAGGGCCAGCCGCTCGTGACCGCGCTCGCGCACCAGACGATTCCGTACGAGCTCGCCGCGACGAGCGCAGACCTCGTCTTCGTCACGCCGCACGACGAAAGCCAGGCGAGATCGATCCTCGACGAGGTGCGCAACGCCGAACTGCGGGTCGGCCGCACGGGCCGGCCGCTCTCGGTGCTCGCCGACGTCGTCGTGCTGCTCGAAGCGACTCCCGCGCTGGCGACCGCCGCGCTCGAACGCCTCGACGCCGCGCACGGTGCGCCGGCGACATCCGACGCCCTCATCTTCGCCGGCACGCCCGAGGCACTCGTCGAGCGCATCGGCGCCTGGACCGCGCTCGGCTACGACGGCGTGCGACTGCGCCCCGCCCGCCTCACTCGCGACCTCGAGCAGCTCGCCGAATGGGTGCTGCCCGCATTCGATCGAGCGGATGCCCCGGGCGCCACCCTGCGCGAACGCCTCGGCTTCGACCGCCCCGCCAACCGCTACGCCGTGGAGGAGACCGCAGCATGACGACGACACCCCGCCAGGTGCACCTGGCCGCCCATTTCCCCGGCGTCAACAACACGACCGTCTGGAACGACCCGCTGCAGCGCAGCCAGATCGACTTCGCCGCCTTCGAGCACTTCGCCCGCACTGCTGAGCGCGGCCGGTTCGACTACCTCTTCCTCGCCGAGGGGCTGCGGCTCCGCGAGCACAAGGGACGGATCCACGAACTCGACGTCGTCGGCCGCCCGAACACCCTCGCGGTGCTCGCCGCGCTGGCGGCGGTCACCCACCACATCGGCCTCGTCGGCACGCTGAGTGCCACGTTCAACGAGCCCTACGAGCTCGCCCGCCAGCTCGCGACGCTCGACCACCTCTCGAACGGCCGGGCCGGCTGGAACGTCGTGACGAGCTCGGATGCGTTCCACGGCGCGAACTTCCGCCGTGGCGGCTACCTCGACCACGGCGATCGCTACTCGCGCGCCTCGGAGTTCGTCAGCGTGGCGAAGGTGCTGTGGGACAGCTGGTCGCCCGACGCCGTCGTGGCCGACCGCGCGAGCGGGCGCTTCCTCGCCGACGACGCGATCGAGCCGTTCGCGCATCACGGGCCGCAGTTCGACGTAGCGGGCCGGTTCAACGTGCCGCGCAGCCCGCAGCGATATCCCGTGATCGTGCAGGCGGGCGACTCGGCCGATGGCCGCGACTTCGCCGCCGATCACGCCGAGGTCATCTTCTCGCGGCACAGCGTGTTCGAGGAGGCGCAGCAGTTCTACCGCGACGTGAAGGGCCGGCTCGCCGGGCGTGGCCGCACCGAGGACTCGCTGAAGATCCTGCCCGCCGTCACCTTCGCCCTCGGCGACACCGAGGCCGCGGCCGCGGAGCGGGCCCGCGAGGACGCGCTCGCGCAGGTCGGCCCGAAGACCGCGATCACGGTGCTCGAGCAGGTCTGGGGCGTCGATCTCTCCGACCGCGATCCCGACGGGCCGCTCCCCGAGTTCGACCCCGATCCCGAGGCGTCGATCACCAAGGGCTGGGCACCGCGCTATCCCAACGCCGTGCAGGTCGCCCGAGCCTGGCGAGCCAGGTCGGAGGCCGAGGGGCTCAGCATCCGCGAGCTCGTCATCGCGGTCACCGGACGCCAGTCGTTCGTCGGCACGCCCGCAAGCGTCGCCCGTGAGCTCGACCGCTACGTGCAGGAGCGCGCGACCGACGGCTTCGTCATCGTCGGCACCACCTCGCCGCACGGCCTCGACGAGTTCGTCGAGCGGGTCATCCCCGAACTGCAGGAGCGCGGGGTATACCGCACCGAGTACGAGGAGGGCGCGACCCTGCGCCGCACGCTCGGGCTGCCGGAACCGACCGAGGTCGCCGAGGAGGTGCGTCGTGTCGGCTGAGTCGGATGCCGCGGGCCGCAGGCCGCGTGCGAGGCGCGTGCCGCTCGCGGTGCTCGACCTCGTGCCCATCGCCGACGGTGACACCGCGGGCGGGGCGCTGCGCAACTCGATCGACCTCGCGCGGCGCGCCGAGGCGTTCGGGTATGCGCGCTACTGGCTGGCCGAGCACCACCTGAACCCCGGCGTCGCCGGGTCGGCGCCGCACACCCTGCTCGGCATCATCGCCGGCGCGACCGAGCGGATCCGCGTCGGCACGGCCGCGACGATCCTCGGCAACTACGAGCCGCTCCAGGTGGCGGAGGCGTTCGGCACCGTCGCGTCGCTGTGGCCCGACCGGGTCGACCTCGGCCTCGGCCGCTCGGGGTTCCCGACCCCGGCATCGGCGGGGGCCGCGGCGTCAGCTCCGGCCGCGGAGCCCGCAGTCGCGGCATCCGGGGCCCTCGTCAACCGCATCATCGACGGTCTCGTCGTGCCCCCGGTGCGCCCGTTCCACGCCGACCGAGCGCGCTTCGCGCTGCAGGGGCGGCTCCTCGGGCGGGAGCCCGGCGACGCCACGCGGTTCGCCGACACGGTCGACGACCTGCTGGCCTTCTTCGCCGGAGACTACGAGGGCGACGGCATCGCCGTCACCGTGCAGCCCGCCGAGGGCAGCGGCGTGCAGGTCTGGATCCACGGCTCGACCGCCGGGGAGAGCGCCCGCATCGCCGGGCGCCTCGGCCTTCCCTACGGCGCCAACTACCATGTCGCGCCCAGCGGGGTCATCGAGTCGCTGGCCGAGTACCGCGCGCACTTCCAGCCGTCGGCAGGGCTCGACCGACCGCACACGATCGTGTCGGTCGACGTCGTCGTCGCCGAGACCGACGCCGAGGCGCACCGCATCGCGGCAGGCTACGCCGAGTGGGTGCTCTCGATCCGCGAGGGCCAGGGCGCCGTGCCGTACCCGCGCCCGGAGGAGGCCCTGCCCGACTCCGCGCTCGCCTCCATCGAGCTCACCGCCGTGCAGGACCGGCTCGACACGCGCTTCGTCGGCTCCCCCGAGACCGTCGTCGGGCTGCTCGAGACCCTCCAGCGCGTCACCGGCGCCGACGAGCTGCTCGTCACGACGATCACACACGACCACGACGCACGAGTCGCGTCGTACCGGCTGCTCGCCGACGCCTGGTCGGGGGCGGGAGCATCCGGCCTCGCCGACGCAGCGGATCTCGCCGAGGGCACCCGTACCGCCCACGATCGGGAGGCTCTCACGAGCGCCTGAACGGGCTGCCCGTGAACGAACGGATGCCGCGTGGCCCATCGGCCACGCGGCATCCGTCGTTCTCAGGCTGCTACTCGGACTTCGGCAGCCCGGGCGGGTTGATCTCGGACTCCTCGACGGCCTCCGTGGTCAGCGCCCAGCGGTCGAGGACCTCCTGGTAGGTCCCGTCGTCGATGATCGACTGCAGCACGAGCTGCACCGGCTCGATGAGCCCGTTGCCCTTCAGTGTTCCCGTCGCGATCGGCGCGGTCTCGGGCCATCCGCCGTTCAAGGTGCCGACGAGCTTCGTCTCGCCGGTCGTCGCGGCGCGGTACGCCGCGGTCGCGTTCGGCCCGAACGAGGCGTCGACGCGGCCAGACGACAGCGCGAGGTCCGATGCCGCCTGGTCGTCGTAGTACACGAGCTCGGCCGGCGCGTCGCCGCCCTCCTCGAGTTCGGCGTTCCAGGCGAGCAGGATCTTCTCCTGGTTGGTGCCTGAGCCGACGACGATCTTCAGGCCCGAGATGTCCGCTGCGCTCTCGATCGCGTCGATGTCGCTGTCGGCCTGCACGTAGAAGCCGAGCAGGTCCTGACGGTAGCTCGCGAAGTCGTAGAGCTCCTTGCGCTCCTCGGTGACCGTGACGTTCGACGCGACGAGGTCGTACTTGCCCGACTGGATGCCGAGCGGCCAGTCGGCCCAGTTCACGGCGACCGGGTTGTACTCGAGGCCGAGGCCGTCGGCGACGAGTGAGCCGAAGTCCGCCTCGGCACCGATGATCGTGGCGTCGTCGTCCGAGGCGAGCACGCCGAGCGGCGCCGCGAACGGCGAGATCGCCACGGTGAGCTTGCCGGCCTCGATGGGCGTGAACCCGCTCGCCTCGAGCGCGTCGACCGCGGCCTGCACGGGCTCGACCGTGGGGCGATCTTCGGCGTTCTGCGACGTGAGGTCGAACTGCGACGCCGCCTGCACCTGCTCCTCGGTGCTGCCGGACGCCGCATCCTCGGCCGCGGCGGAGTTGCCGGCGCCGACCGCCCAGACGACGCCGCCGCCGATGATGGCGATGGCCGCGACGCCCGCGACGATCACCCCCAGCTGCTTCTTGTTGATTGCCATGAGAGGACTCTCCTAGTGTTGTTTCCGTCCGATAGCCGGGTCGGTTTCTCGGATTCGCCCGGTGCCCGCAGTGCAATGCGAGCACCGGGTCCTTCTCGCCGGGCGCTCTGGTCTAGAGCACCTTCGCGAGGAAGTCGCGGGTGCGACGGTGCCGGGCGTTCCGCAGCACCTGGCCGGGGGTTCCCTGCTCGACGATCTCGCCGTGATCGAGGAACACGATGCGATCGGCGACCTCACGGGCGAATCCGATCTCGTGCGTGACGATCACGAGCGTCGTCCCGTCGCGGGCGAGGCCGCGGATGACGTCGAGCACCTCGCCGACGAGCTCGGGATCGAGCGCCGAGGTCGGTTCGTCGAACAGCAGCACCTTGGGCGACAGCGCGAGCGCCCTCGCGATCGCGACGCGCTGCTGCTGGCCGCCCGACAGCTGCCTCGGGTAGTGGTCCGCCTTGTCGGCGAGGCCGACCCGTGCGAGCAGGCCCTCGGCCAGCGCGCGAGCGTCCGGCCACGTGAGCCGCTTGTGCGCGACCGGCGCCTCGATGATGTTCTCGATCGCCGTGAGGTGCGGGAACAGGTTGAAGTTCTGGAAGACGAGTCCGACCTGAGTGCGTCGACGCAGGATCTCGGCCTCGCGCAGCTCGTGGAGCGTGTCGCCCCTCCGCTCGTACCCGATGTACTGCCCGTCGACGGTGACCGATCCGCGGTCGACGGTCTCGAGGTGGTTGATCGCCCGCAGCAGGGTCGACTTGCCCGAACCCGACGGCCCGATCAGCGCCACGACCTGGCCGGGCTCGATCGCGAGGGAGACGTCGCGGAGCACAGTGTTCGCACCGTACGACTTGGTGACGTCCGAGATCTCGACGCGGCCGACGGTCGCGACCTTGCGCGTCGCGACGTACTGCTCGTCGAACGAGGGCGTGAGCGTCGTGCTGGTCATGCGGCACCTCCGGTGCGGGACTGGTCGGATGCCGCAGCAGCGGCCGACGTGGCGGGTTCGGGTCGTGCGGGGGCGGGTCGAGCGGGCGGCGGCTCGGCCGAGGTGTGCCCGTCGCCGAGCCGGTTCCAGTGCTCCGTGACCCAGCGCCGGGCCCGTTGCACGGGCGTCGGCGGCAGCTCGCGCACCGAACCGCGGGCGTAGCGCCGCTCCACGTAGTACTGCGCGATCGAGAGCACCGTCGTGATGAGGGCGTACCAGACGACCGCCACGAGCAGCAGCGGGATGACGCGCTGGTTGCGGTTGTAGATGACCTGCACCGTGTAGAACAGCTCGGGCAGCGCGACGATGAACACGACCGAGGTGCCCTTCACGAGCCCGATGATCTCGTTGAAGGCGTTCGGCACGATGGCGCGAGCGGCCTGCGGCAGCGTGATCCGGAAGAAGCGGATGCTGCGGGGCAGGCCGAGCGCGCCGGCGGCCTCGAGCTGGCCCTGATCGACCGAGAGGATGCCGGCCCGGATGATCTCGGCCGAATAGGCGGCCTGGTGGAGCGACAGGCCGATGGCCGCCGCGGCGAATGCGCTGATGAGCGTCGTCGTGGGGAACTCGACGATCCAGAAGTCCGTGGTGAACGGCGTGCCGAGTCCGAGCGTCGGATACAGGTATCCGAGGTTGTACCAGACGAGGATCTGCACGACGAGCGGCACGGACCGGAAGAACCAGACGTACCACCATGCCGCCGCGTTCAGCAGCGGCGACTTCGACAGGCGGAAGACGGCGAGCACGGCGCCGAGCACGAAGCCCGCGACGCCCGAGACGACCGTGAGACCGAGCGTCAGCCACAGGCCGTTGATCACCGACGGTGCGAAGAAGTACTCCGCGAACACGTCCCATTGCCACTGCGGGTTCGTCGCGAGCGACCACAGGAACTGGAGGATGACGAACGCGACGATCGCCGAGAACGCCCAGCGGCCCCAGTGCTTGACGGGCACGACGCGGAGGCCGGCGTCCAGCCGGCCACCCGCCGGGCCGGCCTGCGCCCCGGAGTCCGCCGAGGCATCCGCCGGTCGCTCGCTCGCCGACGCCGCCTCGCCGGTCGCGCCATCCGCGTCGCTCGTGGGCGTCGCCGTTCCTGCCGGATGCGCCGTGGTCTCGGATCGGGGGGCGACGATGCGGCTCATGCGCGGACTCCTTCGGTGACGAGCGCCTTGTCGAACGCGTGGATGCCGATCTGCTCGGCCGGGAGCGACGGGTCGAAGCGAGGCGTGTACCCGCTCGCCAGGTACAGCGCGACGGCTTCGGGCTGGCGCGGCCCGGTCGTGAGCGTCACGGCGGTGTAGCCGCGGCTCCGCGCGACGTCCTCGAGTTCGGCGACGACCCGTCGACCGAGGCCGCGGCCACGATGATCGGGGTGCGTCCACACGCGCTTGAGTTCGGCGGTGCGGTCGTCGAACCGCTTGAACGCACCGCCCGCGATCGGCTCGCCGTCGTCCAGGATGACGAGGAACGCGCCGTGGGGCGGCGCGAAGTCCGACGCCGGATATCGGTTCAGCTCCGTGCTCGCACG
This sequence comes from Agromyces sp. Root1464, assembly GCF_001427265.1. Taxonomy (NCBI): domain Bacteria; kingdom Bacillati; phylum Actinomycetota; class Actinomycetes; order Micrococcales; family Microbacteriaceae; genus Agromyces; species Agromyces sp. Root1464. The sequence continues at coordinate 381,155 of NZ_LMFU01000003.1, forward strand.
TTCGCCGAAGAAGTCGCCGTACCGGCCGTCGTACTCGCGCTCGAGGTCGGCGAGCAACGGCTTCGCCAACGTGTCGTCCGCGCTCACGTGCCGCACGCTCAACTGGGTGGTCATCGCTCACTCCGTCCTGCTCGTCGATGCATTCCGCTGCCGAGATGGAGCGGGTCGAGTCGAAGCTACGGAGCGGCGAAGGGCGGGGGCAACGGGGTGATTCATGGGGCGACCGATAGCGTCACCCCACGTCAACTCCGGCGCGAGAACGTCGGAATGGCGGCCTTCACGGATCGACACATGACGAATTCCGTCGTCGGCATGTGGCGAACTCCTACGCCGGCTCCAGCGAAGCCGGTTCAGGCTGTGGTGAATCGCCCCAGTCGGAAGATGCCCGGGGACGGACGCCCGTCGGCCAGGTCGGCGAGGATGCGGCCGACCGCGGGCGTGAACTTGAAGCCGTGCCCCGAGAAGCCGGCGCCGACCGTGATCGGCCCCGAGGCGTCGAGCACGAAGGTCGAGTCGGGCGTGGTCGTGTACGTGCAGCTGATCGGGGTCGCGACGTCAGCGTCGACGCCGGGCAGCCATTCGCGGGCGTAGCGGCGGAGCGCCGCGAACTGCACGGGCTCGGCCTCATAGTCGCGCCGGTCGGGATCGACCACGGGGCCCACCCCGTGCCATCCGGCCTTGACGCCCTCGCCGGGGGTGAGCATGCCGTAGGTGCCCGAGTACCACCAGTCGTCGTCGGCACCCGGATGGTGGTTGAAGCCCGGCCAGGTGATCGTGTCGTCGAGCACGGCGAAGTGCGCGGGCTGCTCCTGCGTGACGACGAGGCGCGGCAGGGCGACGAGGCCGCCGAGCAGCTTCGAGGTCCAGCCGCCGACGGCCACCACTGCGCGGCGGGCCGTGATCGTTCCGCGATCGGTCTCGACCTGCACGCGGTCGTCGTCGAGCACGCGGATGCTGCGCACGGGGGTCTCATGCCGGACGTCGGCTCCGCGAGCGGCCGCCGCCGACTGGAACGCCCGCACCGCGGCATCCGCGTTCAGACGACCGGCCGTCGGCAGGTGCAGGGCCCTCGTCGTGAATCGCAGGCCCGGCCAGCGTCGCCCCGCCTCTTCGGGCGGCAGGAACTCGCTCGGGATGCCGGCCGCGGCGAGCGCGGCGTGCACGTGGTCGTGGCCGGGATTGCGCCCGTGGTCGACGAGGCCCACCTGGTCGAGGATCGCGGTGCGCGTCTCGGCCTCGAGCTCGCGCCACTCGAGCTGCGACTCGAGCAGCATGGCGACGTGTGCGGGCTCGGCGTACGCGAGGTTGAAGTTGCGGGAGGCACCGTGCGAGGCGCCGTTGCGATGGCCCGGCGCGAAGCGTTCGAGCAGGGTGACCTCGCGACCGCGGCGCGCGAGGTTCCACGCGGCCGAGGAGCCCATCGCTCCCCCGCCGATCACCACGACGTCGGTGTCGAGCGCGTTCATGAGGCGACGCCGAGCTCGTCGCGCCCGGCCTCAGCTCCGGCGTGCACGTCGATGGTGAACGCGAGCAGCCGGAATGTGCGGCCCCCGTCGACGATCTCGCGCTCGCGGTCGGTGAGGCGGGTGAACCCCAGCTTCTCGTAGAGCGCGTGCGCCCCCACCATCTGCGGGCCGCTGTTCATGACGACCCGGTCGAGCCCACGCTGCCGGGCGAGTTCGATGACATGGCGGGTGAGGAGCGCGCCGACACCGCGTCCGCGAGCCGACGGGTCGACGGCGAGCAGCCGGAAGTCGAGTTCGCCGGGCTCCGCGAGCGGGGAGATGGTGCGGCCCGGCCGAGGCGTCGCGACGGAACCGAGCAGGGCGCCCGTCGCGGCATCTGCGGCGACCCACACCTCGTGCTCGGCGGCGCGATCGCCGACGGCGAGGATCGAGGCGCGGTATCCGTCGGAGATCTCGTAGTCGAGCTCGTAGGCGCGAAGCGACAGGGCGGCGACCTCGTCGTAGTCGTCGGGTCGTGCGAGACGCACCTGTGGCTGCTGGGTGTCGCTCATCGATCCTCGATCCTACGGGGGACACCGGACACGCCGCTCACCGGGCCGCTCCCCGAGACTCGGCGATTCGGCCCGCGGGCGCCGAGGCGGCCTCGACGACGGCCGCGGCATCCGCTTCGACGCCGCCGCTGACCGCCGGCCGCTGCGCATACGGATCTCCGGGCCCCCAGAGCGTGCTCGGGAACTCGCGCCGCGCGACGGGCGCGACCTCGGCCGCGAACCGCTCGATGAGCTCGACCTGCTGCTCGACCGGCGGTGTCGTCGGCAGGCTGATCGACTGCAGGTCGTGCCCGAGTGCGCCGTGGAAGCGGCCGATCTTGTCGATGACCTGCTGCGGGCTGCCGACGAGCGCGGGCCCCTCGGCGATCGCGTGGTCGATGTCGCGGAACGTCGAGTTGTTGCCAGGCACGTTCGTCGCCGCGACGAGCGCTTCGTAGACCGGGCCGTACAGCTCGCGCGCCTGCTGCGTCGTATCGGCGATGAACAGCGCACCGGCGCCGGCCCCCACGTACGCGAACCGCGGATCGTGGCCGTGACGGGCGACCTCGTCGCGGTAGTGCTGCACGAGCACCGCGTAGTTGCGCAGCGGCTGGATCGCGTTCGCACTGAACAGCGGGTCGCCCCAGCGCGCGGCCAGTGCAGCCGAGGCGAGCGTCGTCGCCGACCCGTGCCACACCCGCGGCGCCCCGGCGTACGGCCGCGGCAGCGTCGTGGTGCCGCGCTGCGCACGCGTGTACGGCGTCGCCTCCCAGTCGACGTCGGTCTCGCGCCAGAGCCGGCGCAGCAGTGCGTACCGGTCGGCGAGGAGCTCCCATTGGTCGTCGATCTCGAGCCCGAAGAGCGGGAACTGCGCTGCCTCGTTGCCCTTGCCGATCGTGAGGTCGAGGCGCCCGCGCGAGAGCTGGTCGATGGTCGCGTAGTCCTCGGCGACCCGCACCGGGTCGAGCACCGACAGGACGGTCACCCCCGTCTGCAGGCGGATGGTCGAGGTCACGGCCGCGATCGCACCGAGCAGCACGGTGGGCGACGACGAGAGGAAGTGTCCCGCGTGGCGCTCCCCCACCGCGAAGGCGTCGAAGCCCAGGCGTTCGGCCCGACGGGCGAACTCGACGGTCTGGTCGAGCCGTTCCGCCGGGCTCACGAGCCGGCCGGTGAGCGGGTTCCGAACGTACGGGACGATGTCGAGGATCTGGAAGCGCATGGGTTCTCTCCGCTCGAAGGTCAGACGATGCCAGCGACGTCAGCGATGTCGGCGACGTTTCGCTCGATCGGGGTCTTCTCGCCGGCCTCGATGCCGACCGGGAGTCGGTTGCCGGCGGGCGGCAGCGGGCACGTGGCGTGGTCGGTGTAGGCGCAGGGCAGGTTCACGGCTCGGTTGAAGTCGAGCAGCACGCCGCCGTCGGCGCCGGGAGCGTCGATCTCGAGGGAGCGATTGGCCGCGTAGGTGGTGAGCCCGCTCGTGGCGTCGGTGAAGAGCACGGTGAGCGTTCCGGGCGCGTGACCGTTGAACGCGACGAGCCGGAACGTCTCGCCGCGCAGCTCGAACTCCACCTCGCCGGGCACCTCGTAGACGTGCTGCAGGCCCTCGGCGGCCGAGCCGACCGTGACCTCGCGCGCCGTCTCGACGGGGACGAACCGCCCGCGAGCGATCCAGCGCGGGTTCGGCAGGTAGGTGGGCGTGCCGGTGAAGCGCGCCAGATAGGGGTTCGAGGGGTCGCGAGGTCGCACGATGTCGCGACCACCGCGGCGCGCCACCTCGACGGCGACGTCACCGGCTCGCACCACGACACCGCCGCGCTCGACGATCGGGCCGAAGGCGTGGCGACCCGTGATGCCCGTGCCGTCGGCTGCCACGAGGGACTCGCCGTCGTCGAGTTCGACGACGGGCCCCGTGGCATCCGTCCACCAGTTGCCCGGGACGCCGTCGTAGCGGGTGGGCGTCTCGTCGAGCCAGTGGATCGCCGTCACGGCGAGGAAGCCGTGCGGGTCGGCCCGACGGGTCTCGTGGTCGCGGTGCCAGTCCTCCCACTCGCGTGCGAAGGCGGCGCGATCAAGCTTGGCGGTGGTGGCAGGAGTAGCGGCGGTGGCGGTGGCAGTGGCGTCGAGTGTCGTCATGTCGCCACTGTCATGCCTGCGAGCCTGCATCGCCAGCGGCTCCGTCACGGATCGCCGCCGACCGCAACATCCGGTCACGGGACGAGGGAGGGGCCGTCATGGAACGCCGCAAACGCAGAAATCCCGGCCTCGTTCGAGACCGGGATTTCTTGTGCGCTCTGACGAACATTTGGTTGCGGGGGCAGGATTTGAACCTACGACCTCTGGGTTATGAGCCCAGCGAGCTACCGAACTGCTCCACCCCGCGGCACAAGAAGAAACTCTATCACGAGTGTCGGGCCCCGTCGAATCGAGGCGGAGGAGGTGATGAAACGGGCGGCGGACGCCGCGGCATCCGCTTTCACGCACCCGAAGAGGTGTGCACGGACTGCACAGTTCGCCCGATTCGATGGAGGAATCCGCAACGATCCCGCGCCGGGGTGCACCCGATCCCCCATTCTTTGTTAGGACTCTTTCCAAACTCGATCCGACCTTGCTACGGTCGCCGCAACCGTTCACCCAGCACGGCTCCGACGACGATCGATGAGGATTCAATGTCACCACGCCACCTGCTCCGCGGAGCGGCCGTCACGGCCGCCGCGACCGCGCTCATCGCCGCTTCGGCGGTCTCCCCCGCACTCGCCCACGGAGACGGCGGCCATGGCCAGGGCCACCACGATCACGCCGGCTCCGGCGGCCCGGCCGACATCAACGGCTACCGCTCCGTCGGTTACCTCATGGCGGACACCCCGGTCACCCGCGACTACCAGATCGAGGACCTCCTGCGCACGGGGGCCATCGACGACGTCACCCACATCAACTACGCCTTCGGCAACGTCACGACGAACCTGAAGTGCGAGATCACGGATGTCCCGGGCGAGGGCGACGCCCAGAACGACTACCTGCGGCTCGTGTCGGCGACCGACTCCGTCGACGGCAAGAAGGACAAGGCGAACAAGCACCAGCGGCTCGCCGGCAACTTCAATCAGTTGAAGAAGCTGAAGGAGGTCAGCCCCGACACGAAGGTGCTCATCTCCCTCGGCGGCTGGACCTGGTCGGACAACTTCTCCGAGGCGGCATCCACCCCCGAGAGCCGCGCCGCGCTCGTCTCCTCGTGCATCGACGTCTACCTCAAGGGCGACCTGCCGAAGGTCGGCACCCTCGGCGGCCCGGGCGCCGCGGCCGGTGTCTTCGACGGCATCGACGTCGACTGGGAGTGGCCCGTCAACGGCGGCGAGACGGCGAACGCGAAGCCCGAGGACAAGGAGAACTTCCTCGCGCTCATGGAGGAGTTCCGCGCGCAACTCGATGCCTACGGCGCCGAGACGGGCGAGGACTACCTGCTCACCGCGTTCGGCCCCGCCGGCGGCTGGAACACGAACGCGGGCGGCTGGAACACCGCTCGCCTCTTCGACTCGATCGACTGGCTCAACGTGCAGGGCTACGACTACGCCGGCGGATGGACCGGCAACACCGGCCACCAGGGCAACTTGCACCCCGACGGCGCCAACAACTGGGGCCTCGCGATCGACAACGCCGTCGCGCTCTACACCGCCGGCGGCGCCCGCCCCGACCAGCTGAACGTCGGCCTCGCGGCCTACGGGCAGGGCTGGACCGGAGTGACGGTCGGCGACCGCGCCGGATGGACGCCCGACCCCGCGGTCACCTCGCTCGGCACGAAGCCGTACTACGAGATCCGCGACATCGGCGAGGCGTACTTCGACCCCGCACTCGGCGCCTCGTGGCGGTACGACGCCGCGAGCGGCCAATGGTGGAGCCTCGACGACCCGAACTCGGTCACCGCGAAGGCCGAGTGGCTCGCCGCCCAGGGCTACGGCGGCGCGATGTGGTGGGACCTCTCGGGCGACTACCGGGGCGAGCTCGGCAGCGCACTCGGCGACGCCCTGCGGTCAGCTGAGGAGGGCCCGCTCGACTGAAACCGGAGAACAGCGGATGCCTCGGAGCAGACTCGCTCCGAGGCATCCGTGCTGTTCAGGGGCCGTGGCCGCGACGAGCGCCGACCTGCTCAGGCCGATGGCGTGCGCGGCACCGCGACGAGCTCGTACGAGAGCGGCAGCCACTGCTCGGCGGGCCAGCCGTACATGCCCTCGCCCACCTCGACGGTCGCCGGGAAGATGCGCCATGGCACGCGGTAGTGCTCGGTGAACGTCTCGACATCGAGGCCGGCCTCGCGGAGCGCCCCGAATACCTCGGCGAGCGGATGCATCCACTCCCACGTGCGCGCATTGGCGAGGGATGCCCCGGCGTCGGCGTAGTCGCTCGGGTCGTCGATGACGTCGGGCGACTCGTTCGAGTACGGGTAGGCGAACACCGGCAGACCACCTGGCCCGCCGTCGCCGTCGAACACGAACGCGGCGGGGTGCCCGTCGGCGAAGACGAAGCGGCCGCCGGGCTTCACGAACCACGCGACGATGCGCGCCCACTCCGCGGCATCCGGCAGCCAGCCGATCGTGCCCCACGAGGTGAACACGAGGTCGAACGACTCGGGCTCGGGCAGCATGTGGCGGGCGTCGTAGACGTTCGCCTCGATGAACCGGGCGCGGTGCGAGAGGTCGAGCTCTTCGGCCATGCGGCGCGCCTCGGCGACCGCCTGCGGCGAGAAGTCGATACCGACGACGGTGGCGCCGAGATTCGCGAGCGACAGGGTGTCGGAGCCGAAGTGGCACTGCAGGTGCAGCACCCGCACACCCTCGAGGCCGTTCGGATAGAGCCGGTCGAGCGTCTCCCGCACGATCGGATCGAGCACGTCGCCGCCCTCGCGGAGCCGGGTGCGGTCGTACATCTCGGAAGCCACGTGCACCGCGACGCGTTCGTCCCAGTTCGCGAGATTGTCGTCGAGCCACTCGCCTCCGCGCAGATCGACGCCCACGTCACTCCGCCTTGGTGGCTTCGAGCAGCTTCGCGATGATCTCGGCGAGCTGCGCGTCGGCGGCGCCGTATGCGGCCCAGTCACCGGCAGCGAGTGCGGCCTGCTTGTTCTTCAGCGCCTGCGACGCCTGGTTCAGCAGTGCCTGCACCTCATCGCTCGGCGCCGTCGGATCGGTCGGCGTCTCGCCGCCCTCCTCGGTCGGCGGCGGCGTCGCGCCCGGATCCACCTCGTTGTCACCGGCATCGGCGCCCGAGTCGCCGCCGAACAGCACGTCGAGCGCGAGGTCGAGGGTGTCCTGGAAGGCGATCTGGTCGCCGAAGGCGACGAGCACCTTCTGCAGCAGCGGGTAGCTCGTGTTACCGGTTGACTCGACGTAGACCGGTTGCACGTAGAGGAGGCCACCGCCCACCGGTACCGTCAGCAGGTTGCCGTTGATCACGTTCGACTGACCCTGCTTCAGCAGGTTCAGCGATTGCGAGACCGTCGGGTCGGAGTTGAACTTGGCCTGCACCTGACCGGGGCCTGGCACGTTGTCGTCTTCGGGCAGCGTCAGAAGCCTGAGCTTGCCGTACCCGTCGGCGCGTTCGCCGTCGGTGGCACCGGCATCGGCGTCGACCGCGAGATAGCCGCGCAGGACGTTGCGGCTCTGCTCGCCGCGCGCCTCGGGGATGAAGGTCGAGTAGAGCGAGTATGCCGGCTCGTCTTGACCGGGCATCTGCATCGTCAGGTAGTACGGCGGCTGCAGCAGCGTGCTGCCGGTGTCGGCGGTCGGGTCCTTCGGCGTCGTCCACGCGTCTTCACGCGAGTAGAACGGAACCGCTTCGGTCACGTGGTAGCGGCCGAGCACCTCGCGCTGCACCTTGAACAGGTCGGACGGGTAGCGCACGTGGCTCATGAGGTCGCCCGACATCTTGCTCATCGGTTCGAGCGTCGTCGGGAAGACCTTCTGCCAGGTCTGGAGGATCGGGTCCTTCTCGTCCCACGCGTAGAGCGTCACGGTGCCGTCGTACGCGTCGACCGTGGCCTTCACCGAGTTGCGGATGTAGTTGACCTCGTCGAAGGCGAGCGTCGGCGCCTGCGTCTCGCTGTCGGCGATCGCCTCGCTCATGCTGACCTTGTTGGAGTACGGGTACTGGTCGGAGAGGGTGTACCCGTCGACGATCCAGACGACCTTGCCGTCGACGACCGACGGGTAGGTGTCGGAATCGAGCGTCAGGTACGGGGCGACCTTCTGCACGCGCTCGACGGGGTCGCGGTCGTAGAGGATCTGCGAGTCGGTCGTGACCTGGTCGGAGAGGAAGATCTGCTCGGACTGGAACTTCAGCGCGTACACGAGCTTCGTGAAGGCGTTGTCGAGCTTGGGACCGCCGTCGCCCGCGAAGGTCGTCTGCGTCTGGTCGGCGCCCTCGGAGCCCGACGGGTAGTCGAGCTCGATCGGCTTCGCGTCCTTCGGCGCACCGACGATCGAGTATGCGGGCGAATTCTCGCCGAAGTACACGCGCGGCTGGAAGTCGCCGAGCACGCCCGACGAGGGAATGCCGGACTGCAGGAACACCGGCTGGCCGTCGACCGAGCGCTGGTTGCCCGCAGCGGCGACGAGTCCGTAGCCGTGCGTGTAGACGAGGTGCGAGTTGAACCAGGTCTCGGCGTCGCCGAGGCCCGAGAGGTTCACGTCGCGCACCGCGACGACCGTGTCTTGCGAGGCGCCGTCGATCTCGTACCGGTCGACGTCGAGGGCCGACGGGAACTGGTAGTACTGGCGGAACTGCTCGAGCTGCTGGAATGCCGGGCCGATCACGAGCGGGTCCATCAGGCGGATGCTCGCCGTCGTCGCGGCGTCTTCGCGCAGCGCACCCTGCTCGGCGTCGGTCTTCGCCTCGAACGGGATCTCCTCGACGTCGGCGATGCCGTACGCGTCTCGAGTGAGGTCGATGTTGCGCTGGATGTACGGCTCCTCGAGCGAACGCGCGCTCGGGTCGACCTGGAAGCGCTGGATGACCCAGGGGTAGAGGGAGCCGATGAGGAGGCTCGAGACCACGAGCAGCGCCGTGCCGACGAGCGGCAGGCGCCAGCGCCCGATGATCGCGGTGATGAAGAAGAGCACCGCGACGACCGCGGCGATCGCGGCGAGGATGCCCCGGCCCGGGATCGTGGCGTTGACGTCGGTGTAGGAGGCACCCGTGATGAGGGAACCCGTCTCGGTCACCGTCGCGTACTGGTCGAGCCAGATGCTCACCGCCTGCAGCAGCAGATAGATGCCGGCGGTCACCGCGATCTGGATACGCGCCGACTTCGAGATGACGATCTCGCGACCGCTCACGCGGAGCGCGCCATAGAGGTAGTTCGTGGCGATGACGAGCAGCAGCGACAGCAGCACGACGGCGGAGGCGAAGCCCACGACGGAGCGGTAGAACGGCAGCTCGAACACGTAGAAGCCGACGTCGAACCCGAACTGCGGGTCGGTCGTGCCGAACGGCGTGCGGTTCAGCCACGCGAGGGTGCCCTCCCAGCGGCTCGACGCCGAGACGCCGGCGAAGATGCCGAGCACCACCGGGATGCCGTACATCGCGAGACGGCGCAGCGGCTCGAACACCTCTTGGTAGCGGTCGAGCTGCGAGTTCAGCTTCGCGTAGACGGGACGCGAACGATAGGCGATCTGGATGGATCCCCAGACGGGCAGCGCCATGGCCACGAAGCCGATGAGGAAGAGCACGATGCGTGCGATCCACTCGGTGGTGAGCACCGAGAGGAAGCCGAGCTGGTCGTACCAGAGCACATCGGCGTAGATGCCGGCGAAGGCGAAGAACGCGACGACGAGCGCGGCGACGACGCCGATCGTGATCGCGATCGGGGCGCGCCTGCGCGGGATCCTCGGTTCTTGCGGCTGTGCTGACACTCTCGGCCTCGTGTTCGGTCGGGATGGGATCGGGATTCCATCCTAGAGTTGCGTTCCTTTGAATCGCCTGTTCAGGCGGGACAGGAGGGGTAGGACCCCGTCACTTCGCCGTCGGCGACGTCTTCGACGATCGTGCGGGCCTCGTCGAGGGTCTTCACGGCGAACACCGTGACGCCGTCGGGCACGTTGCCGCTCACTTCGTCGCAGTTCGACTCGGGGGCGAGGAACCAGTCGGCACCGGCGCGCTCGGCGCCCCAGAGCTTCTGGCGGATGCCTCCGATGGGTCCGACCCGGCCGGCCGAGTCGATGGTGCCCGTGCCCGCGAAGATCTCGCCGCCCGTCATGGGCCCGGGCGTGAGCTTGTCGACGATGCCGAGCGCGAACATCATGCCGGCGCTCGGGCCGCCGACGTCGTCGAGTTGCAGCTCGACGTCGATCGGGAACTCGTAGACCATGCGCACGCCCACGCCGATGACGGCCGTGCCGTCGCGGTCGACGGGGGTCACCTCGACGGTCAGCGGGGCGCCGTCGCGGGTGATGTCGACCTGCGCCGGGGCATCCGTGCCGTGCTCGCGCACCGCTGTCTGGAGTTCGGTGATCGAGTTCACGTCGGTGCCGTCGAACGAGACGATGACGTCTCCCTCTTCGAGGATGCCGTCGGCGGGCGAGCCCTCGAGGAGCCCGGCGACCGTCACCTCGCGAGGGAAGTCGTAGTCGAGCTCGACGAGCGCGGCCGCGATCGCGTCCTGCTGGGAGTCGACCATGGCGGCTTGGTTCTGGGCGTCGCGGTCTTCGCTGCTGATGCCCGGGGGGAAGATCGCCTCGACGGGGATGACGGAACGCGTGCGGTCGAACCAGGCGGCGAGCACCTCGAGCCAGTTCGGCGTCTGGCCGGGGCGACCGACGACCGAGACCGTGAGGAGGTTGAGCTCGCCGTCGGTGGGGTAGGTGGTCTCATCGGGGATCTCGATGAGCGGCACCTCTTCGTCGTCCCCGTTCTCGGCGACGCCGAGGGTGTCGTAGACGGGACCGGGCTGCTCGATCACGTAGGGCGACGGCATGAACGCGAAGATCACGCCGATCACGATCGCGACCGTGATCGCGATCCATCCGATGCGCTCGCGCAGTGGGCGACGCCCCTCGTTCGGCTCGGACTTCCAGCGGGACTGGTCTGGCGCTGAGGTGTGGTCCGACCCTGGGGTCTCGTCGTCGAAGATGCTCAACCGACATCCTTCCGGGCGGTGTTCGAACTCGCGTGCCGGCCCTGTTCGCGAAGGGCGGACACCCGGAACGCCCAGCCTAGGCCATTTCCCAGACACTCCGCCGTGCCCCCGCGTTACGGTTGAACCAGACGCGACTGGGAGGTGGCGAAAGTGGCCGATCGGCAAGATGAGCCCGACGACCGGAGCCCCGAAGACGAGTTCCGCGAGATGCTCCGCGAGATGCTCTCGGGCGGCGGCGGCATCGATCCGTCGAGCCTCGCGGGCGCAGCAGGCCTGCCCAACGACCCGGCGAGCCTGGCGGCACTGTTCTCGCAATTGCAGCAGGCGATGAACAAGGCCGACGACGGCATCGACTGGGGCGTCGCGGTCAAGCAGGGCGAGGAGCGCGCCGCGAGCGGCCAGCTCCAGGTCGGCGACGACGAGCGGGCGCGGTTCGACCAGGCCTTCCAGGTCGCCTCGCTGTGGCTCGACGAGGCCGTCGACTTCGGCGCGCTGCCCACCACTCCCGAGCTCATGACGCGGCGCGCGTGGGTCGCCGCCACGATGCCGATCTGGTCCCAGCTGGCAGAGCCCGTCGCCCTCTCGATCTCCGACGCGCTCACGCGGGTCATGAGCGAGCAGGCTCCCGAAGAGATGCGCTCGATGATCGAGGGCGCGAGCCGCATGATGCGCGGCATCGGCGGAGCACTGTTCGCGATGCAGCTCGGGCAGGTCGTCGGCCAGCTCGCCACCGAGGTCGTCTCGGGCGGAGACATCGGCATCCCCCTCCTCGACGACGGCCGTGCCGCGATCCTGCCGCAGAACGCCGCGGAGTTCGGCAACGACCTCGACATCCCGACCGATCAGATCGAGCTCTACCTCGCCGTTCGCGAGCTGGCCCACGCGCGCCTCTTCCGGCACGCGCGCTGGCTGCGCCTCCACCTCATCACCGCCATCACGGCGTTCGCCCGCGGCATCGACATCGACACCGACCGGCTCGAAGAGCTCGCAGAGGGCTTCGACCCGTCGAACACCGAAGAGCTGCGCAACGCCGTCGTCAACGGTGCGCTGATCCGCGCGAAGAGCGAGTCGCAGCAGGCGGCGCTCGCACGTCTCGAGACGATGCTCGCGCTCGTCGAGGGCTGGGTCGACGCGGCGACCGCCGATGCCACGGCTCGACTGCCGAAGTCCGTCGCCATCGCCGAGACGATCCGTCGCCGCCGCGCTTCGGGCGGTCCGGCCGAGTCGGCCTTCGCGACCCTCGTCGGCCTCGAACTGCGGCCACGCCGCCTTCGCGAGGCGACCGCCATGTGGCGCGCGGTCACCGATGCGGTGGGCGTCGAGGCGCGCGACGCCCTCTGGTCGCATCCCGACCTGCTGCCGACCGCCGAAGACCTCGACGACCCCACGGGCCTCATCGCTCGCCTCACGGGCACCGAGACCACCGAGGCCGACGACGAGTTCGACCAGGCCCTCGAACAGCTGCTCCGCGGCGAGACGCCGGCGGCTCCCGGCGAAGACGGCGAAGAACCCCCGAGCTGAACGCGGGCTGAGCCGCCGCGCTGAATGACTCGCAGGCCGAGCCGCTCCCGCGCGCGCGAACCTGTGGAGGGATTCCGGGCGTCGGTGCGCGATTCCGGCATGCTCTCGGCATGTCCCCGCGCATCGACCCGATCCTGCCCATCTTGTGGCGCTCCCCCACCGAGTTGCAGTTCGGTGCCACGCCGCGCGTCGTGCTGCCCGATCCCGGCGCGTTCGAGACGGGGCTCATCTCGGCGCTCCGGCACGGCGCATCGACCTCGACCCTCCAGACCATCGGCACGGCCCTCGGCGGCACTCCCGACGACGTGCGGGCATTCCTCGAGCTGCTCGCCCCGGCGTTCGAAGCGGTGACGGATGCCGCGGCATCCGCTCGATCGCGCCGCGTCGCCGTGGACGCACCGCCCGAGATCGCCGACCGTCTCGCCGAGCACCTCACGATGCTCGGCTACGACCCGGTGCGCGCCGATGACGATGCGCTCGCGGCCGAGGACGTGGCGCTCGCGGTCATCGCCGCGACCTGGGTGGTCTCGCCCGCCCGGCACCTGCCGTGGCTGCGTGCCGACGTGCCGCACCTCGCGATCGTGTTCGACGACGAGGGCGCGCGCATCGGCCCGCTCATCGAGCCGGGCGACGGGCCGTGCCTGCGCTGCCTCGAGCTGGCGCGGCGCGACTCCGACCCCGCCTGGCCCGTGATCGCCGCCCAACTCGCCGGTCGTCCGGCAGCGAGCTGCACGCCGAGGGCCGTGCACGATGTCGCCGCACTCGTCGCCTCAGTCGTCGACGACCGACTCGCCTGGTCGCGGCACCCGCTGCGGGGCGCCTCGATCAGGCTCGGCCGACCGGGCGAGACCGCGACGCCGGCGCAGCACCCGTGGCACCCCGAGTGCGGGTGCCGAGCTCCTGCAGGAAGCGCGACGGCTCCCGTTCGCCTCGATACCCGCCGCCCTGACGCGGCCAGCTCAACTCGAGGCGCCGCCGTGCCCGCGTGATGCCGACGTACAGCAGTCGCCGTTCCTCGTCGATGGCGTCGAAGCTCTTCGCGTAGGCGATCGGGAGCATGCCCTCGGTCAGTCCGACGATGTAGACGTGGTCCCACTCGAGGCCCTTGGCCGAGTGCATGGTCGCCAGCGTCACGGCGGCGACGGTCGGCTCGTGCTGGGCCTCGGCCCGGGCGCGCAGCTCGTCGGCGAACGTCCGGAACGTCGTGCCGGGCGGCGCGTCGTCGACGAGCCTCGCGATCGCGTTCAACGACTCCCATCGGGCGCGCACCGCGCCCGGACCGTCGGGCGCCTGCGCGCTCCAGCCGAGGGCGCGCAGCACGTCGCTGACCGACTTGAAGAGCGGCTCGCCCGCCACGGTGAGCGCGGCGGCGCGCAGGGCGTGCACCGCTTCGCGCACCTCGGGCTGGTCGAAGAAGCGCGAGGCACCGCGCACGCGCGAGGCCACCCCGACCTCGTCGAGCGCCCGCTCGAGGATCGCGGTCTGCGAGTTCACGCGCATCAGCACCGCGATGGACTCGGGTGCGGCACCGGCGTCGATGCTCGCGCGGATGCGGGTCGCGACGCCTCGGGCCTCGGCGAGGTCGTCGGCGTACTCGGTGATCGAGGGCTCGCCGGTGTCCTTCAGGGAAGTCTGCGGCTTCGTCGCACCCGACGGCGTCGGGGTGGCGGCTGACGCCGGCGCCGCGGCATCCGTCTCGTCTGCATCGGTGACGGCCTCGAGCCGCAACGCGCCCGCACGACCTCGCATGAGCCGGTTCGCAGTGTCGACGATCTCGCTCGTCGAACGGTAGTTGCGCTCGAGCCGTACGACCGTGGCGCCCTCGTAGCGGCGCTCGAAGTCGAGCAGGTAGTCGGCGCTGGCGCCCGCGAACGAGTAGATGGTCTGGCTGGCGTCTCCGACGACGCAGAGATCGCGGCGACCGCCGAGCCAGAGGTCGAGCAGCTGCTGCTGCGCGGGCGAGACGTCCTGGTACTCGTCGACGATGAAGTGACGGTAGCTCTCGCGCACGTGCATGGCGACGGATGCCTCGGACTCGATCATTCCGGCCATGGCGAGCAGCACGTCTTCGAAGTCGAGCATGCGCCGTTCGTCCTTCAGCGACTCGTAGGCGTCGACGACCGCGAGGAACTGCTCTGCGGTGAGGTTGCCCGGCGCACCCCGCGTCGCGAGGCGAGTGGCGTAGCTCTCTGGCCCAGCCCCCGAGACCTTGCGCCACTCGATCTCGGCCGCGACGTCGCGCAGGGTCGCCGTGTCGACCCGCACCCGAGCACGCTCGGCCGCCTGGCCGAGCAGACGCCCCTTGAACTCGAGCACCCGGGGCGCACCGCCGCCGACGACGATCGGCCAGAAGTGGTTGAGCTGCGCGAGGGCCGCCGCGTGGAACGTGCGCGCCTGCACGGCACCCGCTCCGAGGGCCCTGAGCCGCGCCCGCAGCTCGGCGGCGGACCGCGAGGTGAAGGTCAGGGCCATCACCCGAGCCGGGTCGTAGGTCCCCGAGGCCACGCCGTACGCGATGCGGTGGGTGATCGCCCGGGTCTTGCCGGTGCCGGCGCCCGCGAGCACGCACACGGGCCCGAGCAACGCCTCGGCCGCGACCCGCTGCTCGTCGTCGAGCGCGTCGAGCAGGGGGTCCGACACGGTCACGACGTCGACCAAGCGAGCCCCGCCCCCTCGGCATCGAGCGGGGCACCGTACCAGCGCTCGAGCAGCCAGCGTGCGATCGAGATGCCTCCCGGCAGCCCGATCTCGGCCTGCGCGGCGACGATCTCGTCACGTGAGAACCAGCGGAGCTCGAGGATCTCCTCACCGTCGGGCACCGCCGACGAGGGCACCGCGCCCGCGGCGATGCGCGCCGTGAAGCCCAGCATGAGACTCGCCGGGAACGGCCACGGCTGCGAGGCGACGTACTCGACCCGGTCGACGAGGATGCCCGCCTCCTCCTCGATCTCGCGGACCACGGCTGCCTCGAGCGCCTCGCCGGGCTCGACGAAGCCCGCGAGCAGCGAGTAGCGGTTCTGCGCCCAGAGGGCGTTCGATCCGAGCAGCACGCGGTCGTCGTCATCGGTCACGAGCACGATGACGGCAGGATCGGTGCGCGGGAAGTGCAGGCTCTCGTCGACCGTGCACCGCCGGGCCCACCCGGCCTGCACGGGGGTCGTCTCGGCGCCGCAGCGCGGGCAGCGACCGTGGCGTTCGTGCCAGTTCGCGAGGGCGACGGCCTCGACGAGGAGGCTCGAATCGCGAACGCCCAGCACGGCCGCGGCATCGCGGAGTCCCTGCCACCTGGCCGATTCGGGCTCGATGGTCGCCGCGGCATCCTCATCGAAGACCCGCAGTTCGAAGCGGGAGCCGTCGGCCCGGCCGAGGTAGCAGCGCAGCACCGGCTCGGGAAGGGCGTGCGGGTGCGACAGCTGCAGCGCCGGCGCCGAACCGTCGATGCGCTCGGCCATCAGCGCCCGCCCCCGGTGCACGGCAACGACCTTCGTCTCGGGGTCGGCGTCGAGCACGGCCTCGAGCTCGCCATCCGCGCGCGACGCGGCATCCCGGTCGATCGTCGATTGCGCGAACACCGGCGATGTCGGTTCGATCACGTGCCACCCCTCGTTGCCCGGGTCGGAGTCGGAGTCGGCCGGAAGGCGTGGCGGTCGCCCGCAGTCGCGATTGCCTGCTTAAGCTGAATGCCATGGCCAGACCTCCTCTCACTCTAGCCGCGTTGGCCACGGCGGCGGTGCCCGGACTCGAGGTGCGAGCCGTGCGTGCGCACACCCGCAGGAGCCACGGCGCCTACGACGCGGTGCTGCTGCGCAGCACTGACGACCGCATGCTCGTGCTGCGCGTGCCCCGCTCGCAGGCCGCCGAGTCCGAGCAGTCGGCCGATCTCGTGGCACTCCGCGCACTCACCCCCGGCATCCGCTCGCGCCTGCCGTTCGCCCTGCCCGAGGTCGTCGGCCAGGCGCCCATCGACGGCACCCGCGCCGTCGTCACGACCTTCGTTCCCGGCGCCGCGCGCTCCGCCGACGAGCTCACCGAGCACGACGGCATCGCCACCTCGGTCGGCCTCGCCCTCGCCGCGGTGCACGCGCTGCCGACGGGCTTCATCGCCGACGCGGGCCTGCCCCGCCAGACCGCCGACGAATCGCACGACGCCGTCGTCGAGCTGATCGACCGTGCCGCCGACACCGGACACCTGCCCGCCGCGCTGCTCCGGCGCTGGGAGGAGGCGACCGACGACGCCGCACTGTGGCGGTTCCGCCCGACCGTCGTCAACGGCGCGCTCGCAGCCGACTCGCTCCTCGTCGACGGCGACACCGTCACCGGCCTGATCGGCTGGTCGGCGCTCGCGCAGGGCGACCCCGCGCGCGATCTGCACTGGCTGCTCACCTCGCGCGGTGCTGCCGCCGAGCGGGCACTCGACGCCTACTTCGGTGCCCGCGCCGGTGAGGCCGATTCCCACCTGCCGCAGCGAGCGCTGCTCTACGGCGAGCTCGAGCTCGCGAAGTGGCTGCTGCACGGCGTCGAGGTGCGCGACGACGCCATCATCGCCGACGCGGTCGGACTCCTCGACGGGCTCGTCGAGAGCGTGCACGACCGCTCGAGCGAACCGCTCTCCCCCGAGACCGGACCCATTCTCACCGTGGGCGACGTCGAGCGCATGCTCGACGAGACGCCACGCGACGGCCTGTCGCGGGAAGCCGGCGGCAGCCTGCTCACCGACAGCTACGACTTCTCCGATCTCGAGCGCCGTGAGGCGGGCGAACGCGACGCGGCGCCGTTCGACGCGACCGCGCCCATTCCGCTCGACCTCTCGGACTGGGGCGACGCGTCACCGTCAGTTGAAGAGCCGGCCGAGCCGGCAGATCCGGCCGGCCCGGCAGATCCGGCCGACGATCGGCGGGCGGGTCAGCGCGGCGACGGCACCGGCTCGGATGCCGCGACCGACGCCCAGGCACGCCGCAACGCCGCCTCGTCGTAGATGGCATCGGGCCTGATGACCTGGTCGTCTTCGACGAAGTAGAAGACCGCGTCGATCGCCTCGGGTTCGACGCCGGCCCAGTTCGCGTAGGCGAGCCGGTAGAGGGCGAGCTGCGTCTGCTTCAGTTCGAGATCGTGTGCGTCGCGCGGTGCCTTGCCCGTCTTCCAGTCGACGACCTGATGACGGATGCCTCGCCGACCGATTTCGCTCGACGGCTCGACGTCGAACACGGCATCGAGCTTGCAGACGAAGACGTTGTCGCCGATCGGCAGGTGCAACTCGATCTCGACGGCGGAGGGCTTGCGACCACCCCACTCCGACGCCTCGAACGTGGCCTGCAGCGTTCGCAGCCGCTCGGCGGTCGGGTCGGCCACCCGTTCGCCCGGCGGGATGTCGAGTTCGGCGTACGCCTCGAGCCCGTCGAGGGCATCGATGGCGGCGGCCTCGAGCTCGCCCGTCGAGCGCTGCTCGACCCACTGGTGGAACAGCGTGCCGATACGGGTCGCCCGGTACGGCCGCTGGGGCATCGGCCGGCGCAACTGCGCGGCGACGGCGGCGGGATCGTCGACGTAGTCCTTGAATCGAGAGGCGGGCACGCGCACGGGCACCTCGGCGGTCGCCGGCCCCTCGGCGCGACGTCGACGCTCTTCGAGGAGCAGCCGGATGCGATCGGCGAGCACGGGACCGATGCCCTCTCCGCTCGGGCGGGCAGCGGCAGCCCGCACGGCCTCGGCGGCGGCGACGACCGCGTGGTGGCGCACGCCGAGCGGGTCGAGCGGCCAGCGGACGCGCTCGGTCGAGCCGGCGCGCGGGTTCTCGTCGTGTTCGGGCGCGCCGGGCAGCACGCCGGCATCGATCACCCCGGCCGTCACGAGCTCGCGCAGGAACGGGCTCGGCTTGCGGGGCGCCTTCTGGCTCGCCCACCACGACCCGGTCAACAGGAGGTCGCTGCGCGTGCGGGTGAGCGCGACGTAGGCGAGGCGGCGCTCCTCTTCGGCATGTCGCTGCTTGTTCTCTTCAGCGAAGTCGCCGACCGCGCGGTCGAAGTCGGCTTGGCTCGCCGCGCCTCGCCACTGCAGTTCGGGCAGCTCGTCGGCGTCGCCCTTGAACTCGTTGGGCAGCTCGCCGAACGAGAGCCACCCCTTCGACGAGCGCGGCTTCGAGGGCAGTTCGTCGTCGACCATGCGGGGAATGGCGACGACGTCCCATTCGAGACCCTTCGATCCATGGATCGAGAGCACCTGCACCGCGCCCGGCTCGGGCTCGTCTTGACGCGGCGCGAGGCGGTCGCGCTGCTCGGCCTCGGTGAGCCAGCCGAGGAAGGCGCCGAGGGTGGCGTGCTCCGATACCTCGGCGAATCCCGCGAGCAGCTCGTCGAACGCCTCGAGGCTCGGCGCCCCGAGGGGTTGCGAGGAGTTCGCGGCGACCTCGATGTCGAGCAGGAGCTCCTGCTGCACGAGGCTGACGAAGTCGACGAGGCCGAGCCCGGCCCGGCGACGCAGCGACTGCAGCTGCGATCCGGCTCGCCGCATGCGGGCGAGACCAATCTCGCTGAACGCGGCGAGCGCCGAGTGCGAATCGGGTGCGACGAGCAGGAAGTCGAGGGCGTCGACGATGGAGGGCGACTCGTCGGGGGCGATCGAGGCGCGGAGACCGGCACGCACCTCGTCACCGAGTCGCCTCGTCGAGAGGTCGCGATCGGCGAGCCATTTCGCGAGCGAGTGCAGCGCGGCGAGATCGGCCGGCCCGATGCGCCAACGAGCGCCGCCGAGCACCCGCACGAGCTCGGAGCCGGCGGTCGGGTCGTTCAGCACCCGCAGCACGCACACGAGGTCGGCGATCACGGGCTGGTCGAGGAGGCCCGCCATGCCGAGCACGTGCACGGGCACGCCCCGCGCACGGAGCGCGGCGGTGAAGATGCCGACGTTCGCGAAGGTACGGCAGAGCAGCGCACCGCTCCGGGCACCCGATTCGGCTGTCACGCCCCGCCCTGCACGACCGAGGCGCTCGGCGAACCACGAGGCCACGAGGTCGGCCTCCTCTTCGATCGTCTCGGCCCAGGCGGCCTCGAGCCGGCCGGGCTGGGCGAAGGGTGACGCCCCGAGCGGGGCCTTCGGAATGCCCGCGTCGAGCGGCAGGATCAGCGTGTTCGCGCCCTCGAGCACGATCTTCGGATTGCGCCAGCTCGTCGAGAGGTCGTAGACGGCCGCGTCGCCCCCGGGCGCGAAGTCGCGGCCGAAACGTGCGAGGTTCGCTGCACTCGCGCCGCGCCATCCGTAGATCGACTGGTCGGGGTCGCCGACCGCCATGACCGACTGTGCGCCGAACAGGGCCGAGAGCAGGCGCGTCTGCACGACGCTCGTGTCTTGGTACTCGTCGAGCAGCACGGTGCGGTAGCGCTCGCGGTGAGCGGCGACGACCTCGGGGTGGCGCTCGCAGATCGCGAGGGCGAGGGCGACCTGGTCGGAGAACTCGACGAAGCCCTGCTGCTGCTTCGCCTCGGCGTACGCGTCGGCGAGTTCGAGCAGCGGCGGCAGCGCCCCCACGATGCCGAGGGCGTCGACGAACGACGCGAAGTCGGTGCGCTTGCGCGGCGCCTCGATCGGCAGCCCCTCCATGGCGAGGAAGTCGCGGGTCATCGCACGCACGTCGCGACTGTTGGCGACGTTCTCGGCGAGCGCGCGACTGAGTGACAGCACCGCGCCGGTGACCTTGTCGAGCGAGGCGTCGAGCTCGACGAGCCGCGGGTCGGCCGAGGCCGCCACGACCGATCGTGCGAGCTGCCAGGCGGATGCCTCGCCGAGCACCGCCGCATCGGGCTCGCGCCCGATGAGCATCGCGTGCTCGCGGTAGATGGCGCTCGCGAAGGCGTTGTAGGTGCCGACCGACGCCGACTCGAGCGGGTCGAGCGAGACGTCGGCGATGCCGAGCGAGACGAGCTGGGCGATGCGCTCGCGGATGCGCTCCGCGAGCTCGCCCGCCGCCTTGCGGGTGAACGTGAGCCCGAGCACCTCGGGCACGGCGACATGGCCATTCGCGAGCAGCCACACGACGCGGTTGGCCATGGTCTCGGTCTTGCCGCTGCCGGCGCCCGCGACGACGATGCTCTGGCCGCGCGGGTCGGCCTCGATCACCGCTCGCTGCTCGGCCGTCGGCGCATGCAGGCCGAGCCGCGTGGCGATGTCGGCGGCGGCGATGCCGCCCGCCGCGGTGCCACCCGCGGCGACGACACCCGCGGCGAGACCGCCCGCCGCCGTCATGCCGACACCGCCGGAACGAGGTGCACGCGATACTGCCAGCCATTGAACCTCGAGCGGTACCCGAGTTCGGCCGGCCCCTCGAACTCGCTGCCCGACATCGTGCGGGCGACGTCGCCGAGGCGCTCGCGGAACTCCGCCTCGGCGTCGTCGTCGAAGGGCTGCTGGGCCCGCTCGGTGAAGGCGTTGCCGCGCGTCGGCTTGGCGAGGTAGACGAGCTTGGCACCGCCGAGCGTGCCGCTGTTCGGCACCTCGCCGGCCCGTGCGGCCAGCTGGTACGCGGCGAGCTGCGGGTGCGCGGCCGTCTCGGCAGCCGACGGCGGCGTGCGACCCGTCTTCAGGTCGACGATGACCGTGGTGCCGTCGGCCGAGGCCTCGACGCGGTCGATCGTGCCCGAGATGCGCACCCGGTCGACGATGAGCGTGAAGCGCCCCTCTGCGCCGAGCAGCACCTTTCCGTCATCGACGAAGTTCGCGAGGTAGTCGGATGCGCCTTCGGCCATGCGCCGCGCACCGCGGCGTTCGCGCTCGGCCACCCAGCCCGCCTCGAACCGCAGTTCGCGCCAGCGCTCTTCGACCGCAGCCCACAGCGTCTCGATGCTCGTGTCGCCGTCGTCGCGGGCGCCGGCCTCTTCGACGACGGCGTGCACGATCGTGCCGATCGAGGCGGCCAGCCCCGACGGCGGCGAGGCCACGTGGTCGATGAACCAGCCGAGCGGAGACTCCTCTGCGCGGTCGATCTGCGACGGCGAGACCGAGACGAGCGCCTCGGGATCGCCTTCGAGGTCAACGAGCGGTGCCGTGGTCGACGGCTCGGAGAGTCCGTACCACTCGTCGGGGTGGGCGCCGGGTACGCCCTGCTCGGCGAGCAGCGCGAGCGCGGCGGGGGCCTCACCGCCGCCCGAGCTCGTCGCCTCTTCGCGCAGGGCGCCGACGAGTCCGCGCAGGTGCAGCGGCCGACGACGGGAGGTCTTGATGCGCTCGCTCGCGTAGCCCATGAGCATCGACGGCTGCTCGTCGTCGTTGGCCGTGCAGCTCAGCACGAGCTGCCGGCTCGCCCGCGACGCCGCGAGCACGAAGAGCCGCAGCTCGTCGCCGCGTACGGAGGCACGGGCCTCGGCGACCGTCTCGGGCGCGGGAAGCGGCGCACCGGCGCGGGCCGCGGCGACGACGCGCGGCAGCAGGGCGGCATGCAGCAGGGTGCCGCGCGGTCGGAGGTTCGGCCAGACGCCGTCTTGCAGTCCCGCGATCACGACGACCTCGAACTCCCGGCCGATGACGGCGGGCGGCGTGGTCACGACGACGGTCTCGGCCGAGCGCTGCGGCGCGAGCGAGTCTTCGGGAAGCTCGCTCGCGAGCACCTCGTCGACGAATCGCACGGGCGGCGCGTCGGGCTCGCGTTCGACGAAGCGCTGTGCGGCGGCGAAGAGGGCCACCGCAGCATCGAGCGCTCGGTTGGCTTCTTCGGCCAGCACGCCCGTGCCTGCGGCCTGCGCGGCCCACTCCGTCGCGAGACCGCTGCCCTCCCAGATCGACCAGAGCACCTCTTCGATCGTGCCGCCGCGCAGCGCGACGCCTCGCGCCGTCGCGAGCAGCTTCGCGAGTCGTGCGGCACGTCGTGCGGGCGCGGCGTCGATCGTCTCGAATCCGCCTGGCGCGCCGAGCGCCTCGACGAGCAGTTCATCGGCCGTGCGCGAGCCTTCATTCGCAAGCTCTTCGTGCCGCAGGGCGAGGCGGAGCCGGCGGAGGCCCACGCTGTCGAGCCGGCCGATCGGCCCGGTCAGCACCGTCACCGCGAGCTCGGGCGTGAGCGGCTCCCGGTCGAGCACGAGCGAGGCCGCGGCGAGCAGCGCTGCGGCGGCAGGGGCGTCGCGCAGCGCGGTGCGCGCGGCGTTGCCGGCGGTGGGCACGTCGGCGAGCGCGAGACCCCGCTCGAAGGCGGGCACGTCGCCACCCGAGCGCAGCACGACGGCCATCGACGACCACGGCACGCCGTCGAGCAGGTGGCGCTCGCGCAGCACGGCAGCGACCGCCTGGCATTCGGCGGCATGCGAGGGCGCCTCGATGCCGAGCACGGCGGCGAGCGGATCGATCTCGGCGTCGGCCGGCGTCTCACGCCCCGCCGAGCGGTGCGTGCCGCCGAGTGCGGTGCCGATGTGGCTGCTCACCGATTGCACGATCGAGCGCAGCTCGGGTCGACCCCGGTGCACGACCGGCAGCTCCACGCGCTGCACGGCCACGCCCCCACCGGACCCCCCGGCACCGAGCACCGAGCCGAGCGAACCGAGCAGCTCGGCGCGACCGCCGCGGAATCCGTTGGAGGCGACATCTGGGTCGCCGAGCGCGATCACCGCGGCGCCGCGGGCCGCGAACGCCCCGAGCAGCGCGGCCGTCGACTCGGTCGCCTCCTGCGCGTCGTCGACGACGATGAGCCGCACGCGCGCGAGCAGGCCGAGCGCCGCCTCTGCCGAGGCATCCGTCGTGCTGCGGCGCACGATCGCGGCCGCGAACGCGCCGAGTTCGGAGGAGTCGTACTGGTTGGGTCGCAACTGTGCCTTGACCTCGTCGTACTCCTCGAGGAACGCCGCGGCCGCGACCCACTCGGGGCGACCGGTGCGCTCGCCGAGCTCGGCGAGCGCGGGCCCGTCGACCCCGTGCTCGACGGCCCGCATGAGGAGGTCGCGGAGCTCCGAACGGAAGCCGCGCAGCACGCGCACCTCGGGCGTCAGCGGCTCGGGCCAGACGGGCCCGAACCCGTCGCGGATGCCGCCCTCGAGCAGCTCGCCGATGATCTGGTCGTGCTCGGCACCCGTGAGCAGCGTCACCGGGGCACCCGTGAACGCGCGCACCAGCTGGAAGGCGAGCGAGTTCGCCGTGCGGGCGAGCGGCCCCCGCGTGGTGACCCCCAGGCGCACCGCGAGCCGGTCGCGCAGCGCGGTCGCCGCGACACGCGTCGCCGAGAGCACGAGCACCTCGTCGGTGGCGTGGCCGAGACGCTCGATGCGGTCGGCCACGAGCTCGATCGCGAAGGTCGTCTTGCCGCTGCCGGGGGCCCCGAAGACCGCCACGTTCCCGTCTGCCGCGAGCCTCGAAACGGGGGTGTCGGATGTCGCGGAGACCTGCATGTCGGCAACGCTAACGGGTTCCGCCGACAGTGAACCTGCACCGGCCCCGCGAGCCGGTGTCGTAGGGTTGGCGCAAGAGCAGAAAGGCGTACCGTGGACGTTCGCATCGGCATTCAGAACTCCCCCCGTGAACTCGGTTTCGAGACCTCGCAGTCAGCTGCGGAGGTCGAGCAGGCGGTCGCCGCGGCCCTCGCCGGCCAGTCGCCGCTGCTGACCCTCACCGACGACAAGGGCACCCGCTACGTCGTGCCCTCGGCCGCACTCGCGTACGTCGAGATCGGTTCAGAGGAGTCGCGCCGCGTCGGATTCGTCGCCTGACATGGAGCTCATCTTCGTCGTCGTCGGCGGCGCCATCCTCGGCCTCGCCACGCAGTTCGTGGTGCCGCTCCGGCACCTCCGCGGCGTGGCCGTGGGCTCGGCGATCGGCGCCGGCGTCGCCGCCGTCGTGTGGGTCGCGTTGACCTGGCTCGGCTGGCCATGGGACGGCGGATGGATCTGGGTCGCTGCCCTCGTGGCCTCGGCACTCGTGCCGGCCGCGGTGCTGTACGTCATCTCGCCGCGCCGCGAGCGAGCGGATGCCGTGCTCTTCGAGCGCCTCTCCCGTCCGGGAGTCGTTCGCGCCTGACGCGAACCGGGGCACTGCGCTGGTCGGGCATGCGCCCGAGCGCGCGCAGGTGGTGGTTCGGCGCCCACTCAGAGGATGAGTCGCTGCACGCTCAGGCCGTGAGGCCGAGCGCGTCCATGCGCCGCGTGTGCGCCGCGATGAGCTCGGTGAAGACCGGCTCGACATCGGCACCGCGATCACGCGAGTCCGACGCGCGCAGCGCGGATCGCGCGATGAGCAGCGTGTCGCCGACGAGGCTGCGCCCCCAGAGGGCCAGTCGGTCGGCGAGACCGGGCTCGGCCTCGGCCTCGATCGCGGCGAACAGCTCGTCGTGCAGCACGCCCGCCGACGCCTCGTCTTCCGCGAGGATGGCGCGCACCCGCGTCGCGAGTTCGCCGGGCAGGCCTTCGGCGAGCCTGGAGAAGTAGTCGTCGAGCATGCCCGACGTCACGTGGATGCCGAGCAGCAGCTCGTACCAGTCGGCGCCCGCGCTGGCCTGGCGGAATCGCTCGGCCGCAGGCGCGAACGGCGCCATCACCTCGACCGGCTCGGCTCCGAGCCGTCGGAGCTCGGCGATCAGGGCGTGGTGCTGACGCAGCGCGCCGCCGGCGGCGCGACTGAGCCCCTCTTTCGCCGAGAGCGTGGGGGCCGTCGCGACGGAACGCGCGAGCGACTCGAAGAACTCGAGCTGGATGTACGCGGCCTGGCCGAGGAACGGCACGGGCTCGGGCACGAGCTCGGTGAAGTCCACCTTCGCGAGGTCGGTCGGAGCGACGCGCGGGCGCAGGCGAGGCAACTCGGGGCGCGCGATGCGCCGATTCGACCAGAAGACCACGCAGACAGCTTACCGACGCGTGCCGCCGGACTCGGCTCCGGACGGCGACGAAGGCAGCTTCCGAGGCGTTCAGGGAGTCTCGGATAGGGTAGAGGGTGCATGCGGGCGATGGATCCGCAGCCGTGCGCCTGGAGTTGAGAACGGGGCGCGCATCCGACCGCCACCTCGAGCAACACGAACAGGCAGACTTTTGACCACATTCACCGACCTCGGCATCGCGTCCGACATCGTCGACGCCCTCGCCGGGAAGGGCATCATCGATGCCTTCCCCATCCAGGAACAGACCATCCCCCTCGCCCTCGCGGGCCAGGACATCATCGGCCAGGCCAAGACCGGCACGGGCAAGACCTTCGGGTTCGGCCTCCCGATCATCCAGCGCCTCGGCGACGACCCCGAGGGCGGCGTCAAGGCGCTCGTCGTGGTGCCGACCCGCGAACTCTGCGTGCAGGTCACCGAAGACCTCGAGCTCGCGACATCCAATCGCCCGACCAAGATCGTGTCGATCTACGGCGGCAAGGCCTACGAAGGTCAGATCGAGCAGCTGAAGGCCGGCGCGCAGATCGTCGTCGGCACCCCCGGCCGCCTCCTCGACCTCGCCTCGCAGCGACTCCTCTCCCTGAAGAACGTTCAGGAGATGGTGCTCGACGAGGCCGACAAGATGCTCGACCTCGGCTTCCTCGCCGACATCGAGAAGCTCATGGCGCAGACGCCCGCGACCCGCCACACGATGCTGTTCTCGGCGACCATGCCGGGCCCGATCGTGGCACTCGCGCGCCGCTTCATGGTGCGCCCCATCCACATCCGCGCGACCGACCCCGACGAGGGCCTCACGCAGGCGAACATCAAGCACCTCGTCTACCGGGCCCATTCGCTCGACAAAGACGAGGTCATCTCGCGCATCCTGCAGGCCGAGGGTCGCGGCAAGACCGTCATCTTCACGCGCACGAAGCGTGCGGCGGCCAAGCTCGTCGAGGAGCTCAACGACCGTGGCTTCAACGCCGCCGCCGTGCACGGCGACCTGAACCAAGACCAGCGCGAGCGCGCCATGGCCGCGTTCAAGGCCGGCAAGAAAGACGTGCTCATCGCCACGGATGTCGCGGCGCGCGGCATCGACGTCGACGACGTGACGCACGTCATCAACCACACCATCCCCGACGACGACAAGGCGTACCTGCACCGCGTCGGCCGCACCGGCCGCGCGGGCAAGACCGGCATCGCCGTGACGTTCGTCGACTGGGACGACCTGCACAAGTGGGCGCTCATCAACCGCGCCCTCGAGTTCGGCCAGCCCGAGCCGACCGAGACCTACTCGTCGAGCCCGCACCTCTTCAGCGACCTCGACATCCCCGCCGGCACCAAGGGCCGCCTGAAGCCGTCGTCCGCGGTCGCCGCTCCGACGCGCTCCGCCACGGCCGGTCGCAGCGAGGGCCGCTCCGGCGGTCGTTCGGAGGGTCGTTCTGGCGGCCGTTCCGAGGGCGGTTCCGAGCGAGCGGATGCCGGCGCTGAGCGCGCCCCCCGCACCCGCAGCCGCAACCGCACGCGCGGCGGCAAGCCGGCCGGCGAGACCGCGGGCGTCGCCCCCGAGTCCGCACCGACCGAGGCTGTCGCAGCATCCGCTGCTCACACTGCCCCTGCCGAGGCCGTGGCAGTCAAGGAGCCCGGTACGGGCACGCACGACGGCAAGGGCCACGAGCACCACGACGGCAACGCCGCTCCCCCGCGTCGCCGCCGCCGCCGCGGCCCGCGCACCGGGGGCACCACGCCCCAGGCGTAACCCCGGCAGTCACGTTTCAGCGCCCGCTCGGCTTCGGCCGGGCGGGCGCTGTGCGTTGCCGCTGTGCGTTGCCGCTGTGCGTTGCCGCTGTGCGTTGCCGCTCCGGAAGGTTCAGGACACCGAAGCAGAGGTCGGCGATTCGGTTCGCACGCGGTCGTCGTCGGGCGCGCTCTGCTCGCTCGAAGCGGTCGCGGTCGGCTGATACCTCAACGCCCACGCGGCCAGTGCGACGGCGAGGAGGATCGTGATCACCGCGAGCGGCACGTGCAGGGCGGGCAGCGAACGGAACCCGGCGAACGCCAGCAGCGACATGAGCGCGAGCAATCCGGTCGTCGCCCAGATCGGCCACATCGGAGCCTTCCCGAGGCGTCTCGCGAGGATCGCGGCGACGATGCTCACGATCAAGGCGATGCCTGCGACCGTCGCCATCTCGCGATGCCATCCGAATGCCGACGACTGCCCGCCCATGAACAGGCCGGCGAGCACCGCCTGGCCGAACATGAGCAGGGCGGTGACCGTCAGTGAGATCCGCAGGAACCGCATCGGCCACCGGCGCGGTTCGCGGGCCGTTTCGTTGATGGAGGACATGATCGGAGCCTACTGAATAGATCCAAATGGATCAATTGCATTTGGATCGAATTTGAGAGAATCGAGCCATGAGCGATGACAGCGGGCAGGTCTCGATCGAGGTGGGGCTGCTGCTCCACCAGGTCTACTCACTGGCGACGCAACGACTGAACGACGCGTTGCGTCCGATGAAACTCACCAGCCGCCACGTCACGGTGATGTTCCTGATCCGAGATGGCGTGCAGACCCAGCGCGACCTCGTCGCGCGTCTGAACACCGACAAGACCGGCATGGTGCGTGTGGTCGACGACCTCGAACGGCTCGGCTACGTCACCCGAACGCCATCGACGCTCGACCGCCGGGTGACGATCCTCGCCCTCACGAACGACGGAGAAGACGCCCTCCGAACTGCGCAGCGGCACACCAAGCGCGTCTCGGCAGAGCTGTTCCACGCGGTGAGCTCCGACGAACTCGGCACGCTGAAGTCGATCCTGCAGCGCACGCTCGCGCCATGATCGGCGTCTTGCTCCGCGGCGAGTGATCGGCTAAGGCAGCACCGGCGTCGACCCCCGACCCTCGGCGATGATCGCCTCGACGACATCGGGAGCTGTACGGCACTCGCCGAGCCGGTTCGGCTTGCCGGTGCCGTGATAGTCGCTGGAGCCCGTGATGCGCAGGCCGAAGCGTGCGGCGAGCGCCCGCAATCGGGGCTTCGCGTCCTCGCGGTTCTCGGGGTGGTCGATCTCGAGCCCGAAGAGGCCGGCCTCGACGAGCTGTTCGAGGCGCGCAGGCGGGATGACCCGCTCGGCGCCGCGGGTGCCGGGGTGCGCGAGCACGGGCACCCCTCCTGCCGCGCGGATGAGCCGCACGCCGGTGAGCGGATCGGGCGCGTAGTGCGGCTGCGCGTAGCCCGCACGCGGGTGCAGGATGCCGTCGAACGCCGCCGATCGCGTGGAGGCGTGGCCGCGGGCGACGAGCGCGTCGGCGATGTGCGGGCGCCCGATCGTCGTGCCCTCGACGGTCTGTGCGAGCACGTCGTCCCAGGTGAGCGCGTAGTCGCGTCCGATGCTGCGCACGATCGCCTCTGCCCGGGTGAACCGGGACTCGCGGATGTGCGCAGTCTCGGCGATGAGCGCCTCGTCGAGCGGATCGATCAGGTACGCGAGCATGTGCACGCTCGTGTAGCCCTCGCGGGTCGAGAGCTCCATGCCGGGGATGAGCGCGACACCCGTCTCGGACACGGCGGCGGCGGCTTCGGCCCATCCGCTCGTCGAGTCGTGGTCGGTGAGTGCGACGCCCCAGAGCCCGGCGCGCGCCGCCTGCCGCATGAGTTCGGCGGGAGCCTCGGTGCCGTCGGAGACCGTCGAGTGCGTGTGCAGGTCGGCTTCGCCTGCCGCGCCCCGGTCGTGGGCGCGATTCACGAACCCTCCCCCGCGAGCATCCGCATGAGCAGCGCGATCATGAGGTCCTTCTCCTTCGGATCGCTCATCGCGACCATGAGGGTGATCGCGGCGAGAGCGTTGTTCGTGATGCGCGGTCGCCCGAGGTCGTCGGCGAGCACGCCGTTGTGTGCAAGGAAGTGTACGAAGAGCGCGGCCGCGCTGCGCTTGTTGCCGTCGGAGAGGGGGTGGTCTTTCACGACGAGGTAGAGCAGGTTCGCCGCCTTGTCTTGAACCGTCGGGTACAGGTCTCGGCCGGCGAATCCGTGGTACACGGTTGCGACGATGCCACGCAGCGCGTCGCCACGCTCGCGGCCGAAGAGATGGTCATCGGGAAACTCCGCGCGCACATGGTCGATGACCGCCCGAGGGTCGGAATAGCTCAACGTCCAGGTCGGCGCATCACCGGCTGGCGGAACGATCGTGCCGTCGTCGTAATCCCTGAGCGTCTGGAGACCCGGTAGGTAACCCGAGAGCACGTCCGCGACGCCTGACACGAGCTCATCGGTCGAGCGCGCGAGCACACGTACGATTCGACCAATCTGCGTGAGCCGCTGCTCATTCAGTGCAACACCCTCGAGCACGTACCGGCGGAGCACCTGTGTGGCCCACTGTCGAAAGCGGACGCCCTCGGCTGACTTGACCCGATACCCGACCGAGATCACGACGTCGAGGTCGTAGTGGGCGACCAGATATGTCTTGCCATCGCTCGCAGTTGTTGCAAATTCTGCAACAACTGCCTCGCGCTCGAGTTCTCCGTCGGCGAAGAGGTTTCGGAGATGGCGGGAGATCGTCGACTTGTCACGGCCGAAGAGCTCGGAGATCTGGTCGGCAGAGAGCCACACGCTCTCGGCGTCGGTGCGCACGCCGAGTGTGATCGCGCCATCTGCAGACTGGTATAGCTCGATCTGACTCTGAATCGGATCGGTCATCCAGTCGCTCCCTTTCGGTCTTCGACGATCGCGCAATGGCACTCGCGTTCGGAATCCCGACGCCGACTCTCAGGCTATCGGCGACAGCCGACACGCGCTGCGCCTCGTATGCGGAACAGATACGAGTACGTCGAGCCACCTCACCGGCGACTCCCAGCGGCTCGACCAGCATCCGCTCGACTTGCTCGCCTAGG
The DNA here is from genome assembly GCF_001427265.1 of Agromyces sp. Root1464. NCBI lineage: Bacteria > Bacillati > Actinomycetota > Actinomycetes > Micrococcales > Microbacteriaceae > Agromyces > Agromyces sp. Root1464. Next base: position 411,498 of record NZ_LMFU01000003.1, read on the forward strand.
GTTGGTGGAATGCTCCCCCGCATCCTCGGCTGGGCCATCGTGCTCGGCACCGCCGCCATTGCGCTCGTGCTCGTGTGGCCGCAGGCATTCGGCCTGCAGAACCAGTGGGTGGCTGCACACGTCGTCGCGCTGAGGGGCACCGCGGCCGCAGGCGGCTTCCTCGCCGTGGTCCTCTTCCTGCTGCTCGCCCTCGTGCGGCCGATCCGGGCCTTCGCGTTCGCGATGGCGGCCGTCTTCGCACTCTTCGCCGCGGGCAACGTGGCAGTGCTGACGGCGCGCGGGTTCGGGGCATCCGCCGCCGAGTCCGGTCCCGACACCGTGACCGTGCTCTCGTGGAACACGCTCGGCGAGGTGCCCGAGGCGTCGACGATCGCCGATCTCGCGATCGAGCGCGGTGCCGACATCGTCGTGCTGCCCGAGACCACCGAGCCGCTCGGCGAGGAGGTCGCGATCGCGATGCGCGAGGGCGGCAGCCCGATGTGGGTGCACACCGCCGCCTACGACGACATCGCGAAGGCACGGTCGACGACGATCCTGATCAGCCCCGACCTCGGCGACTACGACGTGATCACGCCCGAGGTCCCGGGCCCGCCCGGCAACACGAACACCGTGCCGAGCGTGGTGGCCGACCCGTCCGACGGCGACGGCCCGCGCATCGTCGCCGTGCACGCCGTGGCACCCATCCGGTGGGAGCTGCGCAACTGGCGCAGCGACCTCGACTGGCTCGCCGAGCAGTGCGCCGGCGACGACGTGATCATGGCGGGCGACTTCAACGCGACGGTCGATCACTTCGCCGGTCACGGCATCGAGGGCGGCGACATGGGCCAGTGCACGGATGCCGCGGCGCAGGCCGGTGCCGCAGGCCTCGGCACCTGGCCGACCGACGTGCCGCCGTTCTTCGGCAGCCCGATCGACCATGTGATGGCAACGCCGAACTGGAGCGTCGAGGCGTTCGAGGTGCTCGAGGGCTACGACGACGCGGGCAGCGATCACCGGCCCATCGTGTCCACGCTCGTCGCGGCTGGCTGAGCCGCCGAGAGCCTGATCCGACCATCAGCCGACGGTGCGAGAATGGTCGCATGGCCAACACCAGCGACACTTCCACGACCGAGACGACGTCGTCCGTCACGACCGCGAGCGAGGAGGGCGGCCGCAACGCGAACCGCTCGACGACGCCCGGCTCCGAGGGCTTCAAGAACTTCATCGGCACCGGCTGGGCCGAGCGCGACGAGACCCTCCCGCAGGCGCGTGAGCAGGCCTCCTTCGCCGCCGCCCGCCGTGCGAAGGTCTCGGCGGCGTTCACGGGCCAGCGACTCATCGTGCCCGCGGGCGACATGAAGCAGCGCGCCAACGACACCGACTACCCGTTCCGCGCGCACTCGGCGTTCGCGCACCTGACCGGCTGGGGCTCCGACTCCGAGCCCGGGGCCGTGCTCGTCTTCGAGCCGACCACCGGCGGCCACGAGGCCACCGTCTACTTCCGCGAGCGCGCCGGCCGCGACTCCGAGGAGTTCTACGCGAACCCCGCCATCGGCGAGTTCTGGATCGGCGCGCGCCCCTCGCTCGCGCACGTCGCCGCCAACCTCGACGTGGCGACCCGCGGCCTCGAGGAGTTCGACCGGGTCATCGACGCCGTCGACACGGCGACCCTCGTGCTGCGCGAGGCCGATGCATCCGTCACCGAGCGCGTCGACCACGCCCGCATCCGCTTCGCGGCCGAGCAGGCGCTGTCGACGAACGCCACCGACGCCCCGTTCTCGCTCGAGGTCGGCGGCTCGCACGAGCCCGACGCCGAGCTCGCCCGCGTGCTCTCCGAGCTCCGCCTCGTGAAGGACGCGTTCGAGATCGCCGAGATGCGAGCCGCGATCGATGCCACGCAGCGCGGCTTCACCGAGGTCATCGGCGAGCTGCCCCGCATCACCGCCGAGGTTCGCGGCGAGCGCGTCATCGAGGGCGTCTTCGCGACGCGCGCCCGGCTCGACGGCAACGACGTCGGCTACGACTCGATCGCCGCCGCCGGCCCGCACGCGACGATCCTGCACTGGACCCGCAACGACGGCCCCGTCGTGCCCGGCGACCTCGTGCTGCTCGACGCCGGCGTCGAGATGGACTCCTACTACACCGCCGACATCACCCGCACGTTCCCGGTGAACGGCACGTTCTCCGAGGTGCAGCGCAAGATCTACGAGGCCGTGCGCGAGGCTGCCGATGCCGCGTTCGCGATCGTGCGGCCCGGCATCGTCTTCCGCGAGGTGCACGCCGCGGCGATGCAGGTCATCGCGCGCAAGACCGCCGAGTGGGGGTTCCTCCCGGTCTCGGCTGAGGAGTCGCTCGAGCCCGAGAACCAGTTCCACCGCCGCTACATGGTGCACGGCACGAGCCACCACCTCGGCCTCGACGTGCACGACTGCGCGCAGGCGCGACGCGAGATGTATCTCGACGGCGTGCTCGAGGCGGGCATGGTCTTCACGATCGAGCCCGGCCTGTACTTCCAGCCAGACGACCTCACGGTGCCCGTGGAGTTCCGCGGCATCGGCGTGCGCATCGAAGACGACATCCTCGTCACGGCCGACGGCGCCGAGAACCTCTCCGCCGGCATCCCCCGCACGGCCGACGAGGTCGAGGCGTGGGTGCGCGGCGGCGTTCGGTAGCGAGCGGTGACAGCATCAGGGCGTTCCCGGAATCGATCGCGCCCGCCCGTCCGCTAGATTCCGGGAATGACCCGGATGCAATCGATCACGGCCGCCGTCCTCGCAGTGGTGACGATCCCCCTCGTCCTGACCGCCTGCGTGACGGGCGCGTCGGGCGCTCCCGACGAGCACACGGCCTCGCCCACCGCCACGGTCGAGGCCGAGCCGACGCCGTCGCCGTCACCCGAGCCGGCGGCGCCCATCGAGGTCGACCCCGCGCTCTACACGGACCAGTCCGTCTCCGGCGTCGTGTTCGGTGTCGGTACGGGAGACGTGAACTGTCAGATCAGGGACGCCTGGGATGACCCCGCCGTTCCCAGGTGGGGATGCGCAGTGCACGTCATCCCGACCTGGCAGTGGGAGGACACGGAGTTCGCGGAGTTCTGCGAGCCGCTCGAATCAGCAGAGGTCGGTTGTCGTGGCGGCCTCGTCGTGCGCGGTGAGGAGGCTCCGACTCCCCGGCGGAACACCGACGCCGACTTCGGCGGGATGCAGGCCTCGCACGTTCTCGCTGCCGGCGAGCGCATCACCGTGGGCGACGTGTCGTGCGAGCCGGTCGGCGACGCCATGCGCTGCGAAGACGCGTCGAGCGGTCACGGCTTCACGCTGTCGGTTGCCGCCATCGACGCCTGGTAGCCGTCAGTCGCCGACGACCGGGCGAGCGGCCCGGCGCGCCTGCCACCAGGCCCAGAAGTGGGCGAGCTGACGCTTGACGAACGCGGCGACCCGCTTCGCCCACGCGAACTCGGTGCCGAGGATCGCGAGGCCGAGGAAGACGATGAGCCAGCCCGGGCCCGGCAGCGGTACGAGCAGCAGTCCCACGGTCGCGATCAGACCGCCGAGCACGGCGACCGCCACGCGAAAGGCGCGGCGCAGGCCCGGCCTGCGTTCGATGCGGCGGCGGATGGCGCGGAGCATCCGCATGATCGGTCGATCGGGTCGTTCACCCTCGGCGATCTCGCTCGCGAGCTCGTCCTGCGTCACCATGCAGTCACGATATATCGCGAGTCTGAGAAGTCACCTCGACCTCGAAAGGAACGTGGTGCGCCGAGCTCAGCGCTCTGAGGCGGGCGGCTCGGCGGCCGTCGACGCCTCGGCGCCGTCACCGTCAGCCTGGGGCGCAGCGGATGCCGCGTCGCCGGCTTCGGCCGTCGGCGCGAGCTCCCCGTAGCGCGGGCGAACAGGCGCCTGCGCACCCCGGGCCGCCTCGGCGGCGGCGCGCTTCGCGGCATCCGTCGCCTCGCCGTAGCTGAGCGGTCGCCCGCCGTTCTCGACCGGCAGGTTCGCGGCCGGGCGCTCGGGTGCCGGCGCGTCGACGCCGAGCACGCTGCGCGCACGGTCGACGTGCGCGCTCTCGGCGATGATGGCGTACCGGGTCGCGAGCACCTGCCCGACCGAGGTGAAGTCGCGGCGGCGCCGGTTCAACGAGTACGAGACGACGCTGAAGATCATGCCGAACCCGGCTCCGATGAGCACCGCGGAGATGAGGATGCCCACCGAGGCGCCGGTCGGCGCGAAGATGAAGAACAGCAGGCCGAGGAAGGTGCCGAACCAGGCGCCCGACAGGGCGCCGGCGCCGGCGGCGCGGCCCCACGTGAGCCTGCCGGTGATGCGCTCGACGCTCGTGAGGTCGGTGCCCACGATCGCGAGCTCCTTCACGGGGAACTCAGCCTTGGCGAGGGCGTCGACCGCGGCCTGCGCTTCGGCGTAGGTCTCGAAGCTCGCCACCGTCTCGCCCTTGGGCAGGATCGGGTAGGCACGGCCGACTCGGCCACCGAACGGGGATTGAGTGCTCACCCGGCCATTCTCCCACGACGCGCACGTCCGAGGCCGGGAAGCGGGCCGCGCACGAGGCATCCGGGACTAAGTTGGTAGGCGTGAGCGCCACGAGAGTCTTCGTCGCCCGACTCGCCGGGTGCGCCGTCTTCGACCCCGCCGGTGATCGGGTCGGCAAGGTGCGCGACGTCCTCGTCGTGTACCGCAAGAGCGACCCTCCGCGCGTCGTCGGCCTCATCGTCGAGATCCCCGGCAAGCGCCGCGTCTTCCTCTCGATCGGCCGCGTGACCTCGATCGGCGGCGGCCAGATCATCACGACGGGTCTCATCAACCTCCGCCGTTTCGAGCAGCGCGGCGGCGAGGTGCGCGTCATCGCCGAGATGCTCGGTCGCAAGGTCGCTTTCATCGACGGTTCGGGTACGGCCTCGATCGAAGACGTCGCGATCGAGGAACTCGAGCCCGGCGAGTGGCAGGTCGACCAGCTCTTCGTGCGCCGGCCCAAGGGCGCTTCCCCGTTCTCGAAGGGCCAGTCGGCGTACGTCACCTGGCGCGAGGTGCGCGAGGTGAACCCTCCGGGTGAGGCGCAGTCCGCCGAGCACCTCATCGCGTCGTACTCCGAACTGAAGCCCGCCGACCTCGCGAACACGCTCCTCGACCTGCCGGCCCAGCGCCGCCAAGAGGTCGCCGAAGAGCTCTCCGACGACCGCCTGGCCGATGTGCTCGAAGAGATGCCCGAGTCCGACCAGGTGGTGATCCTCGCCGGTCTCGGCGACGACCGCGCCGCCGATGTGCTCGACCACATGCAGCCCGACGACGCCGCCGACCTCATCGCGCAGCTCCCCGAGGGCCGCGGCGAGCACCTGCTCGAGCTCATGGAGCCCGAAGAGGCCGACGACGTGCGCTTCCTGCTCTCGTACGGGCCCGACACCGCCGGCGGCCTCATGACCCCCGAGCCGATCATCGTCTCGGCCGATGCCACGGTCGCCGAGGGTCTCGCGCTCATCCGTCGGCACGACCTGCCGCCCGCCCTCGGTGCGGCGGTCTGCGTGACGCTGCCGCCGTACGAGCCGCCGACCGGGCGATTCCTCGGCATCGTGCACTTCCAGCGCATGTTGCGCTACCCGCCGCACGAGCGGCTCGGCACGCTCATCGACCAGGGCCTCGAACCCGTGCGCGCCGACACGTCGGCCGCCGAGGTCAGCCGCATCCTCGCGAGCTACGACCTCGTCTCGGTGCCGGTCGTCGACGAGAAGCATCGACTCGTCGGGGTGGTGACGATTGACGACGTGCTCGACTACCTCCTGCCCGATGACTGGCGAAGTCATCCCGAAGATACCGAGGTGGGGCGCCGCGCAGCCGCGCGAGCCCAGCTGACGACGGGGAGTATCCCCATCTCGAACGGAAGGAGGGCAGGAGATGGCACGCGCTGACGCAGACGACCGGCGGTTCGACACCCCGAAGGGCACGCGCCGCGCCCCGTCCTTCCGGGGCTCGGGCGACAGCGACCGATTCGGTCGCTTCACCGAGCTGGTGGCCCGCGGCATGGGCACGCCCGGATTCCTGCTGGCCCTCTCGGTGTTCGCGATCGGCTGGATGGTCTGGAACACGTTCGCACCCGAGCAGTGGCGCTTCGACTCGATCGCGATCGGCTTCACGGCCCTCACGCTCGTGCTCTCGCTGCAGGCGTCGTACGCCGCGCCCCTCATCCTGCTCGCGCAGAACCGTCAAGACGACCGCGACCGCGTGCAGATCGAGCAGGATCGCCAGCGCGCCGAGCGCAACCTGGCCGACACCGAGTACCTCGCCCGCGAGGTCGTGGCGCTGCGCCTCGCGATGAAAGACCTCGCGTCGCGCGAGTTCATCCGCTCGGAGCTGCGCTCGATCATCGAGGAGCTCGACCGACGCGACGAGGAGGACGCGGAGCATGCCGGCCGCTGACCCCGCCGCGGTCGACCCGGCCGCCCTCGAGACCGCCGTTCGCGCGGCGCTCACGGGCGTCATCGACCCCGAGATCCGAAAGCCCATCACCGAGCTCGACATGGTCGACCGCGTCGTCGTCGGCGACGACGGCCGCGTCGAGGTCGGCATCCGCCTGACGATCGTCGGATGCCCCGCCTCCGACCGCATCGAACGTGACGTGCGGCAGGCGGCCGAGACGGTCGTCGGCGCCGGCAACGCCGAGGTCGTGCTCGGCGTCATGACGCCCGAGCAGCGTGCTGCGCTCACCGAACGCCTCCGCGGCGGCAAGGCGGCGCGCGGCAACCCCTTCGGCCCGGGCAGCCTCACCCGGGTGATCGCGGTCACGAGTGGCAAGGGCGGCGTCGGCAAATCGACGATCACCGCGAACCTGGCCGTCGCGCTCGCCGCCCGCGGCCTGTCGGTCGGGCTCGTCGACGCCGACGTGCACGGCTTCTCGATCCCGGGGCTCCTCGGACTCGTCGACGCGTCGGGGCTCGCTGCCCGGCCCACCCGGGTCGACGACATGATCCTCCCGCCCGTCGCGCACGGCGTGAAGGTCATCTCGATCGGCATGTTCGTCGAACCAAGCGAAGCGGGCGGGCGCGCGTCATCCGTCGCCGTCGCGTGGCGCGGACCGATGCTGCACCGCACGCTCTCGCAGTTCCTCACCGACGTGTACTTCGGCGACCTCGACGTGCTGCTCGTCGACCTGCCGCCCGGCACGGGCGACGTCGCGATCTCGCTCGGGCAACTGCTGCCGAACGCCGAGGTCGTCGTCGTGACGACCCCGCAGCCCGCGGCGGCCGACGTCGCCGAGCGCTCGGGCGTCGTGGCGCGCCAGACCGGCCAGAAGATCGTGGGCGTCGTCGAGAACATGGCCGGCTTCGCGCAGCCCGGCGGCGAGATCTTCGACCTCTTCGGCGCTGGCGGCGGCGAGATCGTCGCCGAGCGACTCTCAGCGGGTCAGCCCGCACCCGTGCCGCTGCTCGCGAGCGTGCCGCTCAGCGTCGCCCTCCGTCGCGGCGGCGACGACGGCATGCCGGTCGTGCTCGCGGAGCCCGACGATCCCGCTGCCCGTGCGATCGAGCAGGTCGCGGCGCAGCTCGCCGCCGTGCCCCGCTCGCTGGCGGGTCGACGACTCGACGTGACGGTCCGGTGAGCGGATGTCGCGCGCCCGCCTGACCCGCCGGCTCGCGACGCCCGTCGCCGCCGTCTTCGCGGTCGCCTCGATCGCGTTCGGGCTCTCCGCATGCGGCCCGCTGGCCCGGATTCCCGCAGCCGAGCTGCCCGAGGGCCTCTCCGCGCGCGTGCAGCAGGGCCGCCTCGACATCGAGGCGCACCGGCTCGTCGTGCGCATCGAGAACGGCGGCGACGAGCCGGTGACGGTCGAGCGGCTCGAGGTCGACTCGCCGACGCTCGTTCCCGGCATGGTACGGAGCGACCCGTTCGAGGTCGGGCCCGGCGACGCTCTGCAGATCCGGCTCCCGCTGTCGGCGAGCGAGTGCGGCGATGGTTCGACGACGCCCGATCCCGAAGCGACGATCCTGCTCGAGGTGGCGGTGCCCTCGGGCCGGGCCTCCGGCGAGCTCACCGCCGACGATCCGCACGGCACGCTGGCGCGCGTCGCGAACGCCGACTGCCTCGCCGAGTCGGTCGAACGCGTCGCCACGATCGAGATGCCGGAGCATCTGCGCACGACGGGCACCGGCGCCGAGCAGCGCGCGTTCATCGACGTGGAAGTCGTGCCCGCGGCATCCGATGCCGACGCCGACGCCGCGGGCTCGTTCGTGATCGACCGCGTGTACGGCACCACGCTGCTGAACGCCGAGGGCGGCATCGACTGGCCGCTCGGCATCGAGGTGGCGGTGGGCGGCGACCCGCTGACGATCATCCTCCCGGTGAGACCTGCCCGCTGCGACGCCCACGCGATCGCCGACGACAAGCGCGGCACGATCCTGCCCTTCGAGATCCGCACGGCCGACGGCCGCGAGGGTCGGCTCGACCGATCGTCGGGCGACACGCTGAAGGCCGAGCTCTACGCCTACTACGGCGAGCGGTGCGGGCTCGAATGACCGGCACCGCCTGACGCCTTCGCACCGGTGCGGCCGTGGTTCGCTCGATAGAATCCCGGCATGAGCACCCCGAATCCATCCCCTGCCGCGCTCTCCGACGAGTCGCGTGCCCAACTGCTCAATGCCGAGGTCGCGAAGTACGCGCAGCGCGGCTGGACGGTGCAGTCCGTCGCCGCGGGCCAGGCCGTCGTCTCCAAGAACAAGCGCATCGGCTGGTTCTGGAACCTCATCCTCGTGATCCTGACCGGCGGCCTGTGGCTCATCTACGTCGTCTACCGGGCGCTCAACCGCAAGGTGCAGACGGTCGTCATCACGGTCGACCCCACGGGCAGGATCCGTACGACCTGAGGTGCGACCGCCGCCTTCGGTAGCCTCGAAGCATGACGACACCTGCTGGCTGGATCGAGCATCGTCGCGGCGACGGTGAACTGCTCGGGTGGATGCGCCCCGATGGCGAGGGCTTCGTCGTGATCGACCTCCTCGGTCGGCCCCTGACCGACGCGCTCGATTGGCTGAGCGCCGAAGAGACGCTCGAGGAAACGGGAATCGGCTACCTCGCCGACCTGTACGAACTGCGGCTCGACGACGGCACGTGGCTCCGCGTGCGCATCACCGAGGTCTCCTCGACCGCGGTGCGCGTGAAGAAGGACGACTTCGGCGCGATCGATGCGCCCGCGATCGAGCACGTGGTGCCGTTCCCGATCACCGACGAGTTGCGCCCGCTGACGGGCGAGCGCGCGTTCATCCTCGACGCCTGATCGACGGACCCACCTCAGAAGCCGGGGGCCGGCTCCACGACCCGGGCGAGCAGCTCCACGAGCAGACGCTGGGTGAGCTGCGGCGGCAGCGCACCGACGAGCGCGAGCACCGGCGCGAGCCGGTCGGGCAGCGCACCATCGGCGCCGGCAGCCTCGTCATCGGCAACGGCACCCCCGAGCAGCCCGAACGCTCGCAGCAGGCCCGCAGCGCCCTCCGAGTCGAGGCCGGCGGATGCCCCGGCGAGCGCGTCGAGGCCACCGGGCAACGTCTCAGCCAGCCCGGCGACGAGCGCACGACCGTCGACGGGTGGCACGCCCCGCACGACATCGGCGGCGGCGACGAGCGCCTTCGACAGTTCGCCGATCACGGCCTCCGTCACCGGCGTCACCGTGAGGTGGGTCGTGTGGGGCAGTCGCGTGCCGTCGGCCTGGGTGAGCGCGGGCTGCAGCTGCAGGTGCCATCCCGATGCGCGCGCGGCATCCGCCCAGTGGTGGGGGTCGACTCTCCGGTCGGCCGGCACCGACTCGTCGACGGCGACCGCGAAGAGCGGGCCGGTCGGCGTGCCGACGATCTTCAGCCCGTCGATGCCCGCGACGACGCCGCGCAGCGCATCGGTCGCTCGCGCCGCCTGCGCGGTGAGTCCGGCGAAGCCCTCTTCGCCGAGCGCCTCGATGATCGACCAGGCGGCGGCGAGGGGCCCGGCGGGCTTCGAGCCGGTGAGCGTGGGGTTCACGACCGGGTACCCCGGCCAGGCGGTCGTCGCGAAGTACTGGAACCGCTGGCGGTCGCGGCCGCGCGTGAGCAGCACCGAGACGCCCTTCGGCGCGTACCCGTACTTGTGCAGGTCGGCGGAGAGGCTCGTGACGCCGGGAACAGCGAGGTTCCACGCGGGCAGCTCGTCGGGCCAGAACGCGAGGGCGAAACCGCCGATGCAGGCGTCGACGTGCAGCGCGATCCCGCGCGGGCCGGTGATCGACGCGACATCCGCGACCGGATCGAGCGCCGCGAACGGATAGGACGGCGCGCTCACCACGACGAGCGCGACGTCGTCGCCGAGCCGCTCCTCGATCGCGGCGGCGGAGACGACGCCCGTCAGCGGGTCGACCGGCACGAGGTCGAGCTCGAGCCCGAAGTACTCGGCGGCCTTGTGGAATGCGGCGTGCACGGTGACCGGGGCGACGATGCGGGGCACGCGCGGGCTGCCCGCTCGCACCGATCGCCAGAGGTCGCGTGCCGACTTCACCGCGAGCAGGCAGCTCTCGGTGCCCCCCGAGGTGACCGACCCGACGATGTCGTCGTCGCCCGCGCCGCCGAGCACGCGTCGCGCGAAGCCGACGACGCCGGCCTCCATCGCGGCGACCGAGGTGAACGTCGTCGGGTCGAGTCCGTTCACGGGCTGCACGAGACGGGCCGCGCCGGCGGCGAGCTCGTCGAGCTCGGCGAGGCCCGAGTCGTAGACGTACGAGAGCACCCGGCCACCGTGCGTCGGGGCGTCGAGGGCGCGCATCGCCTCGAGCTCGGCGAGGATCTCGGATGCCTCGCGGCGGAAGTGGGTCATCATGCCACCGTCTCTGCGGTCGTGGCGGCGGCATCGGCTTCGATGTCCGCGCGTCGGAGCGGGTACTTGCGCAGCGCCACGAGGCTCGCGGCGACGAGCAGCGCGGGAATCGCGCTGAAGCTGATCGCGATGCCCGCGATCGCGGCCGGAGACTGGGTCACCGTCTGGGAGCCGATCGACTCCACGTAGCCGGTCAACGCGAGCACGATCGTGAGGACCGTGGCGCCGAGCGCCATGCCGGCGGTCTCCCCCGCGGTCCAGACGCCGCCGAAGCTGCCGGCGCGGCCGATGCCGTGCGTGCGGGCGTCGTGCGAGATCACGTCGGGCAGCATGGCCATCGGCAGCGACTGCATGCCCGCGTAGCCGGCGCCGGCGAGCGCGACGGGCACGTACACCCACGCGCCCGGCGCCCAGATCATGCCGACCAGGGTGAGGGCGGCGATGCCGAAGAGGGTGCTCGCGAGGGCGAACCCGCGCTCCTTGCCCACGCGGCGGGCGATCGCCTGCCAGACGGGCGCGAAGAGCACCGCCGGGCCGATGAGCGCGACGAAGAGGTAGGTCACCGCGCGCTCGTCACGGAGCACCCAGGTCGCGACGAACTGGGCGCCCGCGAGCATGAGCCCCGTCGCGAGGCCCTGCAGCACGAATGCCGCGAGCAGCGCGCGGAAGGCGGGGCTGCGCTTGAGGGCGGCGAAGCCCTCGGCGTACCCGGCGCGGATGTCGCGGCGCGGCGCGGCATCCGTCGACGGACTGGGCACGGGCGCACCGGCCTTCGCCGCCGTCGAGGTCGCGACGAACATGCCCGCCCCGATCACGAGGCCCGCGACGATCGCCATCACGAGGTAGCCCGTGTGCTCGTCGTCGAACGCCGCACGCACCTCTGGGCCGCCGGCGCCGAAGAGCAGGATCGCGATCGTGAGCACGACGACGCGCCAGGTCAGCAGCCGCGTGCGTGCGTCGTAGTCGGCGGTGAGCTCGGCCGGGAGTGCGATGTAGGGCACCTGGAAGAGGCTGAACGCCGTCGCCGTCGCGAGGAAGGCCAGGAACACCCAGATGCCGGATGCCCCGGGGTCGAGGCCCGCCGGCACCGCGAACGTGACGATGAAGCCGACGGGCAGCGCGAGGGCACCCACGATCATCCACGTGCGACGAGTGCCGGTGCGCGCGAGGGCGCGGTCGCTGCGCTCGCCGATCCACGGGTCGATCACGACGTCCCACACCTTGGCGGCGGTCACGACGAGTCCCGCGACGAGCGCCGTCACGCCGAGGGTGTCGGTCAGGTAGTACACGAGCACGAGACCGGGCAGCGTGGCGAAGCCGCCCGTGCCGATGGAGCCGATCGCATAGCGGGCCACGACACCGCGGGAGAGGGGACGCACCGATGCGGTCATGGAGGCAGTGTACTCACCTGTCGGCACGCTTCGGACCGCGAACTGGGTCAACTGACCTAGAACTGGGTCGACTGTCCTAGACTGTGCGCATGCGCGCCCCCACGGCCTCCCCCGACCTGTACGCGAGCCTCGCCGACGATGTCGTCGCCTCCGGCTCCGAGACCATCGCCGTCCCGACCCCCTCGACGGGCGAGACGCTGCACGAGCTGCCGCGATCGAGCGCCGACGACGTGCTCGACGCGTTCGCCCGCGCGAAGCTCGCCCAGCTCGCGTGGGCCCGTGCCGGCTTCGCCGAGCGCCGCCGCGTGCTGCTGCGGGCGCACGACCTCATCCTCGAGCGACGCGAGATGCTGCTCGACCTCATCCAGCTCGAGAGCGGCAAGACCCGCGGTCAGGCCTTCGAGGAGATCTTCGAGGCCGTCTCCGTCACCCGGTACAACGCGCTCGCCGCCCGCAAGGTGCTGCACGGGCGTCCCATCCGCTCCGGCCTCCCGACCGTGGCGACGAGCCGGGTGCAGTTCCGGCCGAAGGGCGTCGTCGGCGTCATCACCCCGTGGAACTTCGCGCTGAGCCTCGCCGCGATGGACGTCGTGCCCGCCCTCGCCGCCGGATGCGGCGTCGTGCAGAAGGCCGACGACCAGGGTGCGCTCTCGATCCTCGCCCTCCGTCGCGCCTACATCGATGCCGGCGTGCCCGCAGCGCTCTGGGCCGTCGTGGCGGGCCCGGCCGCCGAGGTCGGCGAGGCGCTGACGGATGCCGCGGACTACATCTGCTTCACCGGATCGACGGCGACCGGCCGGAAGATCGGCGAGAAGGCGGGCCGCCGTCTCATCGGCTCCTCGCTCGAACTCGGCGGCAAGAACGCCCTGCTCGTCCTCGACGACGTCGACCCCGCAGAGGCCGCGGCGAACTCCGCGCACGCCGCGTTCTCGGCGATGGGCCAGCTCTGCGTCTCGGTCGAGCGTATCTACGTGCACCAGAAGGTCGCGGGCCCGTTCCAGCGGGCGCTCGTCGAGCGACTGCGGTCGGCCAAGCTCGGCTCCGGCCTCGACTTCAGCGCCGACTTCGGGTCGCTCGCGAGTGCCGCGCAGCTCGAGCGGGTGCAGGCGCACCTCGACGACGCCGTCGCGAAGGGGGCCGTCGTGCTCGTCGGCGGCACGCACCGGCCCGACATCGGGCCGTGGTTCTTCGAGCCGACGATCCTCACCGGCGTCACTCCCGACATGGACGTCTACGCCGAGGAGACCTTCGGCGCGATCGCCTCGCTCTACCTCATCGACAGCGACGACGAGGGGGTGCTCGCGGCCAATTCGAGCGAGTACGGCCTGAACGCCGCCGTCTTCACGTCATCCGCCGGGCGTGCGCGCCGCGTCGCGGACGCCCTCGACGCCGGCAGCGTCAACATCAACGAGGGATACCGCGGCTCGTTCGCATCCGTGGCGGCACCGATGGGTGGCGTGAAGCAATCGGGCCTCGGACGCCGCAACGGCGAGGCGGGACTCCTGCGCTTCGTGGAGCCCGTCACGATCTCATCGGTCACCGGGCTCCTGCAACTGCCGCGCACCGCGAAGGAGTACGAGCAGAAGGCTCCGCTTCTCGTGCTGCTCGCGCAGGCGCTGAAGGTGCTGCGGCTGCGCTGAGCGCCCGGCACGAGGCATCCGCTCACCGCCGCGCGTGCCTCTGGGCGGCGCAGGCGACGTCGAGCGGGCGGCTCAGGTCGCTTCGGAGTCGAACGGCGCGGGTTCGTCGGCGCCGAGCGCGTCACGCTGGCGCTTGCGCTGCAGGTAGGCGGAGTTCTCGTTGACCGATGCCCTGGCGACGACGGGCGCCGGCGCCTCCTCGGCGAACGGGTCGACGTCGGTGAGCGCCTCGCGGATGATGCGACGCGGGTCGTACTGACGCGGGTCGAGCTTCTTCCAGTCGACGTCGTCGAAATCGGGGCCCATCTCGTCGCGCATGCGGTCTTTCGCGCCGTTGGCCATGTCGCGCAGTGATCTCACCAACCGACCCAATTGCGCGGCGTAGTGCGGCAGCCGCTCCGGCCCGAGCAGGAAGACAGCGATCACCCCGATGATGAGGAGCTTCTCGAACGTCAGACCGAACACCCCTACAGGATAGTGGGCGGCGAGGCGTGCAAACGCCACTGCGTGTTCACCGTAGGCTGAGGGCTGAGAGATCCATCCGGGAGCCGCCACGTGTCCGATCACGACCTGAACTGGAAGTACGTCGACGACTCGGTCGCCGTGACCGAGTCGATCGCCAAGGCCCGTCAGCAATCGCTCGAGCTCGGCGTCGAGCCGGTCTCGCCCGCCGTGGGCGCGCAACTCGCCGTGCTCGCCGCCGCCTCGCGCGCCCAGTCGATCATCGAGGTCGGCACCGGAGTCGGCGTCTCGGGCCTCTGGATGCTCCAGGCTGCCCGCAGAGCACTGCTCACCTCGATCGACACCGAGAACGAGTACCAGCAGCATGCGCGCCAGCATTTCGCCGACGCCGGCATCGCCGCAGCGCGAGTGCGACTCATCGCCGGGCGTGCGAGCGAAGTGCTGCCGCGCATGAACGAGAGCTCGTACGACATCGTCTTCATCGACGCAGACGCGCCGTCGGTCATCGAGTACGCCGAGCACGGACTGCGCCTCGCGAAGCCCGGGGGCATGGTCCTCGTCGCACGCGCCCTCTGGAAGGGCCGAGTCGCCGACCCGGCTCGCCGCGACGAATCGGCGAGCGCCTACCGCACCCTCATCTCGGAGCTCTCGACCTCGACCGCGGTCGCGACGGCGATCTCGCCAGCCGGCGACGGGCTGCTGCAGATCGTCAAGCTCGGCGTCTGACGCCGGAAACGACTCGAGCCCCGAGAGTATCGGGGCTCGATTCGAGTGATGTGACTCAGGCGGGATTCACGACGCCGCCGAGGACGTCGTACAGCTCCTTGGCCTCAGCATCGTTCACCGAGACGACGAGGCGCCCGCCACCCTCGAGTGGAACTCGAACGATGATGAGTCGACCCTCCTTCACAGCCTCCATTGGCCCGTCTCCGGTGCGTGGCTTCATGGCCGCCATTGAGCTCCCCTTTCGTGGCTGAGATTCCATTATCTGCTAACACAGGCGGCGCTGGGAAATCGCCGCGAGCCTGTGGACAAGCCGATTGACGACTTCCCACAGACGGAGGGCATCCTCCGATAGCCCGGATTCCCCTTCCCATCAGGGAGGCGTCCAGTCGCGGCCGTCGATCCCCCATGCGATGAGCAGCCATCCGAGTTGCAGCACGATGGAGAGCGCGACCATCCCCCAGCGGTACCAGCGCGCCCGTGGCCGGGCCATCGCGCCGACGAGCGGGAACATGGGCGCGAGCAGCCGGAACGTGCTCGACTGCGGGAAGAACACCGCGAGCAGGTACAGCGCGTAACTCGCGAGCCAGAGTCGCAGGTCGACGCCGAGCCGGCGGACCGCCGGCAGGAAGAGCGTGATCGCGAAACCGACGATGAGCGCGATGACGACGATCGGGCCGAGCGGCTGGCCGAGCCACCAGTCGGCCGACTGGAACCACGCCGTGAACGGCACGAGTTCCTGGTAGCCGATGTACGCCGAGCGCCACGCGAGTTCCGTCGCCGTGTACCCGTGCAGCTCCCCCGTCGCCGCCCAGACGACGCCGGGCCAGGCGAGGCCGACGAGTCCCGCGAACACCGCGACGGATGCCGCGAGCACGCGTTCCCGCATGGGGAACGGGTCCGTCCGCCGTGAGAACCACCGCCACAGCCAGTGCAGGCCGAGCGTGAGCGCGAAAGCGAGCGCACCGGGCCGCGTGAACGCCCACACGGCGAGCACGGGCACGAGCCATCCGTACCGTCGATCGACGAGCAGCAGCAGGGCGAGCGAGAGCCACAGCAGGCCGAGGGATTCGGCGTAGCCGAACTGCATGATCGGCGAGACCGGCGCGACGCAGAACAGCACGACGGCGAAGAGGGCGCGGTCGGGCTCGAGGAAGCGCGACATGAGTCGGTACGTGACGAGAGCGGCCCCGAGGCCCGCGGCGAGCGACACGATGACGGATGCCACGTTCCACGGCACCCCGAACGAGCTCACGAGGCCGACGGACATCGGGTAGACGGGCAGGAACGCCCACGCATTCTCGGCGACCTGCCCGGCCTCGGTCACGGGAAGGTCTGCCGGGTACCCGCCCAGCCAGATGATCTGGTACCACCGGGCGTCCCAGAGGTTCGCGTACTCGAAGTAGCCCGGGCGAGCCTGGGTCCACGGATTCGACCCCTGCAGGCTCGCCATCACGAGCACCATCGTCGTGGTGATCGCGCGTGCACCGAGGAAGATCAGGGCGACCTTCGCCCACCACGGGGCGATCCGCCAGCGAACGCGCGGCGACCAGCGCGTCGCGCGGAACGGGTCGGGTTCGCGCACCGCGGCCGACGACGTGGTCATTGGGGTCCTCGCTCGGGCCGGGCCTCAGACGGTGGCGCCGGTCAGCCAGGCCCGCAGCGCGACCTCGGTGTGCACGATCTGGGCGACGTCGACACGTTCGTCGTCGGCGTGCGCCTTGAGCGGGTCGCCGGGTCCGAAGTTCACCGCCGGGATGCCGAGGGCGCTGAAGCGCGCGACATCCGTCCAGCCGTACTTGGGGCGAGCCTCGGCGCCGACGGCGCGCACGAACTGCTGCGCCAGCGGGTCGTCGAGCCCGGGCCGCGCGCCCTCGGCGCTGTCGACGATCGCGACCTCGAAGCCGTCGAAGAACTCGGTGACGAAGGCGGATGCCTCGGCGACGCTCCGGCTCGGCGCGAAGCGGTAGTTGACCGTGAGCACGGCCTCGTCGGGGATCACGTTGCCCGCGATGCCGCCCGAGACGAGCACGGCGTTCAGCCCTTCGCGGTAGTCGAGCCCGTCGACCTCGACGGTCTCGGCCTGGTACTCGGCGAGCTTCGCGAGCGCCGGTGCGAGCTTGTGGATGGCGTTGTCGCCGACCCAGCTGCGCGCCGAGTGCGCCCGCAACCCGGTGGTCCACACCTCGGCACGGAGCGTGCCGTTGCAGCCGCCCTCGACCTGCCCGTTCGACGGTTCGCCGAGGATGGCGAAGTTACCGGTGAAGAGGTCGGGGCGGTTGCGCGAGAGCCGCCCGAGGCCGTTGAGCGAGGAGGCGACCTCCTCGTTGTCGTACCACATCCAGGTGAGGTCGACGATGGGGTCGGTGAGCTCGAGGGCGAGCTTCAGCTGCACTGCGACGCCCGCCTTCATGTCGACCGTTCCGCGGCCCCAGAGGTAGTGGACGCCGTCTTCGGTCTCCAACCGGGTGGGCAGGTTCTCGTTGATCGGCACGGTGTCGATGTGTCCGGCGATCACGACCCGGCGCTCGCGGCCGAGGTTGGTGCGCGCGACGATCGTGTCGCCGTCGCGGATCACCTCGAGGTGGGATGCCCCGGCGAGCGCCTGCTCGACGAGGTCGGCGAGCAGCGACTCATCCCCCGACACACTCGGCACATCGCAGATCGCCTGCGTGATGGCGACGGAATCTGCGGTCAGGTCGAGCGTGAACGGCGAGGCGGCGGGCATTCTCCGAGTCTAGGCGCGGCGTGCTGCACGGCGGGGCTCGGGCCGCTCGACGCCGCAGCAGATATCGTGTTTCCTTGCCGCGAGGCACGTCGAGGAGGGTCATGCAGGAGGCACGCGAACAGAGGGTCACGCTCGCCCAGGTGGCCGATCGCGCTGGAGTGAGCCTGAAGACGGCTTCGCGCGCGCTCGGCGGAGAACAGTACGTGCGCGAGGACACTCTTTCGAAAGTGCTGGCCGCGGCAACAGCGCTGGGCTATCAGCGCAACGCCGCGGCGAGCATGCTGGCGAGCGGGCAGCTCGCCGAGTCCATCGGACTCATCGGCGGCGATTTCACCAATCCGTTCTACTCCGTGCTCGCGCAGAGCATGGAGAACGAGATCCGGCGTCAGGGGATGCACCTGACGGTCGCCACGTCCGGGGAGTCCGGGACGCGCGAGCGGCGCATCGTCGATGACCTCACGAGCCGCCAGGCCAAAGCTCTCGTCGTGGTCTCGGCCATGGCGGATCATGCCCCCTACGCACGCGTGCAGGCGCGCGGCGTGCCTATCGTCTTCGTCGACCGTCCTCCGGTGGATCTCGATGCCGACTCCGTCGTGTTCGACAATCGCCAGGGCGGCCGCCTCGCGGCCCGCCACCTCCTCGACACCGGCCACACCCGGATCGCGTTCGTCGGCGACTACGCCTGGCTTCCCACGTATCGGGAGCGCCTCGAGGGCATGGCGGAGGTCCTCGACGGAGGCCCATCGTCGTCGTGGCGCGATCTTCTTCGCGATGATGCGCACGATGTCACCTCATCCCGGGCCCGAATCCGAGAACTCCTGGCGCTGCCGAATCCGCCGACGGCGATCGTGGCGGGCAACAACCGGATTCTCCTCGGCGTGCTCGAGGAACTGTCGGCGATGAGCATGGCCGATGTCCCCGCCGTCATCGGCATCGACGAACCCGAATGGGCGCGCGTCATGGGGATCACCACCGTGGCAGGTGACGTCGAAGAGGTCGGCCGCCACGCAGCCCGTCTGGCCATCGCACGGCTGACCGACCGCACTCGCCCCACGGAACACGTTGTGCTCCAGATGCGTCTCACGCCCCGCCGGTCGACGGCGAGCGACGAACATCCAGGACATCAGCGAACCGTGTAGCGCTCGGCGGAGCGCCGTTCGGCGGGTCGGCTCGAGAGCCGACCCGCCGAACGGCTACTTCGCGTCGACCAGGCGTTCGTACGCCCAGACGAGACGAGCCAGCGCCGCCACGTACTCGTCGTGGGTGCTCGTGGCATCGAGTGCATCGGCTGCGGCCACCGCGTTCTGGAGCTTGCGATACGACACCGCAGTGACGTCGTCCGCCTGCACGGCCTCGGCCTTCGCGCGCAGGTCGGCGACCTGCTTGGTCACCTTCCACTGCAGGTGGCCGGCTGCGGCGTTCAGCACGCGCAGCGCCTCCGTGACTCCGCCCGTGGTCGCGGCGGGGTCCGCATCGACGCCCCGCGCCGCGTCCAGTGCTCGCGTGACGACTGCGAAGTCGGTCACGAGGTACAGGCCGGCATCCGCGGAGAGCGCCGAGTACGTCGTGATCGCCGTCTGCAGCGCCGATTTGTCGACGGCGAACTCGAACGAGAACCAGTCGAGGTTGCCGACATAGGGCTGGGTCGGCGTCGGAGTGCTCTCGAGTGCGAAGTAGACGGCTCTCGAGCCGGTGATCGCAGACGGGAGTGCGACTGTCGCGGTGCTGTAGGTGCCCCAGCTCGAACCGGTGGGCTGGAGCGGCACGGTCACGAACGGGTCGCCGGCCATCTCATCGAGGTAGACGGCGAGACGGCCGTCGGCCACCTTGGTCGCCGGCGCGTCGTACCGCACATTGAGCGTGATCGCGCTGCGATCACCGAGGTCGACATCGCCGTATCGGATCCACGCGCCGTTCTTGGTACCAGCGAGCTGGCCACCCACGGATCCGGCCTCGGTCTTGAGGTCGGCGCCCGAGAAGTCCGTCCCCTCCGTGAGCCCGGTGTCGGCGCCGTTCAGCATGCCGTAGCCCGTGCGGATCGACTCGAACTGAACCGTCTTGGACGTCGCCGCAGCATCCGCCGCAGAGGTGAACCGCAGCGAGTCGACGTTCGCGACCCAGCTCTGGCCGGAGGCGAGTGCACCGGTGAACACGAAGTACACGTCGTTGACACCGGCGAGCTTCCCGATCTCGTCCGCGGTGAGCTCGCGGGTGAGCTTCGTGTAATTCGCCCAGCCGTTCGTGGTGGGCAGCGGGATCGTGGCGACCAGTGGACCGGTCGCCGAGCCGGTGCGGATCTCGACCGCGGAACTCGCCGAGGCCGTACCCGGGTTGTGGGAGTAGTCGACGACGAGCGACTTGAGCGGGGCTGCCGAGAAGTCGAGCCCGCGGAACGCGAGCCATGCCCCGGGCGAAACCCCGCCCACGGTTGTGCCGCTGCCGCCGCTCTCGGTCTTGAGCGAACCACCGGACCACTGGTCGAAGCTCTCGGCCTGCAGCACGCGGTAGCTGTCGCCGGCGATCGCGAGGCCGTCGGCAGCGACCCGCAGGAGGGCAGCGGCCGAGGACAGCGTCCGCTCCGACGAGTTCTCGTCATCCAGGGCCGACGTCGCCTTCGCAACCGCCTCTTGCAGCTTCGCGAACGTCGCCGCGGAGTACCCGTCAGCGGTCACGAGGCGTGCGTCGTCGAACAGCGTCTGCAGCTCCGCGCGCGTGCTCGAGGACGGCGACAACGTGAACGGGTCGAGTGCTGTCGTCCCGGCACCGGTCACCTGGGCCGCCGTAGCGCCCTCGAGTGCGGAGTCGGCGAGCAGCAGCGTGAAGTTCGTGCTCGTCGGGCTCTGCAGGGTTCCCTTGAACGTCACCTGCGCGGTGGTGTCGCTCATCCGTCTGACGGCGGCCGTGATGCCCTGATCGAGTCCGGGGAACGTGATCTCGCCGTTCGAGAGAGCAGGCCGGTTCTTGCCGGTGAACGTCGCGCCGCCGCTGAGGGTGAGATCGATCGTGGTCTTCACTGCGCCCTTCGCGTCAGCCGTGAGGGTGGTGGTACTCGGCGTGAGCTGGTCTCCGGTGTAGCGGACCTTGAGCGAGAGTGCACGCTCCGCGGCGCTGGGCACCGTGCCCGAGAAGGCAGCCGGCGCGAAGGTCACGGCGAGGGCGTCGGTCGAATCATCGAGGAGGTGCCGCGCGGCCGCGCCCGCCAACGTCAGGTCGATCGAGTTCTCACCCGACTTCGTCGCGACGAGAGTCAGGCCCGTCGGCACGCCGGTGGCGTCGACCTGGGAGGACAGGTCCGAACCGATCTCGCCGGCGAACGTCGCCCCGCTCACCTGCACGGAGATCGCGTCGTCGACCGAGCCGTCGTTCGCGCCGGACTCCTCGAACACCTGCGACGTCGTGGAGACCGCGTCGGCCGGGTGATAGAGAGCGCTGCTGACATGGTCGTTGAGCGAATCCGCCGCGACACCGTCGGCTCCCCACGACGACGGGTTCGGGCCCATGACGAAGTGCAGGATCCCTCCCGCGTTCATCTCCGCGGCGGTGAGCCACGTACGGTTCAGGGGCCGGCCGTTGAGCGTCGCGCTCTGGATGTAGTGATTCGTCGCGCTGACGCCGGGCGCCTCGACGACGAAGTCCTTGCCACCGGGGTAGTTGATCGTCGTGCGGTCGAAGATCGGCGTCGTGATCTGGAAGGAGTCGCCTCCCGCCATCACGGGGTACAGCCCGATCGCGCTCGAAACGAAGTAGCCCGACATCGTCCCTGCATCGTTGTCCATGGTCTGCAGCAAACCCTTGGGATCGTTCTGGAACACCATGCGCTTCGACGGCGTGGTTCCACTGCCGTCGGCGGTGTACCGGACGCACACCGGTTCGGTGACCGCTCGGTACGTCCAGTCCTGCGTGTTCGCGGGCTCCCCGACGTAGTTGAAGAGGAACGGGGCGTGGACCGAGATCTCATTGGCGAACAGGTGGAGGTTGCGCGAGCAGTCGTCGGGCGCCTGGTTGCCGAAGAAGTAGTTCACGGCCTTCGCCGCGCCCGCCTTGCCGCCCATGAGATCGACCATGCCGCCGAGGTCCTGCGCGTCGTACCAGTTGTACTGCCAGAACGTACCCTGGTAGAGCCCGCTGCTCCAGCTCTCCGGGTTCTTGTACGTGAAGCTCGCCGACTGGTCGTTGCTCGAGCGCGGCATGAGGAGGCCGACCTCGTCGACGCCTGCGGCGACGCCGGTTGCGGCCACCGCGTTGGCGTCCTGCTTCAGGGCGTTCTCGTCGAACGCCTTCGCCCAGCGCGCGCCCTCGACGCGGTAGTGCTCGGCGTCGGCCGTCTCACCTATCGCGTCGGCGATGACCGAGAGGCCGTATGCGTCGTAGGAGTAGCCGAGGAGTCCCCCGCCGACGGAGTTGAGGTTCGTCAGGCTCGCCGAGGTTCCGGTCTGTGCGACGAGCGCCGGGTAGGCCTGTTCGAGGCCCTGCAACTCGACGCCCTTCGAGATCGCATCCGCCACGACGACCGGAGCGCGCTCCCACCGCACCGTCGGCACGGACTGCAGCAGACCCCCGACCGAGCTCTTGCCGCTCGATTCGACGCTGGCGTAGAGGTCGACGAGCGACTGGACGACGTCGCGATAGACGTCGGGGAAGACCGATGCCACCGCCGCGTACTTGTGGAAGTCATCCCAGAGCGACCACGAATCGTAGTGCGTGTACCCGTCTGCCTCGTAGATGGCGCCGTCGGCACCCCGGTACGTGCCATCGGTGGACGTCGCGTTCATCGGGGTGCCGCCGAGGCGGTAGAGGTGCGTGTAGAACTGGACCTTCAGGTCGCCGGTGGGGTCGTTCGTCTCGGTGGCGTCGACCTCGACCTTGCCGAGGCGATCGTTCCACTCGTCCTTCGTCGCGGAGCGGATCTCGTCGAACGTCCTCCCGCCAACCTCGACGGCCGCGTCGCGTTCAGCCTGCGCGGCACTCACCGGCGAGAGCGTGAACCGGAGGCCCAAGTGCTCGTCGGCGGCGGCGTCGAAATTGAGAATCGCCCCGATGTCCGTGCCGTCCTGCGTCGTGGCGGTGGAGCTGAGCCCTCCGGCCCCCCACGTCTGCACGGAGGACGTCGGTGCCGTGGTCTCCGCGTAGTAGAACAGCTTGTACGACGAGTTGTAGAAGAATCCGGTGAAGGATCCCGAGATCGTGGTGTTGCCGTCCGCGCTCGTCCCGATCACGAGGTCGGTCGCCTTGCGACCGTTCCCGGTGTGCTTGAGGTCGACCACGAGGGCGGCGTGGCCTCCGGCGTCGAAGGCGTAGTCGTGAACGCCGGTACGCGTTGCGGCGGTCACCTGGGCGTCGATGTCCTCGCCCGACTCGTCGAGGCCGACCCGGTAGTAGCCCGCCGTGGCCGACTCGTCCTTGACGCCGTCGATCGTCCGGATCGACTTGGCGTAGGTGCTCGTCGATGGCCGGGACGTGTAGCTCCCGTAGGTGGGCACGACGAGCACGTCGCCCGCGCCGCCTCCACCGCCGACCCCGTCGAGGGCGATGTTCGTGAAGCCCCGGAGGGTGCCCGCCGTGTACTCGTAGCCCACGTGGTTGCCGGGCGTCGTCGTCGGAGTGACCGTCGCCAGCCCGTAGGGCGCGAACGCCCCGGGGCCGTCTTGGCCGTGATCGCCCTCGGTGCCGATGAAGGGGTTGACGTACTGGGTGTAGTCCGTCGGGTCGGTCGCGGCCTGTGCCGCGTTCACGGGCCCTGCCAGAGGCAGGAGGGCAGACGACCCCAGCGCGAGCGCGATGGTCAGGGCGACGAGTCGCGGGCGGGAGGCGCGGATCGGCGAGGCGGTCTTCACGTGGGCCGAGTCCGGATATGGCAGCGCTGTCATGCGGTGGACAGTAGCACACGACTCGGGCGCGCTCGTGAACTCCGCCATGCCTCCTCGATCACGACCCTGCCGACGCTCCACGTCACATGCCCGGCTGCCTCGCTACCCTTGAGACATGCCTGCGAACGACGACGCCATCACTTCTCCCCGCACGGCCTCCGCCGCCGGCCTCTCGACGATCGCCGGCGACGGCACGCTGCTCGACGCGTGGTTCCCCGCGCCGAAGCTCGGGGCCGAGGCATCCCCCCTCGCAGCCGAGCATGCTGCGCTCGCGGGCGAAGACGCACGCCGCAACGTGCATGTCGAGGTCGTCGGGCTCACGATCGACCTCGACGCCGCTCCGACCGGCACGAGTGACGCCTACCTGCGCCTCCACGTGCTCTCCCACCTGCTCGCGGCACCCAACACGGTGAACCTCGACGGCATCTTCGCGCACCTGCCCGCCGTGGTCTGGACCAACGCGGGTCCGGTGCATCCGACCGACTTCGACCGCCTGCGCCCCGCACTGCAGCGTGCCGGCATCCACGCCGTCAGCGTCGACAAGTTCCCGCGCCTGCTCGACTACGTCACCCCCGATCGGGTGCGCATCGCCGACGCCGCCCGTGTGCGCCTCGGCGCGCACCTCGCGCCCGGCACGACCGTCATGCACGAGGGCTTCGTCAACTTCAACGCCGGCACGCTCGGCGCCTCGATGGTCGAGGGCCGCATCTCGCAGGGCGTCGTCGTCGGCGACGGCGCCGACATCGGCGGCGGGGCCTCGATCATGGGCACCCTGTCGGGCGGCGGCACGCAGCGCGTCGTCATCGGCGAGCGCGCGCTCCTCGGCGCGAACTCGGGTATCGGCATCTCGATCGGCGACGACAGCGTCGTCGAGGCGGGCCTCTACGTCACCGCCGGCACGAAGGTCGTGCTGCAGGGCGGGCCGGGCGAACGACCGAACACCGTCAAGGCCGTCGTGCTCTCGGGAGTGCCGAACCTGCTCTTCCGACGCAACTCGCTGAACGGCCAGGTCGAGGCGCTCTCGCGCTCGGGCGAGGGCGTGCAGCTGAACGCCGCACTGCACGCGTAGCACTCGCGACCGCGCAGCTCCTGCCTTGCGGATCCGCCCACATCACAGCCCTGCAACGACCGGGTCGAAGGGCCCTCCCTCTCGGCTACAGTTGGTGGCCCGGGCCGCCATTGGGCGGCCCTCGTCTGCGCAGCACGAAGGAGTGGCGTGGGTACCGACGCACCGCGAACCAGTCGGCATCGAGTGATGCGATTCGTCATCGGCCTGCTCATCACCGTGCTCGTGCTCGCGGTCGTCGCGGCCGGACTCGGCTGGTGGACCGTGCAGCGTTCGTTCCCGACGATGAACGGCGCGGTCGACGTTCCGGGGCTGAGCGCAGAGGTGACCGTCATCCGCGATGACGCCGGCATCCCGCAGCTGTATGCGGAGACCGACCACGACCTGTTCGTCGCGCAGGGGTACGTGCACGCGCAGGACCGCTTCTGGGAGATGGACTTCCGCCGGCACGTCACCGCCGGCCGACTCGCCGAGATGTTCGGCGAGTCGCAGGTGGGCACCGACACGTTCATCCGCACGCTCGACTGGCGGGGCATCGCCCAGCAGGAGTACGACGCGCTCGGCGAGGTGCCGCGGTCGTACTACGACGCGTACGCCGAGGGCGTCAACGCCTACCTCGAGGAACGCAGCGGTGCCGACCTCTCGCTCGAGTACGCGGTGCTCGGGCTGCAGAACCCGGGCTACTCCCCCGAGCCCTGGTCGGGCGTCGACTCGATCGCGTGGCTGAAGGCCATGGCCTGGGACCTGCGCTCGAACCTCGGCGACGAGATCGACCGCGCGATGCTCTCGACCGCACTGCCACCCGAAGAGGTCGCGCGCCTGCACCCCGACTTCCCCTGGGAGACGATGCCCACGATCGTCGGCGGGCAGCCTGTGGCGGCCACCGCGGCGCAGTCGGTGACGCCCCTCCCCGACGAGACCGACACGATCGAGACGGATGCCGCGGCGGCATCCGAGCCTGCCTCCGACTACGTCGCCGCCCTCGCCACCCTGCGCGCGGCGATCGACGGAGTCCCCGAGCTGCTCGGCCCCGAGGGCGGCGACCTCGGTTCGAACTCGTGGGTCGTGGGCGGGGCCCTGACCGAGTCGGGCCTCCCGCTGCTGGCCAACGACCCGCACCTCGGCCCCGCCATGCCCTCCATCTGGACCCAGATGGGCCTGCACTGCGTCGAGGTCACCGAGACGTGCGGGTTCGACGTCGCCGGGTACTCGTTCTCGGGGCTGCCCGGCATCGTGATCGGGCAGAACGCCTCGATCGCCTGGGGCTTCACCAACCTCGGGCCCGATGTCGCCGACCTCTACCTCGAACGGGTGAGCGGCGACACCTACGAGCTCGACGGCGTCCAGGTGCCGCTCACGACCCGTGACGAGGTCATCGAGGTCGCGGGCGGCGACCCCGTCACGATCACGGTGCGCTCGACGGCGCGCGGTCCGATCGTGACCGACATCCGCGACGACTTCGCCGAGGTCGCCGCCCAGTACCCGGCGGCCGCGGGCGAGCCGCAGGGCGACTACGCCGTGTCGCTGCAGTGGACCGCGCTGTCGCCCGGCACGACCGCGGGCGCGATCTTCGCCCTCGATCGAGCACAGGATTGGGAGGGGTTCCGGGCGGCCGCCGCACTGTTCGACGTGCCTGCGCAGAACCTCATCTACGCGGATGCCTCGGGCAACATCGGCTACCAGGCGCCGGGCCGCATCCCCGTGCGCAAGACCGGCGACGGCACGCTGCCGCTGCCCGGGTGGACCAGCACGAACGGCTGGGCCGGCACGATCCCCTTCGATCAGCTGCCCTCGGTGCTGAACCCACCCGCGGGCTACCTCGTCACGGCCAACAACGCGGCCGCCGGCCCTGCCGGCCCGATGCTCACGAAGGACTGGGACTACGGCTATCGTGCCGCCGGCATCGAGCGACTGATCCGCGAACGCATCGACGCCGGCGAGCAGTTCACGGTCGACTCGCTCGCGGAGATCCAGCTCGACACCGGCGATGCGAACGCCGACGCCTTCCTCCCCGTGATCGCCGAACTCGATCTCGACGGCGACGCCGCTCGCGGCGCCGAACTGCTCGCCGGCTGGAACGGCAGCGCCGACGTCGATAGCGCGCAGGCGGCCTACTTCGCCGTGTTCTGGCGCACGCTGCTCGACGACATGTTCGGCGGGCTGCCCGAGTCGACGCAGCCGCAGGGCGGCGACCGCTGGTTCAATGTCGTCGGCACGCTGCTCGGTGAGCCCGACTCCACGTGGTGGACGAACGACGAGCTCGGCGTCGCCGGCAGGGATGCGATGATCGCGAACGCGCTCGACGCGGCATGGGCCGAGTCCGAGGACTCGATGGGCGGCAACCCCGATTCCTGGCGCTGGGGCCGGCTGCACACGCTCACGCTCACGAACCAGAGCTTCGGCGAGTCCGGCATCGCGCCGATCGAGTGGCTGTTCAACCGGGGTCCCTACGAACTCGGCGGCGGCTCTTCGATCGTCAACGCCATCGGCTGGGATGCGACCGTCGGCTACGGCGTCGACTGGGTGCCGTCGATGCGCATGGTCGTCGACCTGGCGGACCGCGACGCCTCACGCTGGATCAACCTGACCGGCGCCTCCGGCCACGCCTTCCACGCGAACTACGCCGACCAGGCACCGCTCTGGCAGCACGGGCAGCTCCGCGACTGGGCGTTCACGCGCGACGCGGTCGATGCCGGCGCGACGAACACCCTGAGGCTGACTCCCGCCGGGTGAGCCGGGACGGGCCCTGCGCTCACCTGGCGTGCACGATGCCGGCACGGCCGGCACGGCGACGGGAGATGAAACGCCGGCCCCGCCTGAAGGCGGGACCGGCGTTCGATCGAGTGCTGCGGCTCAGACCGAGGGGTAGTGCCGCTCGGGCTCGCCGATGTAGAGCTGCTGCGGGCGGCCGATCTTGGTCTGCGGGTCGAGGTTCATCTCGCGCCAGTGCGCCATCCAGCCGGGCAGGCGACCGATCGCGAAGAGCACGGTGAACATGCGCGTCGGGAAGCCCATCGCCTTGTAGATCACGCCGGTGTAGAAGTCGACGTTCGGATAGAGGCGACGCTCCTTGAAGTAGTCGTCCTGCAGCGCGAACTGCTCGAGCTCCTTGGCGATGTCGAGCAGCGGGTCGGCGACCCCGAGGCCGGCGAGCACCTCGTCGGCCGACTGCTTGACGATCGTCGCGCGGGGGTCGTAGTTCTTGTAGACGCGGTGTCCGAAGCCCATGAGCTTCACGCCGTCTTCCTTGTTCTTCACGCGCTCGACGAACTTCTCGACGCCTTCGCCGGAGTCGCGGATGCGGGCGAGCATCTGCAGCACGGCTTCGTTGGCGCCGCCGTGGAGCGGTCCCGAGAGCGCCTGGATGCCCGCGGAGATCGAGGCGTAGAGGTTCGCACCGGTCGAGCCGACGAGGCGGACGGTCGAGGTCGACGCGTTCTGCTCGTGGTCCTCGTGCAGGATCAGCAGGCGGTCGAGCGCGGTGGAGAGCACCGGATCGACCTGGAAGGGCTCGGCCATGTTGCCGAAGTTGAGCTTCAGGAAGTTGTCGACGAACGACAGCGAGTTGTCGGGGTACAGGAACGCCTGGCCGATCGACTTCTTGTGCGCGTAGGCCGCGATGACCGGGAGCTTCGCGAGCAGGCGCACCATGGTGAGCTCGACCTGCTCGGGGTCGTTCGAGTCGGTCGAGTCCTCGTAGTACGTCGACAGGGCCGACACCGCGCTCGAGAGCACCGCCATCGGGTGCGCCGTGTGCGGCAGCGACGAGAAGAAGCGCTTGAGGTCTTCGTGCAGCAGGGTGTGGTGACGGATCTTCTCGTCGAACTCGCCGAGCTGGTCTGCCGTTGGGAGCTCGCCGTAGATGAGCAGCCAGGCGACCTCGAGGTAGGTCGAGTTCGCCGCGAGCTGCTCGATCGGGTACCCGCGGTACCGCAGGATGCCCTGCTCACCGTCGATGTACGTGATCGCCGACCGCGTCGACGCGGTGTTCACGAACCCGTAGTCGAGCGCGGTGAGCCCGGTCTGCCGCGTGAGCGTCGACACGTCGATGCTCGAGTTGCCCTGTACCGCACGGTGGACGGGCAGTTCGGCGGTGGTGCTGCCGAACTGCAGGGTCGCGGTCTGGGGGTTCTCTCCAGCCGCTTTGTTCCGGACGTCGCTCACGGCGCCTCCTGTGATCGTCACTTGCGCGGTCACCTGCTTTCCGGTCTCAGCCGCTCTGGCGGCCTCGATCCGAATACAGCCTAGACGGGCTCCGAACACACTGTCGCACCCGCCAACAGATCATCCTATCCGTTGGCGAGAGTCACAGTCGCTCGAGAGGGCGCCCCCGAGAATCTGCGGATGTCACGCCGCAGCGGCGGCCCGGAGCCGCTCGGCCGCGGCCGCGATGCGGTCGTCGGTCGCGGTCAGCGACAGCCGTACGTGCTCGGGGTGGTGCACGCCGTAGAAGTGCCCCGGTCCGGCCACGATGCCGAGATCGGCGAGCCTGCCGATCGAGTCCCAGCCGTCGCGGCCCTCGGTCGCCCAGAGGTAGAGCCCGGCCTCGCTGCGGTCGACGCGGAACCCTGCCGCCTCGAGCGCGGGCTTCAGCAGCTCGCGCCGTGCGCGGTACCGCGCCTTCTGCTCGGCGACGTGCTCGTCATCGCGGAGCGCGGCGATCATCGCCGCCTGCAGCGGCTGTGGGAGCATGAGCCCCGCGTGCTTGCGTACGGTCGTGATCCGCCCGATGACGGTGCTGCAGCCCGCGATGAAGGCGGTGCGGTAACCGGCCATGTTCGACTGCTTCGACAGGGAGTAGGCCACGAGCGTGTTGCGACGGGTGTCGCCGACGACGCGGGGATCGAGCAGGCTCGGGATCGGGGCATCCGCCCATTCGCCCTCCCAGCCGAGCTCGGCGTAGCACTCGTCGCCGACGATGATCGCGTCGATCTCGAGCGCCCGTTCGCGGGCCGCGCGCAGCTCGTCGATCGTCAGCACCCGCCCGTCGGGATTGCCGGGGCTGTTCAGCCACACGAGCTTCGTCGCGGCGGGCCATTCAGCCGGATCGTCGGAGGCCATCGAGGTGGCGCCGACGAGCACGGCACCCATCTCGTAGCTCGGGTACGCCGCCTTGGGGTGCACGACGACGTCGCCTTCGCCGAGGCCGAGGAGGAAGGGCAGGAGCGCGACGAGTTCTTTGGAGCCCACCGTCGGCAGCACGTTCGCCTCGGTGAGGCCCGTGACGCCGCGCCGGCGCGCGAACCAGTCGATGATGGCGCCGCGCAGTTCGTCGGTGCCCGTCGTCTGCGGATACGCGTGGGCATCGGTGGCATTCGCGAGAGCCGCGCGCACGAGGTCGGGCGTGGGATCGACCGGCGAGCCGATCGACAGGTCGACGACGCCCTGTGGGTGAGCCGCGGCGCGCACACGGAAGGGCGCCATCAGATCCCAGGGGTAGTCGGGCAGTTCGCCGCGCGCCATGCTCAGTGCGCCTGGGGAGGGAGCACCGCGATCACGGGGTGGTCCTTCGGGATGACGCCGATCTTGGCCGCGCCGCCGGGCGAGCCGATGTCGTCGAAGAACTCGACGTTGGCCTTGTAGTAGTCGGCCCACATGTCGGGCAGGTCGTCTTCGTAGTAGATGGCTTCGACGGGGCAGACGGGCTCGCACGCACCGCAATCGACGCATTCGTCGGGGTGGATGTAGAGCGAGCGCTCACCCTCGTAGATGCAGTCGACGGGGCATTCGTCGATGCAGGCGCGGTCTTTGACGTCGACGCACGGAAGGGCGATGACATAGGTCACGGTGTTCGCTGTCCCTTCGAAAGGCTGAGATTCCAGTCTAGGCGTCGCGCGGGCGCGGCGAGGGCAGCTTCGGCCATGCGACGACGAGCACGGCGATGAGCGCGGGGGCGACCGACCAGATCGTGCCGGTCAGATCGCCCACGATCAGCACCGAACCGCCCGGCCCGGGGAGGGTGAGCACGGCGACCGCGACGACGATGCCGGCACCGGCCGCGGCCGCCGCGGTGCGGCCTCCGGCGACGAGCCGGATGCCCAGCAGGAGCGCTGCGACGCCGATGAGCGCCGCGGCGAGGCCCCACGGGATGGCCACCTCGCCGATGCGCAGCACCGCGCGGTGACCGACCGTGCCGAGGGCGCCGTAGGCGAGACCCACCAGGAAGGCGACGAGGATGGTGCCGAGGCTGGTTCGACCCATCACTTCGGCTGCGGGGTGACGGTGTACGAGACGACGTCGCCGTCGCCGGCGATCAGCACGAGGTATTCGCCGTCGGAGTACACGACGGCGCTCGCGGTGTCGCCGTTCAGCGTGGTGTCCTCGGTGAAGCCCGCGGCCTCGAGCTTCGCGGCCGCGTCGGCGACGGGATCGGCCGCACTCGACGAGATCATGACGACCCAGCCCTCGCCGCCAGGAGCACCGCCGGCGAAGCTGATGTCGCCGTCGATGAGCGCGACCGATTCGGGGAAGTCGGCCGGCAGCTCCCCGCCGAGGCTGACGTCACCCCCGGTCGCCTCTTCGATGGCGTCTTCGACGCCTTGGTTGACGAGGTCGCCGGGGTTCGGGAAGCAGCCCGAGAGCGTGGTCGCCGTCAGCACGGCGATCACCGCGGCGATGCCCATCCGACGGTGGATGGTGGACGGTCGCATGGCCGGCTCCTCGTGTGCAGCGGTCTGGGGCGGGGTGGCGGACACCACGCGGCATCCGCTCGCCCCACATCGGATCCTACCGCCCGGCCGTCGCGAGGGGATGGCGTAGCGTGGGGCGGGACACGGAACGGGCCGTGCGGAGAGGACCGATGATGGCCGAGCCCAGCACCCAGGAGAACGGGCCCGACGTGCGCGTCGAGCGCGACGGCAGGCTCGCGATCGTGACGATCGATCGCCCGAAGGCACTGAACGCCCTCTCCCCCGACGTGCTCTCGGCCCTGCTCGCCGTATTCGAGTCCCTCGCCGCCGAGGGCAGTGCCGTGCGCGGTGTGCTGCTCACTGGCGCCGGCGGTCGCGCCTTCGTGGCCGGCGCCGACATCCGTGCGCTGGCGGGCCTCACGCCCGAACAGGGCGAGGACTCGTCACGACTCGGCCATCGGGTGGCGGCGGCGATCGAAGGGCTCTCGGCGCCCGTCATCGCCTGCGTCGACGGCTTCGCGCTCGGCGGCGGCCTCGAACTCGCGCTCGCCTGCGACTTCATCTACGCGACGGATGCCTCGAGCTTCGGCCAGCCCGAGGTGCACCTGGGCCTCATCCCGGGCTTCGGCGGCACCGTGCGCCTCCCCCGAGCGGTCGGTCTCGCGCGGGCCAAGGAGCTCATCTACACGGGTCGGCGCATCGACACGGCGGAAGCCGTCTCGATCGGACTCGTCGTGCGGTCGTTCCCCGACCGCGAGTCGCTCCTCGCGGGCGCACGGGCGACCCTCGACGAGGTCGGCGCGAACGCCGCACCGGCCGTCGGCCTCGCGAAGCGAGTGCTCGTCGACGCCGCCGGGCGCCGCACGGAATCGGCGACCGACCTCGAGATCGCCGCCTTCGGCGACGCGTTCCGCACCCACGACATGCGCGAGGGCGTCGCGGCGTTCGTCGAGAAGCGCGATCCATCGTTCATGGGGGCCTGAGTCCTTCATGGGGGCCTGAGGCCAAGCCAGTACTCAGGAGGCGTCGCGCCACGTGTCAGGCCGGCCGGTGGGCCGGGACCGGTTCAGCCGATTCGAGCCGCCAGCCAGGCGAAGCCGTCGAACCGCACACCGTCGGCGCCGAACATCTCGAGGTGCAGGTGCGGGCCGGTCGACTGCCCGGTCGTTCCGACGAGTCCGAGCTGCTGGCCCGCCGTGACCTGCTGGCCGACCGAGACGGCGATCGAGCCGGACTGCATGTGCGCGTAGGAGCTCGTGATGAGCTCGCCGCCGATGTTGTGCTGCACCTCGACGTTGACGCCGAGCCCGCCGCCGTTCTCGGTGGCGAGCACGACCACGCCGTCGGCGATCGACATCACGGGCGTGCCGTTGCCGGGGTTGAAGTCGACGCCGTCGTGCGAGCTCGAGCAGCCGCTGCAGGGCGCCGACCGCGGGCCGAAGCCGTCGCTGCGCTTCGTCGGGTTCTGCACCGGCCACACGATCGCGTCGGTGTCGATGAGCGCCACGCTGCCGAGGCTCGCGACCTGCGACATGATGGGTGGCGGCGCGGCCTCGACGAGGTACTGCTCGGCGGCGAGCGGTGACATGACACCCTCGCTGCCCACCTCGACGGTCTGCGGTGCATACTCGATCGTGTCTTCGGCAGGCGCGTAGACCGAGGCGCGGGCGACGGTGTCGGTTGCGGTGATCGCCAGCGCGGGAACGCTCGTGGCGACCATCATGGCCGCGGCGAACGACATGGCGATGACCGCGAAGGCCGGGCGCAGGGCCGCGGAGCCGGAACGGGCTGCGGCCACGCGGGTGCGGCGGTGCTGGGATCCGATGGTGGCGGTGCGAGGTACGGGGGCGGGGCGGGCAGGGCTGGGTGTGGCCGCTCTGCGGCCGTGCTTGGGGGGAGTCATATATGTGGGGTGCGTTACGTATTTTCCGAGTCAGGTGCGAGACAACCTCAGCTACGGTACGCACCGACTCTGGGAAGAACCTCCGATGCGCATGCATATTCCCCGCGAAACGTGAGAGCGGTCTCCCCTTGACTCCACGCGCATCTCGGCGAAACGCTCGGCGAAACGCAGACGAGCGGATGCCCCGTGGTCGATCGACCCCGGGGCATCCGCTCGTCGTGCAGGTGCGCTGCTAGTTCTGCTTCTTCAGTCGCGACGTCGTGCGGGCACGAGCCGTCGCGTCGAGCTCGACCTTGCGGATGCGCACCGCGGCGGGCGTGACCTCGACGCACTCGTCTTCACGGGCGAACTCGAGGCACTCCTCGAGCGAGAGCTGGCGCGAGGGCGTCATCGACTCGAACGTGTCGGAGGTCGACTGACGCATGTTCGTCAGCTTCTTCTCCTTCGTGATGTTCACGTCCATGTCGTCGTTGCGCGAGTTCTCGCCGATGACCATGCCCTCGTAGACCTCTTCGGTCGGGTTCACGAAGAACGTCATGCGCTCCTGCAGGGCGATGATCGCGAACGGCGTGACGACGCCCGAGCGGTCGGCGACGATGGAGCCGTTGTTGCGGGTGACGATCTGGCCGGCCCACGCGTCGTAGCCGTGCGAGATCGCGTTCGCGATTCCCGTGCCGCGCGTAGTGGTCATGAACTCGGTGCGGAAGCCGATGAGGCCGCGGCTCGGAACGATGAACTCCATGCGGACCCAGCCGGTGCCGTGGTTCGACATGTTGTCCATGCGGCCCTTACGAGCGGCGAGCAGCTGCGTGATCGCGCCGAGGTACTCCTCGGGAGCGTCGATCGTGAGGTGCTCGTAGGGCTCGTGCACCTTGCCGTCGACCTGCTTGGTGACCACCTGGGGCTTGCCCACGGTGAGCTCGAAGCCCTCGCGGCGCATCTGCTCGACGAGGATCGCGAGTGCGAGCTCGCCGCGGCCCTGCACCTCCCACGCGTCGGGGCGGCCGATGTCGAGGACCTTGAGCGAGACGTTGCCGACGAGCTCGCGGTCGAGGCGGTCCTTCACCATGCGGGCGGTGAGCTTGTGGCCCTTGACCTTGCCGACGAGGGGCGAGGTGTTCGTGCCGATCGTCATCGAGATCGCGGGCTCGTCGACCGCGATGATCGGGAGCGGGCGCACGTCTTCGGCGTCGGCGAGCGTGTCGCCGATCATGATGTCCTCGAACCCTGCGACCACGGCGATGTCGCCGGGACCGGCGCTCTCGGCCGGGTAGCGGTCGAGCGCCTTCGTGAGGAAGAGCTCGGTCACGCGCACGTTCTGGACGGAGCCGTCGTGCTTGACCCAGGCGACCGTCTGGCCCTTCTTGATCGTGCCGTGGAAGACGCGGAGCAGGGCGAGACGGCCGAGGAACGGCGAGGCGTCGAGGTTCGTGACGTGCGCCTGCAGGGGGTGCTCGTCGTCGTAGACCGGCGCCGGGATGTGCTGCAGGATCGCCTCGAAGAGCGGCTCGAGGTCGTCGTTGTCAGGGAGCTCGCCGTTGCCGGGCTTGTTGTGGCTCGCGGCGCCGTTGCGGCCCGAGGCGTAGACGACCGGCACGTCGAGGATCGCGTCGAGGTCGAGGTCGGGCACGTCGTCGGCCAGGTCGGAGGCGAGGCCGAGCAGGAGGTCCTGGCTCTCGGCGACGACCTCGTCGATGCGAGCGTCGGGACGGTCGGTCTTGTTGACGAGGAGGATCACCGGCATGCGGGCCTCGAGCGCCTTGCGGAGCACGAAGCGCGTCTGCGGCAGCGGGCCCTCGCTCGAGTCGACGAGGAGGACGACGCCGTCGACCATCGACAGGCCGCGCTCGACCTCGCCGCCGAAGTCGGCGTGGCCGGGCGTGTCGATCACGTTGATCGTGATGGGGCCATCGGTGGCGTGCGCGCCCTTGTACGAGATCGCCGTGTTCTTGGCGAGGATCGTGATGCCCTTCTCGCGCTCGAGCTCGTTCGAGTCCATGGCGCGCTCCTCGACGTGCGCGTGCGCATCGAAGGAGTTCGTCTGGTTGAGCATCGCGTCGACGAGCGTGGTCTTGCCGTGGTCGACGTGAGCGACGATCGCGACGTTTCGCAGATCGTTCCGGGTGGCGTTGGCCATGTTTGGTCCTCGAGGGTGCCGGCCCCCCGTCGCCCCCGGGCGGCGAGATCAGCGCACGGAGACAGCGTGGAAGCGCTGTGTGAAGGTCTGTGGGGAGCGCAGGATGCCGCAGTGACGGCGTGCGCCCCTCAAGCGTACCCTGTCGCGCGCCTGTGAAGCTGAGAACGCGAAAGCGCCCGGCCTCCGAGTGATCGGATGCCGGGCGCTCGCGTCGTTCTCGAACTGCTCGGTGGCTAGGCGCCGAGCTCGATGCCCGCACCCGGGATCGCCGCGAGGAGATCCTTCGTGTACTGCTCCTGCGGGTTGTCGAACACCTCGTCGGTGGTCGCCGCCTCGACGATGCGACCCTTCTGCATCACGCAGACGTGGTCGGCGATGACGCGCACGACGGCGAGGTCGTGCGTGATGAAGAGGTACGTCAGCCCGAGCTCGGCCTGCAGATCGGCGAGCAGGCGCAGGATCTGCGCCTGCACGAGCACGTCGAGCGCCGACACGGCCTCGTCGAGCACCACGATCTCGGGCTTCAGCGCGAGCGCACGCGCGATGGCGATGCGCTGGCGCTGGCCGCCCGAGAGTTCGTTCGGGTAGCGGCTGATGAGCGTGCGCGGCAGCGACACCTGGTCGAGCAGCTCGTAGACCCGCTCGCGACGCGAGGCGCTGGTGCCGACCTTGTGCGTGAAGAGCGGCTCCGAGATGGTGTTGCCGATGTTGCGCAGCGGGTTCAGCGAACCGTACGGATCCTGGAAGACCGGCTGCATGCGGCTGCGGAGGTTGAAGAGCTCCTTGCCGGTCACGCTCGCCAGGTCTTTGCCGCCGACGACGATCTTGCCGCTCGTCGCGTCTTCGAGCTTCAGCAGCATCTTCGCGACGGTCGACTTGCCCGAGCCCGACTCGCCGACGAGCGCCATGGTGGAGCCCTTGGGAATCTGGAACGAGACCTTGTCGACCGCCGTGAAGTCGCCCGAGCCGCGGATCTTGAAGACCTTGGTGAGGTCTTCGACGACGATCGCCGGGGGCGCCGCCGGAGCGGCCGCGAGGGCCTCGGCACGAGCCTCGGCGGTCGCGATCAGGTCGATCGAGTCGCCCGCGACGGCTGCCGCGCCCTCGGTCATCGAGGACTCGGCCGCGGAGATCGACCCCGTCGCCTGGATGCGACGCGAGGCGAGGCTCGGCGCCGCGGCGACGAGTCGCTGCGTGTACGGGTGCTGCGGGTTCTGCAGGATGTCGACCGACGGACCGGATTCGACGACACGGCCCTTGTACATGACCACGAGCTGCTCGGCGCGCTCGGCTGCGAGGCCGAGGTCGTGCGTGATGAACAGCAGTGTCGTGCCGAGTTCGCGCGTGAGCGATTCGAGGTGATCGAGGATGACCCGCTGCACCGTGACGTCGAGCGCCGAGGTCGGCTCGTCGGCGATGAGGAGCTGCGGGTTGGCCGCGAGCCCCATGCCGATCAGCACGCGCTGGCGCATGCCGCCCGAGAACTGGTGCGGGAACTGACGCATGCGACGGTCGGCATCGCCGAGGCCGGCCTGCTTCAGCACCTCGATGGCGCGCTTCTTGACCTCTTTGCGGCCGGTGGCGATGCCGTTGGCCTTGATCGCCTCTTCGACCTGGAAGCCGATCGACCACACGGGGTTGAGGTTCGACATCGGGTCCTGCGGGACGAAGCCGATCTTGCGACCGCGGACGGTCTGCATCTCTCTCGCCGAGGCCTTCGTGAGGTCTTGGCCGTCGAGGAGGATCTGACCGCCCGAGATGTGCCCGGTGCCGGGGAGCAGGTTGATGATCGCGTGCGCGGTCGTCGACTTGCCCGAACCCGACTCCCCCACGATCGCGAGGCTCTGCCCGCGGTAGAGGGTGATGTTCACCCCGTCGACGGCCTTCACGAGACCGTCTTGGGTGTTGAAGCCGACCTGGAGATCCTTGATCTCGAGGAGCGGTCGCTCTGCGCCGTCGGCGCGTTCTGCTTGCACGTTCGATCCGTTCGAAGCCTGGTTCGTCGCGTTCGAGGACTGGCTCATCGCTGTGCCCTCGCCTTCGGGTCGAGCGCATCGCGCACGACCTCGCCGAGCATGATGAAGCTCAGCACGGTGACCGACAGCGCGATCGACGGCAGGATCAGCGTCTGGGGCGCCGTGCGCAGCGAGGTCTGGGCCTGGCTGATGTCGTTGCCCCACGACATGATGTCGGTCGGCAATCCGACGCCGAGGAACGACAGGGTCGCCTCCGCGACGATCGCCGAGGCGAGCGAGATGGTCGTGATGACGATGACCGGTGCGATCGAGTTCGGCAGCACGTGGCGCACGAGGATGCGGAATCGCGAGACGCCGAGGGCCGTGGAGGCCATGACGAAGTCGGCGTTCTTCACCCGGAGGATCTCGGCTCGGAGCACACGGGCGGTTGCCGGCCACGCGAACAATCCGATCGCGAGCGAGATCACCCACACGTTCCGGTAGGCCGAGAGCACCGACATGATGACGACGGCGGCGAGGATGTAGGGGATCGAGAAGAAGATGTCGCCCAGGCGCGAGAGCACCGAGTCGAGCCATCCGCCGTAGAAGCCCGCGAACGCACCGAAGACGATGCCGAGCAGCGCCACGAGGAACGTGACGATGAGGCCGACGGCCAGCGACGTCGACGTGCCGTGGATGATGCGCGAGTAGATGTCGCAACCCTGCTTGGTGAAGCCGAGCGGGTGTCCCTCGGTCGGACCCGCGTTGCTGTTCGCGAGGAGGCAGTCGTTGTTCGGCGGCGTCTGCGTGAACAGGCCGGGGAACAGCGCCACGACCACGACGAGGAGGATCAGCACGGAGGAGATCCAGAACATCGGGCGCTTGCGCACGTCGTTCCAGGCGTCGGTCCACAGGTTCGAGGGCTTGCCCTCGGCCTTGACCGAGTCGATGGCGACGAGCGGCGTCTCTTCGAGCGGAGCGACGTAGTGCTGCTGGTCTGGTCTGGTCTTACTTGGCATAACGGATCCTCGGGTCGAGAACGGCGTACAGGAGATCCACCAGCAGGTTCACCACGAGGTAGATCAGCACCATGATCGTCACGAAGGAGACGACGGTCGGTCCCTCGCCTCGGATGATCGCCTGGTAGAGCGTGCGGCCGACACCCGGCACGTTGAAGATGCCCTCGGTCACCGTGGCGCCGACCATCAAGGTGCCGAAGTCGACGGCGAGGTAGGTGACCACGGGGATGAGCGAGTTGCGCAGGATGTGCACGGGGACGATGCGCCCACGGGTCAGGCCCTTGCTCGCGGCAGTGCGAACGAAGTCCTGACCGTCGGTGTCGATGACCGACGCCCGCGTCAGTCGGACGATCTGGGCGAAGCTGATGGTGGCCAGCACGATGGCCGGCAATATCAGGTCTTGCGTTGGCGCGCCCGGGCCGACGGTGGTTCTGAACCACCCCAGATAGATGCCGAAGAACCACTGCATCACGAACGCCAGCACGAAGATCGGCAGCGAGATGAGGATGAGGCTCACGACGAGTGCGCTCGCGTCGAAGATGCCGCCCTTGCGAAGGCCCGAGATGAGGCCGATCGAGATGCCGGCGACCATTTCGAAGAACACGGCCATCGCTGCGAGTCGCAACGTCACCGGGAACGTGGCCATCAGGATCTCGGAGACGGGCTGACCCGAGAACGAGACGCCGAGGTCACCCTTGAAGATGTTGCCGAGGAAGATGAAGTACTGGACGATGAACGGCTGGTCCAGGTGGTAGCGCTCGCGCAGGGCTTCGATGACCTGCGGGGGCGGGGTCTTGTCGCCGAACAGCGCGACGATCGGATCGCCGGGCATGGCGAAGACCATGAAATAGATCAGGAACGTGGTGCCGAGCAGGACAGGGATCGCCTGCAGCAGTCGGCGCAGGATATAGCCGGCCATGGATCAGGCCCTGCGTTCTGCGAATGTGGACATGTTGAAAGAAACCTCACCGTTGTGCGAGTTCGACTCCACGATGCTACGCCGATCAGGTGAACACCGTGGATACGTGGGAGTGGGGCGGCAGCCTGCTCGGCTGCCGCCCCACGGGCGCCTCAGAGTCTAACCCCGAGTCGTCCTTGATCGGGAATTACTCGCTCTTGGTGATCTGGTAGTACAGCGGCACCGAGTTCCAACCGAACTCGACGTCGTTGACGACCTCGCTCCAAGCACCGTTGACCGTGGAGTACCACAGCGGAACGGCGGGGAGGTCCTGGAACAGGATCTCCTGTGCAGCCTGGAACTTCTCGTTCGCGGCGGCGATGTCGGTCTCCGCGAGGCCCTCCTTCAGGAGCGTGTCGACCTCGGGGTTCGAGTAGTCGCCATCGTTCGAGCCGGCACCGGTTCCGTAGAGCGGGCCGAGGAAGTTGAAGAGCGCCGGGTAGTCCGCCTGCCAGCCCGAACGGAATGCCGTCTGGATGGTGCGGTCGGTGATCTTCGTGCGAGCCTCAGCAAACGTGGGGTACGGGTCGCCGGCGGCGTCGATGCCCAGGTCGTTCTTCAGGCCGTTCGCCACAGCGTCGACCCAGGCCTGGTGGCCACCGTCAGCGTTGTAGGCGATCTTGAAGGTGCCGTCCCACGGAGCGATCGCGTCGGCCTGGGCCCACAGCTTCTTCGCCTCTTC
The DNA here is from genome assembly GCF_001427265.1 of Agromyces sp. Root1464. Classification (NCBI taxonomy): domain Bacteria; kingdom Bacillati; phylum Actinomycetota; class Actinomycetes; order Micrococcales; family Microbacteriaceae; genus Agromyces; species Agromyces sp. Root1464. The sequence continues at coordinate 451,472 of NZ_LMFU01000003.1, forward strand.
GGGGTTGTAGTCGAGAACCTCGGAGCCGGGGATCTCTTCCGAGTAGCCGTCGATGACCGGCGACGTGAAGTCGTGCGCCGGGGTACGGGTGCCGGCGAAGATCACGTCGGTGATCTCGTCGCGGTTGATCGCCATCGAGATCGCCTGGCGGCGGAGGTTGCCCTCTTCGCCCGAGAAGTGCGGCAGACGCGCGGGGATCGTGAACGACTGGAAGATCGCAGCCGCCTGGGTGATCGCACGGTCGCCGAACTCGTCTTCGAACGTCGCGAGAGCCGAGTCGGGGATCGCGTCGAGCACGTCGAGGTTGCCGCCCTGGAGGTCGGCGTACGCGGCGTCCTGCGAGGCGTAGAAGATGATGTCGAGTCCGCCGTTGACCGCCTTGCGGGGGCCGTCGTAGTCGGGGTTCACGACGAGGTCGATCTTCTCGTTGTGCTTCCAGGCGTCTTCGCCGTCGAGCATGTACGCGCCGTTGCCGACCGGGCTCTCACCGAAGGCCGCGAGGTCCTCGAATGCCGACTCGGGCAGCGGGTAGAAGGCCGAGTAGCCGAGGCGCAGCGGGAAGTCCGACTCGGGCTGCTTCAGCTTGACCGTGAAGGTCGTGTCGTCGACGACCTCGAGGCCCGGGAGCTCGGGGACGGACTCTTCGTAGCTGAAGCCGTCGATGGACTCGAAGAAGTACTGCGAGAGCTGCTCGTTGGCCGTGTCCGCGCCGTAGTTCCAGGCGTCGACGAAGGAGTTCGCGGTGACGGGCTCGCCGTTCGTGAACTTCTGGTCGGCCTTGAGCTTGATCGTGTAGTTCTGCGCGTCGTCGGTCTCGATCGACTCGGCGACGTCGTTGTGCGCAGCACCCTTGGCGTCGTAGTAGACCAGGCCCGCGAAGATCGCGTCGAGGATCTTGCCGCCACCGACCTCGTTGGTGTTGGTGGGGATCAGCGGGTTCTGGGGCTCGGAGCCGTTGGTCGTGATGACCGCGGTGGCATCGCCAGCAGGGGCCGACGGGTCAGCACCGCCGCTCGTGCAGCCAGACAGCGTCAATGCGCCGGCGGCAGCAAGAGCAATGGCTGCAACGCCGATTCTCTTGATCTTCAATGTTCCTCCTGTGAGATATGCGACGACAACACGGCTCGTGGCCGCGCTGGAGCGCTGGTAGATCGAGACTATGAACCGGACCCCCGGTAAGCAAACCAGAAGGGCAAACCGTTACCGACGCGCAACCTAGCGACACGGACCTCGGCGGATTCCGTCGCGAATCCGCACGAATGTTGCGTCTGAGCCGCTCATGCGATGATTGCCGCATGTCTTCTGCATGGCGGCTGCGGCTCGAGGTCGTCATCGTGCTCGGTCTCTCGCTCGGGGCATCCGCCGTCTACTCGATCGTGTCGATCGTCGCGAAGGTGACCGCCGAGACGCCGCTCGGCGAGCAGACGGTCGCACTGAACCCGTCTCGCGCACCGCGCGAATGGCTCGACTTCACGTACCAGTTCCTCGACGTCTTCTTCGGTCTCTTCGCCGTGGCACTCGTGCTGTACCTGCTCTGGGCACCCGGCACGAACCCGTTCCGCCGCATCGGCCTCGACCTGACGAGGCCGGGTCGCGACGCGGCATCCGGTGTGCTGCTGGTGCTCGCCATCGGCGTGCCGGGGCTCGCGCTCTACGCGCTCGGCCGCGCAGGAGGCATCACCGTCGCGGTCGAGGCCTCACCGGCCGACTGGCTGTGGTGGACGGTGCCGATCCTCGTGTTCCGGGCGCTCGAAGCTGCGCTGACCGAGGAGGTCATCGTCGTCGGCTACCTCTTCACGCGATTCAGGGAGCTCGGCGTCGGCCCGTGGGCGACGATCCTCTCGAGCGCCGTGCTGCGCGGCACCTACCACCTGTACCAGGGATTCGGGCCGTTCGTCGGAAACGTCGCCATGGGCGTCGTCTTCGGGTGGTGCTACCAGCGCTGGGGTCGCACGATGCCGCTCGTCATCGCGCACTGGATCCTCGACATCGCGTCGTTCATCGGCTACCCGCTCGCGGTCGGCTGGTGGCCGGAGCTCTTCGCCGTCTCGGCCGGCTGAGCCGGTCGAGCGGGCTGGTCCGTGCGCACCGGATGCCACGTGCGCGGTGTTCGCGGCACGTGCTCGCTCCTCCCGAGCGCCACCACGGTCGTCGGCATCGGCGGCAGGGCCTCCTCGGCGACCTCGACGCGGAAGTCGGAGTCGGTGCCCCGCACCCGCGCCATGTCGAGACCGCTGCGCCGGGACGGCGTGCACACCGGCGAGTAGAAGCCCTCGTCGCCGAAGACGCTGCCGCTCGAGAAGTCGGTGATCGACTGGGCGCGTCGCAGCGCCTCCGCCGTGGCGGGGTCGCGTCGTTCGAGCAGGCCCGCGCGCTGTTCGAGCCCGAGGCCGCGGCCCGCGAGCATCGAAGTGCCGACGAGGAACCCAACGAACCCGACGGTCGTGAGCACCGTGAAGAGATCGACGGACATCATGCCCCCTCCGCTTCGAGAGAACCCGGGCCCTGACGAACCCGTGGGTGAATTCGAGAGAACCTCAGTGTACTCCCGGGGGTGCGCATCGGGGTCGCCCTGATCCGGCGGATCGTGCGGCTCGAGAGCATGGGGCCATCCCTCGCCACGCGGGCGCCGACCGGCACCGCCGCACACAGAGTCGGAGCTGAATCATGTCACTCGCCGCCGCCTTCACCGCAGGCCGTCTCGCCGCACGCGCCTCGGATCGTCGCTTCCTCGCGACCGAAGCCGAGATCACCGCGGCGCACGAACGCGTCACCGCGCGTCGCACTGCCCTCGTGACGGTCGCAGGCGCACCGTCAGCGCCCGCTCGCGCCCCTCGCGCGTACACGGAGCGCGGCCGCCACGCGGCACCGCGCCCCGCATAGTCGCGAGCACGTCATCCGCCGATGCCTCCAGTGCGGGGGCGATCGGCTCCGAATCGCTCGCTACGCGAACGCCGTGACCACAAACGGCGAAAGCGCCGCCACTCTGCTTCCTCGACGCATCCGCTCCGCTCGCTACGCGAACGCCTCGACCGGCGGGCAGGCGCACACGAGGTTGCGGTCGCCGAAGGCCTGGTCGATGCGGCGCACGGGCACCCAGTACTTGCCCCGCACGAGCGAGTGCACCGGGTACACGGCCTGCTCGCGGGTGTAGGCGTGGGTCCACTCCCCGGCGATGACCGACTCCGCGGTGTGCGGTGCGTTCACGAGGGGGTTGTCATCAGCGGGCCACTCACCCGCGGCGACGGCGTCGGCCTCGGCCTTGATCGCGACCATCGCCTCGACGAAGCGCTCGAGCTCGGCCAGGTCTTCGGACTCGGTCGGCTCGATCATGAGCGTGCCCGCGACCGGGAACGACATCGTCGGCGCGTGGAACCCGTAGTCGACGAGGCGCTTCGCCACGTCGTCGACGGTCACGCCCGTCGCCGCCGTGAGGGGGCGCAGGTCGAGGATGCACTCGTGCGCGACGAGGCCGTTGTCGCCCGTGTAGAGCACCGGGTAGTGGTCGCGCAGGCGCGAGGCCACGAAGTTCGCCGCGAGCACCGCCGACGCGGTCGCCTGCTTGAGCCCCTCGGAGCCCATCATGCGCACGTAGGCCCACGAGATCGGCAGGATCGACGGGCTGCCGTACGGCGCCGCCGAGACCGGCCCGCCGTCGTGCGTGACCCCGCCTGAGTGGTCGGCGCGCTGAGCCATCGGGTGGCCCGGCAGGTAGGGCGCGAGGTGCGCCTTGGCCGCGACCGGGCCGACGCCGGGGCCGCCGCCGCCGTGCGGGATGCAGAACGTCTTGTGCAGGTTCAGGTGCGAGACGTCGCCGCCGAAGTCGCCGAAGCGGGCGAAGCCGAGCAGGGCGTTGAGGTTCGCGCCGTCGACGTAGACCTGGCCGCCGGCGTCGTGCACGGCCTGCGTGATGGTCTTCACCTCGTGCTCGTAGACGCCATGCGTCGAGGGGTAGGTGATCATGAGCGCGGCGAGGCTCTCGGCGTGCTCGGCGATCTTCGCGCGCAGGTCGTCGAGGTCGACGTTGCCGAGCTCGTCGGTCGCCACCACGACGACGCGCATGCCGGCGAGCACGGCGGATGCCGCGTTGGTGCCGTGGGCGCTCGACGGGATGAGGCACACCGTGCGCTCCGTCTCGCCGTTGGCGTGATGGTACCCGCGGATCGCGAGGAGGCCGGCGAGCTCACCCTGGCTGCCCGCGTTCGGCTGCAGCGAGACCGTGTCGTACCCGGTGACCTCGGCGAGCCAGGTCTCGAGCTGCTCGATGAGGCCGAGCGTGCCGACGACGTCGGCCTCGGGTGCGAAGGGGTGCAGGTTCGCGAACTCGGGCCACGTGACCGACTGCATCTCGGTCGCGGCGTTGAGCTTCATCGTGCAGGAGCCCAGCGGGATCATGCCGCGGTCGAGCGCGTAGTCGCGGTCGGCGAGGGTCTTCAGGTACCGCATCATCTGCGTCTCGGAGTGGTGCGTGTTGAAGACGGGGTGCTCGAGGTAGCCGCTCGTGCGACGCAGCTCGCCGCTCGCGACGGCCGGCAGGCTCGAGGTCTCGATCTCGACCGCGGTGCGCTCGGGCAGCCCGAACGCCTGTGCCACGAGCGAGAGCTCGGCTTCCGTCGTCGTCTCGTCGACCGCGACGTGCACGGTCGCCTCGTCGGCCTCCCACACGTTGACCCCGAGGGCGCGGGCGCGCTCGACGATGTTGCCGGCGAGTCCGGGCACGTGCACGCGGATCGTGTCGAAGTAGCTGTCGTGCGCGAGGGTGAGGCCGTAGCCGGTCAGCACCTCGGCGAGCGCAGTCGCCTTCGCCGCAGTCGAGACCGCGATGTGACGGATGCCGCGGGGCCCGTGGTAGACGGCGTACATCGACGCCATGACGGCGAGCAGCACCTGGGCGGTGCAGATGTTCGACGTCGCCTTCTCGCGGCGGATGTGCTGCTCGCGCGCCTGCAGCGTGAGGCGGTACGCGGGCGCGCCGACGGCGTCCTTCGAGACGCCGACGAGCCGGCCCGGCAACTGCCGCTCGAGGCCCTTGCGCACGGCCATGTAGCCGGCGTGCGGCCCGCCGAAGCCCATGGGCACGCCGAAGCGCTGCGAGGTGCCGACGGCGACGTCGGCGCCGAGCTCGCCCGGGCTCGTGATGAGTGCCAGCGCGAGCAGGTCGGCGGCGGCGACGACGAGGCCGCCCTGCGCCTTCGAGGCCGCGATGACGGATGCCGGGTTCCACACGCGGCCCGATGCGCCCGGGTACTGCACGAAGAGGCCGAAGTGCTCGCCGAAGGCGGCGACATCCGTCTGCTCGTCGAGCGACGTGACGACGAGCTCGATGCCGACCGCCTCCGAGCGCGACTGTAGGAGCGCGAGCGTCTGGGGCAGGGCGTCGGCGTCGACGACGAAGCGGTTCGAGGTCGACTTCGAGGCGCGGCGCGCGAGCAGCATGCCCTCGACGACCGCGGTGCCCTCGTCGAGCATCGACGCATTGGCGGTGTCGAGGCCCGTGAGGTCGGTGACCATCGTCTGGAAGTTGATGAGCGCCTCGAGGCGGCCCTGCGAGATCTCGGGCTGGTACGGCGTGTAGGCCGTGTACCAGCTCGGGTTCTCGAGCACGTTGCGCTGGATGACCGACGGCGTGACGGTGCCGTAGTAGCCGAGGCCGATCATCGAGGTGCGCACGGTGTTCTGCTCGGCGAGCGCCGCGAGCTCGGCGAGCGCTTCGCGCTCGGTGGCTGCGGCCGGGATCGCCGAGTTCAGCACCTCCCCCATGCGGATCGACGTGGGCACCGCGGCGGCCATGAGGGCGTCGAGGGAGTCGTAGCCGAGCTCGGCGAGCATGAGCCCGTGGTCGCTCGGGCTCGTGCCGATGTGGCGGCGCCCGAAGGCGTCGAGGTCGAATGCGGAGGAGATGGGGGTGGTCATCGTGGTGCTTACTCTCCGACCAGTGCGCGGTACTCGGCGTGCGTGAGGAACTTCGGCAGGCTCGAGGCGTTCACCTTGATGAGCCAGCCCTCGCCGAACGGGTCGCTGTTGACGAGTTCGGGCGAGTCGACGACGGTCTGGTTGGCCTCGACGACCTCGCCGCTGACGGGGGCGAAGAGCTCGCCGACCGACTTCGTCGACTCGATCTCGCCGACGACGGTGCCCTCGGTCACGGTCGTGCCGGCCGCGGGCAGCTCGACGAAGACGACGTCGCCGAGCTTCTCGGCGGCGTAGTCGGTGATGCCGATCGTCGCGACGTCGCCGTCGAGGGCGATCCACTCGTGTTCTTCGGTGTAGTGCAGTGCGGTCTGGTCGGTCATGGCGTGCTCCTTGTGAGTCGTGCGGTGAGTGCGGTGTGCGTGGTGCCGGTCGAGCCGGCCGGCGGTCAGGCGGTGCGCTTGTAGAAGGGAAGGGCGACGACGGATGCCGCGACTCGCGTGCCGCGGACGTCGACGAAGAGCTCGCTGCCCGGCTCGGCGGCGTCGGGCGCGACGAGGGCCATGGCGATCGGGTGGCCGAGCGTCGGCGAGAGCGCCCCGCTCGTGATGACACCGACGCGCGCGGCATCGGCATCGGCGCCGTCGAAGACCTCGTACTCGGCGCGGGGCGCCCGGCGGCCCTCCGCCGCGAGGCCGACGAGCACCGGGGCATCCGCTGCGGGGCCCTGCTCGACCGCGGCGCGACCGACGAACTCGTCGGGCTTGGCGAGGGCGACGACGCGGCCGAGGCCGGCCTGCACGGGCAGGATGTCGCGGCTCAGCTCGTGGCCGTAGAGCGGCATGCCCGCCTCGAGGCGCAGCGTGTCGCGGCTCGCGAGGCCGCAGGGCGTGACTCGGGGCCCGCCGGTCTCGGCGAGCGCCTCCCACAGACGCGTCGCGCGCTCGGGGGCGAGGTAGAGCTCGAAGCCGTCTTCGCCGGTGTAGCCCGTTCTCGCGACGAGCACGGGCTCGCCCTCGAAGGTCGCCGGGAAGGCGCGGTAGTACTTGAGGCCCTCGAGCTTCGCGTCGAAGTCCTCCTCGTCGTTGCCCGGCCCCTCGACGCCGAATCCCGGCGTCTCGAGCAGCACCGCTCGGGCGTCGGGGCCCTGCAGGGCGATGAGCGCGACGTCGTCGCTCTCATCGGAGACGATCGTGTCGAAGCCCGTCGCGCGGGTGCGGAGCTCGTCGGCGACGACGGCCGCGTTCGAGGCGTTCGCGACGACCATGTAGCGGTCGTCACCGGTGCGGTAGACGACGAGGTCGTCGATGATGCCGCCGTCGTCGGCGAGCAGGAGGGAGTACTTGGCCTGCCCGATCTCGATGGCCGAGAGCTTGCCGGCGAGCGCGTGGTCGAGCGCGGCGGCGGCCTGCGGGCCGATGAGCACGATCTCGCCCATGTGCGAGAGGTCGAAGAGCCCGGCCGCGGTGCGCACGGCGTGGTGCTCGGCGAGGTCGCTGGAGTAGCGCACGGGCATCTGCCAGCCCGCGAAGTCGGTGAAGCTCGCGCCTGCGGCGCGATGCACGGCGTCGAGGGGGCTGCGGCGCTCGGAGCTCGACGATTCGAGGCTTGCGGTACCGGGTTCGTTGGTCACGAGAGTTCTCCAGACGTGCCGGCGAACGCCGGCGTTGTCACGGTCGCGGAAGCGTGCCGTGTGGGAACTCCCCCTCTGTCATGAGCCTGAGAGTTTCACGCTGGCGCGCTTTCACCGTGGGCGGGAGGCCGCGAGCCGTCGCGGAATCCACTTTTCAGAGCGGCCTCGTCATCGCGGTGTGGTGACCTGAGAGATTGGCGGGGAGGCTTGCTCCTTCGGTGCCGGTCGGGCGCTGTCCGTTCGTACTTCGGTTGGCGCTGACCGGCTCTCCCGCGACGCGTCGATGGCCCGGTATGAGATTGTGCTCCGATCCTAGCAGCGGGGCGCTTCCGCGGCGGCTGGGCATCGGCTGTGATCCGACGACAGCGGGTTCGTGTTCTGGTCAGGATGACTGTAAGCTGCTGTCGACCGAGTTCGAGTCAGTCTGACCAAAAGAGCGGAGGTGCCGGATGCCGCACCCGACCGAGCCCGATGGCGACGCGCCGACGCGACTCGCCGTCTCCACGGTGATCTTCGCGCTGCGACCCGACCGCTCGGGCCACCCGGTGCTCTGGACCCCGCTCGTGCGCCGCACTCGCGAACCCCAGCTCGGCCTCTGGGCCCTGCCCGGCGGCTGGCTGCCGCCCGCAGAAGAACTCGAAGCGGCAGCTGCCCGCACCCTGCGGCTCACGACCGGCCTCGCCCCTACCTACCTCGAGCAGCTGTACACGTTCGGCGAGGTCGACCGCTCCCCCGGGGTGCGCGTGGTCTCCGTCGTCTACTGGGCGCTCGTGCAGAGCGACGAGGCAGCCCGGGCGACCGCAGGGCCGAACGTCCGCTGGGTGCCGGCCGACACGCTGCCGGGGCTCGCGTTCGACCACAACCGCATCATCGAGTACGCCCTCTGGCGGCTGCGCACCAAGGTCGAGTACTCCCAGATCGCGCACGCCTTCCTCGGCGAGACCTTCACGCTCGCCGAGCTCCGCGAGGTCGTCGAAGCGGTGCTGCAGCGCCCGCTCGATCCCGCGAACTTCCGACGCACGATGCTCGCCTCGGGCCGGCTGCGCGAGACGGGCGAGCGACTGGCCGGCGCACGCAACCGACCACCGAAGCTCTACCGCTACGACTCCACCGCCCTCGCCGGGGCGAACCCCGACCCGACCGTGCGAACCGAATCCCTGAGAGAGCGACCGGCATCATGACCATCTCGATCGACGACCTGCAGACCGACGACACGCGAGCGGCGGCATCCGTCGACCGCACCATCCGCCTCATCGAGGCGGGTGCCGCCACAGGCGCATCGTGCTCGCCCGAACTCGCGAAGGGCCCCTGGGAGTTCGACGCGGGCCCCGTCTCGTACGGGCCCGGGTCGTCGATGGGCGACGTCATCCCCACGGGCTCGCCCCGGCAGGGCGCACTGCCCGAGTCGTACCGCACGGCTTCCGCAGACGAGCTGCACGCGCGCATCCGCGCCGCGAAGGCGACCCTCGGCGACCGCGCCGTCGTGCTCGGCCACTTCTACCAGCGCGACGAGGTCATCGAGCACGCCGACTTCGTGGGCGACTCGTTCCAGCTCGCGAACGCCGCCCTCACCCGGCCCGACGCCGAGGCGATCGTGTTCTGCGGCGTGCACTTCATGGCCGAGACCGCCGACCTGCTCTCGACGCCCGAGCAGGCCGTGATCCTCCCGAACCTCGCCGCCGGCTGCTCGATGGCCGATATGGCCGACGAGAGCTCGGTCGAGGAGTGTTGGGAGCAGCTCGAAGAGGTCTACGGCGACCTGACGGCGACGGATGCCTCGGGGCGCGTGCCCGTCATCCCGGTGACCTACATGAACTCGTCGGCGGCCCTCAAGGGCTTCGTCGGGCGCCACGGCGGCATCGTCTGCACCTCCTCAAACGCGAAGACGGTGCTCGAGTGGGCGTTCGAGCGCGGGCAGCGGGTGCTCTTCTTCCCCGACCAGCACCTCGGCCGCAACACCGCGAAGGCCATGGGCGTGCCCCTCGAGCAGATGCCGATGTGGAACCCGCGCAAGGCGCTCGGCGGCAACACGGCGGGCGAACTGGGCGAAGCCCGGGTCATCCTGTGGCACGGCTTCTGCTCGGTGCACCGCCGGTTCACGGTCGACCAGATCGCGCAGGCCCGCGTCGACCACCCCGGCGTGCAGGTCATCGTGCACCCCGAGTGCCCCATGCCCGTCGTCGACGCAGCGGATGCCGCGGGTTCGACCGACTTCATCGTGAAGGCGATCCAAGCCGCCCCCGCGGGCTCGACCTTCGCGATCGGCACCGAGATCAACCTCGTGCAGCGCCTCGCGGCCGAGTACCCGCAGCACACGATCTTCTGCCTCGACCCCGTCGTGTGCCCGTGCTCGACGATGTACCGCATCCACCCCGGGTACCTCGCCTGGGTGCTCGAGGAGCTCGTCGCGGGCCGCGTCGTCAACCGCATCACCGTCGCCGACGACGTGGCCGAGCCCGCGCGGGTGGCCCTCGAGCGGATGCTCGCGGCGAAGCCGCCGGCAGCGGCTCCGCAGCCCGTCGCGGGAGCCTGACATGGCGCGCGTGCTCGTGATCGGGGGCGGCATCGCCGGCCTCTGGGCCGCCGTGAAGGCCACCGATGCCGGGCACACCGTCGAGCTCGTCACGAAGGCCGAGCTCGCCGAGGGCAATACGCGCTATGCCCAGGGCGGCATCGCTGCAGCGCTCTTCCCCGACGACTCCGCCGAGCGTCATTTCGCCGACACGATCGAGGCCGGGGCCGGGCTCGCCGATCCGGCCGCCGTGCGCGTGCTCGTCGACGAGGGCCCCGACCGCGTGCGCGACCTCATCCGGTTCGGTGTCGCATTCGATCGGGGCGAGTCGGGACTCGAGCGCGGACTCGAGGCCGCACACTCGCGCGCCCGCGTGCTGCACGCCGGCGGCGACGCCACCGGCGCGGCCATCGAGCACGCCCTGGTGGCCACCGTGCGGCGCCGAGCCGTCGCGATCGACGAGCAGACGATGCTCGTCGACCTCCTCGTCGAGGGCGGGCACGTCGTCGGGGCGCAGCTGCTCGGGGCTTCAGGAGCCGTCGTCGAGCGCCGCGCCGACGCGGTCGTGCTCGCCACCGGCGGCAGCGGATGCCTCTTCCGGCATACGACGAACCCGGCGGTCGCAACGGGCGACGGAGTGGCCGCGGCCTGGCGTGCCAGCGCGCGCGTCGCCGACCTCGAGTTCACCCAGTTCCACCCGACGGCGCTCGCCGCCCCCGGCACTCCGCTCATCTCCGAAGCCGTGCGCGGCGAGGGCGCGGTGCTGCGCGACGAGAGCGGTCGCCGTTTCATGCTCGACGTCGACGCACGCGGCGAACTCGCCCCGCGCGACGTCGTGGCCCGCGCGGTCTGGCGGCGATCGCTCGAGCAGGGCGGTGCACCGGTGGTGCTCGACGCCACGGCGCTCGGCGGCGCGGAGCTGGCCCGCCGCTTCCCGGGCCTCGACGCCGTCGTACGAGCTGCCGGCTTGGACTGGGCCCGTGAGCCCGTGCCGGTCACGCCGGCCGCGCACTACGCGATGGGCGGCATCGCGACCGACCTCGAAGGGCGCACGAGCGTGCCCGGACTCTTCGCGATCGGCGAGGTCGCCCGCACCGGCGTGCACGGTGCCAACCGACTCGCGTCGAACTCGCTGCTCGAGGCGGCGGTGTTCGCCGACCGAGCGGTTCGGGCGATCACCGCGTCGGAGGCGTCGCGAGCAGCCGCTGCGTCCGAGGCCGCGGTGGCCGGAACGCCTGCACGATCCGCCCAGGTCGTGCACGGTGCGCCCGTCGATCGCGACGAGCTGCAGGCCCTCATGTGGAGCCACGTGGGACTCGAGCGCGACGAGGAGGGGCTGGCGGCGGCATCCGCTCGGCTCAATGCGTGGCACGCACTCGACCCCGTCGACCGCCGCAGTGCGGAGGATCGCAACCTGCTCGATCTCGCCCGCCTGACCGTCGCCGCCGCCCGGGCCCGGCGCACGAGCTGCGGCGCGCACTTCCGCACCGACGACCCGAACGTCGTCGTCCCCGCCACCTTGCACGAACCCACCGCACTCGAACGAGAGGCCGCCTGATGACCGACCTGAGAGAGATCGACCGCATCGTCGGCGCGGCGCTCGACGAGGACGCCCCGTGGGGCGACCTGACCTCCGAGGTGCTGATCCCGGTGACGGCCCCCGCGGCGGCCGAGCTCGTGGCGCGCGAGCCGGGAGTGCTGAGCGGCATCGAGGTCTTCGCCGCGGCCTTCCGCCTCATCGATCCGGCCATCGTCGTCGAGGCTCTCGCGGTCGACGGCGAGCCGTTCGAGGCAGGCGCGGTGCTCGCCCGCGTGAGCGGTCCGGCCCGCGGCATCCTGCGCGCCGAGCGCGTCGGCCTGAACCTCGTGCAGCGCATGTCGGGCATCGCGACGCTCACGGCCCGGTACGTCGCGGAGACGATCGGCACCAGTGCGCGCATCGTCGACACCCGCAAGACCACGCCGGGCCTGCGCAGCCTCGAACGTCAGGCCGTGCGCGACGGCGGCGGCCGCAACCACCGCCGTTCGCTCTCCGACGCGGTGATGGCGAAGGACAACCACCTCGCCGTGCTGACAGCCGGCGGCCACGACCTCGCGACCGCGCTCCGGGCCGCACGCGAGCGGATGCCCCACACCGCCCACCTCGAGGTCGAGGTCGACCGGCTCGACCAGGTCGAGGCGGTGCTCGCAGGCGGGGCCGACACCGTCATGCTCGACAACTTCACTCCCGATGGGCTGCGCGCGGGCGTCGCCCTCATCGCGGGCCGGGCGATCGTCGAGGCCTCCGGCGGCGTCTCCCTCGACACGGTGCGCGAGATCGCGGCGACCGGTGTCGACGTGATCTCGGTCGGTGCCCTCACCCATTCGGTGCGCTCGCTCGACCTCGGCCTCGACGTGACGGTCTCGACGTGATCTTCCTCGACCACGCGGCAACGACGCCCGTGCGCCGAGAGGCGCTCGAGGCGATGTGGCCGTTCCTCTCGGGCTCGTTCGGCAACCCGTCGAGCCACCATGCGCTGGGCGAGGAGGCATCCCGCGCCCTCGCCGCGGCTCGCGCGACGGTGGCCGCGGTCGCCGGATGCCGACCGGGCGACGTCGTCTTCACGAGCGGCGGCACCGAGGCCGACAACCTCGCGGTGAAGGGCCTCGCGCTCGCGAACCCCCGCGGGCGCCACCTCGTGATCTCCCCGATCGAGCACGAGGCGGTGCTCGAGTCCGCGGCATTCCTCGACCGCGTGCACGGCTTCGAGGTCTCCGAGGTCGCCGTCGACGCGGGCGGCCTCGTCTCGCCCGAGGCGCTCAGCCGAGTCATCCGGCCCGACACCGCCCTCGTCTCGGTGCAGCTCGCGAACAACGAGATCGGCACGGTGCAGCCGATCGCGGAACTCGCCGCGGTCGCGCACGCCGCCGGGGCCCTCATGCACACCGATGCCGTGCAGGCGGCCGGCTGGCTCCCCATCTCACTCGACGTGCTCGGCGTCGACGCCCTCTCGCTCGCCGGTCACAAGGTCGGCGCTCCGAAGGGCACTGGCGCGCTCATCGTGCGCGGCCGGCTCCAGCTCGAGCCGGTGCTGCACGGCGGCGGGCAGGAACGCGGGCGCAGGTCGGGCACCGAGAATGTCGCGGGCGCGGTCGCCTTCGCGACGGCGCTGCGCCTCGCCGAGGCCGAGCGAGCGGATGCCGCGGCGCACGTCGCCGCACTCGGCTCGGCGTTCACGGCGACGATCGCGGCGACGGTTCCGGGCGCGCAGCCGACGGGCGATCCCGAGCACCGCCTGCCGGGCACGGTCTCGTTCGTCTTCCCGGGCACCAGCGGCGAGGCCGTGCTCCTCGAGCTCGAGCGCGACGGCATCGTCTGTTCGAGCGGATCGGCGTGCGCGGCCGGCAGCGACGAGGCCTCCCACGTGCTCACTGCCGTCGGACTGCCGACCGAACTCGCCCAGACAGCGGTGCGTTTCACGCTCGGCGCGGAGAACACGGCCGAAGAGCTGGCGGATGCCGCGGCATCCGTCGCTCGTGCCGTGTCTGCGGTGCGCGGTATCGTGGCGACATGAGCGAAACACCTGCTGACAAGGCTGACGAGCGGCGCATCGAGAACGAGCTCGCTCCCGAAGAGCAGCTCCTCGAGGGCTGGCTCCCCCGGCCGACTCCCACCGACGGCCCGGCTCCGGCTCCGTAAGCCGCCCCGCGCGACCGAGTTTCCCAGCAGGCCGGCGCTCGTCGAGAGCGCTCGGTTCCATGCGTTCCGATCGATGTCGGAATCGGGGAATAGCGAGTCACCCGACGCGGGTTGACCAACGTATTCGACGCAATTCTCCGGCGCAGCCCTGCGCCGACATCGATTGGACCAATATTCCTTGACCGAACGCGCCGTTCCTGAACTCCGTGACCTCGAGGTCGCCCCTGCCGGCGACCTCACCATGCACGAGCACTCCGATGTGGAGGCGCTGCACGGCGCCCGAAACAACCGGGTGATCTGGCTCCTCCTCGCCGCTTCCTTCGTCGTCATCCTCAACGAGACGATCATGGGCGTGGCGATCCCGCACCTCGTCGTCGACCTCGGCATCTCCATCTCCCAGGCGCAGTGGCTGACCACCGCGTTCATGCTGACGATGGCCGTCGTCATCCCGATCACCGGCTACCTGCTGCAGCGCTTCGCAACGCGGCCGATCTTCATCGCCGCCATGAGCCTCTTCTCGACGGGCACACTCATCGCGGCCATGGCTCCGGGCTTCGAGGTGCTCCTCGTCGGCCGGGTCGTGCAGGCGAGCGGCACGGCGATCATGATGCCGCTGCTCATGACGACGCTCATGACCCTCGTCGCCCCGAGCGACCGCGGCCGACTCATGGGCCGCGTCGCGATCGTGATGTCGGTGGCTCCGGCGATCGGCCCGACCATCTCGGGCCTCATCCTGAACTCGCTCTCGTGGCGGTTCATGTTCTGGCTCGTGCTGCCGATCGCGCTCGCGATGCTCATCATCGGCATCCGCCGGGTCGAGAACGTCAGCGAGCCCCGCAAGATCCCGATCGACGTGTTCTCGGTGGTGCTGTCGGCCTTCGGCTTCGGCGGGCTCGTCTACGGGCTCAGCCAGATCGGCGCCGAGACCGCCGGCAGCAGCTTCGGCGCTGCGCCGATGTGGATCGCCTTCGCTGTCGGCGCGATCGCCATCGGCGCGTTCATCTGGCGACAGCTGATCCTGCAGAAGCACGACCGGGCGTTGCTCGACCTGCGCACGTTCCTGTCGCGCAACTTCTCGATCTCGATCGGCCTCATGACGATCATGATGGCGGCGCTGTTCGGCACGATCATCCTGCTGCCGATCTACCTGCAGAACGTGCTGCACCTCGAGCCGATCATGACCGGCCTGCTGCTGCTGCCGGGCGGTCTCACGATGGGCCTGCTCGGTCCGACCGTGGGCCGGCTCTTCGATCGCCTCGGCCCGACGCCGCTGCTCGTACCCGGTGCGTTCGTCGTCAGCGGCGTGCTCTGGTCGCTCACGCTCGTGACCGACACGACCTCGCCGTGGTTGCTGCTCGTCGCCCACATCGTGCTGTCGGCCGGTCTCGCGTTCATGTTCACGCCGCTCTTCACCTCGGCGCTCGGCTCGGTCGACCCGAAGTTCTACTCCCACGGATCCGCGATCGTCGGCACCGTGCAGCAGGTGGCCGGCGCGGCCGGCACGGCGCTGTTCGTGACGATCATGGCGACGCAGTCGCTGACCGCGACCACGGCCGGCGCGACGGCCGAGGCCGCGGCGGCGTCCGGCATCCGCTCGGCGTTCATGGTGGGCGCGATCCTCTCGCTCCTGGCGATCGTCGGCGCGTTCTTCGTGCGCAAGCCGGCCGACATGATGGAGGGCGCCCCGGCGGCGCACTGACCTCCACGCAGTACGAAGGGGGCCCGGCATCTGCCGGGCCCCCTTCGTCGTTCACCGCGTCGGCGTGAACTCCGCCTTCGCGAACACCAACGTCAGCCGCAGTTCGGGCGGCAGCCGCGCTGCGAGGTGGTCAGCCGCAGTTCGGGCGGCAGCTGCGCTGCGAGAGGGCGTCGACGAGCACCGTGCCGAGGTCTTCGGGCTTCGAGGCCGAGTACGCGGCTCCCTTCGTCGCCTGCGCGATGCGCTGCATGGCGGCGAGGTCGGTGTCGGGTCCGAAGCCGATCATGATGACGGGCACGGGCTTGGTGGGGTCGTCGATCTTCGCGAGCTCGGCGAGGAGCGTGTCGAGGTCGATGCCGTTCTCGTCTTCGTTCTTGCCGTCGGTGAAGAGCAGCACCGAGTTGACCTTCTCGGGGTCGTACGTCTCGCGCACCCGCTGCACTGCGGCGAGCGTCGTGTCGTAGAGGCCGGTCGCACCGCCGAGCCTGGCAGGCAGCGACTGGATGATGCCGGCGATCTCCTGCGAGTGCGCGGCATCGCCGAGCGGTGCGATGGGCGAGAGGTCTTCGTAGTCGAGGTCGCCGTTGCGTGCGGTGGAGAACACCCAGACGCCGAGTTCGACTTCACCCGAGAACTTCTGCATCGCGCCGACGGCGGCCTGCTGGAAGATGTCGATGCGGCGCAGGCCGTTCTCGGCCGGTTCCTCCATCGATCCCGACACGTCGATCACGGCGAGCATCCGCGAGCGCAGCGTCAGCACCGACCAGGCTCGAAGGATCTCGAGCTGGGCCGCGCCGTCGAGCGCCGCCGTCGCCGAGGGGGCTTCCGCACCGAGGCCGGTGATGTCGAGCTCGCCGGTGCCGTCGGGCGCCCGGAAGCCGGCGGCCGCCAGCGTCTTCGCGCTCTCGCGGACCGCGGCCTCGAAGGCGTCGAGCAGTTCGCCGCGCGTCGCGACCGGCGTCTCCGCCGGGGCGGCGTCGGCATCGGCTTCGGCGGCCGCATCGTCTTCGGCCGCGTCGTCACGCGCCGACATGCTCACGAACGGATAGTCGAGCGACACCGTGCCGTCGACGGGATAGGCGGCGACGAGCGCCTCAGCGGGGTCGTCGAGGTTGTACGCGGCGACCTGCGCCTCGCTTGTGACGACGACCGCGGGATCTTGGGATGCGCTCACGGTGCCGAACGCGGCGCCCGTCGATGCGGGGATGGACTTGCCGAGCTCGATCATCGCGCCGGCGAACTGTCGCGGGTCGTCGGGCGATGAGTGGCCGCGCAGGGCGAGCAGCCCGGCGAGGCTCGCAGCGGACGCCTCGGGGTCGGGCAGGATCGTGGGCAGGGTGCCGCCGAGCACTCGGGCCCAGCTCACCGGTTCGGCCGCGAGCTCCGTGGCCTTCGTCGAGGCCCCGGCGAAGACGACGGGCGACGAGGCGATCGACTCGCGCACGTCGACCTCGGGCGGCGACTGGCCGAGCGAGGTGGCGGTGGCGTTCATGCGGTCGAGCCACACGCTCGACTCGGGGATCCAGGCATCGGACTCCTCGCCGCCCGAGGCGACGACGGCGGCGGTGTCGGCCGAGTCCTGCGCGGTGATCTCCGTCGTCACGCAGAGATCGGAGTTCGCGTCGAACTTCTCGGCGATCTCGGTCAGCGCGGGGGCGATCGACGTGTCGGCCACGACGGAGAGCTGCTCGGTCTCGGTGCAACCGGCTTCGGCCGACGCGAAGAGGGGGTTCAGGTAGCCGCCGACCCAGAGGAAGACGCCGGATGACACGAGTCCGACGACGACGACTGCACCGATGATGGACAGGATGAGTCTGCGGCCCGGCTGCTTCGCCGTTGCCGCTTCACTGTGACGTCCCACGGACACTCCAAGCCGACGAGTGGGGGCCTCGTCGAATCCTCAGTTCGGGTTCCCCAGATCGGGGAGGGATTTGGTTCAGTGTAAGCGACGAGTTGCAAGACGCGAACTTCACTCGGATTCGCCCCGTGTTCACGGGCCACTGGCGGACTGCGTTCCACCCGGGGCGGTCCGGATCCCCTTGGCGGTGCGGCGGAGTGGTGGGAGCATGGAAGGGAGCCGAACGGTCGCGATCGACGGGCCGGTGCACGGCTCGACGGGCGCACGACATGGAGCACTTCAAGGATCGAACCGACGCCGGGCGGCGACTCGCCGCGGCACTCGCGGGCGTCGATCTCGGGCAGCCGGTGGTGCTCGGCCTGCCTCGCGGCGGAGTGCCGGTCGCGGCACCGATCGCGGCGGCGCTCGGCGCCCCGCTCGACGTGCTCGTCGTGCGCAAGCTCGGGGTCCCCGGACAACCCGAAGTGGCGATGGGCGCGATCGGCGAACAGGGCGCTCGAGTGCTGAACGACGACATCGTCGACTCCGTGTTCGTCTCCCCCGGCGAACTGCGCGACATCGAACGCGTCGAGCGGGCCGAACTCGACGCTCGGGTCGCCCGGTTCCGAGGCGGCGAGCCGCCGATCTCACTCGAGGGCCGCACGGCGGTGATCGTCGACGACGGCGTCGCGACGGGCGCCACCGCACGAGTCGCGGCGGTCGTCGCGAAAGCCCGCGGGGCCACTCGAGTGGTGCTCGCCGTTCCGGTCGGCGCGTCCGACTCGATCGGATCGCTCGCCGCCGACCCGGCGGTCGACGAGATCGTCTGCCTGTCGGTGCCGCCGGGTTTCATGGCCGTCGGCATGCACTACCTCGACTTCGCGCAGACCACCGACGCCCAGGTGGCCGAGTTGCTCGCGGCGGCGCGGGCCGGCGACTGAGGCGCGCGGGCGACGGCCACTGATCGGCCGCTCGGTCGGGCTTCCCTATGCCCGATCGGCGGCGCGCACCCCGACCACGACGGTCGCGTCGGCCTCGTCATCGTGCAGGATTCGAGCATCGAGGCCGGCCAGGTCGAAGAATGCGGCGGCGAGGGGAGCCTGACCCACGCTCGTCTCGATCAGCAGTGCACCACCGGGAGCGAGCCACGAGCGAGCGGATGCCGCGACCCGGCGATGCACGTCGAGCCCGTCTCCGCCGCCATCGAGGGCCATGCGGGCCTCATGGTCGCGCGCCTCGGGCGGCATCGTGGCGATCGCCTCGCTCGGCACGTACGGGGCATTGACGGCGAGCACGTCGACGCGGCCCCGCAGTTCGGCGGGCAGCGCGTCGTAGAGATCGCCCTCGAAGACGAGCCCGCCGATCGGTTCGAGGTTCAGCCGCGCCGCCTGCACCGCCACGGGGTCGAGATCGGCCGCGACGAGGTGCAGCGGCCCGGCGGCATCCGCGATCGCCGCACCGATGGCGCCGACGCCGCAGCAGAGGTCGACCACGACAGGGGGGTGCTCGGAGCCGACCGGCGCGGCCTCCGCGGCGCGCTTCGCGAGGCTCGCAGCTTCTGCTGCCAGGAACTCGGTACGGCGCCTCGGCACGAAGACACCGGGCAGCACGCGCATGCGGAGGCCCGCGAACTCCGCCCAGCCGAGCACCTGCTCGAGGGGTTCGCCGGTGACACGGCGCTCGACCAGCTCCTCGAGTTCGGCACCCGTTGCGCCTGTCTCGAGCAGCAGGGCCGCCTCGTCCTCGGCGAACACGCATCCGGCGGCGCGCAGGCGGGCCACGATCTCGAATCCAGTCTCTGTGGTCATCACTCGGAATCGTATCGGCGCGACGTCCGGGGCGGAGCCGATGCTAGAGTCCTCGACATGACCTCGTCGAACCAGAACTGGTGGCCCGCCTCCTAGGCGGCCACGCGTTTCGACGTACTTTGACCGCCCGAGGGCGGTCTTTTCGCGTATGCGGAGGGTGGCGCCCGAGGGCCCGACCGGAGAATCCCATGACGCGACTGCTCGCCTCACTGCTCGCCGCGACCGACCCCGCGCCCTTCGCCGTCGTGCGCCGAGAGCACGAACCGACGCTCGACGTGCTCGTCGGCGACGTCGTCGACGTCGACCGCCTCGCCGACATCCCGCTCGACGGTGCCGAGGTGCTGGCGCTCGTGCCGTTCCGCCAGGTGCGCGAGCGCGGCTTCGTCGCGCACGACGATGGGGCTCCGCTCCGCTGCCTCGTCGTGCGCGAGCGGGAGACGATCGGCCTCGACGTGGCGATCGGAATGCTGCCGGAGCATCCGATCGCCGTCGACGACCTCGCCGTCGACGTGAGCGATGCCGAGTACGCCGATCGGGTGCGGCGGGTGATCGACGACGAGATCGGTCGGGGCGAGGGCGCGAACTTCGTGATCCGGCGCGAGTTCACGGGGCGCATCGAGGCATCCGCCGCGCATGCGGTGCTCGGCTGGCTGCGCGCCCTGCTCGAGCACGAGGCCGGCGCCTACTGGACGTTCGCGATGCACACGCCAGGTCTCTCGACCGTCGGTGCGACACCCGAGCGTCACGTGTCGTCGATCGACGGGGTCGTCTCGATGAATCCGATCAGCGGCACCTTCCGCCATCTCGCGGGGCCGCCCGCCGACGACGACCTCGTCGCATTCCTCGGCGACGTGAAGGAGCGCGAGGAGCTCGTCATGGTCGTCGACGAAGAACTCAAGATGATGAGCGCGGTGTGCCCCGACGGCGGGCGCATCCGGGGTCCGTTCCTGAAGCGGATGTCGCGGCTCACGCACACCGAGTACCTGCTCGAGGGACGCAGCGACCTCGACCCCCGCGAGGTGCTGCGGCTCACGATGTTCGCGCCGACCGTGACGGGTTCACCCATGGGCAACGCCTGCACGGTGATCGCGCGCCACGAGTCGACCGCCCGCGGATACTACGCGGGCGTGCTGGCGCGCTTCACGCCGGGAGCCGGCGGCTACGACCTCGATGCGCCCATCCTCATCCGCACGGCCTACGTCGACGGCGAGGGCGGGGTGCGCGTGCCCGTCGGGGCGACGCTCGTGCGGCACTCCGACCCGGACGGCGAGGTGGCCGAGACGCACGCCAAGGCGGCCGGCGTCCTGACGGCGCTCGGGGTCATTCCGCGAGCGGACGCGACGCCGACGTCGAGCACGGTCGGCGCATCGGCCCTCGGCGACGGTGCTCGCGACGACGACCGCATCGCCACGCTCCTCGACTCGCGCAACGACCACCTCGCGCGGTTCTGGAGCGCGCCGCAGGCGGCGCACCCGTCGCGCGGCGCGAAGGCCCTCGTCATCGACGCCGGCGACGACTTCACGACGATGCTCGCCCACCAGTTGCGGCACCTCGGCCTGGAGGCGCGGGTCGTGCCGTGGAACGAGGCCGTGCCCGAGGCATCCGACGACCTGGTGGTCTTCGGCCCGGGGCCCGGCGACCCGCGCAGCTCGACCGATCCTCGGCTGGCGCGCCTGCGCGAGCTGATGGTCGAGCGGCTCGAGAGCGGCGCGCCGATGCTCGCCGTCTGCCTCAGCCACCAGGTGCTCGCGACCCTCGCGGGCCTGCCGATCGCGCCGCTGCCCGCGCCGCGGCAGGGCGTGCAACTCGACGTCGACCTGTTCGGCGAGCCGGCGGCGGTCGGCTTCTACAACACCTTCGCGGCGATGGCGCCGAACGGCTCGATCACCCCGGCCCTCGAGCTCGAGGCGGCATCGGATGCCGCGACGGGTGTGGTGCATGCGCTCCGCGGACCGCGGGTGGCCTCGGTGCAGGGACACCTCGAATCGGTGCTCTCACCCGATGGGCTCGAGGTGCTGGCGCGGCTCCTCGACGTGCTCCTCGGCCCGGTCGCCGTCGACGTACCAGCCGGAGGGCTGCGCGAGGCGTCTTCGCGGGCGTGATCATCCCGCACTCGGTCGCGATCCGCAAGGCGTTGCCGCCGTCGACCGCGCGCGGTTGGCTGGGGCAACCCGACCCCGAGGAGGCGGATCACTGTGGACACGAGCACAATCGTCTGGATCATCGTCGGCATCGTCGTCGTCATCGCGATCGTCGTCGTCATCATCGTCATGGCGACGGGCAATCGGCGGCGCGAGGCCCGTCTCGAGGCCGATCGCCGGCGCGCGGCCGACCTTCGGCAGAGCGCGGCCGAAACCGACGCTGCGGCGCGTCAGCGTGAAGCGGATGCCGCAGCGGCTGCCGCCGACGCGAAGCGAGCCGAAGCCGCAGCCGCGCAGGCCCGACTCGACTCCGAGCGACTCGCCCGTGAGAGCGAGGCTCGCAACGCCGACGCGGCGGACCTGCACACCGAGGCCGACGACCGCCTGAAGAAGGCCGACCGGCTGGACCCCGACGTCGACACCACGGCACGAGATGCCGACGTCGACACCACGGCACGGGATGCCGACGTCGACACCACGGCACGGGATGCCGACGTCGAGACGGGCCGCGGCAGGCACGGCACATCGACCTCGGCCTGAGGTCGGCCCGACGTCGCGCGCTCGAGCCCGACTCTGCGGCACGGCCGCGGGTCGGCTCGAGCGCGCCTCGGCGGCCGGTCAGCCGAGCTCGATGACCGCGTCGAGCATCTCGTCGCCGAGCGCGCGGTCGGCGTAGATCACCCGATCGAGGTGCGTCGTGGTGCCGGGAGTCGAGGAGTGCTCGTCGTCGGAGCCGCCGAGGCGTGCAGCACGCCCCCGCCACTGCAACTCGAGCCCGATGCGCTCGATCACGCGGATGGAGGCGGCGTTGTCGCCGAGCACTCTGGCCGTGACCGGGGTGTCGGGCCGGGTCGCCTGCGCTGCGGTGAGCGACGCCCTCGCGGCCTCGGTCGCGAATCCGCGGCCCCAGGCCTCGGGAGCGAAGCGATAGCCGAGGTTCCAGGCGTCGAAGTCGAGCATTCTCGCTCCGGCCGAACCGAGGAACGCCCCGGCGGGCAGGGCGCCGACGGGTTCTCGAAGGATCACCGCGTTGTGGGAGAACCCGTACTCGAGCCGTCCGGCCATCGCCCGTTCGATGGCATCCACCGACATGGCACGACTCGTATGCCTGCTGCTGGGAAGGTGCTCCCAGGTTCGGGGGTCGCCGTAGACGCGGTAGTACGCGTCGGCGTCGTCGAGGGTCAGCGGGCGAAGGAGGAGGCGTTCGGTGCGGAGTTCGTCGATCATCGCCTCCAAGTCTCGCAGCGCCAGCCGACACTCAGCTGTCGGCGACCCGACCTGCTTCAACATGCCAGCGCCGGTCGAGACGCACATGCTCGAGCATGCGGCGGTCGTGCGTCACGAGCAGGAGCGTGCCCTCGTACGAGTCGAGGGCCTCTTCGAGCTGCTCGATCGCCGCGAGGTCGAGGTGGTTCGTCGGCTCGTCGAGCACGAGCACGTTGACGCCGCGCGCCTGCAGCAGCGCGAGGCCCGCGCGCGTGCGTTCACCGGGCGAGAGCGCGTCGACGGGGCGCAGCACGTGGTCGGCCTTCAGCCCGAACTTCGCGAGCAGCGTTCGCACCTCGCCGGCCGAGTACTCGGGCACGAGGGCCTCGAACGAGTCCGCGAGCGGCGCCGCCCCGGTGAGCTGCGTGCGAGCCTGGTCGATCTCGCCGATGGCGACGGATGTCCCGAGGCTCGCGGTTCCCGCATCGGCCGCGCGCCGCCCGAGCAGGAGGGCGAGCAACGTCGACTTGCCTGCTCCGTTCGGGCCGGTGATGCCGATGCGCTCCCCCGCATCGACCTGCAGCGAGACGGGGCCGAGCGTGAAGTCGCCCTGCTGCACCACGGCTTCGTTCAGCGTCGACACGACCGAGCTCGAACGCGGCGCCTGGCCGATCGTGAACTCGAGCTGCCATTCCTTGCGCGGTTCCTCGACCTCGTCGAGGCGCGCGATGCGGCTCTCCATCTGGCGGACCTTCTGGGCCTGCTTCTCGCTCGACTCCGTCGCGGCCTTGCGCCGGATCTTGTCGTTGTCGGGCGACTTCTTCATCGCGTTGCGCACGCCCTGGCTCGACCACTCGCGCTGGGTGCGCGCCCGGCCGACGAGGTCGGCCTTCTTCGCGGCGAACTCCTCGTAGTCGTCGCGCTGCTGGCGCCGGGCGGTCGCCCGCTCCTCGAGGTACGCGTCGTAGCCGCCGCCGTAGATGCGGTTGGAGTGCTGGGCGAGGTCGAGTTCGAGCACCCGGGTGACCGAGCGGGCGAGGAACTCCCGGTCATGGCTGACGAGCACCACGCCGCCGCGGATGCCGCGGACGAACGCCTCGAGTCGTTCGAGCCCGTCGAGGTCGAGGTCGTTCGTGGGCTCGTCGAGCAGCACGAGGTCGAAGCGGGAGCAGAGCAGGGCGGCGAGCCCGACGCGTGCAGCCTGTCCGCCCGACAGGGAGGTCATCGTCGACTCGGCGGAGAGGTGGGCGTCGCCGCCGCCGAGGCTGAGTCCGAGGTCGGCGAGCACGGCAGGGAGGCGCTCGTCGAGGTCGGCGGCGCCCGACGCGAGCCAGCGCTCGAGGGCCACCGAGTACTCGTCGGCGGGGTCGGGAGCCCCGGGCGCCGGGGCATCCGTCGACCCCAGTGCCAGCGCGGCCGCGTCGAGACGAGCGGATGCCTCGGCCGCACCGGTGCGCCGCGCGACGTAGGCCGAGATGGTCTCGCCCTCCACCCGCTCGTGCTCCTGCGGCAGCCAGCCGACGAAGGCATCGGCGGGCGAGAGATGCACGGCACCGGCCTGGGGTTCGAGCTCGCCCGCCAGAATGCGGAGCAGTGTCGACTTGCCGGCGCCGTTGACACCGACGATGCCAACGACATCACCCGGGGCGACCGTGAGGTCGAGGCCGTCGAAGAGTGTGCGGTGGGCGTAGCCCCCGGCGAGGCCCTGGGCCACGAGTGTTGCAGTCACCGGTCAACCCTAGCCAGCAGCTGCTGGGAGTTCAGCGCCGCCAGTGATACGGCGTCGTCGTCGAGACCCGCACGAGCCCTGACCGCTCCAGGATGGGCCGCGAGAACTCGGTCGAGTCCGAATTGATGAGCCGTTTGCCCATCGCGATCGCCGACTTCGCGCGTGCCGAGGTCAACGCGCGGTAGACGCCGCGACCGCGCCATTCCTCACGGGTCGCGCCGCCCCAGATGCCCGCGAAGTCGGTGCCGGCCACCGGTTCGAGCCGCCCTGCGCTGACGATGCCCCCGTCGGCCTCGGCGACCCAGAGCTCCATGCCGTCGCCGCGGGCGAGCCGCGCGAGCACGGCATCGGCGGTCGCGTCGGAGAACTCGTCGCCGAACACCTCGCCCTGCATGCGGCACATCGCACGGACGTCGGATTCCTCGGTCACCCGGCGCACGGTGACGCCGTCGGGCAGTGGAACGTCCACGACGAGTGCGCTCGCTTGGCCGATCATGATCGATTCGGCTTCATCGGCCTCGAAGCCGTTGGCGAGGAGGGTGCCGTGCAGGCCGGGGGCGGCATCGTGGCCACGGGTCTTCCACTCCACCCGGGTGATCTCAGGATCAGCGAGGTAGTGGGCGAGCGCGCCGACGACGAGGCCGGCGATCTCGGTCGCGGTCGCCCCGTCGAGGTCGCGATACGTCACGAACCCGCGGCCTCCGGCGAAGGTGACCAACCGCAACGGGCCGAGCCGTTCGACCGCGATCGCACTCGGCGTCTCAGCGTCGGTGCGGAGTTGGTCGTCGTAGGCGCGCAGCCACTCGTCGGCGAGGATCATGGCCCCCATACTGGGGGGAATGGTTGCAGAAAGCAACCTTCTGAGGATTGCTCGCGGAACGTCGGACCGCCCGGCGGGCTCGAGGCGGTCCGCGAGATCGGTGGTCAGCCGGCTCGCGACGCCCGCCACTCCTCGCCGAGGATCGCGTACGTGTAGCCGTCGACCCAGCCGAGGTCCGCATGCCAGGAATCGCGCACACCGTGCTGCTCGCGCCGCATTCCCAGCTTCTCCATGACGCGCCACGACGCCGTGTTGTCGGCGAAGCAGCCGGCTGTGACGCGGTGCACGCCGAGCTCGCCGAACGCGAGGTCGAGGAGCGCCCGGGCGATCTCGGTGGCGTACCCCCTGCCGGCATGCGCGGGCGCCACCCCGTAGCCGATTCCGCCCTCCGCGCGCCGCCATGGACCCGGATCGACGTGGTTCTGCCCCATCGCATCGGTGATCCAGAGCGACCCGGTGCCCACGACCTCGTCGCCGACGACGGCGATCGCCGAGTGATCGTTCGGGTCGTCGATCCCGTCGAGCCAGACCTTGCGGAAGGCCTCGGGCTCGACCTCGGTGCGCAACAGCCAGCGGGTGACCTCGGGGCGATTGCGCCACTCGAGGACCTGGTCGAGGTCGGCGTTCGTCGGCGGCCGCAGGGTGATCGGTCCGGCGGACCGCGGCCAGTGCACGTCGGGTGTCGTCATGCCTCCTGCTTAGCAGGCGAGCGCCCGGTGCACGAGTCGGGACCTGCTGCTACTTCACGAGTCGCGAGAGCACCCGGTCGGCGAGCGGCTTGCCGCCGGTCTGGCATCCCGGGCAGTACTGGAACGTCGAATCGGCGAAGATGACCTGCCGAATCGTGTCGCCGCAGACCTCGCAGGTCTCCCCGGTGCGTCCATGCACGCGCATCCCGCGACGCTTGGCGTCTTTGAGCTCGGCGGGCGGGCGACCGGATGCCACGGCAACCGCCTCCGCGAGGGTGTCCCGCATCGCCCGGTAGAGCGTCTCGACCTGCTCGGGCGCGAGCTTCGCGGCGAGCGCGTACGGCGACATCTTCGCGGCGTGCAGGATCTCGTCGGAGTAGGCGTTGCCGATGCCGGCGAACACCGATTGGTCGCGCAGCACCCCCTTGATCTGCGTGCGGCGGCCGTCGAGCACGGCGGCGAAGTCGGCGAGGGTGAAGTCGGGTGCGGTCGGATCGGGCCCGAGTCGCGCGATGCCCGGCACCTCGGCGGGGTCGTGCACGACGTACACCGCGAGGGACTTCTTGGTGCCGGCCTCGGTCAGGTCGAAACCCGAACCGTCGTCGAGGCGCACGCGCAGCGCGAGCGGTGAGCGACCGGGCTTGACCGGCGTCGACGGCACCTCGTCGTACCAGCGGAGCCAGCCGGCCCGTGCGAGGTGGAAGACGAGATGGAGGGCACCGGTGTCGAGGTCGACGAACTTGCCATGACGACGCACCCGCTCGATGCGCTGCCCCTCGAGCGCGGCGAGCGGCGGGTCGAAGGTCTTGAGCGCCGAGATCGCCGCGACCCGGAGCGAGGCGAAGGCGTGGCCCGCCGCGCGCTCGTCGAGGAACGCGGCGAGCGCCTGCACTTCAGGAAGCTCGGGCACACTGACATCCTGCACCTTGCCGCCGACCGTCGCACCCTTCGAGGGCCCCGATCGGCCCTACTCGGTCGAGAAGTCGAGCTTCGAGTCGGTGACCGCGACGACCGACCAGGTGCCGCCGTCGGCGTCGGTGAACTCGTAGGCGGGAACGACGATCACGCTGCCGTCGGGCTGCCACTGGCTCGAGAGCCCGAGGCGCGCGCTGACGATCTTCACATCGTTCACGGGCCACGCGACGGAACTGCCGGCCGTCGGCGTCGCCGGAGGTTCGGTCGGAGGCACCCATTCCTCGGTCATGAGCCCGGCCGGCCCCTCGGTCGCGGCGAACGGCATCGCGGTCATCTGGGCGCCGAACCGCGGATCGGAGAGCCGCTCGAAGGCCTGCTGCTCGCTGACGATCTCGTAGTCGCCCAACGCCACGAGGCCGGCGAGCGCCCCGGACGCGCTGACGATGCCGGCCTTGGCGAGTTCGACCGACCACGACTGGTCGATGCGCTGGCCGTCGACGACCGGCCACGCCTGCGCCATGCGCGTGACCGCGCCCTCCCAGGTCTCGGAGGTGTACTCGAACGCGTCGGCGTCGCGGCCCGCGGCCGTGATGAGCGACCGGAGCGCATCGATCGCGGCGGCCTCGCTCGGCAGGTCGGCGACGGGAGGCTCGCACGCCGGCATCTCGGGAATCACCGCATCGTCCGGAGTCGCCGGTTCGACCGTCATCGGCCCGCAGTTCCACGGGTTGATCGCCGGGTCGGAGTACGAGAAGCCGAGCGTGCCGTCGAGCCCGACGAAGAGCGACGGGCCGGAGCCGTCCTGTGGCCCGACGGTCCAGCTGCCGTCCTTCAGCACCGGGGTGCCCTCGACGCCGAGCGCCGCGGCGAGCGCGGCGACGGTCTCGGTGTTCGACGCTGCTCGCGCGTCGTAGGCGTACGCCGGTGCCGTGCCGCCGTCGGTGGAGAGCCCCGAGGCGCTGAACACGTTGCGACCGTATCCGTAGGGCATCATCGTGTCGTTGACACCGGGCCCCGCCATCTTGCCGCTGGCGGCGTCGAATGCCGAGGACTCCTGCGTGGCGCCCTCTTGCGCGGTGCCCAGCGAAATCGGTGCGGCGGCGAGCTCGGTCGATCCGGCGGTCAGCGTCCCGATGCCGAACCCGGCACCGCCGACGATGGCGACCGAGGCGGCCACCGCGGCGACGACGAGCCAGCGCGGACGGCGCCGCGCGCGCTCGGCACCGAGGTCGGTCACAGCGGCCGAGGTGGAATCGTCAGCTGCGGCATCCGGTGTCTCAGCCGTGCTCTGCGCGATGACGTCCTCGACAAATCCGGGGCGGGGTTCGACACCCGCTGCGGGGTCGGCGGCACGCAGTCGTGCGACCGGGTCGAGCTCGTTGTCGTCGTTCATGTCGGACACCCTTCGTGCGTGCGGTTCACTGGGGATATGTCCGGAGCGGGCGAGATCTTGCAGCGGGGGCCGGGCACCGGACTAGAACGACAGGCGCTCGCCCCAGGCTTCGCGCAGGCGCTTGCGCGCACGGGAGAGCGCGGCATCCGCTCCGGAGCGCGAGATGCCGAGCACCTCGGCGAGCTCCTGTCCGTCGAGGCCCTCCCACGCGTGCAGGAGCAGGATCCGCCGGTCGCGTTCGCCGACGCTCGCGAGCGCCCCGCGCAGCTCGGCGTCGAAGAGCGCGCTGAGCTCGGGGTCGTGCTCGATGCGCACCGTCCCCGACTCCGGCACCTCTTCCACCGGGAGGTCGACGTGCTTGCGACGACCGTTCGCGAGGATGAAGCCCGCGGTGCGGTAGAGCCAGGGCAACACCGCCTCGCGCGGCAAGTCGGCCCGGCGACGCCACGCGGTCGCGAAGACCTCCGCGGCGAGGTCCTCCGCGTCCTGGCGGGGTCCCCGCCTGGCGAAGTATCGGACGAGGGCGGTCGAGTGCTCACGGACGACCTCGGTGAACCAGGCCGTCTCGGCGCTCGTCGCGGACGTGTCTGCGGGCTCGGGCATCGCCACCTCCTCGGCTGCATCGGCGGGTGCTGCGGTGCTGGCGATCCTCACACCACGTTTATGTCGCGTCAGCCGCGAGTCTTGCACGCCCGGCGGGCGATCTATCCGGCGGCCCGCAGCGGCAGGCGTTCGCCGCCCGTCTGGCAGGTCGGGCAGTACTGGGCCGTCGTGCTCGCGAACGAGAAGTCGAGCACGGTGTCGCCGCAGACAGGGCACGTCTCGCCGGCACGCCCGTGCACGCGCATCGACGCGACCTTCGCAGCCTTGAGCTGGTCGATCGGCACTCCGCGCTGGTGCTCGATCGCACTCGTGATCGTGCCGACCGTTGCGTCGAAGAGGCGATCGAGCTCGTCGTCGGTGAGCGCCGCAGCGTGGGTCACTGGGGAGATCTTTGCGAGGTGCAGGATCTCGTCGGAGTACGCGTTGCCGATGCCCGCGAGCGATTCCTGCTCCTGCAGCACGGCCTTCACCTGCTTGCGGCGCCCGGCGACGACACGGTCGAAGTCGGCCCGCGTGAACCCGGGATCGGCAGGATCCGCTCCGAGCTTCGCGACCGCCGGCACTTCGCGCGGGTCGTCGACGACCCAGCAGCCGAGCGACACCCAGTCACCGGCATCCGTCAGCTCGACGACGGTGCCGTCGTCGAACGTCAGCACCACGAGCGTCGGCGGGGCGTCGGCGTCGGGCCCCTCGGACTCGGATGCATCGACCTCGCCCTTCGCATACCGCGCCCAGCCGTGCCGGCCGAGTGAGATCACGAGGTGCGCGTCGCCGACCGCGAGGTCGACGTGCTTGCCGTGGCGGGTCGCCCCGCTGACGCGCTCACCGCGCAGGGACGACGGCGGGCGGCTGCGCGTCTTGGCCGCACGGAACTCCACGACGTCGACGTCGGTGATCTCGCGGCCCGCCAAGCGCGTGCCCAGATCTTCGACGAGCGCCTGCACCTCGGGCGACTCGGGCATGACGCCAGCCTCGCACATCGGCCGGCGGCGAGGGTAGCCCTCGTGGCTGCCAGCCCTTGCGACAGCGGCGGCTCACCGCATGCAGCGCGGCGAGCATGGGCCCGCGGATGCCGCGCCCCCCGGCGCGGCATCCGCTCCCCTGCAGGACTACACCTCGGGAGGCGCAGCCTGGTCCTCGGTCCGCGTGACGCGTTGGCCCACCACCGGATCGGCGGTCGAGCTCGTCGTGGAGATGCTCCGACGACGTCGCATCATGAAGATCAGACCGAAGATGATGACGATCGCACCCGCGACCATCAGGATGTAGCCGACGAGATCGAGGTCGATCCAGTCGACGGTGACGTTCAGCGCAAAGGTGAGGACCGCGCCGATCGCCACGAGCAGAATGCCGAGGCCGATGCTCATGTTCGTACCCTCCGATTCATTCGTGGGATCAGATCGAGGTCCCGCTACTTCGTGCCGTCGTCGAAGGCGTCCTTGACCTTGTCGGCGGCCTTCTTGGCGTCGGCCTTGACCTGGTCGGCCTTGCCCTCCGCCTCGAGCCGCTCGTTGTCGGTCATCTTGCCGATGCCCTCCTTGACCTTGCCGGTCATTCGTTCGGCGGCGTTGCCCAGATCGTCTTTGGCGTTCATGGCTTCCTCCTCGGGAATCGGTCTGGCCGGCGCACCAGTTCAGTACGTCGGCTCCTCCACGCTAGGCAAGGCACCCGGCCTGCGACAACGGGTTGACAAGCCCACCGGGGGCACCTACGGTCGCGCGCGGATGTCGGTGGGTGCTGAGACACTCTCACTATGACGACGATCGAACTTCGGGAGACCCGGCACCTCGCCGTGGGCGACACGCTCGTCAGCGTCTCCGGCCGGAGCTTCGAGGTCACCAAGCTCGTGCGCGTCGGCCGCGGCATCCGCGTGCACTACCTCGCCGACGACGGCACCGCCGGGCGCTTCACGGCCGCTCCCGAAGCGGTCTGTCGCGTGCTCGGCGACGTCAGCGGCGCGCACGCGCAGCACGTCGCCTGAACTGGCGCGGTGCGTCAGTTGAAGACCGGCGAGAGGAACCGGCGTTCGTATCGCCGGATGCACTTCGTCTCGACCGCGTACTCGTACGCCTCGATGCACTCGGGATCATCAGCGGCTGCGAGCCGATACTGCTCGTAGTCGGCGAGCGACGGGAAGGTGAAGAGTGCGAACGCCTCGTCGCTGTCCCCCTCGCTCGGGAGGAAGTAGCCGTGGTGCATGCCGCCGAGCTTGTTGACGAGGCGGATCCAGCGCTCCCCGTACTCGCGGAACTCGGCGAGCTTGTCGGCATCGATCTCGTAGCGCAGGTGCACGGTGATCATCAGGGCGACTCGTTTCTGTCGGCGGTGGACGCGCAGCGTGCGGAGCCCGCAACGAGTATCCCGGTGCCGGTGCATCCAGTCCAATCCGCGTCGCGCTGCGTGACAAGCAGCTTCGGGCGCGCCGACTCACGTACCCTGAGGAGCGGGCCGCGATTCGCGCGGCCGACGAGAGGCTCCCCGTGAACATCACCCTGCTTCGACGATTCGTCGTAGTCGCCGAGGAGTTGCACTTCCCGCGTGCCGCAGAAGCCCTCGGCATCCCGCTCGCGTCGCTCTACACCTCGATCGACAAGCTCGAGGCCGAGGTCGGGCACCCGCTCTTCACCCGGCAGGGCGACACCCGGCTCACCAAGGTCGGGCTCCTGCTGCTCGACGAGGCCAGGGCGGAGATCGCTGCGGCGCCCGCTCCCGTCGAGAAGCCCGTGGTGAAGGCCGGTGGCAAGGCGAAGGCCTCCAAGGGCAAGGGTCGCGCGCCCATCGTGAAGGGCAAGCCGAAGCCCTACAAGAAGCGACAGGGCCGCTGACGGCGGCACCCTGCGCTTGAGCGCGGTGACGACGTTCAGTGCGTCCAGTCACGCCTCAGCAGGCCGTACACCCAACTGTCGGACACGTCGCCGTCGACGATGCAGTCCTCGCGCAGCGTCCCCTCGCGCACGAAGCCCAGCTTCTCGAGCACTCGGGCGGACGCCAGGTTGCGGGTATCGGTCTCGGACTGGACTCGATTCAGATCGATCGTGTCGAAGGCCCATCGCAGCAACGCACGCGCTGCCTCCGTCGCGTAGCCGTGGCCCCACGCCGCCCTGTTGAGGCAGTACCCCAGGGAGGCGCTGCGAAAGTCGGAGTTCCAGCTGTTGAAGGTGCACCAGCCGACGAAAGCCCGATCGGCGGTGCGCTCGATCGCGACGCGCGCACCACTGCCCTCGTCCGCCATCCGTCGGCATCCGTCCATGAAGCGTGCGACCGAGGCCCGGTCGGTCCACGGCGGAGAATCCCAGTAGCGAAGGACGTCCGCGTCGCTCTGCAACGCGAAGAGGGCATCGGCGTCGTCGTCGGTGAACGGACGGAGTCGCAGGCGCTCGGTGTGCAGGGTCGGGGTCGGCAGCGTCACCAGGTCATCCTCGCAGGAGGCTCCCACGGAACGCCACGATGCACCTCCCGGGCGCGTGTTGGTCTCGGTAGGGTGGGCGCCATGACCGTGAAGATGGACAATGTCGGCATCGTCGTCGAGGATCTCGCCGCGGCGATCGCGTTCTTCCGCGAACTCGGACTCGAGCTCGAAGGGCAGACCGTCGTCGAGGGCGAGTGGGCCGGACAAGTCACCGGCCTAGGGCGCCAGCGTGTCGAGATCGCGATGATGCGCACCCCCGACGGCCACAGCCGGATCGAACTCTCGCGCTTCATCGAGCCCGCCGTCGTCTCCGATCATCGGAACGCGCCGGTCAACGCGCTCGGCTACTTGCGCGTCATGTTCGCCGTCGACGATCTCGATGCGACCCTCGACCGCCTGCGCGAGCACGGCGTGGAACTCGTCAGCACCGAAGTCGTGCGATATGAGGACGTGTACCGGCTTTGCTACGTGCGCGGGCCCGAGGGCATCCTCATCGGCCTTGCCGAGGAGCTCGGTTGAGTCGACGAGGGCGACGGCGCCGCGTCACGGGATGTCGAGGCTGATCGGCTCGCCCTCGCTCGGGCCGCCGCACTGCTCGCTTCCGCCCACGCGCCGCCACTCGATGGGGGCCTCGCGCTCGGCGAGCACCTCGCCGGTCGCCGTGACGGCACGCACGGTGAGCGAGTCCGGCTGCTGCGCGGGGAACAAGATCCGCCAGGTGTCCTCGTCGACGCGCTCGGTGGAGAACAGCAACGCCACATCGGCCGGTGCGCTCGAGGGCGTTGCGGATGCTTCGGGCAGCGCAGTCATCACGTGCAGCGGTTCATCGCTCGCCGGCAGAAGCGGAGCCGCCGAAGCGCAGACGCCGTCGGTACACAGCTCGACCGCGGCCACCTCACCCGCATTCCCGTCGAGCTCGACGTTGACCGCATCGATCCACCCGATGGTGGTGCATGCCCACGAGCAGCCTGACACCGTCGAGCTCATGGCCACCGCAGCGGCGACGCCGAGCAGGCGAAGTCTCCTCATGCCGGCCAACAGTACCGCGGGAGGGTTCACTACACGTTGAAGCGGAACTCCACCACGTCGCCGTCCTGCATGACGTAGTCCTTGCCCTCCATGCGGGCCTTGCCCTTCGCACGGGCTTCGGCGACCGAGCCGGTCTCGACGAGGTCGGCGAAGGAGATGACCTCGGCCTTGATGAAGCCGCGCTCGAAGTCGGTGTGGATCACGCCGGCGGCCTGGGGTGCCTTGTCGCCCTTGTGGATCGTCCACGCGCGCGACTCCTTGGGGCCGGCCGTGAGGTAGGTCTGCAGCCCGAGCGTGTCGAAGCCGATGCGGGCGAGCTGGTCGAGTCCCGACTCCTCCTGGCCGGTCGAGGCCAGCAGTTCCGCGGCATCCGCGGGGTCGAGGTCGATGAGTTCGGATTCGATCTTCGCGTCGAGGAACACGGCCTCGGCCGGCGCGACGAGCGCAGCGAGCTCGGCCTTCTTCGCATCGTCGGTCAGCACGGACTCGTCGACGTTGAAGACGTAGATGAAGGGCTTCGCGGTCAGCAGGCCGAGCTCCTTCACGGGAGCGAGGTCGACGGATGCCGCGGAGAGCGGCGTGCCCCGTTGCAGCACGTCGAGAGCGGCCTTCGCGGCCTCGAGCACCGACGGGTCGAGCTTCTTGCCCTTGATCTCCTTCTCGAAGCGCGGGATGGCGCGTTCGAGGGTCTCGAGGTCGGCGAGGATCAGCTCGGTGTTGATCGTCTCCATGTCGGCCTTGGGGTCGACGGCGCCCTCGACGTGCACGACGTCGGAGTCCTCGAAGCCGCGCACGACCTGCGCGATCGCGTCGGCCTCGCGGATGTTGGCGAGGAACTTGTTGCCGAGGCCCTCGCCTTCGGACGCGCCACGCACGATGCCGGCGATGTCGACGAACGACACGGCTGCGGGGAGGATGCGCTCGGAGCCGAAGATGCCGGCGAGCGTCTCGAGCCGCGGATCGGGCAGGTTCACCACGCCCACGTTGGGCTCGATCGTCGCGAACGGGTAGTTCGCCGCGAGCACCTGGTTCTTGGTGAGGGCGTTGAAGAGGGTGGACTTGCCGACATTGGGCAGACCGACGATACCGATAGTGAGAGCCACGGGGGTCTATCGTACCGGCAGGTCGGTCGAGGCATCCGCTCGCTTCGCCCGCCCGACTCTGAGCGTCAGGTACACGCCGAGCAGCACGAGCGCGCCGCCCGCCATCGCGATCGGCTCGAGCGACTGCCCGAACGCCAGGGCGATCAGCACCGTGAACACCGGCAGCAGGTTCAGGAAGATGCCGGCGCGGGCTGGGCCGACCGCGCCAGAGCCGAGGTTCCAGAGCGCGTAGCCGAGCATCGACGGGAAGATCACGATGTAGGCGAGGCCCGCGATTCCGCCGGCCGTGGTCGGCAGGGTGACGCCGATGACGGCGACGAAGGGCAGCATGGTCGCCACCGCCAGTACGGCCTGCACGGCGGTGGCCGTGATCGGCGGCGTGCGGATCCGGCGGGCGACGATCGAGTACGCGGTCCAGGCGATGACGGATGCCACGACGAGCAGGTCCCCGATGCGGAACCCCTGCTCGAGCACGGCCAGCACGTCGCCGCCCGTGAGCACGAGCGTGACCCCCGCGAACGCGACGACGAGGCCGACGATCTGCAGGCCGTGCAACCGCTGATGCAGGAAGATCGCCGCGGCGAGCGCGATCGTCGCCGGGTTGATCGCCGAGATGACGGCGGCGTTCACCGCCCCGGTGAGACCCAGCGCGCTGTAGAGGAACAACGTGTAGCCCGTGAGTCCGAGCGCGGACTGCAGCAAGTGCAGCGGCCACTCGCGCGTTGCCGCGCGCCAGTCGGGTCGCTCGATCGCCCAGGCGAGCACGAGCAGCGGGATCGCGGCGAACACCCAGCGCCAGAAGGTGAGCGAGATCGGCGTGATCTCGGTGGTGACCATCTCGCCGAAGACGTAGTTGCCCGCCCAGAAGAGGTTGGCGAGCGCGAGTGCCAGGTACGCCCGTCCGCGATGCATCAGGTCAGGATACGGGCACGCCCCGTTCAGTCGACGAGCGAAGTGCGGAAGCAGCGGGTCACGTAGGGCACGACGAGTTCCTCGGCACCCGCGAGGTCGGGGTGGGTCGCGAGGAGGGCCTCGAGCGCGCCGATGGTCGCCCGCTGCTCTTCGGGCGTCGAGGAGATGAAGTAGCTGCGCGACCGCACGAGGTCGAGGAACGCCTCACGGGACATCCGTGCACCCCACTCCACCGTGTGCTCGACGATCTCGCCGAACGGGGGCCCGACGTTCACGTAGCTCTCGAACGTGGCGCTCGCGTCGTGCCGTTCGTGCATGATCTCCCCTGCCTGCCGGAGCCAGTCGACGCGGGTGTCGCGGCTGTTCCAGACGAGCCCGAGGATGCCATGCGACCGGAGCACCCGCGCGATCTCGGGGATCGCGCGATCGGGCTGGAACCAGTGCCACGCCTGGCCGGCGACCACGGCGTCGACGGCGTCGTCTTCGATCGGGATGTCCTCGGCCGTGCCGAGGATTCGCGGCACGCCGGGCACGGCGACCTCGAGCTCCTCGAGCATCTCCTCGACCGGGTCGACCGCGATGACCTCGCGATCGAGGGCGACGAGCGCCTCGGTGAGCTTGCCGGTGCCCGCGCCGAGGTCGAGCACGCGGGTCGCGTCGCCGATGAGCCAGGCGATCGCCTCGGCCGGGTACCCGGGCCGGGCCTGATGGTAGACGGATGCCGCGGCGCCGAACGAGCGCGCACTGACCTGCGTCGCGGGGTCGGAGGGATCGGCGACCAGGCCGTGCTCGAGCGGCTCCGCCGCCTCGGGTCGTTCGTTCATCGCCATCCTCTTCCTCACGTGGCACGTTCTCCCCCGCCGCACGAACGGGCGCCGGCCACCGCCATTCCACGCCCAGCCCGGGGCATCCGTCAACCTCGGCGTTCGCGGCGCGGGCGACGGGCGGTGTCGGCGCGGCATGCGACGATGCCTGTGTGCCAGTGGACTTCACCGCGATCGACTTCGAAACCGCCAACTCCTCTGGCGCCTCCGCCTGTTCGGTGGGCCTCGTGAAGGTGAGAGACGGCCAGGTCGTCGAGCGCGAGCACCGGTACATCCGTCCGCCGTTCCCGCACAACGAGTTCTCGGAGTGGAACGTGCGCATCCACGGCATCACTCCCGACATGGTGGCGAACGCCGACGACTGGCGGGTGCATCTGCCCCGCCTCCGCGAGTTCGCCGGCGACGACATGCTCGTCGCGCACAACGCGGGCTTCGACATGGGCGTCATCGCCAAGACCTCGACGGCGCTCGGTCTCGACGTGCCCGATTTCCGCTACCTCTGCAGCCTGCAGGTGGCCCGTCGCACCTACCACCTCGACTCGTACCGGTTGCCCGTCGCGGCGATGGCCGCGGGCTTCGAGGGCTTCTCGCACCACGACGCGCTCGCCGACGCCGAGGCGTGCGCCGCGATTGTCGTGCACGCCGCGGCGCGCCACGAGGTCGACGACCTCGACCGGCTCGCGCACATCACTCGCGTGAAGATCGGTGCGATCGGGCCCGTCGCCACACGCGACGACCGTGCAGCGCACGGCCCGATGGCCCTGCAGTAACGGCCCGCCGGGCTCCCAACCGGCCGATGTCTGCGGCCACTGCGACACTGTGGGCATGGAGATTCTGCTGCTCGTGATCGGCCTCGTGGTGGGCATCGCGCTGGGTGCGCTCGCGACCTGGTTCCTCGCTTCCAAGCGCGCTGCCGAGGCCCCGTCCGACGCGAACCCGGTCGAAGATCCCGCGCTGGTCGAGGCGCGGCATCAGGCGGCGATCGCGGCGCTGCAGGCTGACAACTCCGCCGAGCAGGCGCGAATCCGCTCCGAGGAGCAGCAGGTGCAGGCCCGACTCCGCGCCGAGATCGCGGCGGCCCAGGCGACGACCGTGGGCCTGCGCGAGCAGATCGAGTCGGCGCGCACTCAGTACCGTGAGATCGTCGAGCGCCAGCGGTCCGAGCAGCAGCAGCGCGAGGCTCGCGAGGCCGCCGACAGCAAGGTGCTGACGGCGCTCGCGCCCGTCAAGCAGACCATCACCGAGATGCAGGCCAAGGTCACCGAGCTCGAGGCGCAGCGCCACCAGCAGCACGGTGAGCTGAGCCAGCAGCTCAAGATCGCGGCCGAGAACGAAGAGCGCCTGCGCTCCACCGCCGAGACGCTCGCTTCCGCCCTCCGCTCCAACAGCACGCGTGGCGTCTGGGGCGAGACGCAGCTGAAGAGCGTCGTCGAGGCGGCGGGTCTCCTCGAACGCGTCGACTTCGACACCCAGCACTCGATCACGACGGACTCCGGGGCGGGTCGCCCCGACATGGTGATCCACCTGCCGGGAGGCAAGAACATCGCCGTCGATGCCAAGGTTCCCTTCAACGCCTACCTCGAAGCGAGCCAGATCCCCCTCACGGCCACAGGCGCCGAGGCCGCACGCCGCGAGTCGCTCATGAAGCAGCACGTCAAGGCGGTTCGCGACCACATCACGGCCCTCGGTGGCAAGACCTATTGGGCGGGCCTCGGCGCCTCACCCGAGATGGTCATCGCCTTCATCCCCAGCGAGTCGCTCGTCTCGAGCGCTCTCGAGACCGACCCCGCCCTGCTCGACTACGCCTTCTCGAAGCGCGTCGCGCTCGCCTCGCCCGTCACGCTGTGGTCGGTGCTGAAGACCGTGGCCTTCAGTTGGCAGCAAGACGTGCTCACCAAGGAGGCCAAGACGCTCTTCGACCTCAGCCGTGAGCTCTATACCCGGCTGTCCGTGACCGCCGGCCAGATCGAGAAGCTCGGCCGCACGATCGAGCGCACCGTCAAGGACTACAACTCCTTCGTCGGCTCGCTCGAAACCCGAGTCATGCCCACCGCACGAAAGCTCAAGGCGCTCGACGAGACCAAGGTGCTCGCACAGCTCGAAGGCATCGACGAGAGCCCCCGCGAGCTCACCGCCTACGAGTTCACCTCGACCCTCGCGTCCGAGCCCGCCGAACTCACGACGCTCGAACCCGCGACCGCACCCGAAGCGACGGCAGGCGATACCGAACTGGAGATCGGAGCCGACGACCTCAGCTTCGTCGCGGACATCGACCCCGAGATCCGCTCGATCTGAGTCGCTGGCCTGGCTCCCGAACCGCTCAGGCGGTGAGCACGCTGATGACGTTGCCGGCGGGGTCGGTGAACCAGGCGATGTCGGGTCCCTGACCCGTCTCCGAGCCGCGGGCGATCCCGCGCTCGTCGGTGCCGAAATCATCAGGGGCGGTGTAGATCTTCGTCACCACGCCGGCTGCGTTCAGTTCGTCGACCGCGCGATCGATGTCGTCGACCACGAGGTTCAGGACCGTGAAGCTGGCCGGTTCGTGATTCGGCTTCGGGTAGATGAAGACGCCCTGTCCCGACGGCAATGTGACGCGCAGGGCTCCGGCGCCGGGTTCGTCTGCCACCGGCAACCCGAGTCTCGTGCCGTAGAACTCTCGAGCCGCGTCGACGTCGTCGACACTGAACCCCGGAAACGCATCTCGAATCGTGACCATCGTGGATCCCTCTCACCGGTGTGCGCCACTCGTGCGCGGGCGCACCTCGTCGCCCAGACTTGCACGAGGAAGTGCCGACGTCGACCCCTTCGAAACACGAGCGGCGTTCGCGATCATCCAGCCACGCTCAGTGCATCTCGACTCGACTTTCTTTAGATGGTTGTACGAAGATCGAATATCCAATACGCTGCCGACAACTGCAGCCACGCTGCCACAACGAACCGATGGAGTGACGTTGATCATGCGACGAGCGACCCTGCCGCCACGGCCGATCCCTACTTCCAAGCGGCGGGCGAGACGACTCCTCGCGATCGTCGCGGCGGTCGGCACGATCGCCGTCGGCATCGCACCGGCGAGTCTCGCGGCAGCGGCCACAAGCGATGACCTCGACATCCGCTTCGGCGGATCGCTCGTGGGCACGACGGCCTACACCACGACCGAGGGCGAATCGATGCGCGGCGTCGTCCGCCGCACCGCCGGCGGCGAAGAACAGTTGCCTGGCGGTGGGGTGCGCCTCGCCGGCGGGACGCAGGGCATCCGCTACGAGGCATCCGAGTTCGCGATCGGAGGGGCGACGCCGACGAGCGGATTCCTCGCCGAAGTCGAATTCACGCCCACCGGCGTCCAGACGGACCTGGCGACGATCTTCTCAGCGGCGGGCAACCTCTTCGCTCGCGTGCAGGGCGGCAAGCTGGTCTACGGATTCGAGTCGCACGACGGTACGAGCTGGTCATCGCATCGCACGGACGCACCCCTGCCTGCGGCCGGCGTGGCGCACCAGTTGTCGATCCAGTACCTGCAGGGCGACGGCGCGCAGATGCACGTCTGGCTCGACGGCGAGGAGCTCACGACCGTCACCGCCGATGCCCCGGTCGGCGTGAGCGCCTCGGCGGTGAACGCGTTCGGGTTCGGTCACGAAGTGCACCTCTCGGGGGCGTCTCGGGGCCTGAAGGGCGACCTGTCCAGGGTGCGCGTCGTCGGAGATGTCACGGCATACGACCCCGAGCTCTTCGAGTTCCAGCCCGCGCAGATCACGACGAGCCTGCTCGACGTGCAGTTCAACGGCACGACGGCCGCCTCCGCATACACTCCCGCGGCGGGCGAACGGCTCGATGGAGCCCTCGCCCTTCGCGGCACCGCGAGCATCGCAGACAGCCGACTGAACCTCGGCGGCGGCAACCAGGCCGCGGACTTCACGGCGACCGAGAACCTGTTCACCGGGACATCCCTCGACCGCGCCTTCGTGATCGAGACGGAGTTCACCGCCTCGGGCACGCAGGTCGACCTCGGCACGATCGCCGCCGTCGGCGGCAACTTCACCGCCCGGTACCGTTCGGATGGCCTCCAGTACGGGTTCAGTGCCCTGATCAACGGCACCTGGCACGACTACCTGAGCAAGGTGGCCCTGCCGGCCGGCGGCCAGCCTCACGTGCTCTCGCTCGCCTACGTGCCCAGTGCCTCCGAGACGAAGGTCGTGGCGTGGCTCGACGGGAAGGAACTGCCCGAAGTGGTCGGTGCTGCGCCCGCCACGCGCAACCAGGCGACGACCACGACGCTCGCGCTCGGCAATGAGGTGCCGGCGATCGGCAACCGCGGATTCAAGGGCAGCATCGACCGAGCGCGGTTCGCACTCCTCGACGGCGCCTTCGACGGCTCGGCGTTCCGCTACCAGGAGCTCGACGTGCCGATGCCGTGCGAGCCGCTCGGAGACCTCTCTCCGGCCAACTACATCCAGGTGACGTCGGCCGACTGCCCCGCGAACCTGCTCGCGAAGGCGGCGCTCGTGCGCCCCACCGAGCAGCAGCTCGCGTGGCAGGAGCTCGGGCTCACCGCGTTCATCCACTTCGGCATCAACACGTTCTACAACCAGGAATGGGGCCACGGCACCGAAGACCTCTCGCGCTTCCAGCCCACCGGGGAGATCGATGTCGATGCCTGGGTGAAGTCGCTGCGGGACAGCGGCCACCGCATGGCGATCCTGACGCTCAAGCACCACGACGGTTTCCTGCTCTACCCCTCGCGCTACACCGACTACGACGTGGGGACGACGCCCTGGAAGAACGGGGACGGCGACATCGTGCGAGAGTTCACGGACGCCGCGCGCAAGTACGGCATGAAGGTGGGCCTCTACATGTCACCGGCCGACTCGCACGAAGAGCAGTTCGGTGTGTTCGGCAACGGCAGCGCGAAGACCCCGCGCACGATCCCGACCCTCGTCGAGGGCGATGACCGCGCTGGCAGCGAGCTGCAGACGTTCGAGTACTCGGCCACCGACTACGGCGCCTACTTCCTCAACACGCTCTACGAGATCCTCACCGAGTACGGCCAGGTCGACGAGGTCTGGTTCGACGGGTCGAACGGCAACACCGGCAAGCAGGAGTTCTACGACTACCCGGCGTTCTACGACCTCATCTCGAAGCTCCAGCCGGGGGCCGTGGTCGCCGTCGGCGGCCGGGACGTGCGCTGGGTCGGCAACGAGTCCGGCGTGGCCAGGCAGGACGAATGGGGCCCCGTCCCGATCAGCGACGCCGGTGACGGCGGCAAGATCGGTGCCGTCGACGGCGGAACGTTCGAACAGGTCGGCTCGGCGGCTGCCCTTCAGGCCGCCGCCGCGAGTGGGGCGAACGCCCTGCACTGGTGGCCCACGGAGGCCGACATGAAGTTGACGCAGGGCTGGTTCGCGCATCCGACCGACACCCCCAAGTCGCCGTCGACGCTGCTCGGCCACTACCTCGGCACCACCGGCCGCAACTCCGTGATGCTGCTGAACACCCCGCCCACCACTGCCGGTTCGTTCGCTCCTGCCTCGGTCGCCGCACTCGACGGCTTCGCCGCCGAGCGACGGAAGGCGTTCTCGAAGGACCACGCGCTCGGTGTCCCGGTCGCGGTCGGTGCCGGCGAGGCATCCGCTGCGCTGACCGACGGCGACACGCGCTCGTCGTGGCTGAGCCCGACGGCCGACGCCGGCGACGTGACGATCGACCTCGGCTCGCCGAAGTCCGTGCGGCGCATCGCGCTCGGCGAAGGCGTGCTCGAGCACGGCCAGGTCGTCGAGGCCTTCTCGATCGACGCCGAGGTCGACGGGGCCTGGGTCGAGGTGGCGAAGGCCGGCACGATCGGCGTCAGCCGCATCGTCACCCTGCCGAACGCCGTGACGGCCCAGAAGTTCCGGGTCTCGATCGACAAGGCTCGTGCGCCGTACTCGCTCGCCACGCTGGCGCTCTACGATCAGCTGCCCAGTGACCCGGGCAAGCTCGACGAGGTGCACCTCGACTGCTCGGCGGCGACCGCTGGCGACGGCAGCGCAGAGCACCCCTTCTCGTCGCTCGAGCAGTTCCGCACCGCTGAGCTCGCCGCCGGCGCGAACGTGCACCTGGCGTCGGGCACGAGCTGCGCCGACTCGACGACGCCGTTCTGGGGCTACGGAACGACGGATGCGCCGATCACCGTCTCGCTCTCGGGCGGCGAGGTCGCACCGACCTTCGGCGACCGCACCGCCGAAGACGTGTTCGGCGGGCTGACAGCCCAGGGCTGGGTCATCGACCTGCCCGAGCCGGTCGCCCTCGACGTGACGGCGACCGCCGGAACGCGGTGCATCGCGGGCAAGGCGATGGTCACGGTTCGCGCCGTCAACGACGAGCAGGTGCCGGTATCGATCGATCTCGCGTCGGAATACGGCACCAAGTCCTTCGCCACGGTCGAACCCGGCAAGAACGCGGTGCACGTGTTCACGACGCGCGCCGTCTCGGTGCCGGCCGGCACCGTCGAGGTCCAGGTGCAGGCGATGAAGGACGGCGCGCCGGTCACGGCGACCGTGGGCGCCGCCTACGACGCCGCGAGCTGCCAGGAGTGATCTGGTCGGGGCCTGCTACGCGGCAGGCCCCGACTCGAACCCGGCGGCCGCGCCGGCACCGGTCACCGGCTCGGCATCGACCATGTCGTCGAGCGGATGTGCCAGCTCGTCTGTGCCGAGGCGTGCGATCGCCAGCGTGCCGATCGCGAGCAGCGGTGACACGACACCCGCGATGAGGAAGGCCGGCGCGATGCCGATCCACTCCCCCACGGGCCCGGCGACCGCCATCGAGATCGGCATGAGGGCGAGCGACACGAAGAAGTCGAGGCTCGACACCCGGCCGAGCATGGCGGGAGGCACCCGGCGTTGCAGCAACGTGCCCCAAACGACGCTGGCACCCGAGAAGAGCAACCCGCAGATGAAGAGCGCGACGACCATCACCCAGAGCCAGGAGGTATAGCCGATGATCGCGAGCGGGAGGCATCCGAAACCCCAGGCCAGGATCATGAGCGTCAGGTAGCGCCGCGGCAGTCGCATGGAGGCGACGGCGAGCGACCCGATCGCCCCGCCCACGCCGAAGGCGGCGAGCGCCAGGGCGAAGGCGCCGGCGCCGCCGCCCGTCTGGTCTTTCACGGCGAACGGCAGCAGCACCTCGATCGGGCCCATGATGACGAAGACCAGCAGGATCGAGAAGACGAGCGTCGCCAGCAGCCACTTCGTGCGCAGCAGGTACGAGAACCCGTCGCGCAGGTCGATGAAGGTCTGCCGAACCGGATGCACCGGCGGCCCGTCGAGCACGCGACGCACGGGTGTCGTGCGCATCACGCCCAGCACCGCCGCCGCGACGACCTGCAGCCCCGCGACCACCGCGAACGCGAGCCAGGGGCCCTGCACGGCGATGAGGGCGCTCGCGACCGCCGGGCCGGCGGCGTTCATCACGGAGGGAC
Source organism: Agromyces sp. Root1464 (assembly GCF_001427265.1). Classification (NCBI taxonomy): domain Bacteria; kingdom Bacillati; phylum Actinomycetota; class Actinomycetes; order Micrococcales; family Microbacteriaceae; genus Agromyces; species Agromyces sp. Root1464. The sequence goes on from NZ_LMFU01000003.1 coordinate 494,779, forward strand.
GCAGCACCCCCTCGATGCCGTTGGCCGCGAGCAGCTGCCCCTCGGGCAGGATCGCGGGCAGCCACGCCGAGTACGCCGGGTAGAAGAACCCGTCGGCGAGCCCGAGCACGAACGAGAGCACGGCGAGATGCCACACCTCGATCAGCCCGGTGGCGGCGAGCACGGCGGCGACCGAGAACGCGACACCCCGCACGACCTCGACCGTGAGCAGGATGCGCCGCTGCGGGATGCGGTCGGCCGCGACCCCGCCGAACAGCACCGCGAGTACGAGCCCGAGACTCGATCCGACGGCGACGAACGAGAGGTCGACGGGCGTACCGCCGAGTTCTACGACCTGCCAGACGGCCGACACGATCCAGGCCCCGGCGCTCAGGAGCGACGCAGCGAGTGCCGCCGTGAGCAGGCGGTACTGGCCCGATCCGAATGGGCGGAGGGCGCGCGGGAGTCGAGCGGCGGCGGTCACTCGTCCATCATGGCAACGCCCGCCGACACGGTCACCCGCGCACGAGCGTCAGAGCACGTCGTCGACGAGCCACTTGTCGACGAGGTGGTCGGCCACGATGCGGCGGATCGTGCCCGACTTGCCGCGGAGCACGATCGACTCGGTGCGCACGACAGGGCCCTTGCGACGCACGCCGTCGAGCAGCTCGCCGTCGGTCACGCCCGTTGCGACGAAGAAGGTGTTGTCGCCGCGCACGAGGTCGTCGAGTTCGTAGACCCGGTCGCAGTCGAGTCCTGCGGCCTCGCCGCGCGCGCGCTCGGCGTCGTCCTTCGGTGCGAGCACGCCCTGCATGAACCCGCCCAGCGCCTTGATCGCGCACGCGGTCGTGATGCCCTCGGGGCTGCCGCCGATGCCGACGCACATGTCGATGCGCGACTCGTAGCGGGCCGCGTTGATGCCGCCGGCGACGTCGCCGTCGCTCATCAGGCGAGTGCCGGCGCCCGCCTCGCGGATGTCGGCGATGAGCTGCTCGTGGCGTTCGCGGTTCAGCACGGCGACGCGGAGCTCGCTCACGTCCTTGCCCTTCGCTGCGGCGAGCGCCCGCAGGTTCTCGCCGATCGGCCTACGGATGTCGACGACGCCGATGCCCGAGGCATCCGTGACGATCTTGTCCATGTAGAAGACCGTCGAGGCGTCGAGCATCGTGCCGCGGTCGGACACCGCGATGACCGAGAGGGCGTTGTGGCGACCGGCTGCCGTGAGCGAGGTGCCGTCGATCGGGTCGACCGCGATGTCGCAGGCGGGGCCGCGGCCCGTGCCGACCCGCTCGCCGTTGAAGAGCATGGGCGCTTCGTCCTTCTCGCCCTCGCCGATGACGACGACGCCCTCGAAGTCGACCGTGCCGAGGAACGCGCGCATCGCGTCGACCGCGGCGCCGTCGGCGCCGAGCTTGTCGCCCTTGCCGATCCACGGATACGAGCGGATCGCCGCAGCCTCCGTGGCACGCACGAGCTCGATCGCGATGTTTCGGTCGGGGTGCAAGAACAGGCTTGCCGTATCGGTGCTCACCATCGAGGGTCCTCCCGGACGCTAGGGCGGCCGGCCAGTCGTGGCGGCCTTGGAACGATGGTTCCAGCCTATGCAGCACGCCCGCCGATCTCGCCGGTTTTCAGGTCGAGGGCGATGAAAGAATGTGCATTCTTAAGCCGGCGTTCACGCCAGCAGCACCTCGCCGGTCGCAGCCCCGACGCCGGGCCCCGCGTGCCAGGTGTTCACGCGGGCGCCGTCGCCCGGCACCGTTCGCACGCCTGGCAGCACCGTGTCCCCGGGTGCACACTCGGTCACGGCACTCAGGAACACCCAGGCGGGGGCGCCGCAGAGATCGCCGAGCGACCACACGCGGTCGAGGTCGAGACCGTCGGCGATCACCCGCTCCCGCTCGCTCGTCGACTGCGGTGCCGGTCGGGCCCACATCGACCCGCCGAGCGCCCGCACCGCCGCCGCGGTCAGCACGCCCTCCGGGGCTCCGCCGATGCCCGACACGAGGTCGAGTCCCGCGCGGCCACCCGCGGCACGGAGGCTCCGCTCGACGTCGCCGTGCACGAAGAGCTCGACGGATGCCCCTGCCGCCCGCGCCTCGGCGACGAACCCCTCGTTCCTCGGCCGCTCCTGCACGGCGACCCGCACCTCGGCCGGAGCAGCGCCGCGCGCCGCGGCGATGCGTGCGACGAGCTCGCCGACGGAAGCGCCGGCCGGGGCATCCGGAAGCCACGTGACGTGCTTCTCGAGGTAGTGGGCCGCGCCGAGCGCCGCGAGTGTGCCGCGCGGCGCGACCGCGATCACGGCCATGGCGCCCGGTGCGCCCGCCGCAGCGAGTCGGGTGCCGTCGACCGGGTCGACGGCGAGATCGATGGCGGGCCCGCCGCCGCGGCCGAACCGCTCGCCGACGTACAGCATCGGCGCCTCGTCCTTCTCGCCTTCGCCGACCACGACGACCCCGTCGACGTCGAGCTCGCCGAGCGCCGCCCGCAGCGCCTGCACGGCGAGCGCGTCGACGGCGTGGCCGTCGCCCGAGCCGACGAGCGGCGTTGCGGCGAGCGCGGCGAGGGCCGTGGCACGACGGAAGCCGTCGACGAGGCCGAGGTCGGCGAGGCGGAGCTGGTCGGTCTGGTCGGTCGGCACGCGTCCATCCTGCCGTGCTGCGGGCGCCGCGGCATCCGACACCTGAGCACCCCTCGGCTAGTCGATAGACTCGACTCCACACCCCACCGTCGTCCGAAGGAGCACCATGCCCATCGCCACCCCCGAGCAGTACGCCGAGATGCTGGACACCGCGAAGGCCAAGGGCTTCGCGTTCCCGGCCTTCAACGTCTCCTCCTCGCAGACGCTCAACGCGGTGCTGCAGGGCCTGACCGAGGCTGGCTCCGACGGCATCATCCAGGTCACCACCGGCGGCGCCGACTACTTCGCCGGCCACACGGTCAAGGCCCGCGCCACCGGCGCGCTCGCGTTCGCGCGCTTCGCCCACGAGGTCGCGAAGAACTACCCGATCACGGTCGCGCTGCACACCGACCACTGCCCGAAGCCGGCCCTCGCCGACTTCGTGTTCCCGCTCATCGAGGCCTCCGAGGCCGAGGTCAAGGCCGGCCGCAACCCGATCTTCCAGTCCCACATGTGGGACGGCTCGGCCGTGCCGCTCACCGAGAACCTCGAGATCGCGAAGGAAATCCTCCCCCGCATGAAGGCGATCAACGCGATCCTCGAGGTCGAGATCGGCGTCGTCGGCGGCGAAGAGGACGGTGTGCAGCACGAGGGCTCGAACGACGCGCTCTACACGACGCTCGACGACGCGATCGCGACCGTCGAGGCGCTCGGCTTCGGTGAGCAGGGCCGCTACATGGCCGCCCTCACGTTCGGCAACGTGCACGGCGTCTACGCGCCCGGCAACGTGAAGCTGCGCCCCGCGCTCCTGAAGGAGATCCAGGACGGCCTGCAGGCCAAGTACGGCACGGCCCCGAAGCCCCTCGACCTCGTCTTCCACGGCGGCTCTGGCTCGACCGACGCTGAGATCGCCGAGGCCGTCGCGAACGGCGTCGTGAAGATGAACATCGACACCGACACCCAGTACGCGTACACGCGGGCCGTCGCCGACTACATGCTGAAGAACTACGACGGCGTGCTGAAGGTCGACGGTTCGGTCGGCAACAAGAAGCAGTACGACCCGCGCGCGTGGGGCAAGGTCGCGGAGACCGCCATGGCGGTGCGCGTCGGCGAGTCGACGCGTCAGCTCGGTTCCGCCGCGCAGTCGATCAGCGCGTAGGGCACGGATGTCGCAGCACGAGGCCGCTCGAACACCCGACGAGTCGGGTGCCGCCGAGTCGGGCGGCGCCGAGTCGACGCGCGGAGGGGCGAACCCGCCCGCCGCGCCGTCGTCGCGCGACGAGCGGCCTCGTCCGCAGTACGGCGAGTACGCCCCCGAGGGGTGGACGTGGACGCCGCCCGTCGATGAGCGCGCGGCCGCAGCCGCCGCTGAGGCGAACGCCGCCGCAGCGGCTGCGGTGTCGCCCGCGGCACCGGCGGACGCCCAGCGGTCCGGTACCGGCCGCGCGCACCCGGTCGACCGCATGTGGACGATCGCGCTGCTCGTCATCGGCGTGTTCGGCGCGCTCTACAACAGCCTGGCGATCTTCCAGCTGCCGACGACCGCGCTCGAGTCGGCGAAGCTCTCGGCGTCGATGCTCGGCATCGATGCACCGGCCGAATTCGTTCCCGGTCCCGCCGTTCCCACGTTCGTCCTCGTCGGCATCGCCCTCCAGCTCGTGCTGTGGTTCGGGGCGCTGCTCTGGTCGCGCGCGCGGCTTCGCGCCGGTCGCCTGGCCTGGTGGATCCCGCTCGTCGCGGGCGTCGCGGCCTTCATCGTGGTGGTCGTCGTCGGCATGCTCGTGTTCGCGAGCGATCCCGGCTTCATGCAGTCCCTGACGCCCGCCCCGCAGTAGGCGCCGTCGGTCCCGACCCGGAACTCCGCACCGAACGAACGAAGTCCGCCCTCCGATCACCGGAGGGCGGACTTCTTCGTTCGACGGCGGGCCTCAGGTCGCGGCGCCCTCCGGCACCGCCTCCATGCCACCCGTCGAGGGGCCGGGGCCGCCGACGTCCTCGGGGTCCACGAGCGCCGCAGCGTCGACCGGTGCGGCGAACTGCGCCTCGTAGAGGCGCGTGTAGGCGCCGCCGGCGGCGAGCAGCTCCGCGTGGTCGCCCTGCTCGACGATGTGCCCGTCCTCCATCACCAGGATGAGGTCGGCGTCGCGGATCGTCGAGAGCCGGTGGGCGATCACGAAGCTCGTGCGGTCTTTCCGCAGCGCGTTCATCGCGTGCTGCAGCAGCAGCTCGGTGCGCGTGTCGACCGAGCTCGTCGCCTCGTCGAGGATGAGCACGGCGGGCTGGGCGAGGAACGCGCGGGCGATCGTGATGAGCTGCTTCTCACCGGCCGACAGGTTCGACGCCTCGTCGTCGAGCACGGTGTCGTAGCCGTCGGGGAGCGTTCGCACGAACCGGTCGACGTAGGTCGCGCGGGCCGCTTCGAGGATCTCGTCCTCCGAGGCATCCGGTCGCCCGTAGGCGATGTTCTCGCGGATCGTGCCCGTGAACAGCCAGGTGTCCTGCAGCACCATGCCCATGCGGCCGCGCAGCTCGTCGCGGGTCATCCGCGTGATGTCGACGCCGTCGAGGGTGATGCGGCCGGAGTCGAGCTCGTAGAAGCGCATGATGAGGTTCACGAGCGTCGTCTTGCCCGCGCCGGTCGGGCCGACGATCGCGATCGACTGCCCGGGTTCCGCGGTGAGCGAGAGGTCGGCGATGAGCGGCTTCTCGGGGTCGTAGCTGAACGCGACGTCGTCGAAGACGAGACGGCCGGATGCCGCGCCCTCCGCGCCGTCCGCATCGGCCGCGGCCTCGGGCTCGACCGGGTCGGGCACCTGCTCGTCGGCGTCGAGGAGTTCGAACACGCGCTCGGCGCTCGCGACGCCCGACTGCAGCAGGTTCGCCATCGAGCCGAGCTGGCTGAGCGGCTGCGTGAACTGCCTCGAGTACTGGATGAAGGCCTGCACGTCGCCGAGGCTGATGCCGCCCGCGGCGACCATGAGCCCGCCGACGACGGCGATCGCGACGTAGACGAGGTTGCCGACGAACATCATGGCGGGCATGATGATGCCGCTCACGAACTGCGCGCCGAAGCTCGCCTCGTAGAGCTGGTCGTTCTTGTCGTCGAAGCCGCGCTCGACCTCGCGGCGGCGGCCGAAGACGCGCACGAGGGCGTGCCCCGAGTACGCCTCCTCGATCTGCGCGTTGAGCGTGCCGGTGTGGGTCCACTGCGCGACGAAGAGCTTCTGCGAGCGCTTCGCGATGACGGTCGTGATGAGGATCGTGAGCGGGATCGTGACGAGCGCGATGGCGGCGAGGAGCGGCGAGATCACGAACATCATGACGAGCACGCCGATGACCGTCAGGAGTGACGTCAGCAACTGGCTCATCGTCTGCTGCAGCGACTGCGAGACGTTGTCGATGTCGTTCGTCACGCGAGAGAGCAGCTCGCCGCGCTGCATCTTGTCGAAGTACGACAGTGGCAGGCGGTGGAGCTTGTCCTCGACCTCCTGGCGCAGGCGGTAGACGGTGCGCTGCGTCACACCGTTCAGCACGTAGCCCTGCGCCCAGCCGAAGACCGACGCGAGCACGTAGAGCGCGAGCACCCAGAGCAGCACGGTCGCGAGCGCGCTGAAGTCGATGCCCTGCCCGGGCACGAGGCTCATCGACGACACCATGTCGGCCTGCTGGGTGTCGCCCGAGGCGCGCAATTGGTCGACGACCTGCTGCTGCGTTGCGCCCGCGGGCATCTGCGACGAGAGGAAGCCCTCGAAGATGATGTTCGTGGCCTCGCCGAGGATCTTCGGGCCGAGCACCGAGAAGACGACGCTGACGACGCCGAGCAGCACGACGGCGACCACGAGTGCGCGCTCGGGCTTGAGCCGGCGGAGCAGTCGCTTGGCCGACGGCCAGAAGTTCATCGACTTCTCGGCGGGCATGCCCATGCCGCCCATCGGGCCGCCGCCCATCGGGCCGCGGCGGGGCGGGCCGACCGGGCGCGCCGGGGCTGCGGAGGCCTCCTGGGCCACCGGGGTCTCCTGCTGGTCGGCGGGTCCTTCGGACTGTCCCTGCGACGCGCTCATGCCGCCTCCTCCACGCTCAGCTGGCTCTCGACGATCTCGGCGTACGCCTCGGAGCTCGCGAGCAGTTCTTCATGGGTGCCCTGGGCCGTGATCCGGCCGTCTTCGACGACGAGGATCTTGTCGGCCCCGACGATCGTGGCGACGCGCTGGGCGACGACGATCATCGTGGCCTCCGACACCGAGCGCGACAGCGCCGCACGGAGGCGGGCGTCGGTCGCCGTGTCGAGGGCCGAGAACGAGTCGTCGAAGAGGTAGATCGGCGGTCGTTTCGCGAGCGCCCTGGCGATCGACAGTCGTTGTCGCTGCCCGCCTGAGACGTTCGTGCCGCCCTGCGCGATCGGTGCCTCGAGCTGCCCCGGCATCGCGGCGACGAAGTCCCGCGCCTGAGCGGTCTCGAGCACGTTCCAGACCTCGGCGTCGCTCGCGTCGGGGTCGCCGTAGCGCAGCGTCGAGCCGACGGTACCGGCGAAGAGGTAGGGCTTCTGCGGCACGAGGGCGAGCTGGGCGCCGAGCACCTCGGGGTCGAGCTCGCGCACGTCGACGCCGCCGACGAGCACGGAGCCGCCGGTGGCGTCGAAGAGCCGCGCGACGAGGTTGACGATGGTCGTCTTGCCCGAGCCGGTGGCACCGATGATCGCGGTGACCTGGCCGGGCTCGGCCACGAAGTTCAGGTCGTGCAGCACGGGCTCCTCTGCGCCGGGGTAGGCGAAGTCGACGCCGCGGAACTCCACCGTGCCGGACGCCGTGAGCGCGAAGACGGGCTGCTCGGGATCGACGACGCTCGACGACGTCTCGAGCACCTCGCCGATGCGGCCGGCGGAGACCGCGGCTCGGGGCAGCAGGAACGCGATCATCGTCGCCATCATGACGGCCATCAGGATCTGGATGAGGTAGCTGAGGAAGGCGGTGAGCGAGCCGATCTGCATGGAGCCGTCTTCGACACGGTAGGCGCCGAACCAGAGCACCGCGATGCTCGACACGTTCAGCACGAGCATCACGACCGGGAAGACGAGCGCGAAGAGCCGGCCCGCCTTCAGCGCGGTGTCGGTGAGCGCGTCGTTGGCCTCGTCGAAGCGTTCGCTCTCGACGCCCTCGCGCACGAACGCGCGGATGACCCGGATGCCGGTGAGCTGCTCCCTGAGCACCCGGTTCACCGCGTCGATGCGCTTCTGCATCGACTGGAAGAGGGGCACCATGCGGCTGATGATGAGCCCGACCGAGACGAGCAGCACGGGCACGGCGACGACCATGATCCACGAGAGGGCGAGGTCTTCGCGGAGCGCCATGTAGACGCCGCCGATCGCCAGGATCGGCGCGGACACCAGGATCGTGCACGACATGAGCACGAGCATCTGCACCTGCTGCACGTCGTTCGTCGAGCGCGTGATGAGGCTCGGCGCGCCGAAGCGCGAGACCTCCTGCTCCGAGAAGTCGGCGACCTTGCGGAACACGGCCACGCGCAGGTCGCGGCCGAACGCCATCGCCGCCTTCGCGCCGAAGTAGACCGCCGCGATGGCGCACGCGACTTGGGCGAGCGTGATGGCGAGCATCACGCCGCCGGTCGAGATGATGAACGCGGTATCGCCCGTGGCGACGCCGTCGTCGATGATGTCGGCGTTCAGCGTCGGCAGGTACAGCGAGGCGATCGATTGCGCGAGCTGGAACACGATGACGCCGAGGAGCAGCGCCCAGTACGGCCGGAGATGCCGGCGCAGCAGTTTCATCAGCATGGAGTGGTTCCCATCGGGCTGGTCGAGGCGGTCTGGAGATTCGGTTCGGCGAATGCGTCGGCAGCTGCGGCAGCGGATGCTGCGGGCGCGGGTGCGCCCGTTGGTGCCGCGATGCCGTGGACGATGAGGTGCGCGAGCTCGTCGGTGTCGAGCCCGATGGTCGGGCCGAACTGCGGCATCGCCGACGAGAATGCCACGAGGCGCACGAACTTGAAGACCTGGGCGGGCGGCACGCGCAGCGCCTCGAGGTCGGGGGCGAGCAGTTCGTCGAAGATGCCCGTGATGATCTCGAGGTTCTGCGCGGGCGGTCGGGGTCGATTGCCGAGGGCTGCGAAGACGCCGAAGATGCCGCTGAAGCGGTCGAGGAACCGGGCGAGCACGAGCTCGACCTTCAGCTCGAGGGGCAGCGACGGGTCGATGCTGCGGAGCGCCGCGCGGAACGGCTCGGGGTCGAGGAAGTGCTCGACGGCGGCGTCGATGATCGCCTCCTTGTCGTCGAACACGCGGAACAGCGTGCCCTCGGCGACACCGGATGCATCGGCGATCTGCCGGGTCGTGACGTCGCGGCCGTGTGCCACGAGCAACGGCAGGGTCGCCTGCGCGATCGCCGCTCGACGCTCCTCGACCGGCATCGGCTTCGCGCGCATCGTGCGCTCGGTACTCGAGGTCATGCGGGCGATATTACGCGGAGTGAGCGCTCACTCCATCACCGCAGGCGTCAGAAATGGGCCCCACGACGCGAAGTTCGCCGACGGCGGAACGCGGTGCCGCGACATCCGCTCGCTCGCGCGTCGGAAACCGGCACCCAGCGGCCGGTCGCCGAACGACGATCAGCGCTGCGCGCGACCCCGACCGCCGAGCGCGCGCTCGTCGGTCTTGCCCTGGAGGTCTTTGCGCAGCTCCTTCGGCAGCGAGAACATCAGGTCCTCTTCAGCCGTCTTCACCTCGGCGACCGAGCCGTAGCCGGCATCGGAGAGCGCGTCGAGCAGCTCCTTCACGAGCTCTTCGGGCACGGATGCCCCGCTCGTCACGCCGACCGTCTCGACACCGTCGAGCCACTCCTGCTTGACCTCGCTCGCGTAGTCGACCCGGTAGGCGGCCTTGGCGCCGTACTCGAGCGCGACCTCGACGAGGCGCACACTGTTCGAGCTGTTGGCGGAGCCGACGACGATCACGAGGTCGGCGTCTTGCGCGACCTTCTTGATCGCGACCTGGCGGTTCTGGGTCGCGTAGCAGATGTCGTCGGAGGGCGGGTCCTGCAGGTTCGGGAACCGCTCGCGGAGTCGGCGCACGGTCTCCATGGTCTCGTCGACCGAGAGCGTGGTCTGCGAGAGCCACACGACCTTGTCGGGGTCTTGCACCACGATGTTGTCGACGTCGTCGGGGCTGTTGACGATCGTCACGTGATCGGGCGCCTCGCCCGCGGTGCCCTCGACCTCTTCGTGGCCCTCGTGGCCGATGAGCAGGATCTCGAAGTCGTCGCGCGCGAAGCGCACGGCCTCGCGGTGCACCTTGGTCACGAGCGGGCAGGTCGCGTCGATCGCGTGCAGGCCGCGGTCGGCGGCGGCGTTCACGACCGCCGGCGAGACGCCGTGCGCGCTGAAGACGATGTTGGCGCCCTCGGGCACCTCGTCGACCTCCTCGACGAAGATCGCGCCCAGCGCCTCGAGCTCGGTGACGACGTGGATGTTGTGCACGATCTGCTTGCGCACGTACACGGGGGCGCCGTAGTGCTCGAGGGCCTTCTCGACCGCGATCACGGCGCGGTCGACGCCGGCGCAGTAGCCGCGCGGGGCCGCGAGCAGCACCCGCTTCTGTCCGGGGACCGGGTTATCCTTGAGCCGGCCGCGCACGCCCGGAACTCGGGGCATGCCAAGGCCGATTCGCGGGGTTTCCGTAGTGCTCGTCACGGTCCCCATCCTACGCGGCTGACGCGGGCAGACGGCTGGGAGGCCACACATGACGGATGCACCGGCGACGCGTGAAACCCCGTGGCCGGTCGGGCTCCTCTCGGGCAAGCTCAAGCAATACATCGACCGGCTCGGCACGGTGTGGGTCGAGGGCGAGATCACCCAGTGGGGGGTCTCGGGCGGCAACGTCTACGGCAAGCTCAAAGACCTCGACGCCGAGGCGACACTCTCATTCCAGGTGTGGTCGTCGGTGCGGGCACGGTTCGACGAGCAGTTCAAGCAGGGCGACCGGGTCGTCGCGCTCGTGAAGCCCAACTGGTGGGTCAAAGGCGGTTCGCTCTCGATGCAGGTCTTCGAGCTGAAGCACGTCGGCCTCGGCGACCTGCTCGAGCGCCTCGAGCGCCTGCGCACCCAGCTCGCGGCAGAGGGACTGTTCGACGCGGCGCGCAAGCGACGGTTGCCGTTCCTGCCGGGCGTCGTCGGGCTCATCACCGGCAAAGACAGCGATGCCGAGAAGGACGTGCTGCGGAACTCTCGGCTCCGGTGGCCCGCCGTCGACTTCCGCGTCGTGCACGCCGCCGTGCAGGGCGACCGCACGGTCTCCGAGGTCGTATCGGCGATCGAGCGGCTCGACGCCGACCCCGAGGTCGAGGTCATCATCATCGCCCGCGGCGGCGGCGACTTCCAGAACCTGCTCGGGTTCAGCGACGAGCGGGTCGTGCGCGCGGCGGCCTCCGCCTCCACCCCCATCGTCTCGGCGATCGGGCACGAGGCCGACCGGCCCCTCCTCGACGAGGTCGCCGACCTGCGGGCCTCCACCCCGACCGACGCCGCGAAGCGCGTCGTGCCCGACGTCAACGAGGAGCTCGTACGGGTCGAGCAGGCCCGCGCCCGGCTCGGCATGCGGCTGCAGGCGATCCTCCACCGCGAGATCGACCGCATCGGTCACCTGCGCTCCCGCCCGGCGCTCGCCGAGACCTCGTGGATCGTCGACCGCCGCGCAGAGGACCTGACCCGGTGGGTCGCGCGCGGCGCCGAACTCGTCGAGCGCACGATCGACCGGCAGACGCACCGGGTCGCCGAGCTGCGCGGGCACCTGCGGGCGCTCTCGCCGCAGGCGACCCTCGACCGCGGCTATGCGATCGTGCAGCGCGCCGACGGCCATGTCGTGCGCGGCCCGGCCGGGGCACCCGACGGCGCCGAGCTCACGGTCACGCTGGCCGAGGGGGCCTTCGCGGCCGTCTCCCGCGGAGCGGTGGCCTCGGTGTACGACCTCGCTGAATAACGCTCACGAACACGCCGAATAGAATGGACGCCATGCCCTCCCCCACCGATGTCTCCGAGCTGAGCTACGAGCAGGCGCGCGACGAACTCGTGCAGGTCGTCGGCGAGCTCGAGCAGGGTTCCGCGACGCTCGAGCAGTCGCTCGCCCTCTGGGAGCGCGGCGAGGCCCTCGCGGCCCGCTGCGAGGAGTGGCTCATCGGTGCGAAGGCCCGTCTCGAGGCGGCGCGCGCCGGCTCATCCCGCGCGGCGTCCGACGACAGCGGCGACCGCTGATGGCGGAGCGCGCACCCAGGGTCGTCGCCGAGCTCGGCCGACCCGAGACCCCCGAAGAGACGGCGGCCCGCAAGGCCGAGAACTCGCTGAAGCACCGCCAGCGCCAGACGCTGCGCAACCTCCTGCTCGCGCTCGGCGCGAGCCTCGCCATCATGCTCGTCATCGTGCTGCTCGTGCCGCGCAGCGACACCCCCATCGAGCGAGACATCGACGTGGCATCCCTCGCCGAGCAGGCGCAGGCCACGAGCTCCGACCCGCTCGCGGTCCCCGAGCTGCCCGAGGGCTGGCGCGCCAACGCCGCCGAGCTCCGCGTCAGCCAGGCCGACGACGTGACCGCGTGGTACGTGGGTTACCTCACTCCGAGCGACGAGTTCATCGGGCTCTACCAGGGTCTCGACGCGAACCCCACCTGGGTCGCCGGCCTCCTCGCCCGCACGCTCGCCGTGGGCACCACCACGGTCGACGGCGTCGAGTGGACGGTCTACGACAACCGCGACTCCCCCGAAGACGTCGGCAACGCCCGCTACGGCCTCACCACCGAAGCGGGCGGCAGCACCTTCGTGCTGCTCGGCACCGCGACTCCCGAAGAATTCGAGACCCTCGCGTCGGCGCTCACGCCGACGATCGAGGCACAGGACTGAAAGGGCACCACGTGACCACGCAGCCGAAAGAACGTCCGCAGACTCCGGCTGAGACGTGGCGCGAGCTGCGCAGCGGCAACGCCCGCTTCGTGGCCGGCAAGCCGCTCCACCCCCGTCAAGACGTCGACCGCCGTGCGTCGCTCGCGCACTCGCAGCGCCCGCTCGTCGCGATCTTCGGATGCAGCGACTCGCGTCTCGCCGCCGAGATCATCTTCGACGTCGGGCTCGGCGACGCGTTCGTGGTGCGCAACGCCGGCCAGGTCGTGACGCCGTCGTCGCTCGGCTCGCTCGAGTACGCCGTCGGCCTGCTGAACGTGCCGCTCGTCATCGTGCTGGCGCACGACGAGTGCGGTGCCGTGCGCGCCGCCATCGACTCCGAGGCCGCCGACGCCGCACCGCTGCCCGTGCACATCGCCGGCCTGGTCGAGAAGATCGTGCCCGCCGTGCGCAAGGTCGCGGGCGGCGCCGAAGACGCGCCGGTGGACCCCGCCCACGTCGACACCGGCTTCGTCGGCCGCGAGCACCTGCGCAACACCGTGACCGAACTCGTGGCCGCGTCCGAGATGATCAGCGACGCGATCGCAGCGGGTACGCTGGCTATCGTCGGAGCGAACTACCGACTCTTCGAGGGTCGTGTCGAGACCGACATCGTCGTCGGTTCGGTCTGACTGGCGCGGGCCCACGACTCGAGCCGACTGAACCAGCGGCAAGGCCGGGACATCCGGCACCGCACATCGAAGGGAATCACACCGTGGTGGACAACGCCGCCGACTATCGCATCGAGCACGACACGATGGGCGAGGTGCGGGTCCCCGCATCGGCGCTCTACCGGGCGCAGACCCAGCGCGCCGTCGAGAACTTCCCGATCTCCGGCGCCGGTCTCGAGCCGCAGCAGATCCAGGCGCTGGCACGCATCAAGAAGGCGGCCGCGCAGGCGAACGCCCAGCTCGGAGTGCTCGACCCCGCCATCGCGAAGGCGATCGAAGACGCCGCAGACGAGGTCATCTCGGGCGTGCACGGCTTCACCGAGCACTTCCCGGTCGACGTCTACCAGACGGGCTCGGGCACCTCCTCGAACATGAACATGAACGAGGTGCTCGCCACCATCGCGACGGGCAAGCTCGGCAGCCCCGTGCACCCCAACGACCACGTGAACGCTTCGCAGTCGTCGAACGACGTCTTCCCGACCTCGGTGCACATCGCCGTCACGGCGGCGCTCATCGACGAGCTCATCCCGTCGCTCGACCACCTCGCCGTCGCCCTCGAGGCGAAGGCCGTCGAGTGGGCCGGCGTCGTCAAGGCCGGCCGCACCCACCTGATGGACGCGACCCCCGTCACGCTCGGCCAGGAGTTCGGCGGCTACGCCCGCCAGATCCGCCTCGGCATCGAGCGCGTGCGCACGGCGCTCCCCCGCGTGGCAGAGGTCCCGCTCGGCGGCACCGCCGTCGGCACCGGCATCAACACGCCGGCCGGGTTCCCGCAGCTCGTCATCTCGCTCCTGCAGGCCGAGACCGAACTGCCGGTCACCGAGGCCGCCGACCACTTCGAGGCGCAGGCCAACCGCGACGGACTCGTCGACGCCTCGGGCGCACTGCGCACGATCGCCGTGAGCCTCACGAAGATCTCGAACGACCTCCGCTGGATGGGCTCCGGCCCGAACACGGGTCTCGGCGAGCTCCGCATCCCCGACCTGCAGCCGGGCTCCTCGATCATGCCGGGCAAGGTGAACCCCGTCGTTCCCGAAGCCGTGCTGATGGTCTGCGCGCGGGTCATCGGCAACGATGCCACGATCGCGTGGGCCGGTGCATCCGGTGCCTTCGAGCTCAACGTGCAGATCCCGGTCATGGGCACCGCACTCCTCGAGTCGATCCGCCTCCTCTCGAACTCGGTGCGGGTGCTGGCCGACAAGACGATCGACGGCCTCGAGGCCGACGTCGAGCGGGCCACCGCCCTCGCGGGCATGTCGCCTTCGATCGTGACCCCGCTCAACAAGCTCATCGGCTACGAGGCCGCCGCGAAGATCGCGAAGCACTCGGTCGCCAAGGGCATCACGGTGCGCGAGGCCGTCATCGACCTCGGCTACGTCGAGCGCGGCGACCTCACGGTCGAGCAGCTCGACACGGCCCTCGACCTGCTGTCGATGACGCGTCCGCCGCAGGCGAAGTAGTCGCTCGGCACCTGTGCCGAACCGAAGCGCCCCTCCGATCCGGTGGGGCGCTTCGTCGTCGACGGGTCGACGACGTCAGGCGGATGTCGCGTGCACGCCGTGGCCCGCGACGAAGGCGAGGATGTCGGCGGCCGCCTCGGCGAGCGTGCGGAAATGCCGATGGGCACCCGCGACGGGCACCTCGCCGTTGACGCCCCAGGTCGTCATGCCGGCGGCGAGACCGGCGGCCACGCCCGCGGGGGCGTCCTCGATCACGAGGCAGTCGCGAGGATCGACTCCGAGACGCCGCGCCGCGAGCAGGTAGGGGTCGGGGGCCGGCTTGCCTGCGCGGGTCGCGAGGTTGTCGATGATGACCTCGGGCAACGGCAGTCCGAGCCGTCTGAACCGCGCCGTCACCCGCCGTTCGGCGTTCGAGGTCACGAGGGCCCAGGTCTGCGGCTCGAGCGACGAGAGGAGCAGCGCAGCTCCGTCAATCGCATGCAGCGGCCCATGCTCGGCCTCCGCATCTTCGAGTCGATCGAACGCGGCGACGAGCGGAGACGGATCGCGCCCCGGCAGCAGCTCGGCGACAGTCTCGACCGGCCGCGTGCGCAACGCCGTCTCGTACACGACCGACGGGTCGAGGTCGAACCGCTCGGCCCACTCGTGCCAAACCCGTCGCTGGCCCGCCATCGCATCGATCAGCGTGCCGTCGACATCGAAGAGCACCGCCCGATTCACCCGCATGATCCGATCATCGCAGGCGCGCGGCCTTCTCAGGCGCGGAGCCTCAGCCGGTCGCGGACGGTGCTGCGGCGACGGATGCCGGCGGCAGCACACGGAGTGCGACGATGACGCCCGCGACCGTCGCCGCCGCGGTGAGCAGCAATCCGCTGAGCGCGCTGTCGCCGCCGCTCACGGCGAACGCGTCGGCGACGGACATCCCCATCGAGAAGCCGGCGACCCACTGCGTGAACCCGATGCCGATGAGGGCCACGAGCGCGGCACGAGCGACGCGACGCGCGTCGAGGCGACGGAGCGGGCCGCGGTTTCCGAAGATCGCCGTCGCGAGGAACAGCAGGCCGAGCGGCACCCACGTGGCGCCCCAGACGACCGCCCAAATGACAGCGTCCCCGGCCGGTTCGCTTCGCGCGGCCATCTGCGCGTAGATCTCCGGGACGGTGAGGCCCGGCACCTTCGCCGACGGGTTCCAGACCAGGATGTGGGCGACGGCGAGCGCGGCACCGCCGAGCACGACGAGCGCGCCGACGAGGGCCGTCACGCGGGTGCCGAGACGCGCGGGCAGGCCCGGCCAGGTGCGGCGCCGCTCGGGATCGGCGTCGGCGGGGAGTCCCCATGCGAACACGAAGGTCGCGACGCCGGCGAACATGCCGCCGAGCATCATCATCGGCATCACCGCAACGGCCACCACCGCGAGCGCGGGCACGGCAACGACGGCGACGCAGAGTGTCCCGCCCCAGCGGAGAGCTGGTCCGCTTGCTGCCAGCAGTCCGTGCGTCGCCGCTGCGAGCCAGATCAGACCGACGCACCCGACCAGCGCCACGACCACGAGGTCGACGGCAGGCGTGCCTCCGATCGGGCCACCGGCGAGGAACGGCCTCGTGAACAGGCTGCCGAGCGCCAATGCCGTTGCGGCCGCGATCCAGGCGACCGACCAGCGCAGCCGCCGACCGGCCAGGGCACTCGGCGTCAGCCCGAACGCCTTCGCCGATCGCGGGGTGCGCAGCACGACGCCGAATGCGCCCGAGACCAGTTGCGTGCTCGAGATGCCCGCCGCCGGTGCGTCGCGCAGGTCGGCCGACCATTCCTCTCGGTAGCGCTCGCGTCGGCCGTCGGGCAGCAGCCTCGCTGCCACGGCGAGCGCGCCTCGCGCGACCCGCCCGCTCATGCGGAACCGCCCGCGACGAGGGACGTGCTCGTCGTCGCGATCGATCCAGCAGGACGAGTCGCTCGGCGCGCCGACCGCACGGCGATCGCCTGCCTCGCCGCAGCGACCCCGTCCTCGTTCATCGCGTAGTACCGGCGACGCGGCCCGGGGCGCGAGGCGTCCTGCTCCCACTCGCTCTCGAGCCAACCCGCCCGCTCGAGCCGTTCGAGGATCGGGTAGACGCTGCCCGCAGGTCGCCCCGAGGCCGTGACGAGGGCGAGCCCCCAGGTCGGGCCTGGAGCGTCGAGCAGCGCCCGCAGCACGTCGACCGTGGCATCCGTGATGCGACTGAGTGATTCCATGTCCGAACTCTAGCTATATAGAGATAGCGGGCGCAATCCACTTCGACTGCGGGCGTAGCGTGGAGCCATGGATCATGGAGGCATCCCCGTCACGACCGCCGCCGAGCTCGAGGAGATCATCGGCCGACCGTTGCCCGCTGCTCGCGACAAGTCGCGCGCCCGGCTGCACGACCTCGATCGGCAGTGGCTCGCGGCATCCCCGCTCTGCTTCGTCTCGACGGCGGATGCCGCCGGCAACGCCGACGTCTCTCCCAAGGGCGACCCCGCCGGTTTCGCGATCGTGCTCGACGAGACGACGATCGCGATCCCCGAACGTCCGGGCAACCGACGGGCCGACGGCTTCCACAACGTGCTCGAGAACCCGAACGTCGGGCTGCTGTTCGTCATCCCCGGTCGCGGCGACACCCTTCGCATCAACGGCCGGGGCCGTCTCCTGCGGGATGCGCCCTACGCCGATCGCATGCAGGTGCGGGGGCACGAACCGGAGATCGTCCTCGAGGTCGCGATCGACGAGGTCTTCTCGCACTGCTCGAAGGCGTTCCTGCGGTCGCAGATGTGGAAGCCCGAGTCCTGGAACCCGGGGGCTGCACCTCGTCGCGCGGTCATCGCGCAGACCCTCGAGCGCCCGAACGAGTCGATCGAAGCGCTCGACGCGTACTACGGGCGCACCTACGACGCGAAGCTGTACGGGTAGCCTCGAGCCGCTCCACGGACCGGGAGCGGCTCGAGGACGTACGGTTACGCCAGTTCGTGCCCGTCGAGCATCTCGGCCACGAGGGCGGCGATCGCCGAGCGCTCCGAGCGGGTGAGCGTGATGTGGGCGAAGAGCGGATGTCCCTTCAGCGTCTCGATCACGCTCGCGACGCCGTCGTGGCGGCCGACCCGCAGGTTGTCGCGCTGGGCGACGTCGTGGGTGAGCACCACCCGAGAGTTCTGGCCGATGCGGGAGAGCACGGTCAGCAGCACGTTGCGCTCGAGTGACTGCGCCTCGTCGACGATCACGAACGCGTCGTGCAGCGAACGCCCGCGGATGTGCGTGAGCGGCAGCACCTCGAGGATGCCGCGTTCGACGACCTCTTCGAGCACGTTGTCGGAGACCACCGAGCCGAGCGTGTCGAACACGGCCTGGCCCCAGGGGTTCATCTTCTCGCCCTGGTCGCCCGGCAGGTAGCCGAGCTCCTGGCCGCCCACGGCGTACAGCGGACGGAACACCATGATCTTCTTGTGCTGCTGCCGTTCGAGCACCGCCTCGAGGCCGGCGCAGAGGGCGAGCGCCGACTTGCCGGTGCCGGCGCGGCCGCCGAGCGAGAGGATGCCGATCTCGGGATCGAGCAGCAGGTCGATCGCGAGCCGCTGCTCGGCCGAGCGCCCGTGCAGGCCGAAGACCTCGCGGTCGCCGCGCACGAGCCGCACCTCGCGCTCGCCCACGACGCGGCCGAGCGCCGAGCCACGGTCGGAGTGGATGACGAGGCCGGTGTTGATCGGCTGCTCGAGGTCGGCGCCGACCGTCAGGTGTTCGTGCTCGTAGAGCTTCGCCATGTCGTTGGAGCCGAGGTCGAGCTCGGCCATGCCGTTCCAGCCCGAGTCGATCGCGAGCTCGTGCCGGTACTCCGCAGCGTCGAGGCCGATCGAGGCGGCTTTCACGCGCAGCGGCAGGTCCTTCGAGACGACGGTGACGGCGAGGCCCTCATTGGCGAGGTTCAGCGCGCACGCGAGGATGCGCGAGTCGTTGTCGGAGAGCCGCAGCCCCGAGGGCAGCACGCTCTGGTCGCTGTGGTTCAGCTCGACGCGAAGCGACCCCCCGTCGCCGACGGTGATCGGGAAGTCGAGTCGCTCGTGCTCGACGCGCAGCTCGTCGAGGATGCGCAGCGCCTGACGGGCGAAGTAGCCGATCTCGGGGTCGTTCCGCTTGGCCTCGAGCTCCGTGATCACGACGACGGGCAGCACGACCGCGTGCTCGTCGAAGCGGAACAGGGCCTTCGGATCGGAGAGCAGCACCGAGGTGTCGAGCACGTACGTGCGCTCAGCCTGTCGTGTCGCGGCGACCGCCGAGACGTCCTGTGCTGCATCGGTCGAGTTGGAGGTAGAGAGTGACACGCCAGCTCCCGCCCCGAGCTTCAGCTCGGCATTCCGCGTCGGCGGTGATCCTCCCACGAGCGGTTCACGAGCCGACTCGAACAGGTGATTTACCTGTTGAGGTGAACCTACGTCCGTCTCGCCGGAACCCCGGAAGCGACACGCGGCAGGTCATCTCACGTTCACATTCCGCCGTGCGCGCATGTCGAAACCCCGCGTTCCTGGAAGCCGTTTCGACAGGCTCCACCCGCAGAGGCGTCAGTAGCTCGCCGCGGTGCCGTACGAGACGAACGCCGCGCGCAGCATGTCGAGCGTCTCGCCCGACGTGGCGGCGTGGACCGACAGGCGGATCCTCCCCTGCCGCATGGTCGCCGTCACGCCGTGGTTGTGCAGCGACGCGGTGAGCAGGGTCACCTGCTCGGTCGGCGGCTCGAGCACCACGATGCCGGCGCGCTCGCGCTCGTCGCGCGAGGAGACGACCGCGATCGCGAACTCGTCGGCGAGCTCGATGGTCTGGCTGACCCGCTCGGCCATCGCGGCGTTGATCGCGCCGACGCCGACCCCGGCGATCTCCTCGAGGCTCGCTGCGAACCTGGCCTCGGCGAGCGGGTCGGGGTTCGACACGCGGTAGGCGCGTGCACCGGATGCCGGCGGCGGCACCTCGCCCCAGGGCTCCTCCTCTTCGGTGCCGGTGAAGCCGGAGAACACGGGGGTCAACTGGTCGAGGGCCCGCGGCGACAGGGCCATGAACCCCGTGCCCCAGCCGGCGCGGCACCACTTCTGCCCGCCGGTCAGCACGACGTCGGCGACTTCCCAGGGGGCGTCGACGACGCCGAAGCCCTGGATCGCGTCGACGATCAGCAGCCGATCGCCGATGACCTGGCGGATGCCCTCGATGTCGCAGAGGTAGCCCGAGCGCGAGTCGACGAGGCTCACCGCGACGGCGGCGACGTTCGACTCGAGCTGTTCGCGGATCTGGCCGGGGGTCACCTTGCCGTGGTCGGTCTCGAGCCACACGGGCTGCACGGTGTGCAGCGCCTCCTGGGCGCGCACCGCGGCGATGGGCAGGCTCGGGAACTCGTCGGCCGAGAGCAGCACCCCGCCGGTGAGGCCGAACATCGCGTGCATGATGCCGGTCGTCGTGTTGGGCTGGAAGACGATCTGATCGGCCGGGAACCCGGTGACCGCCGATGCCGCCGCGCGCACCCGGCCGTCTTGCTCGCGGATCTCGTCGAGGCTGCCGTGGCGGGCGCGCTGCAGCACCTGGGTGAAGACGAGCGACTCCTCGGCTGCGGCAGTCGAGAGCGGCCCGACCCGGCCGTAGTCGAGATATCCGGGTTCCTGGGTGAATCCGGCCGTGAAATCGTCGATGGTCACGTGGTGGTGCCCCCTTCATCGAGGCGGAGTTGATCGGCGCGCATAGTCTCGCAGACGAGGGTGTCGCGAGTCATCCGCCGAATCGGCGATGACGCTTCGTGTAGTCGCGGAGCGCCCGAAGGAAGTCGACCTTTCGGAGGTCGGGGCCGAGTGCCTCGACGAAGTAGAACTCGCTGTGGGCCGACTGCCAGAGCATGAAGTCGCTGAGCCGCTGCTCGCCCGAGGTGCGGATGACGAGGTCGGGATCGGGCTGGCCGCCGGTGTAGAGGTGCTGACCGATGAGGTCGGGCGTCAGCCGCTCGGCCAGGTCGTCGAGGCTCCGCCCCTCGGCGTGATGCTCGGCGACGATCGAGCGCATCGCGTCGGTGATCTCCTTACGGCCGCCGTAGCCGACGGCCAGGTTGACGTGCAGTCCGTGCTTGTCGGCGGTGCGGTGCTCTGCGGCGTCGAGGGCAGCGACGAGGGGCACGGGGAGCCCGGCATCCGACCCGACGTGCTGCACGCGCCAGTCGCGGTAGTGCGAGAGCTCCTCGGCGAGCTCCGCGATGATCTCGATGAGGTCCGCGAGCTCGGCGGAGGGGCGGTTGCCGAGGTTGTCGCTCGAGAGCAGGTAGAGGGTGACCGTCTTGATGCCGGCGTCGTCGCACCATTCGAGGAACTCGCGCATCTTCGCCGCTCCGGCGCGATGGCCGTGGGCCGCGGTGTCGTAGCCGAGCTGCTTCGCCCAGCGGCGGTTGCCGTCGATGATCATCGCGACATGGCGCGGCATGGCCTCGGGGTCGAGTCCGCGCCGGAGCCGGTTCTGATAGAGGCGGTAGAGGATGCCGCGACCGAGGGGCTGATCGCTCGTCTGCACGGGACTACGCTACCCCTCCGCGGCATCCGACACTCACAGGCGGTCGTGACCGGCGAGGTCCTACGCTGTGTGCATGACCTCGAAGCGCCGGCGCGCATCGCACGATGCCGTGGATGAACTCTCCCGCCCCGTCGCGCCCGACGACCCCCAAGACGTGGCCGTCTCGCGGGGCGAGCACGGCCCCGATCTGCCCAACATCCCCCTGCTCGACGACTCGCTCGCGCATCCCGAAGAGGTCAAGCCCACGTGGCGCGGCTGGATCCACGCCGGCACCTTCCCCGTCACGATCGTCGCGGGCATCGTGCTCATCGCACTCGCCGAGGGCGCCCCGGCGAAGTGGGCCTCTGCGGTCTTCGTGCTCTCCTCGATGCTGCTCTTCGGCAACTCGGCGCTGTACCACCGCTTCAACTGGAACCCCAAGACGAAGCTCCTGCTGAAGCGCATCGACCACGCCAACATCTTCCTGCTGATCGCGGGCACCTACACGCCGCTCGCGGTGCTCGCACTGCCGCCCGACAAGGGCTGGCTGCTCCTCGGCGTCGTCTGGGCCGGGGCGCTCGCGGGCATCGGCTTCCGCGTGTTCTGGATCGGCGCGCCCCGATGGCTCTACGTGGCGC
This sequence comes from Agromyces sp. Root1464, assembly GCF_001427265.1. Taxonomy (NCBI): domain Bacteria; kingdom Bacillati; phylum Actinomycetota; class Actinomycetes; order Micrococcales; family Microbacteriaceae; genus Agromyces; species Agromyces sp. Root1464. The sequence goes on from NZ_LMFU01000003.1 coordinate 516,602, forward strand.
TCTACCTGCTGCTCGGGTGGGCGGCCGTGATGTACCTCGGCGACCTGCTCGCCGCGAACGCCGCGATGATGGTGCTCGTGATCGTCGGCGGCCTGCTCTACACGGGCGGGGCCATCGTCTACGGGCTGAAGAAGCCGAACCCGTGGCCGGGCGTCTTCGGGTTCCACGAGATCTTCCACGCGTGCACGGTGCTCGCGTTCATGTGCCACTGGACGGCGACGCTGCTCATCGCGATCGCCCCCGTCTACCACGTCGGCTGACGCCGCGGTCGACGCAGGTCGAGGTACGAGCGAAGCGAGCGTATCGAGACCCGTTCAGCGAGCGTTTCGAGACCCGTTCAGCGAGCGGATGCCTCGTCGGGCCCGTCGTCGGTCGAACCGGGTTCGGCGGGGGGCAGGGTGCCGGAGGCATCCGTCACCTGGCCGTCGGCCTCGGCGATCTCGGCGTCGCGCGCCTCGGCCTCGAGCTGCTCGCGCACCTCGATGCGGTAGTTCGTGCGGCGGATGCGGCGCACCATGTCGAGCACGAGCAGCACCACCACGACCATGATGAGGAACGTGATCACGAAGCCCCAGATGCCGGGCGTCACGGTGTTCGGGTCGAACTCCTCGTCTTCGGCCAGGACGATCAGGGCTGGGACGACGAGCATCGGACTCTCTTTCACGCGTGCGGTGATCCACGCTTGCACTGTCGAGCATCGGCCTGCGCCGGGCGCGTTAGGCTTGAATCCAAGCCTAGACGATCGACCCCCGAGGAGCCTGCGGTGACCACGCCCCAGAACGCAGCGCCCTCGAACTCGGCGCCCTCGAACGCAGCACCTGGCGACGGCGCGCTCGACGAGCGCTACGGGCGCACCCGCACGCACCGCACCCGCGACCGCATGCTGCTGATCGGCGGAGCGATCGCCTTCGCGATCGTGCTCGTCGCGTGGGTCGTCTGGGCCGGTCTCGACGGCCAGAAGCCGCAGATCGAGGTCACCGACACCGGCCACCGCCTCCTGAACGAGGACCGGGCCGTCGAGGTCACCTGGACCCTGTCGGTCCCGCCGGGCAACGAGACCGCGTGCGCCGTGCAGGCCTTCAACGAGGACTTCACGGTCGTGGGCTGGAAGATCGTCGAGGTGCCGGCGTCAGATCGGCACCTCCGCAGCCTGACCGAGACGGTACGAGTCGCCCAGGAGGCGAACACCGGTTTGATTTACGGTTGCTGGCTCACCTAACATGGGGCATTCGCTCCGACATCCGTCGGGGCGACACGTCTATACGGAGTGCAGTCGAGGCTGCATGACACGGGAGTGTGCATCATGGCGCAGGACGTCACCGCGACCTGGCTCACCCAGGAGGCCTACGACCGCCTGGCAGGGGAACTCGAGCACCTCTCCACGCACGGCCGCGAAGAGATCGCGAAGCGAATCGAGTCCGCGCGCGAGGAGGGCGACCTCAAGGAGAACGGCGGCTACCACGCCGCCAAAGACGAGCAGGGCAAGATGGAGGCCCGCATCCGTCAGCTGAAGGAACTGCTCCGCACCGCCGAGGTCGGCGAGGCGCCGCAGTCGTCGGGCGTCGTCGAGGCCGGCACCGTCATCACGGCCATCATCGCGGGCGATGAAGAGACGTTCCTGATCGGCAGCCGCGAGATCGCCGGCGACTCCGAGCTCGACGTCTGGAGCACGCAGAGCCCGCTCGGCGCCGCGATCCTCGGCCTGAAGGTCGGCGAGAAGACGAGCTACACCGCGCCCAACGGCCGTGAGATCGATGTCGAGGTCACGAGCGTCGAGACCTGGGGCGGCCAGTAGGCCTGAGGCCTCCTCCGCGACCTGACCGGAACCCCGACTAGTCGTTGTCGACGACGGGCTCGTAGCCGGCTCGGCGCAGCACCTCGACGACCTCGGCCCGGTGGTCGGGACCGCGGGTCTCGATGGAGAGCTTGAGCTCGACCTCCGAGATCTGCAGTCCTGATCCGTGGCGCGTGTGCAGCACCTCGATGACGTTCGCGTTCGCTTCGGCGAGCAGCTCGGCGATGCGGGCGAGCTGGCCGGGACGGTCGGGCATGCCGATGCGGAGCGTGAGGTACCGATCGGATGCCGCGAGCCCGTGCGCGATCACCCGCTGCATGAGGAGCGGATCGATGTTGCCGCCCGAGAGCATCGCGACGACCGGGCCGTCTGAGACGATCTGGCCCGTCATGATGGCGGCGACCGAGACCGCGCCGGCCGGCTCGACCACGAGCTTCGCTCGCTCGAGCAGCACGAGGAGCGCCCTCGCGATGTCGTCTTCGGTGACTGTGACGATCTCGTCGATCGCCTCGCGGATGATCTCGAAGTTCAGCTCGCCGGGCCGGTAGACGGCGATGCCGTCGGCGATGGTCGGCACGACCGGCACCCGCTGCGGCGAGCCGGCGGCGAGCGACGCCACGTAGGGCGCGGCGTTCTCGGCCTGCACGCCGACGATGCGGATCGTGCGGCCGAGCTGGGCGGCGCGCTGCTTGGCGGCGCTCGCGATGCCGGCGGCGAGCCCGCCACCGCCGATGGGCACGATGATGGTCGCGACGTCGGGCGTCTGCTCGAGGATCTCGAGTCCGAGCGTGCCCTGACCCGCGATCACGTCGGGGTGGTCGAACGGCGGGATGATGACGGCGCCGGTCTCGTCGGCGAACACCGCCGCAGCTTCAAGCGTCTCGCCGACGGAGTCGCCGCGGAGCACGACGTCCGCGCCGTAGGCGCGGGTCGCCTCGAGCTTCGGCAGCGCGACGCCGACGGGCATGAAGATCGTGGCGCTGATGCCGAGTTCACGCGCGGCGAACGCGACGCCCTGTGCGTGGTTGCCGGCCGAGGCTGCGACGACCCCGCGTGCGCGTTCCGACTCGGTCAGCGCGGCGATGCGGTGATAGGCGCCGCGGAGCTTGTACGAGCCCGTGCGCTGCAGGTTCTCGCATTTCAGGTGCACGGGCACGCCGAGGAGTTCGGCGAGGAACCGCGAGGACTCCATGGGCGTCTGCCGGGCGACGACGGAGACCACGCCTCGCGCACGCTCGAAATCGGCGAGGCTCGGTCCTGCGATCGTGATCGTGGGCGTCAAGTCGTTCATTCTCCTCGTTTGTAGCCTGGGCGCTGCGGCACCGTGCGCCAGAGCGCCGAACGGGGCGGCGGCGGAGGTGCGGCATCGTTCTTCCACGCGCCGCTCGCGACCGAGAGGATCATGACGTTCACGACCGCGGCGACGGGCACCGCGAAGAGCGCACCGGGGATGCCGGCGAGGAGCGAACCGGTCGCCACCGCGACGACCACGCCGAGCGGATGCACCTTCACGGCGGTGCCCATGATGAGCGGCTGCAGCACGTGGCCCTCGACCTGCTGCACGAGCAGCACGATGCCGAGCATGATGAGCGCGATCACGGGTCCGTTGTAGACGAGGGCGACGAAGACGGCGAGTGCGCCGGTGGCGACCGCACCGACGATCGGGATGAAGGAGCCGAGGAACACGAGGATGGCGATCGGCACCGCGAGGGGGACGCCGAGGAAGAACGCGCCGAGTCCGATGCCGATCGCGTCGATCGTGGCGACGAGGATCTGCACCTTCACGAAGTTCTGGAGCGTCGCCCAGCCGGCATGCCCGGCCCCGTCGATCGCGGCACGGCCGCGACGCGGGAAGATGCCGACGATCCAGTTCCAGATGCCGCGGCCGTCGATGAGGATGAAGAGCGTCGCGAAGAGCGCGAGCAGCATGCCCGCGAGGAAGTGCCCGAGCGTCGAGCTGAGCGAGAGCGCACCGCTCACGAGCACGCTGGAGTCCTGCTGCACCGACGTGATGATCTGATCGACCCAGTCGTTCAGCTGGGCCTCGGTGATGTGGAACGGGCCCTCGAGCAGCCATTCGCGGAACTGGTCCCAGGCGACGAGCGACTGCGCGGCGAGCTCGTCGGAGCCGCGCACGATCTGCGTGATCCCGAGCGTGAGCAGGCCGCCGACCACGATCAGCGCCGAGAGCATGGCGGTCGTGACCGCGAGCCATTTCGGCCAGCGGTGCTTCTGCAGCAGGCCGGAGAACGGCACGAGCAGCGCGCCGACCAGCACCGCGACGAGGATCGGGATGACGATCAGTCGCAGCTGGATGATCAGGAAGACGACGACGGCGAGCACGCCGCCGATGAGGAGCATGCGCCACGACCAGCTGGCGGCGAGACGCACGCCGAACGGGATGCTCTCGGTCACCTCGTGCGGCGCAGACTCCACCTGCGCGGGCGGCGGCGTCTCCGCTGCGCCCCGCGACAATCGGCCCCGTTTCCGCCCCGTGGAGTCCGTCATCGCTCCAGTCTAGGCGCGGCGTATGAACCGGGCGGCATGGGCGACGGATGCCGCGCGCCCCCGCGGCCCTGCGGTGTCGGTCGTGCCCGCTATCGTCGGTGATCATGGTCGACGTCGTCAGCCCCGCCCTCGCCCGTCGCATCGCGCTCGCCGCGCAGGGCTTCTCACGCTCGCTGCCCGAGTCGCCAGGCACGCGCGCCGTCAACGGCGTCATCGATCGTCTCGCGCTGCTGCAGATCGACTCGGTCAACGTGTTCGAGCGCAGCCACTACCTGCCCGCGTTCAGCCGTATCGGCGCGTACGACCGCACCGTGCTCGACCGCATCACGACCGGACGACGGGGTCGCATGGTCGAGTACTGGGCGCACCAGGCCGCGTACATCCCCCGCGAGCTCTGGCCGCTGTTCGAGTTCCGCCGCGAGGAGTATCGCGCCAAGGGCAGCGATTGGGGCGGATGGGTCACCGAGAATCGCTCGCTCGCCGAGTGGCTCCGAGCCGAGCTCGCGGCCAACGGCCCGATGCGCGCCAGCGAGATCGAGCATGACTCCAACGAGCGCCGGGGCCCCTGGTGGGGCTGGTCCGATGTCAAGCGAACGCTCGAGATGATGTTCCGCACCGGCGACGTCGTGTGCGTCGAGCGGCGCCGCTTCGAACGCGTCTACGCCCTGCCCGAGCAGGCGCTGCCGAGCGAGCTGCTGGGCAGCGCCCCCGCCGAAACCGACGCCGTTCGAGAACTCGTGGGGCTCGCGGCATCCGCTCAGGGCATCGCGACCGAGGCCGACCTCGCCGACTACTGGCGCATGAAGCGCGCTCCCGTGCGGCAGGCGATCACCGAACTCGAAGAGGCCGGGGTGCTCCTGCCCGTCGAGGTGCCGGGGTGGACGACCGGGGCGCGGCAGACGCCGGCCTGGCTGCACCGCGACGCGAAGCGGCCGCGGCGCATCGAGACGGAGGCGGTGCTCTCACCGTTCGACCCAGTGGTGTGGTTCCGGCCGCGCACCGAGCGCCTCTTCGACTTCCACTACCGCATCGAGATCTACACGCCCGAGCCCGAGCGCAAGTTCGGGTACTACTCGCTGCCGGTGCTCATCGACGATCGCGTCGTCGGCCGAGTCGACCTGAAGAGCGACCGGCAGGCGGGCGTGCTGCGCGTCCAGTCGGCCTGGAGCGAACCAGGGGCGCCGGCCGAGACCGCTGCACGCCTCGTGCCCGTGCTGCAGCGCGCGGCTGCCTGGCAGGGGCTCGGCGAGGTGAGCGTCACCGGGCGCGGCGACCTCTCCCCCGCACTGGCGTCGGAACTTCGCGGGGCGGCCTGAACAGCGTCGGCCTGAACAGCGTCGGCCTGAACAGAGAGGCTCAGCCGGCCCGGGTGAAGACGCCGAGCCCGTTCGGCTCCTGCCCCGGTGCCGGGAACTTGTTGAAGTACGTCAAGGTGACTCCGGTGATCTGCCCGCCCTCGCGGACGAAGACCGCCGAGGAGAGCGATCCGGGGAGCGCGTTCTCACCGGTTGGCACGAAGGACAGCGTGTCGCCGTCCCACGGATCGATCTCGAACGTGTAGCCGCCCTCGGGGCCGAGCGCGCCCGTGAGGGTGCCGTTGTCCTCGGTCACGACGAAGTCGCCGAAGTAGGGGCTCGTATAGGTGCCGACATAGTCGGCGGCCGGACCCGCTGCCGCGCCATCTGCGGGGGGCTCCTCGCCGACGAGGTCGCCCGCCGGGTCGGAGAAGTGCTCGAAGACGCCGGGCCAGAGGTCCAACCAGGGTCGCGTCTCCTCGCCGAACTGAACGAGGTCGACGAACTCCGAGACGACCGCTTCCGGAACCCCCGACGGCGCTCCGTTCGTGAGCACGACGATCCCGAGGTCCAGATCGGGGATCATCGTGGCGTTCGTGGCGGAACCCCACCCGAATGCGCCGGAGTGGCTGATGCTGACGCGGCCGGTCACGGTGGCACCGACGTTCGTGCCGAATCCGTAGTGCGAGGTGCGCGACGTCAGGTCCTTGGCATCGCCGCCGGTGATCGAATGCGCCGAGTAGGTCTTGGCGAGCACGAGCGGGTCGATGAACTCCGCGCCGTCGACCTCGCCGTTCGCGAGCACCATGTTCATCCACTTCGCGATGTCTCCGGCGGTGGAGGCGACACCGCCGGCAGGAGCCTCGGCATCGGCGTCACGGTCGAACAGCTGCTCGTACTGTCCTTCGCCGGTACGAGCGTGCATCGCCGCGCGGTCATCCGCGGCGAGATAGTCGTCGTGGACGGTCGTCGTCGACGTCATGCCGAGCGGCTCGAACAGCAGTTCGTTCGCGGTCTGCGCCCACGTCTGCCCGCGCGACGCCGCGACCGCCTCGCCGCCCACCGTCAGTCCGAAGTTGGAGTACTGGTACGTGTCGCGGAACGACGCCAGCGGAATCTGGTTCATGTGGGCCATGATGTAGTCGACATCGAAGCCGATGTCCTCCAGGTCATCGCCGCCGCCGGTCGGAATGCCGGTGCGGTGCGAGAAGTAGTCGGCGATCTTTCCATGTTCGGTCACGTACGGATCGTTCAGCGCGAAGTCGGGGAGGTATTCGACGACCGGGTCCTCCCACGACAGATCGGCGTCTTCGGTGATGGCTTTCGCAGCGATGCTCGACGAGAGCGGCTTCGACAGCGACGCGATCTGGAAGACGGTATCGACGCTGACGGGCTCCCCGGTCGACACGTCCCGCACACCGTATCCCTCTTCGAACACGACCTCACCGTTCGAGACGACCGCGACGGCCGCGCCGGGCACTCCGGTCTGCTCGAGCGCCTTCTCGATGAACCGGGGAAGCGCATCGACGGCGGCGGCCACTGCCGTGTCGCGATCCGTGTAGAGCTCGACGACGTCTTGATTGGGTGCTTCGCCGAGTGCGACGACGGACCCGCTCGGCGACGGTTCGTCGGTCGTGCCCGCGGTGCACGCCGTGACGCCCAGCGCGAGTACTGCCATCGCCGTGACGGCGACAACGCGTACCATTCCCTGGTTCGTGCCGCTCTTGCCGTTCATATCGCTGCCCCCGTAGACGATCCGTCGGCGGAGCCATGGCTTCCTCACTTGTTGCAGACGAAGCCATGGACTCCGGTCCCACAGATCAGTGTGGCTGGACAGAAGCGGACAGAACAACCTCCGCTTCCGGCCATGGCCGCTAGAGGGCGTCCGGATGCGGTCACATGCGCCATGATGGTGTCCACACGCTCCGGAGGTGGACATGGAGGATCGGGCACTGCTCGAACTGATCTACCGCAGCCGTCCTGAGACGGTGGCGGAGCTCGCCATCACCGCGCACGCGGATGAGGGCGAGACGGCCGCCGCCGTTGCCCGTCTCGCGCGGACAGGTGCGATCTCGGCGCACGATGGGACGATCGCGTGGGCGACGCCGGCGAGGTGGACGGCCGACGTCGTCGGTCGCGAAGCACGTCTGATGCGGCAGTCGGCGGACGAGGCCGCCTCGCGAATCGAGGCGCTCGTTGCAGACCTTCCGACGCTCCTGCGCCACTGGGCTGTGGGCGAGGCATCCGGCGACATCGTCCCCGTCTTCGTGCGACACGGGCCGCAGGCGGCAGAAGACCTCTGGTTCGACATCGCGCGGGAGCAGAGCGAGTCCGCCTGGTCGGTGCTTCCCGATCTCGGGCGCTATCTGCAGACCGATCCCGCGCGCGCCGGCCGTTTCGCGGAGATGTTCGCGGGCAAGCGATCGGTGCGAGCCATTCTCCCGCGTTCGATGGCAGGGGACGCCCGGCTCGTGGCGATCGCCGAGCGCTACGCTGCCGTCGGGGTGGAGTTCCGCCTTCTCGACGACCTTCCGAGTTGGTTCTGGATCGACGGCGAGGTGCTCGCATTCCCGATCGAGTGGGGCGAGGGCTGGCCGTCGAGCGTGGTCGGTGTCCGCAGCGCGGCGCTCGCCGAGCTGGGCCGATGCCTGTTCCGCGAGCTCTGGCGTCGCGGCGAGCCGATCGGTGGGACGCAGCAGCCGTGGGGGCCGCTTCTTGCGCTGATGAAGCAGGGCGTCACGCTCGACGCGGCATCTCGCAGGCTCGGGATCAACCCGCGAACAGGTCGGCGCCGCATTGCGGCGGCCATGGAGCAGTACGGCGTGTCGACGTTGTTCGCCTTGGGCGCGGCGTGGGCGGCCGACGGGGAGTCCACCGCACGTTGAACTGTGGCGTGCTCGACTGCAGTCGCGTCAGGACCGACGACGAACTCGCGGTGCAGCGAGCGCTCAGAACGCGCCGCCCATCTCCTCGAGCCGCTTGACCCGGTCGGCGATCGGCGGGTGGGTGGCGAAGAGCTTGTCCATGATGCCGGGCTTCAGCGGGTCGGCGATCCAGAGGTGGGCCATCGACGAGTTCTGCCGCTGCATGGGCCGGCCGTACGTCTCGAGCTTCAGGAGCGCCCGCGCGAGCGCGTCGGGGTGACGCGTCGTCATCGCGCCGGTGGCATCGGCGAGGTACTCGCGCTGACGCGAGACCGCGAGCTGCACGAGGCTCGCCACGAGCGGTGCGATGAGCATCGCGACGAGGCCGAAGATCATGACGATCGGGTTGCCGTTGTTGTTGCCCCGGCCGAAGAAGGCCATGCGCACGAGCATGTCCGAGATGAACCCGACGGCGACGACGAGACCGAAGACCACCATCGAGAGACGGATGTCGTAGTTGCGCACGTGCCCGAGTTCGTGGGCCATGACGCCCTCGAGTTCGGCGTCGTCCATGATCTCGAGAAGCCCCGTGGTCGCGGCGACGACGGCGTGCTCGGGGTCACGGCCGGTGGCGAACGCGTTCGGCGCCGGGTCGGAGATCACGAACACGCGCGGCATGGGGGTGCCGGTCGTGATCGAGAGGTTCTCGACCGTGCGCCAGAGACGCGGGTGATCGGCCTTGGAGTGCAGCTCGACCGCTCCCGACATCGAGAGCGCCTGCCGATCGGCCGTGAAGTACTGGAACAGTGCGTACGCCGTGGCGATCACGAGGGTGACCACCACGATCGTGACGTCGTGGTAGATGTACGCCGCCAGCCAGCCCAATCCGCCGATGATGGCGAGGAAGAACAGGACGATGAAGACGGTGTTGCGCTTGTTCTTCGCGATCGCGCGGTACAACGCCGGCCCTTAGAACTGCACGCGCGGAGGCTCGGCGATCGCCGCGGGCTCCGTGACCTCGAAGAAGTCGCGCTCGTGGAAGCCGAGGCTGCGCACGAACAGGGTGTTCGGGAAGACCTTGATCTTCGTGTTGAGCTCGCGCACGCCGCCGTTGTAGAACCGGCGCGAGGCCTGGATCTTGTCTTCGGTGTCGACGAGCTCGGACTGGAGCTGGAGGAAGTTCTGGCTCGCCTGCAGCTGCGGGTACGCCTCGGCGACCGCGAAGATCGACTTCAGCGCCTGCTGCATGTGGTTCTCGGCCGCACCGGCCTCGGCCGGGCCCTGCGCGGTCAACGTCTCGGCCCGCGCCCGGGTGACGGACTCGAAGACCGACTTCTCGTGCGCCGCGTAGCCCTTGACCGCCTCGATGAGGTTCGGGATGAGGTCGGCACGTCGCTTCAGCTGCACCGTGATGTCGCTCCACGCCTCGTCGACGCGCACGTTCAGCGTCACGAGCGAGTTGTACGTGGCCCAGAGGTAGATGCCGATGATCACCACGAGCGCGACGACGATGATGACGGGGATGAGCCATTCCATGGCACGGACTCCTAAGCGCTCTGAGCGACAGTTGCTGTGTCGTTTCAGTGTACCGAGCGAGCCTTCGGGTGAGCTGTGCTTCCCATGAGACTCGGAGGAACCGGAGAGCGATCTCCGGGCATAGGCTCAGGCTGTGACGGAGCACTCCGAACGCCGTCGGCGCGGCCGGCCCCGCGGGGCGAACGCAGGTGACACTCGTGCCCGCATCCTGGCTGCCGCGACCGCCGAATTCGCCGAGCATGGGTACGAGGCGGCCTCGATGCGTGCCATCGCTCGTCGCGCCCAGGTCGACCCCGCGCTCGTGCACCACTACTTCGACGGCAAGCAGGCGCTCGTCGCCGAAGTGGTCGAGGTGCCGCTGCGCCCGGAACGTGTCGTGCGGGAGGCGCTCGCCGCTCCGATCGACGAGCTCGGCGGCCGTCTGGTGCGCGCGGTGCTCACGGCATGGGACTCCGGCGCCGTCCGCCCGGCCGCGGTCGCAGCGCTGCGCTCGGCGATCGGCCAGGGCCCGGTCGCCCGGATGCTCCGCGAGTTCCTCCGCCGCGAGATCATGCAGCGCATCGCCACCGCGCTGGGCGATGCCGACGACGCCGATCTCCGGGCCGAGCTCGCGGCGTCGCAGCTCGTCGGGGTCATCATGGTGCGGTACGTGCTCGAGTTCGAGCCCGTCGCCTCGGCCGACGTGGAGGAGCTCGTGCGGCGGGTCGGCCCCGCCGTGCAATGGCACCTGACAGGGAGTCCGGAAACGGGCACGTGACCGGGAGTCCGGAAACGCTTGACAGCACGGCGCCATCGGCGAATGATTCAGCACATGATGAATAACTCGGATGCCACGTCCGGCGCCGCGATCATCGTGCAGGACCTGACCGTCGTGCGGGGCGGCGCACCCGTGCTCGACCGCCTCTCGCTCGCCGTGCCGCGCGGCCGCATCATCGGGTTGCTCGGACCGAGCGGCAGCGGCAAGACGACCCTGATGCGCGCGATCGTGGGCGTGCAGGTCGTGAAGTCCGGCACGATCGAGGTGCTGGGCCTTCCGGCGGGCAGCAGGGCCCTCCGCACCCGCATGGGCTACGTCACCCAGCAGGCGAGCGTCTACGACGACCTCTCGGTGCGCCAGAACCTGGCCTACTTCCGACGCATCATCGGCGCACCGGCATCCGACATCGATCGCGTCATCGAACGCACGGAGCTCGGCCCGGTGGCCGGCCGGCTCGTCGGCTCGCTCTCGGGCGGGCAGCGCAGCCGGGTCTCGCTCGCGGCGGCGCTCCTCGGCGCGCCCGAGGTGCTCGTGCTCGACGAACCGACCGTCGGCCTGGACCCCGTGCTGCGCGTCGAGCTCTGGGCGCTCTTCCGCAGCCTTGCCGACGACGGCGCCACGCTCCTCATCTCGAGCCACGTCATGGACGAGGCGAAGCGCTGCGACCGGCTGCTGCTGCTCCGCGACGGCGCGCTGCTGGCCGACGACACCGTGCAGGGCGTGCTCCAGGTCACCGCCACCGACGACGTGGAGCAGGCGTTCCTGCGACTCATCGAACGCGACGAACCCGATCTGCGCCCGACGAGGGAGACGAAGCGGAGGACGGAGCGATGAACCTCACCCGCACCTTCGCGACCGCTGGACGCGTGCTCGGCCAGATCCGCCACGATCACCGAACGGTGGCCCTGCTGCTCGTGGTGCCGAGCCTGCTCATCGGCCTGGTCGCGTGGATCTTCGTCGACACCGACTACTTCACCGACATCGGCCCCGCGATGATCGCGCTCTTCCCGTTCATCGTGATGTTCCTCGTCACGAGCATCTCGACGCTCAGGGAGCGCCGGAGCGGCACCCTCGAGCGACTGCTCTCGATGCCGATGGGCAAGGGCGACTTCATCCTCGGCTACGCCCTCGCATTCGGCCTCCTCGCCGTGTTCCAGACCGCGATCGCCGTCTCCTTCGCCGTGTGGGTGTGCGGGCTCGAGATCGAGGGCTCGCTCTGGCTGCTCTTCGCCGTGGCCGTCGCCGATGCCCTGCTCGGCACCGCCCTCGGCCTGCTCGCGAGCGCATTCGCCCGGTCGGAGTTCCAGGTCGTGCAGTTCATGCCGCTCATCGTCTTCCCGCAGATCCTCCTCGGCGGCATCTTCATCCCCCGCGACCAGCTGCCCGAGGGCCTCGAGGCGATCAGCGAGTGGCTGCCGCTGAGCTTCGCGATCGACGCCCTGCAGGCCGTCGCCGCCGATTCGGAGAGCGCCGAGTGGATCACGGCGAAGCTCCTCGTGATCGTCGCGTGGATCGTCGGATCCATCGTCCTCGGCTCGATCACGCTGCGTCGCCGCACGCCCTGAGGCTCCTGTACGCACGAACGAGGGGCGGATGCCACGCGGCATCCGCCCCTCGTCGTCGCGTGCCTAGGCGCCGAGCACCCGGTCGAGGTACGGGTTCGCGAAACGGCGCTCGGGGTCGAGCTCGTCGCGCACCCGCAGGAAGTCGTCGAAGCGCGGGTACACCTCGCGCAGCGAATCGGCGTCGCGCGAGTGCATCTTGCCCCAGTGCGGGCGGCCTCCGTAACCGCGCATGATCGCCTCGACCGCGGCGAAGTACTCGGTCGGGTCCTCCCGGTAGTAGCGGTGCACGGCGATGTAGCCCGACTCGCGGCCGTGTGCGGTCGAGAGCCAATTGTCATCGGATGCCGCGGCCCGCACCTCGATCGGGAAGCTGATGCGCCAGCCCTTCCGCTCGATGAGCGCACGCACCTCGCGCATGGCGTCGGGCACGGCCGCGAGCGGCACCGCGTACTCCATCTCGCGGAACCGCACCGTGCGGTTCGTGACGTAGACCCGGGGCGAGAAGTCGGCGAAGTCGCGATCGCCCGTGAGCTTCTCGACCTGACGCGCGAACGCCGGCACCACGCCGGGAGCGACCGTGCCGAGGGCGCAGACGCCGCGATAGGCGCCGTTCGCGAGGAGCTCGTCGTCGAGCCAGCGCGAGAGGCGCCCGAGCGGACGACGCGGAGCATCGCCCGGCAGGCGTGTGTTCGTCTTCGTCAGGGCCGCCTCGGTGTGCGGGAACCAGTAGAACTCGAAGTGGTCGGCGCCGCGCACCCGCTCCTCCCAGGCGTCGAGCACCTCGCCGAGCGGCTCTGGCTTCTCGACCGCGTGCAGCACGTAGCGCGGCACGAGCTGGAGCGTCACGTCGACGAGCACGCCGAGCGCGCCGAGGCCGAGGCGCACGGCGGGCAGCAGTTCGGGACGCTCGGTCTCGCTCACGGTGATGAGCTCGCCCGCGCCGGTCACGAGACGCGCGGCGACGATCTGCGTCGCGAGACCGCCGAACCCGAGGCCGGTGCCGTGCGTTCCCGTCGAGGTCGCGCCCGAGATCGTCTGGCGGTCGATGTCGCCCATGTTCGCGAGCGCGAGACCGTAGGGTGCGAGCAGCTCGGGCAGGTCGTGCAGCCGGGTGCCGGCGCCGAGCGTGACCCGGCCAGTCGCGACATCCGCATCGACGACGCCCGAGACGTCGGCCATGTCGAGCTGCACGCCCGGCGCGACCGCGATGCCGGTGAAGCTGTGGCCCGAACCGACGGGCTTGATGGCCAGGCCGGATGCCGCGGCGGACGCGACCGCCCGCTGGACCGCCTCCGCCGTGGCCGGGCGCTCCACGCGAAGGGGCCGCACCGATTCCGTGCGACCCCAGTTGCGCCACGTGGCTCCGGTCGCTGTCATTGAAGCGCCTCCATGCCCACACGACCCGTACACATGTGCCAGCTGGCCCCCGGAACCGTCACAGGAATGCCTTCCCTTCTCCCCGATACGTCGGGATGGTGTCGACGACCTCGCCCGCATCGACCAGGGCGAACTCGTTCAGGTGCTCGGCCAGCTCGCCCGACTTCGTGTGACGCAGCCACACGCGGTCGCCGACCTTCATGCCGCGGGCGGCCGGCCCGCTCACGGGGCTCTGCACCTCGCCGGCCATTTCGCGGGACTCCATCACGAGCCCCTCGGGCCACACGATCTTCGGCAGCCGATCGGCGGCGGGCGGCCCCGAGGCGATCCAGCCGCCGCCGAGGATCGTGGCGTGCTCGCGGCTCGGGCGACGCACGATGTCGAGCGCCCAAGCCGCGGCCGGCGCTGGCGTGAAGTGCTGGTAGCCGTCGAAGAGGTGTCCGCCGAAGATGCCGGAGCCCGCCGCGATCTCGGTCACGGACGTGTCGGCATGGGTCGCCTCGAGCGAACCGGTGCCGCCGCCGTTGACGAACTCGAGCTCCACGATCTCGCGCACGGCGGCCACGGCGCGCCCGCGACGCTCACGCAGCTCGGGCATCGAGCGCGACTGCATCCAGCGGTTGACGGCGCCGTCGACCGGGCGCCCGGCGGGCTGGTTCACGACGCCCGCGATCTGGGCCTCGTAGGCCATCATGCCCACGAGTTCGAAGCCGGGGCGCTTCACGATGTACGCGGCGAGCGCGGCGGCGTCCTCGGGCGCGTGCACGGGCGAGCGGCGCACGCCGAGGTGGCCGAGGAGCGGCGCGTTCCACGAGGCGTCGAGTTCGAGGCACACGCGGATGGATGCTCGCCTGCCGGGCGGCAGCACCGCGTCGACGAGGTCGAGCTGGGCCGGGGAGTCGACCATGAGCGTCACCCGCTTCGCGAGCTCGGCATCGCTCGCGAGCCGGCGGATCGACGCGCGCTCGGCGGTCGGGTAGCCGACCACGACGTCGTCGACCGTCTCGGCGAGCCACAGCGCCTCGGCGAGCGTGTAGGCGAGCACGCCGTGGTAGCCGGGCATCTCGAGGAGCGCCTCGACGATGCCGCGCACGCGGAGCGACTTCGAGGCCACGCGGATCGGCGTGCCGTTCGCGCGCCGCAGCATGTCGAGGGCGTTGTGCCGCAGCGCCCCGAGGTGCAGTGCACCGACGGGGGCGTCGAGGTGTGCGGTGGCGGCGGTCAGCGACGGCCAGTACTTCTCGGGCCGCAGCCAGTCGGCGGCATCCGACACCGGTGACCCGGTCTTGCGCAGGTCGATCGTCATCAGCGCACGCTCCGCACACGAGCGACGGCGAATGCACCGGCGAACGAGAAGGCGGCGCCGAGGAGGAAGACCAGCATGAACGAACCCGAGACCACGACGGCCGCGGCTCCGATCATCGGCGCGATCGCCTGCGGCACAGCCGAGGCGATGTTCATGATGCCCAGGTCTTTGCCGCGCGACGCGGCGTCGGGCAGCACCTGCGTCGCGAGCGCCTGGTCGACGGAGAGGAAGCAGCCGTAGCCGAGGCCGAGGAGGCCCGCGCCGACCATCGCGACCGTGAGGTCGGGGAACAGGCCGAGCATGAGGGCCGCGACGCCCTGCAGGCCGGAGGCGATGAAGACGAAGAGCTTCCGGCGGCCGAGCTTGTCGGAGAGCTTGCCGAGGATGAGGGAGGCGAGGATCACGAACACCATGTAGATGAGCGTGAGCACGATCAGGTCGTCCTCGGCGTTCTCGTCCTTCAGCTGGAACATCAGGAAGTAGAGCAGCAGGCTCGTGCCGAGCGCGTTGCCGACGGAGACGAGCACGCGGCTCAGCAGGGTCCAGCCGAAGTCGGGGTGCTTGCGCGGGCTGATCCAGAAGCCGCTGAGGATGCCCTTGGCCGTGACGCGCACGCGCTCGGTCGGGGCGAGCGGCTGGTCGGCCCGGAAGAGGAACGGCACCGCCAGCACGACGAGGATCACCGCGAGCAGGATGTACCCGAGCGAGGCGTCGGTGACGAGTTCGGTGACGAGCACGAGCCCGACGATGATGCCGACCGCCTGGGGCGCCGACATCCAGCCCGAGACGAAGCCGCGCTGGTTCACGGGCACCTGGTCGGAGATGGTGGCGGTGAGCGCGGCGGTCATGATGCAGAAGCCGACGGATGCCGCGACCCACGTCGCCCCGATCGCCCAGATCTCGGTCTGCTGGCCGAGCGTCACGAGCGAGAGGCCGAAGACGACGGCGCCGATCGCGATCCACGGGCGTCGACGGCCGAAGCGCGACGTCGTGCGGTCGGAGAGCGCCCCCGTCAGCGGATACGCGATGATCGTGGCGATGGCGGCGATGCCCGAGATGATGCCGAACGCGACGACGCTGTCGACCCAGTTGTCGGGCTTGAGTTGCGCGTCGATCTGCGCGGGCAGCAGCAACTGCACGGGCGTGAGCTGCGCCATCCAGATGCCGAGCCAGACCGTCGCGAACGAGGCGATCCAGCCGGCGGAGACCCGGCGGACCGGCTCCCCCAGCGCGGCGGTCGTGGGCTGCGCCTGGTGGGGCGCGGAATCGAGGCTCGTCATCGGGGCTCGGCCATTCTCGAAAGGGCGTCGGCGGCCGCGTGTGCGACCGCGCGTGCGACGTCGTCGTCGCGGGTGACGAGCCACGTGAGGGTGAGCCCGTCGGTGAAGGCTATGAGCACCCGGGCGACCTGCTCGACGGGCGTGGTCCAGACGACCCCTGCGAGCTCGGCGGCGGCCGCGAGGGAGCGAGCGCCGAGCTCGGTGTATCGGGCGTACTGGGCGACGGCGAGCGGATGGCGATCGGGCGAGCGCAGCGCGTACTGCGTGAGTTCGAGCATCGCCTGCTCGTGCTCGGGGTCGGCGCGGAGGTGGTCGAAGTAGCGCAGCAGCCCGGCCTCGAGCATGTCGCGGATGTCGTGCCCCTGGAGGTCGTCGGGCAGCACCGCCTCCTGCTCGCGAGCGACGACCGTCGTGATGAGTTCGTCGATGAGCTCGTCGCGCGAGTCGAACGCGTAGTGGAAGCTCGCGAGCGACATGCCTGCCTCCGCGACGATCGCGCGGGTGGTGGCATGGGCGATTCCGCGCTGGGACACGACACGGAGTGCCGCCTGCACGAGCGCGGCGCGCCGTTCTGAAGCGGGGATGCGGGCCATGCGACTCCTTCGACACCATCGACGACTGAAGTGGGACGATCGTCCCAGTCGCATCAGTATGCACGAAAACCGTTACGCTCGCAGCATGCGCCTCGGAGTTCTCGACGTCGGTTCCAACACGGTGCACTTGCTGGTCGTCGAAGCGCACCCCGGCGCACGCCCCATACCGACAGCCTCGCACAAGTCCGTGCTGCGGCTCATGCGCTACCTCGAGCCCGACGGGGCCATCAGCGAGGAGGGCGTCGCCGCCATCGTCGCCGCGGTCGGCGGAGCGGCATCCGCAGCGCGAGATGCCGGCATCGAGGAGCTGCTCGCGTTCGCGACCTCGGCCATCCGCGAGGCGGCGAACGGCGAAGACGTGCTCGACCTCGTCGAACGCGACACCGGCGTGCGGCTGCAGGTGCTCTCGGGCGACGACGAGTCGCGGCTCACCTACCTCGCAGTGCGCCGGTGGTACGGCTGGTCGGCCGGGCGCCTGCTGCTCTTCGACATCGGCGGCGGCTCGCTCGAGATCGCGCAGGGCATCGACGAGGTACCGGATGTCGCGCGGTCGCTGCCCCTCGGCGCCGGGCGCTCGACCATCTCGTTCCTGCCCGACGACCCGCCCTCCCTCGAACAGGTCGCGCGCCTGCGCGCCCATGCGCGCGAGGTGCTCGCCGAGGCCGTCGAGCCGTTCAAGGCCCTGCCGTCGCCGAACCACGTCGTCGGCTCGTCGAAGACCATCCGCTCGCTCGCCCGGCTCGCCGGGAGCGTCGAAGACGGCTTCGGCGACACCGAGCGCAGCATCCTGACCCGCGACGGCCTCGACGACTGGACTCCGCGGCTCGCGCGCATCCCCGCCGACGCGCGGCCGGCGCTGCCCGGCATCACGGCCGACCGCACGTTCCAGATCGTGGCGGGCGCCGTCGTGCTCTCCGAGACCATGCGCGCCTTCGGCGTCGACGAGCTCGAGGTGTCGCCGTGGGCGCTCCGCGAGGGGCTCATCCTCCGGCGCCTCGACCGGCTGAGCTGACGCCGGAGCGACCCGATGTGCCGGCACGCTGCACTCCGACACGCTGGACATCGATCAGGAATGGAGAAGCGCGAGGCATTCGCCCCCGCTTAGCCTGACATCGACGGCCCGCCACGCGGCGGCGACGATGAGGATCCGAGGAAGGACCACGAGATGGCGAAGGCAGATACGTCCCAAGGACTGAGCAAGGAAGAGCGCGACGCCGTCAAGCAGCGCGCGAAGGAACTCCGCGACCAGGAGAAGGCCGGCAAGAACCGGGCGGCCGGCGACAAGGCGGTGCTCGACGCCATCGCCGAGATGGAGCCCGCGGACAAGTCGCTCGCCGAGGGCCTCTACAAGGTCGTCACCGAGGTCGCACCCGACCTCGTGCCGAAGACGTATTACGGGATGCCGGGCTTCGCGAACGCCGAGGGCAAGATCGTCGTCTTCATCCAGGCCGCCGCGAAGTTCAAGACCCGCTACGCGACCATCGGCTTCGAGGATCGGGCGAATCTCGACGACGGCGACCTGTGGCCCATCGGTTTCGCGGTGCGCAACTGGACACCCGCGGTCGAGGCGAAGGTCACCGAGATCGTGCGCAAGGCCGTCAGCTGACGTGACCGCGCGAGCCTCCACGAGCCGCATGCGGCTCAGGGGCTCGCGCGGCGCTCCAGGGCCTCGATGACGGTCTCGGCGATGTCGAGGTCGTAGAGCCGCTCGACGCTCTGGAACCCGCCGGGACTCTCCGCGTTGATCTCCACCACGTGGCCGCCGATCACGTCGATGCCCACGAGGAACATGCCGTCGGCGACGAGCTTGGCGCCCATGGCCTCGACGATGCCGAGCTCGACCTCGCCGATCTCGAGCGGCACCGACCGACCGCCGGTGCTGATGTTGGCGCGCGGGTCGTTGCCGGTGGGCACGCGCCGGAAGGCGGCCGGCCTGCCGTCGCGCTCGAGGATGCGGCCTTCGAGCAGGAAGATCCGGGCGTCGCCGTCCTCGGCTCCGTCGATGAACTCCTGGATGATGGCGTAGCCGTCCTGCAGGACCGCCTCCGTCATCTGCGCGAGGTTGGTCTCCCCCGGGCCGTCGATCATGAAGACGTTGCGTCCCTTGGCCCCGTACAGCGGTTTGACGACGCAGTGGCCGACCTCGTCCACGAACCGCTCGATCGCCTGCTTGTTCCGTGTCACGAGCGACCGGGGCCTGACCGTCTCGGGGAACTCCTCCAGGTAGAGCTTGCTGGTCGCGCGATGCAGGGTGCCCGGGTCGTTCACCACCGTCACGCCTCGCTCCGCGAGCATCTGTCCGAACACCACGCCCATCGGGCTGGCCCAGGGACGCTCCTGCAGGTCGTCGATCGACTCGTTGCGCAGGACGAGCGCATCCAGGTCGTCCATCACGATCCGCTCGGCGTCGCGCGCCTTGATGCGCTTCATGAAGCTCGCGAGGGTGTCGTCGCTCTCCCACCTCGCAGCGCGAGCCATGGCCGCGAAGAGTCCGTCGCTGCTGCCGAGCTCGAGGTCTCCGACGCCGATGTACCAGGTCTCGTGGCCTCCCCTGGCTGCGGCCCTGGCGAGTCGCGTGGTCGTGTACTCGTCGACCTCGGTATCGACGTCGTTGACGAGGAATGCCAGTCTCATGCCGCCACGTCTCCCTCGTAGAGGTCGGTCACCTGCGCGCCCGCGCGCAGTTTCTCCAGGCGCTCCTGTGCACCGGGCACGTCGAGCCAGCGCGGCCGAACCCACGGTGGGTGGAGCACCTCGCGGTCGAGCAGGTCCTGCACCAGGGGGATGTGGTCGAGCGCGAGCTTTCCCACGAGCAGCACGTCGAGCGTGCTGCCCTCAGCCAGGGCGTCGATGATGCGCGTGATGCCCCGCAGGTAGATCGCGTCCTTCACCGAGCCCCCTCCGACGACGACCCGGATGGCGATCGACCACGCGGTGCGCGCCGGGATGCGATGGTCGGCTCGCAGCGACTCGAAGATCTCGACGAAGCCTGCACCCTCGAGCATCTTGCCGACGGCGACCACTCGCGCCGCGAGCACGCGCAGCCGCCGCGGGTCCAACCCGCCGGTCAGGTACTCGGCGAGCACGGCGAGGCCCTCCTGCGTCTCGTCGTAGCCGGGCAGGCCGATGGTCAACAGCTTCAGCGGCTGCCGGGCACCGTTCTGGAATGTGACGACGTGGGTGCCGACCTCGTGGTGGAGCAGCGCTTCGACCCGGTCGGCCCGGAAGGCGGCGGACTCCGGGATGAGCAGGCTCCCGAACGACACCATCAGCTCGGAGACGTCGTCCCGCACCTCGACACGAACAGGGAAGTCGGGGTACACGGCGCGGTAGCGCTCGAACTCCGCACGGGCGGCGTCGGCGAAAGCCCCGGCCGTGACGGTCTGGGTGCTGGGCGCCTGCGGGGGGATCGTCTCGAGCAGCTCCTCCGCCGCAGCCGCCAGCGGAGGGGCCACGGTTCCGTACAGCTGGAGCGAGCCGTAGAGGAACCGTGACGTGTCGCGGTCCTCCAGCGCGGTGATCTGCCGGGCGATCTCGTCCCGCTTCGCCCGGAAGAGCGTGTGCAGCGCCGGATCGTCGACGTTCTCGACCTCGAGGTCGTACAGGTCCCGCTGCGCCAGGTCGGGGTCGAAGTCCAACGGTCGCAGCCGCAGCGTCGGGGCCGTGCCGAAGTCGCTGCGTTCGAAGTCCGCCCACGCCTCGGCGGCATTGAGGGGCGTGGTGTTGACGAGCAGGTTCACCCGTCGCTCGATCTCGGTGAGTCGGGCGTCGATGTCGAGCGCGGGTGCCAGCCGCTCCGGGTATGACGACATGTCACGAAGATACCAACGCGTGCCGGTGGTTCCCACCCCCTTGCGCGGCCGAGCTTCTTCGGTGCTCCCGCTGGGATTCGAACCCAGACTGAGGCGAGTTTAAGTCGCCTGCCTCTGCCGATTGGGCTACGGGAGCGCGGCGCCGCCCCGAAGGGCGACGCCGCGTCACAGCCTAGTCAGGGGACGTCGCTACTTGGCGGCGACGGCCTCCTGCTTCGCCGGCTTCTCCGACTTCGCGGGTGAGGCAGCGGGCGCGGGCGCCTCGACGGCCGGCGGCTTCGGACGAGCGGCGAACAGCTCGAACTGGGCGCGCGGCTGCTGAACGGCGCTCAGCGAGACGATGTCGCGGCCGAGCCAGAAGTTGTTCCACCAGCCCCAGAAGACGCGGAACTTGCGTTCCCAGCTGGGCATCGCCAGACCGTGGTACCCGCGGTGCGCGAACCAGGCCGGGAGGCCCTTGATCGCGAGCTTGCCCGACTGGAAGACGCCCGAGCCGACGCCGAGGCCGGCGACCGCACCCAGGTTCTTGTGGAAGTACTGCTTCGGCTCCTCGCCGCGCAGGACCGCGACGATGTTCTTCGCGAGCAGCTTGCCCTGACGCACGGCGTGCTGCGCGTTCGGCACGCAGTAGCCGCCGACGCCGCCGCCGGTGAGGTCGGGGACGGCGGCGATGTCGCCGGCGGCCCAGGCGTCGGCCACGAAGTCGTCGTCGTCGCCGACGCGCAGGTCGGCACGGGTCTTGATGCGGCCGCGCTCCTCGACGGGGAGGTCGCTCGAACGCACGATCGCGGGGTTCGCCATGACACCGGCGGTCCAGACGATGAGGTCGGTCTCGAAGCTCTCACCGGTCGACAGCTCGATGACGCCGTCGACCGCGCTCGTGAGTTGCGTGTCGAGGTGGATCTCGGCGCCGCGCTGAGCGAGGTGCTTGATGACCCAGTGGCTCGTCTCGAGCGACACCTCGGGCATGATGCGCCCCATGGCCTCGATGAGGTGGAAATGCGTCTCGTCGAACGTGAGCTGCGGGTAGTACTCGAGCAGCGAGCTCGCGAACGAGCGGAGCTCGGCGAACACCTCGATGCCGGCGAAGCCGCCGCCGACGACCACGAAGGTGAGCAGGCGCTCGCGCTCGGGGCCCGGGGGGAGGTTCGAGGCCTTGTCGAAGTTCGTGAGCACGCGGTCGCGGATCGCGACGGCCTCTTCGACCGACTTCAGGCCGATCGCGTTGTCGGCGATGCCCGGGATCGGGAAGGTGCGCGACACGGCGCCGCCGGTGACCACGACGACGTCGTAGTCGAACTGCCACGGCTCACCGAGTTCGGGCGTGATCGTCGCGGTCTTGGCCGCGTGATCGATGTGCGTGACCTTCGCGGTCACCACGTTGGTCTTCTTCAGGTGGCGACGCTGCGCGACCACCGAGTGGCGCGGCTCGATCGACCCTGCAGCCACCTCGGGAAGGAAGGGCTGGTACGTCATGTACGGCAGCGGGTCGACGATCGTGACCTCTGCCTCGCCGGCACGCAACCACTTCTCGAGCTTCCACGCCGTGTAGAACCCCGCATAGCCACCGCCGACGATGAGAATCTTGGGCACGGTGAATGGACTCCTCAGTTTTGGGACGTGCGGGCTGATTTGCGTGCGATCACTGCTCGCGAATGCGGACAGTCCGCTTGGTATGCCGAGTGGCGCCGATGCCCAACAGCGCTGCTAGCGTACCAAACCCTGCGACCAGTGAGAGCGGCACCGTGATGTAGGCCAGCGTCCACTGGGTCGGAAGGAGCGTCTGCGCACCGTCGGATCGAGGCAGCGGCGGGTCGGCGATCGGCACGATGGGCTGGTCGACGCTGCTTCCCTCGTCGGGCGCCTCGACCTCGGCACGCCGATGCAGCGTGATCCAGTCGGCCAGGCTGCCGAGCGGATTCTCGTCCACCTTCGGGACATTCGACTCGAGTGCGGCCACCGGATCGATGAGGCCGTACCCGTAGAGGGCGCTCGGCACCGTCTGGCCGTTGGGGTCGGCCGTCGTGATGAGTCGGTTGATGACGTTCGCCGCGTCGAGGTCGGGGTATTCGGAGCGGATCAGCGCGACGAGGCCGGTCACGATCGGGGCGGCACCGCTCGTGCCGTCCCACTGCACGTGGCTGCCGTCGGGCAGCACGCCGACGAGGTCTTCGCTGGGCGCGGCCACCGCGATCGTGATGCCCTGCGAACTCGCGTCGAGGCTCGCGTTCTTGGCCTTGTCGACACCGGCGACGGTCAGCACGCCGGGAATCGTGGCGGGCGCCCCGACCTGGCTCGTGCCGCTGCCCCGGTTGCCCGCGGCCGCGACGATGACGACGTCGTGATCGAACGCGTACATGAACGCGTCGTCCCAGCTCTCGGGCCAATCGGGGGTGTTGCGCGTGAGCGACATGTTGATCACGTCGGCGCCGTTGTCGACCGCCCAACGCACCGCCTCGGCGATCTGGTCGTCGTTCGACTTCGCAGCGCCCGTGTCCTGGCCGAATGCCACCGAGACCGTGAGCAGGTCGGCCTCGGGCGCCGTGCCGATGACCCCGCTGCCCTCCCCCGTGCCGCGACCGGCGAGCAGGCCCGCGACCATGGTGCCGTGGGTGTCGTCGTCCCCGACGGGCGTCTGGCCGTCGGGGGTGCCGAGGCCCGAGACATCCGTGCCGCCGACGACGGTGCCGCGGAGCTCGGCGACGTTGCCGTTGACGCCCGTGTCGATGACGGCGACCGTGACGCCGTCGCCCTTCGTGGTGTTCCACGCCGTCGTGAAGCCGTAGTCGGCGAGCCAGTACTCGTAGTCGCGCACGAGGTCGGCTCGCGCGGCCCCGGCTCCCGCGAGCGCGAGCATCGTCGCCGCCGCGAGCGTCGCGGTGGCGCGCACGACGAACGCCAGCGGGCGGCGGGCGCGACCGGATCGCCCGGAACGCGAGGCGCGTTCGGAGCGGTGCGGGCGCGTCGACGGGTTCACTCGATGGGCTCCTCGGCGGTCTCGAGCGAGGGCGCCTCGTCGACGCCGTAGTCGGGACAGCGGCAGACGTCGGGCGACCAGGTCGAGCGCTCGAGCGCGATGTCGCCCATCGGGTTCACCCCGGGGCCGGCGGCGAGCGAATGCGCGACGAGCGCGTGCAGGCACTTCACGCGCGTGGGCATGCCGCCCGCGGAGATGCCGGCGAGCTCGGGCACGACGGCGATCGACTCGCGGTCGGCGAGGTAGTCGCGATGGGCGCGGCCGTAGGCCTCGGCGACTTCGGCGTCGGCAGCGAGGAGTTCGGTGCACTCGACCATGAGCTGGGCGGCCTCGAGGAACGACATCGCGGCGGTCGCCGTCGGGTGCGAGAGGTAGTAGAAGGTCGGGAACGGCGTGCCGTCGGTCAGGCGCGGCGCCGTGGCGACGACCGTGGGAGCGCCGCACACGCAGCGCGCCGCGATGCCGACGACGTCGCGTGCCGGGCGTCCGAGCTGCGCCGAGACGATGCGCACGTCGCGCTCGCTCACCGGTTCGAAGGGCGGGCGGGTCATCGGGTCTCCTCGGCGGGTGGGGCGGCGGGCGGCGGGGTCGTGGGGTCGGTGGCCGGGTCGGTCGGCGGCACCGCATCGGGGGCGAGGCCCGCGGTGAACACCGAGTCGAGCAGGGTGGTCATCCAGTCGCCCTTCGATTCGGTCACGTCGGCCGAGACCTCGGCCGTGGCATCCGCTTTCGCCGCTGCCGTTCGGTCGTCGATGACGAGGTAGCTCACCTCGCCCGGCATCACGTAGTACAGGCGCTCGCGCGCCTGGGTCACGATGAACGTGTCGTCGTTCCAGCGTTCGCGTTCATCGCGCAAGCGCTGCACCTCCTCCTCCTGTGCGGAGACGGCGGCGCGGAGCTCGGCGATCTGCTGCCGCTGCTGTGCGAAGGCCGCGATCGTCGGCGCGAGCACCACGACGGCGAGCACGAGTACTCCCATCATGATGAGGGAGAAACCTGAGAATCGGATGCCGCTGAGCCAGCCCGATCGGGCGGCGGTGCCCTGCTGGTCGGGGGTCCGACCGGCCGCGGGCGCCGAGGGCTTCCTGCCGGCGCCGGAGGCGGCCTTCGCGGATGCACCCGGCTTCGCCGATGACGCCTTCGGCGTGGACGCCTTCGCGGAGGTGGACTTCGCGGTGCCCGGCTTCGCGGCCGACGCCTTCGAACCTGCGGCCGGCGTGGCTCCGCGCTTCGCAGCGGGCTTCGGGGTGGGCACGGTCGGACGCTTGGGAACGCGGCCGGAGCGACCGGTGTCGTCTCGCATCGCCCCTCCTCGTCATGCCACCCGGATACGCGAGGACGGGGGCGGCCACTCGGCCGCCCCCGTCACATGCGATGCTGCTCAGGCCGTGTAGCGGGGGAACGCCGTGCGGCCGGCGTACACCGCGGCCTCACCGAGTTCCTCTTCGATCCTCAGAAGCTGATTGTACTTGGCGACCCGCTCGCTCCGGGCGGGCGCGCCCGTCTTGATCTGACCGCAGTCGGTCGCGACGGCGAGGTCGGCGATCGTCGTGTCCTCGGTCTCACCCGAACGGTGCGACATGACGGCGGTGTAGCCCGAGCGCTGCGCGAGCGTGACGGCGTCGAGGGTCTCGGTCAGCGTGCCGATCTGGTTCACCTTGACGAGGATCGAGTTGCCGGTCTTCTTCGCGATGCCCTCGGCGAGGCGCTTCGGGTTGGTGACGAAGAGGTCGTCGCCGACGAGCTGCAGCTTCGTGCCGAGCTCGGCGGTGAGGGCGGCCCATCCGTCCCAGTCGGACTCGTCGAGCGGGTCCTCGATCGACACGAGCGGGTACGCGGCGGCCAGTTCCGCGTAGTACGCGTTCATCTCGGCCGACGTGCGGTCCTTGCCCTCGAACTTGTAGACGCCGTTCTCGTAGAACTCGCTCGCCGCGACGTCGAGGCCGAGCGCGAGGTCGGTGCCGAGCTTGAAGCCGGCCTTCTCGATCGCCTCGGAGATGAAGTCGAGCGCCGCGCGGTTGTGCGCGAAGTCGGGAGCGAAGCCGCCCTCGTCGCCGAGGCCGGTCGAGAGGCCCTTGGCCTTCAGCAGGCTCTTCAGCGCGTGGTAGGTCTCGACGCCCCAGCGGAGGCCCTCGGAGTAGCTCGGCGCGCCGATCGGCAGCACCATGAACTCCTGGATGTCGACGCCGGTGTCGGCGTGCGCGCCGCCGTTGATGATGTTCATCATCGGCACGGGCAGCACGTGGGCGTTCGGGCCGCCGAGGTAGCGGAAGAGCGGCAGGTCGGCCGAGTCGGCCGCGGCCTTCGCGACCGCGAGGCTCACGCCGAGGATGGCGTTGGCGCCGAGCCGGCTCTTGTTGTCGGTGCCGTCGGCCTCGATGAGGGCGGCGTCGACGAGGCGCTGGTCGGCGGCGTCGAGGTCTTCGATGGCGGGGCCGAGGTCGTCGAGCACGGCGTCGACGGCCTTCTGCACGCCCTTGCCGAGGTAGCGGTCGTTGTCGCCGTCGCGCAGCTCGTACGCCTCGAAGGCACCGGTCGATGCGCCCGAGGGCACCGCGGCGCGGGCCAGCGAGCCGTCGTCGAGCAGCACCTCGACCTCGACGGTCGGGTTGCCGCGCGAGTCGAGAATCTCGCGTGCGCCTACAGCTTCGATGATTGCCACAGTGAACTCCTCTGTGATGGGTGGGTATGCAGCGGATGACCCCGTCGTGATCCGCCAGCCAGTCTAGAGGTCGAGGATGTCTCGTGCTTGCGGCGCGAGAGCTACTCGCCCAGCTCGCGGAACGCGAGCGACGCGGCATCCGTCGTCTCGGCGCCGACCTGCGCGAAGGCGTCGAATCCGTCGGCGGTCACCCGGTCGAGCAGGGCGCGCAGGTTCTTCACGCGGCGCTCGAGACGCACACGAGCACCGGATGCCACGAGCTCCTGCTTCAGCGCGAGCAGGCGCCCGGCCGGGACATCCGCGTCGTAGACGAGCACGACCGCGCGCGGGCGCTCCTCGTCGCGCACGGCGAGCAGGTCGACGATGCGCTCGAAGCCGATCGAGAAGCCGCACGCGGGCACCTCCTGGCCGAGGAAGCGGCCGATCATGCCGTCGTACCGGCCGCCGCCGCCGAGCGAGTAGCCGTAGTCGGGGTGCGCGATCTCGAAGATCGTGCCCGTGTAGTAGCCCATGCCGCGCACGAGGGTGGGATCGAACTCGATGGCCGCGTCGGGCAGCGCTGCGCGCAGCGCGAGCAGGTCGGCGTAGGCGTCGCGGTCGAGCCAGCTCGGCGGCGGAACGACGCCGTCGGCGAGGTGCCAGTCGGCATTCGTGAGCGCCTCGAGCTCGGCCGCGACATCCGCATCGCCCGTGACGATGCCGAGCTCGGCGAGCTCGGCCGCCACTCCCCCGGTGCCGATCTTGTCGAGCTTGTCGATCGTGATGAGCGCGCGCTCGCGCAGTTCGTCGGCGACCCCCCACGAGCCGAGGATGCCGGCGAGGATGCGCCGGTCGTTGAGACGGATCGTGCACCCCGAGAGGCCGAGCGCGTCGAGCGTCGCGACGGTCGCGGTGAGCAGCTCGAGTTCGGCGAGCGAGCCCGCCTCGCCGATGATGTCGATGTCGCACTGCACGAACTGGCGGTAGCGGCCCTTCTGCGGGCGCTCGGCGCGCCACACGGGCGCGATCTGGATCGAGCGGAACACGGGCGGGAGCGCAGCCCGATGCGTGGCGTAGAACCGCGCGAGCGGCACCGTGAGGTCGTAGCGCAAGCCGAGGTCGGCGAGCGAGAGCGCGTCGCCGGATGCCGCGGCTCGCGCGAGGTCGTCGGCGCTGAGCGCGCGCTTCATGACGGCGAAGGCGAGCTTCTCGTTGTCGCCGCCGAGACCGGCGTGGAGGCGCGACGAGTCCTCCATCACGGGCGTCTCGATCTCGTCGAAGCCGTGCGCCGCGTACACCCCGCGGATCACGCCGAGTGCGTGCTCGCGACGGGCCTTCTCGGCCGGGAGGAAGTCGCGCATGCCGCGCGGAGGGGTGACGGATGCAGCCATGGCGACCATTCTTCCAGCACGGCGACGGGGTTCGCGGCGCACGCCCTCGGCGCCGTGAGCGCGGAGGCGCCCGCCGCTCAATCCGCGTCGAGCTCGATCCCCTTGGCCGCCGCCGCCCTCCGCAGCGCGTCGGCCTCGTCGATGCCGACGGCGACGTAGATGCGGAGCCCGTCGGCATCGTCGCGCACGAGGTACTCGACGTCGCTCGTGACGATCAGCTCGTCGTCCGCGTCGAGGTAGCTCCAGCGCACGCGCACCAGCGACAGCACGTCGGTGAGCGAGCTCACCGCCCGCAGTTCGGGCACGATCCCCGCGAAGCCGAGCCGGCGATAGAGCGGATACGACGACGAGAGCCCGGCCGCCATGTCGGCGCGGCTCTCGAGCGCGCCCGCGAACTCGTCGGTGATCACCATGCCCGGCAGCCCCCAGAGCCGCGCGGTGGCATCGGCGTCGAAGTCGCGCTGCGCCTCGCCGTACGCGTCGAAGAACTCCTCGAGCCGCCAGTCCTCGATGCCCATGCGTCCTCCCTCGGGAGTCGGGTTCCGTCCGACGCTACGCCTGCGCCGAGGCATCCGCGAGCGTCGCGTCGGCGCGTCAGCCGGTGCGCGACGCCTCGGCGCCGCGAACCTCGTCTTCGAGGGCGCGCACGGCGGTGCGAAGCGCCCGTTCGGCGTCGAGGCCCTGCGAACGGGCGGATGCCACGAGGCCGAGCAACGCTCGGCCGAGCTCGTCCTCCGTCGCGGGCGAGGCGAGCGCCGAGGCATCCGTCACGCCCACCTTCTCGGCCTTGCCGAGCACCTTCTGCGCGAGCGCGAGCGCCGGCATGCCGCGCGGGATGCCGTCGAGCACGCTTGTGCGGTGCGGCTTCTCATCGGCCTTCAGGTCGTCCCAGAAGGCGACCACGTCGGCTGCGGTCTCGGCCTCTCGATCGCCGAAGACGTGCGGATGCCGCGACACCATCTTGGCCGTCATGTGACGGGCGACGTCGTCGATGTCGAAGCGCTCGCCGTCGGTGTGGGCGGCGAGGTCGGCGTGGAAGAGCACTTGGTAGAGCACGTCGCCGAGCTCCTCGATCATCTCTTCACGACTGCCCGACTCGATCGCGTCGATGAGTTCCCAGCTCTCCTCGACGAGGTACTGCACGAGACTCTCGTGGGTCTGATCCGCATCCCACGGGCACCCGCCCGGTGCACGGAGCAGGGCCACGGTGTCGATGAGTTCGTCCAGTCCTGGGTGCGCTGCGCTCATACCGGCAGCCTAGGTGGCGTCGGTCGGAAAGGTGTCGTTCGGATGGGCCCTCCGCGCGGGTCTCAGTGCACGACGGCGAGGAGCACGCCCACCCCGATGAACAGCGATCCGAAGACGCTGTTCAGCACGCGCTGACCGCGCACCGAACCGGTGAACCTCCGCAGGCCGTGCGCCGCCACCGCGAAGAAGCCCCACATCACGATCACGTCGACCACCACGACCGTCAGCCCGACGATCAGGTATTGCGGCAGGAGCGGCTGCTCGGGACGGATGAACTGCGGCAGGAAGGCGAGGAAGAAGACGATCGCCTTCGGATTCAGGAGATTCACCCAGAGGCCCCTGCGGAACATCGACCAGCGCGACTCTGCGCTCCCGGCTGGCGCCTGCCGCGCGTCATCCGGTTCGCCCTCGTTCGTGTCGACGCCGTCGGCGTCGCCCTCGCCGTCCTCCGCGCCGCCGTCGTCAGCGGCGGCCGGCGGCTGCGGCTTCGCGAGCAGTTGCCGGATGCCGAGGTACACGAGGTACGCGGCTCCCGCGTACCGGATCACCTCGAACGCGAGGGGCGACCCCGCGACGAGGACGCCGAGACCGGCGGCGACGATGAGGATGTGCACGATGAGCGCGGCCTGCTGGCCGAGGATGCCCCAGATCGAGCGTCGGAAGCCGACGTTCAGGGAGTTGCCCATCGTGTTGATCGCGCCCGCGCCCGGGGTGAAGCTGATGACGAAGCACGCGGCGAGGAGCGTCGCCCAGAGCGAGAGTTGCACCGCACCAGCGTAGGCGTGGACGGCCCAGCCCAGGCGCGCCGCCCGGGCGGACTGCCCTCCGCCCGTAGACTGCTCGGAGGAGTGCCGGGAAGTCTGGTCGGCCGACGGGAGACCGTCGTCACCGTTCCGCCTTGTCGCACGCGCTCCTCACGCAGCTCGTGCACGTACTGGAGTCCGACATGAACTTCCTCCGCTCCGAGCGCTGGGCCGCCGCCCTCCTCCTCATCGCCGCCGTGCTCGGCCTCCTGGTCGCGAACCTCTCGTTCGGGCCGGCGCTGATCGACCTGAAGAACGCGCACATCGACCTCCCCTGGCTCGGCCTCGACCTCTCGGCCGGCCACTGGATCAGCGACGGGCTGCTCGCGATCTTCTTCTTCATCGTCGCGGTCGAGCTGAAGCGCGAACTCGTCATCGGCGAGCTCAACAGCCTGTCGAAAGCCCTGCTGCCGGCGATCGCCGCAGTCGGCGGCGTCGTCGTGCCCGCCCTCATCTTCTTCGCGTTCACGGCCGGCACCGAGACGGTCGACGGATGGCCCATCCCCACGGCGACCGACATCGCGTTCGCCCTCGGGGTGCTCGCCATGTTCGGCACGTGGATCCCGACGCGGGTGCGGGTGTTCCTCCTCGCCCTCGCCGTGCTCGACGACCTCATCGCGATCCTCATCATCGCCTTCTTCTTCACCGCCGACGCCGACCTCGCCTCGCTCGGCTTCGCGGGCATCGCCATCGCCCTGTTCGGCGCCGTGAGCCGCATCATGAAGCCGCGCTCGGCGTGGATCCTCTCGCGAAAGCCGCAGTGGCCGATCGTGGTCGTGCTGATCGTGCTCGGCGTGCTCGCGTGGTACTTCGTCTACCAGTCGGGGGTGCACGCGACGATCGCGGGCGTGGCCCTCGGCCTCGTCATGGCCCGCCGTCCCGGCGGGCGGGCGGTGCACACCCTCGAGCCGTGGTCGAACGGCGTGATCCTGCCGCTCTTCGCGTTCTCGGCGGCGATGGTCGCC
This sequence comes from Agromyces sp. Root1464, assembly GCF_001427265.1. Classification (NCBI taxonomy): domain Bacteria; kingdom Bacillati; phylum Actinomycetota; class Actinomycetes; order Micrococcales; family Microbacteriaceae; genus Agromyces; species Agromyces sp. Root1464. The sequence goes on from NZ_LMFU01000003.1 coordinate 547,315, forward strand.
GTGCCGCAGGTGCAGCCGAGCGAGCTCGACCCCGCGTTCTGGGGCATCCTCATCGGGCTGCCGGTCGGCAAGATCGTGGGCATCATGCTCGCGGGCGGCCTCGGTGCGCTCGTCGTGCGTCGGCGAACGGGCACCCCGCTGACGCTCGGCGACCTCTTCGTCATCGGTGCGCTCGGCGGCATCGGCTTCACGGTGTCGCTGCTCATGAACGAGTTGGCGTTCGTCGGGCTGCCCGAGGTCGCCGACGAGGGCACCCTCGCCGTGCTGCTCGGCTCGGGCATCGCGATCGTCGTCTCGGCGATCGTCGTGAGTCTGCGCTCGCGCCACTACAAGCGGCACGGCGGCCACGCCGGCGTCGGCGGGGCGTTCTCGCGCTGAGCCGACCCGCGCCCGCACGGACATGCGCAATCTCGGAGCCATCGGACGGTTCGGGTCCGAAGCTGTGCGGATCTCCGATCGTGTGGCGGACCGTGGCCTGTGGCGGACCGTGGCCTGTGGCCCGTGGCCTGTGGCCTGTGGCCTGTGGCCTGTGGCGGACCGTGGCCTGTGGTGGGTGAGGCGGGGGGGGGCGGGGCGATGCACCAGACTGGATGGATGAGCGACCGCACGCCCGCCGCCCGATTCCTTCGCGCCGAGCTGCACGAGATCCGCCGTCGCGGGCTCGGCAAGGCGTGGCACGCCGCACTGCTCATCGCGGGCGAGGCGACGGGTCTCGGTGGGCCGTCGGTCGCCGATCTCGTCGTGCTGCGCACGAGTACCGATGCTCCGGTGATCCGCACGCGCGCCGGATCGCTCGACGAGGCCGATGCCCTGCTGCGGGCGATCAACACCGACCTCGAGCAGATGTCGGTCGAGGAGTTCCTCGCCGAGTGGGGCCACCTGAAGGTCTAGCCGACGGCCGCGTCGAGCTGCTTCACCACGATCTCGGAGCTCTGCGCAGGTTCGGATCCGCGGGCGGCTCGGATCCGAGATCGCGCCGATCTCCGATCCTGTGGCGGCAGCCGGACGCCACGGCGGAGTCAGCTGCCAGGAGCGGCGGTGGACGCCTGCCCCGCGGCATCCGTCGCCGGAGCCTCGGGAATCGGGAAGATCGCGATGATGAGTCGCGACACCCAGTCGATGAGGTCGGCGTCGCTCGGCAGCTCGCCGTTCGTGACGGGGAACGGCACGAGGATCACGTCGTTCTGGGCGAAGTGCTTGGCGCCCGGGTACATGCGCTCGAGGCGCACGCGGCGCGAGTCGGGGATGTTCGCGGGCGCGATGCGGAGCTTCGATCCGGTCGCGATGACGTCGGAGAGGCCTGCCCGCTGCGCCTCGCGGCGGAGCCGGGAGATCGCCACGAGGTGCTTGACCTGCTCGGGCGGCTCGCCGTAGCGGTCGACGAGTTCGTCGACGACCTGGTCGATCTGGCCGTCCTTCGCGGCCGGACCGCTCGCGGCCGACAGTTTCTGGTAGGCCTCGAGCCGCAGCCGCTCGGAGTCGACGTAGTCCTCGGGGATGTGCGCATCGACGGGCAGCTCGAGCCGCAGCTCGGTCTGACCGGTGGCGACGTCGCCGCGGAACGCCGAGACGGCCTCGCCGATCATGCGGAGGTAGAGGTCGAAGCCGACGCCCGCGATGTGGCCCGCCTGCTCGGCGCCGAGCAGGTTGCCCGCGCCGCGGATCTCGAGGTCTTTCAGGGCGACCTGCATGCCGCTGCCGAGCTCGTTGTTGGCGGCGATCGTCGAGAGCCGGTCGTGCGCGGTCTCGGAGAGCGGCTTCGCCGGGTCGTAGAGGAAGTAGCCGTAGGCGCGCTCGCGGCCTCGACCGACCCGACCGCGCAGCTGGTGCAGCTGGCTGAGCCCGTACTTGTCGGCCCGGTCGATGATGATCGTGTTCGCGTTCGTGATGTCGAGGCCGGTCTCGATGATGGTCGTCGAGACCAACACGTCGAACTTGCGCTCCCAGAAGTCGTTCACGATCTGCTCGAGCACGTGCTCGTTGAGCTGTCCGTGGGCGACGGCGATGCGCGCCTCCGGCACGAGCTCGGCGAGCTGCGCCGCGACCCGGTTGATCGACGACACCCGGTTGTGCACGAAGAACACCTGGCCCTCGCGGAGCATCTCGCGACGGATCGCCGCGGCCACCTGCTGGTCGGAGTACGGCCCCACGAAGGTGAGGATGGGGTGACGGTCTTCGGGCGGGGTCGCGAGCGTCGACATCTCGCGGATGCCGGTGACCGCCATCTCGAGCGATCGCGGGATCGGCGTCGCGCTCATCGCGAGGATGTCGACGTTGGTCTTCAGCTTCTTCAGCGCGTCCTTGTGCTCGACGCCGAATCGCTGCTCCTCGTCGATGATGACGAGGCCGACGTCTTTGAACGTCACCTTCTCGGTGAGGATGCGGTGCGTGCCGATGACCATGTCGACGGTGCCGTCGGCGAGCCCGGCGATCGTGTCGCGCGCCTCCTTGTCGGACTGGAACCGGCTGAGGGCGCGCACGTGCACGGGGAAGCCCGCGTAGCGCTCGGTGAACGTCTCGAGGTGCTGCTTGACGAGGAGCGTCGTCGGCACGAGCATCGCGACCTGCTTGCCCTCCTGGATCGCCTTGAAGGCGGCGCGCACCGCGACCTCGGTCTTGCCGAAGCCGACGTCGCCGGCGAGCAGGCGGTCCATCGGGATCGACCGTTCCATGTCGGCCTTGACCTCGTCGATCGTCTGCAGCTGGTCGGGCGTCTCGGTGAACGGGAACGCCTCCTCGAGCTCGTGCTGCCATGGGGTGTCGGGGCCGAACGCGTGACCCTTCGACGCCATGCGGGCCGAGTAGAGCTTCACGAGCGAGACGGCGATGTCGCGCACGGCCTTGCGCGCCTTGCCCTTGGCCTGCGCCCAGTCGCTGCCGCCCATCTTGGAGAGCGACGGCGCCTCGCCGCCCACGTACCGCGAGAGCAGGTCGAGCTGGTCGGTCGGCACGAAGAGCCGGTCTCCCGCGTGCCCGCGCTTCGACGGCGCGTACTCGATGACGAGGTACTCGCGCACCGCGGTCGGTTGCTGCTGGATGCCCGCGGTGCGGCTCGGACCGGTCGGCCGCGCGCCCGTCGCGACCTCGCGCTGCACCATCTCGATGAACTTGCCGATGCCGTGCGTCTGGTGCACGACGAAGTCGCCGGCCTTCAGCTGCAGCGGGTCGACGACGTTGCGGCGCCGGCTCGCGAGCTTCTTGCCCTGGCGTGCGTCATAGCCGGCGGCACGGCCGTAGAACTCGGACTCGGCGAGCAGCCCGAGCTTGACCCCCGGCACCTCGTATCCGTGCGCGGCGTCGGCCTGCACGAGGTACGCGACACCGGGTTCGAGTTCGGCGGGCACGTCGTCGACGAGCCGGGCCGCGAGGCCGGCCTCGGCGAGCACGTCGCGTGCGCGCTCGACGAGGCCGTGACCGGCGGATGCCACGACGAGCGTCCACCCGTCGCGCAGGCGCTCGGCGGCGTGGTCGACGGCCCCGGCCACGTTGCCCTGGAAGCTCGGCATCGCGTTGGCGACGACTCGCACGGTCGTGGTGGCGCTCGTCAGCTGCGACTCGGCCTCCCCGCCGGCTGCGCCTCCGCCGGCCGCGGCGACGACCTCGGCGGCGTCGCCCATGTCGAAGCCCGAGAAGTTCCACCACACGCGCTGCGGATCGGGCTGGCCCGGGGTGCTGAACAGCACGGCGTCGCGAAGCTCGCGCACGGTCAGGAAGTCGCCCGCCGCGAGGTCGATCGGCGCGGCGGCCCCGGCGGTCGCGGCATTCCACGCGGCGGCGAGGAACTCCCGGTTCGTCTCGCCGAGGTTGACGGCCCGACCGGCCACCCGCTCGGGCTCGAGCACGGCGACGGCGGCGCCCTGCGGCAGGTAGTGCGCGAGCGGCACCAGTCGTTCGAGCAGGGCGGGCGCGAGCGACTCCATGCCCTCGACGGGGATGCCCTCGGAGACCTTCTCGAGGAGGCCCGCGAGGCTCGGGAACTCGTGCACCATCTCGCGGGCGCGCTGCCGCACCGGCTCGGTGAGCAGCAGCTCGCGGCTCGGCGGGAGCGACACGCGCTCGACGACATCGGGCAGCGAACGCTGGTCGGCGACCGAGAACGCACGGAGTTCTTCGACCTCGTCGCCGAAGAACTCGACGCGCACGGGGTGGTCGGCCGTGGGCGGGAAGACGTCGAGGATGCCGCCGCGCACCGCGAACTCACCGCGTCGCGCGACCATGTCGACTCGCGCATATGCAAGGTCGACGAGTCGCACCGCGAGTTCGGCGAGGTTGTAGCCGCGCCCGCCGGCGACGAGTTCGACGGGGTCGAGCGACGCAAGATTGTCGGCGAGGGGCTGCAGCGCCGCTCGCACCGACGCGACGACGACGAGCGGATGCCGCGACCCCTCTGCCGCCCAGTCGTGCATGCGCCTGATGGCATGGAGACGGCGACCCACCGTCTCGGCCGAGGGGCTCAGCCGCTCGTGCGGCAGGGTCTCCCAGGCGGGGAACTCGATGAGCTCGGCGTCGGGGAGGTACGGCGCCAGTGAGGCTCGCAGCGACTCGCCCTCGCGACTCGTCGCGGTGACGGCGAGCAGGGCCGGCGGCAGGCCGGCGTCGGCTCGGCGCTGCAGCAGGCCCGCGATCAGCGGGGCGTCGAGGCCCGCGGGTGCCGAGAAGTCTGCGTTCCGCTGGGCTTCGGCGAGTGCCGCATCGATGGTTTCGGCACGCGAAAGCGCCGTGAGAAAGCCCTGGAGGTTCACCCGTCGAGTCTACGCGGCGCATCCGACACCCCTCCCACGGGTTGCAGAACCGCGCCGCGTCGGTGCCGGCCGATACGATGGGCGCCGCAGTCGAAACGCCAGGAGGCCCTCCGCATGATCACCGCCGCCGCCGACGGATCCGCCCTCGGGAACCCGGGCCCTGCAGGCTGGGCCTGGTACGTGGACGACTCGTGCTGGGCGGCCGGCGGCTGGAAGCACGCGACCAACAACCAGGGCGAGCTGAAGGCCGTGCTCGAGCTCTTCCGGGCCACGGCCCACCTCGACGACGAGCTGCTCGTGCAGTGCGACAGCCAGTACGTGATCAACTCCGTGACGAAGTGGATGCCCGGCTGGAAGCGCAAGGGCTGGCGCAAGGCCGACGGCAAGGTCGTCATGAACGTCGAGCTCCTGCAGGAGATCGACGAGGCAATCGCGGGTCGCCGCTACCGATTCGAGTGGGTCAAGGGTCACATCGGCCACGCGCTCAACGAGGCGGCCGACCTCCGCGCTCGCGCCGTCGCCGAGGCGTACCAGCGTGGACGCGAGATCCCGACGGGTCCCGGATGGAGCGCGGACTGCGAAGACGGCGGGGCGACGACGGCTGCGGTCGCACCCACCGTGGACGCCGCGATCTCCGAAGACCTGCCCGAGCCGGTCGACCTGGGAACGCCGGACCTCGTGCTCGGCGAGCCCGAACTCGACGACGCCCTCTTCAGTCTCGAAGAAGCGCCCGAGGCATGGCACAGCGTCACCCTCGAGCTGTCGACCGAGGAGATCGATCGCCTGCGCGTCCGCGCGCAGGCCGAGGGGCTCTCACCCGAGGAGTTCCTCCGCCGGCTGATCTGATCGGCCGGCGCCCCGGGCGCGAGTTCAGCTCGGCGCGTGGAATTTTTGCTGCGCTGCCACGAGGCCGTCGCTCGCGACGGCCTCGACCGCGTCCGCGGCATCCGAAAGCAGGTTCGGCAGGGTCGCCCGCTCGGCACCCGAGAAGTCCTTGAGCACGAAGTCGGCCGGGTCCTGACGACCGGGCGGGCGGCCGATGCCGACGCGGACGCGCAGGAACGGCGCGGCATCCGTCGCCTTCTGGATGTCGCGGAGACCGTTGTGGCCGCCGTGGCCGCCGCCCTGCTTGAGGCGGACGGTGTCGAACGGCAGGTCGAGCTCGTCGTGCACGACGATGAGCTGCTCTGGGCTCAGCGAATAGAACTTCAGGAGCGCGGAGACCGGCCCGCCCGAGGTGTTCATGTAGCTGTTGGGCTTGGCGATCACGAGCTTCGGTCCGCCGGGGCGGAGGAAGCCCTCTGCCACGCGCGACGGCGTCTTGTGGCTCTTGAACGGCGCGCCGATGCGCTCGGCGAGCTCGTCGGCGACCATCTGGCCGACGTTGTGCCGGTTGCCGGCGTACTGGGCGCCCGGATTGCCGAGGCCGACTACCAGCCAGGTGTTCTGGGGCATGGCGTCGTCCTTCCGGCGTGGGCGCAGCAGGTCGAGGATTCCCATCGGACCTCCGGGTGCGGGGTGAATCGGTGCGGCGTGGAACGGGCGGGGCCCCGCGCCCCGCATTCCGAGCGTACCCGGATGCGGGAGGCGGGGCCCCGTCGCGGTGGTGCGAGTGCTACTCGGCAGCCTCTTCGGCAGCAGCCTCGGCTGCTTCCTCGGTCGCCTCGCCCTCGGCCTCGGCCTCAGCGGCCTCCTCGCCGAGGTCGACCTTCTGCGGCGTGTGCACGTTGATGACGAGCGCCTCGGGGTCGGAGAGCAGCGTGGCGCCCTTGGGCAGCTCGACGGCGCCCGCGAGGATCTGCGTGCCCTCTTCGAGGCCCTCGACGTTCACGACCACGTTCTCGGGGATGTGCGTGGCCTCCGCCTCGAGCGACAGCGTGTGCTGATCGAGGTCGGCGATCGTGCCGGGCGCGGTCTCACCCTCGACGTGCACGGGAACCTCGACCTGAACCTTCTCGCCCTTCTTGATGACGATGAGGTCGAGGTGCTCGATGACCTGGTGCACCGGGTCCTTCTGCACGTCCTTGACGAGGGCGAGCTGGCTCTTGCCATCGATCTGCAGGTCGAGCACGGCGTTGGCCTTGCGCAGGATCAGGCCGATCTGGTGCGACGGCAGCGCGATGTGGCGCGGCTCGGTGCCGTGGCCGTACACGACGGCGGGGATCTTGCCGGTGGCGCGCAGCTTGCGGGCAGCGCCCTTGCCGAACGACTCGCGGGTGTCTGCGACGACCTTGTTGTCTTCGTCCATGATGTCTCTCCTTGCGGGCTCGCGGCCCAGATCGTTGTCTGTTGTTCTCGACTCGAACGCGCGCAGTCGGACTGCGCAGAGCGTGAGGAAAAGCCGTGGAGCCTGCTCCTACCGCGTCGATCACGGATACCCGTCGCGTCCGCTCTCGCGGACGAACCAGGGCGTCCCTCGCCGAAGTTCACGGCCACCGCACCAGAGGCGCACATGACCGACCATGAAGTCTACCAGCCCCGTGGGTGCGCACCGCGCGAGCCCTCTCGGAACCACCGACGCCGCACCGACGCCGACCTCTCAGCAACGTCGCGCAACGGTGAGCCTCGCTCACAGTACGCTGGAGTCGATCCCAAGAAACTCACGAGGAGAGTGTTCGTGCCTGCATCAGCATCAGCAAACATCGGCGTCGTCGGACTCGCGGTCATGGGGTCGAACCTCGCCCGCAACCTGGCGAGCCGTGAAGGCAACACGGTCGCGGTGTTCAACCGCTCCCCCGAGCGCACGCGCACGCTGACGAGCGAACACCCCGAGGCCGGATTCGTCGCCTCCGAGAGCTACGACGACTTCGTGGCCTCGCTCGCGAAGCCCCGCACGGCGATCATCATGGTGCAGGCCGGCAAGGGCACCGACGCGGTCATCTCCGAACTCGTCGCGCGCTTCGAGCCGGGCGACATCATCGTCGACGGCGGCAACGCGAACTTCCACGACACGATCCGCCGCGAGGGCGAGATCGCCCCCACCGGCATCCACTTCGTCGGCACCGGCATCTCCGGCGGTGAAGAGGGCGCGCTGAACGGCCCCTCGATCATGCCCGGCGGCTCCGCGGAGTCGTACGAGACCCTCGGACCGATCCTCGCGTCGATCGCCGCGATCGCCGAGGGCGAGCCGTGCGTCACGCACGTCGGCACCGACGGCGCCGGCCACTTCGTGAAGATGGTGCACAACGGCATCGAGTACGCCGACATGCAGCTGATCGCCGAGGCCTACGACCTCATCCGCCAGGGCACGGGCAAGTCGCCCGCCGAGATCGCCGACATCTTCGCCGAGTGGAACACCGGCGAGCTCGAGAGCTACCTCATCGAGATCACCGCCGAGGTGCTGCGCCAGACGGATGCCTCGACCGGCCGGCCGCTCGTCGACGTCATCCTCGACGAGGCCGGCGCCAAGGGCACCGGCGCGTGGACCGTGCAGAACGCGCTCGACCTCGGCGTCCCGACCTCCGGCATCGCCGAGGCCGTCTTCGCCCGCAGCCTCTCCTCGAAGCGCGCACAGCGCGAGGCGGCATCCGACCTGCCCGGCCCCGCCCAGGCGTGGACGGTCGCCGACGGCGACGCCGACGCGTTCATCGAAGACGTGCGCCTCGCGCTCTACGCCTCGAAGATCATCGCCTACTCGCAGGGCTTCGACGAGATCATCGCCGGCGCCGAGCAGTACGGCTGGGACGTCAAGAAGGGCGACATCGCGAAGATCTGGCGCGCCGGATGCATCATCCGCGCCCGGTTCCTGAACCGCATCGCCGACGCCTACGCCGACGACCCCGCGCTCGTCGCGCTCGTCGTCGCCCCGTACTTCCGCGACGCCGTCGCGGGAGCGCAGGAGGCCTGGCGCCGGGTCGTCGCGATCGCGGCGCAGTCCGGCATCCCGACGCCCGCGTTCTCGTCGTCGCTCGCCTACTACGACGGGCTCCGCGCACAGCGCCTGCCCGCCGCGCTCATCCAGGGCCAGCGCGACTTCTTCGGTGCGCACACCTACAAGCGGATCGACAAGGAGGGCGTGTTCCACACGCTCTGGTCGGGCGACCACTCGGAGATCGAGACGACGCCCTCCTCGCACTGAGGCGGCTGGAACTGAGACGGCCGGCCATGCGCGACCCGAAATGGCGTGACGAGGGCGAGGAACCCGACTACCGGTTCACCCTCGCCAACGAACGCACCTTCCTCGCATGGATCCGAACGGCGCTCGCGCTCCTCGCGGGCGGCGTGCTGCTGCACCAGTTCGCGACGGAGCTTGACCCGCGCCTCGTCGTGACGCTGCTCTCGACGGGGCTCGGCGTCGTCGCCGCAGTGCTGAGCGTCGTGTCGTACACCCGGTGGCGCGGCAACGAGATCGCCATCCGGAACGGCCGTCCGCTCCCGTTCAGCTGGGTGCTGCCCGCCCTCGCGGCGGTCTGCCTCCTGACGAGTGCCGTGCTCGTGGTGCTGCTCCTCGTGGCGTGACGATGGACGACTGACATGGCCGCGTACAGCGTTCCCGCGACGGGCGACCCCGGGCTCCAGCCCGAGCGCACCGCGCTCGCGTGGAGCCGCACGGCCCTCGCGCTCGCGGTCAACGCGCTGCTGTCGATGCGTGCGGGGTTCGTGGCCGGTCAGCCGCTGCTCGTCGCCGTGGGGGTGGTGCTGTTCGCGGCATCCGGTGCCGCCGTCGCGATCGGCACGGTACGGCGACGGCAGCTCGCGGGGCAGCGCCTCGTCATCACGCCGCCGCGCGGTGCGCTCATGGGCGTGGCGGCGGCGACGCTGCTCGCGAGTGCGGGCGGCATCGCCTCGATCTTCGCCGAGGGCACCGTGTGAGCGAGCCGCATCCCGAGCTGCACGGCGCCGACGACGACGACCCTCGGGGTCCCGTCTACGGCGACCGGCGGCGGCGTGCCATCCGCATCACGGTGATCGTGGCGCTCTGCGCGATGCTGCTTCCGATCGTGCTCTCGGTCTTCGGCACCGCCCAGTCGGCCGCGCAGCGCTCCTGCGCGGTGTACGCGGCGCAGTTCGACACGGATGCCGCGGGCGCCCGCGTCTCGTTCGACCTCTTCGCCCGCGGCGGGCCGGGCTGGCAGTGCTTCGCGGTCGGCGAGAACGGCACCGAGACCCTCATCGCCGAGCTCGGACTGCTGCCGGGCGCGCCTCGGCCGATCGATCCCGCCGAACGCGACGTCTGAGCCCTCTGCGTCCTTGCGGCCCGGATGGCGCCGAGGCTCCACCTCGAGGTATCTTGACATCGAGATACTTCGGAGGGTCGCGCATGCTGCATCACGTCCAACTCACCTGTCCCCCGGGCAGCGAGGCCGCGCTGCGCGACTTCTACGCCGGAGTGCTGGGGTTCGCCGAGCTCGAGAAGCCTCCGGTGCTCGCCGGGCGCGGCGGGTGTTGGTTCCGCGGCCACGCCATCGAGCTGCACCTGGGCGTCGACCCCGACTTCCGCCCGGCGACGAAGGCCCACCCCGGGCTCCTCGTCACCGACCTCGACGAGTGGGCGGGCCGGCTCCGAAGCGCTGGGTACCCCGTGCGTTTCGACGACGACTTCCCGGGCATGCGGCGGTTCTACAGCGAGGACTGCCATGGCAACCGTCTCGAGTTCCTCGAACCCGTCGCCTGAGTCAGCCCGCTGCGGGCGCGACGGTGCCGCCTTCGTCGGGGAAGACCCGCTTGTACTTGCGTCCGTCGGCGAGCTCGACCGTCTCGGCGCGGAGCAGCCCGCGCGTGACGCGCTGGTAGATCGCCTGCGGCGTCACGCCGAGCTTCGCCGCCGCTTCGGAGACCGAGAGGCCGGGCAGTTCGGTCGGCACGCTCGACGGGCGCTCGCGCTTGCGCTTGCGGCTCGCCTCGTGCCGCGCCGCGATCTCGTCGTCGTCGCCGGCCCAGCGGTACTTCGCCGCCGACGGGCTGAGGCCCGCGGCATCCGCGATCTCGTCCCACGTGCGACCGGCGGCCATGGCCTCGCGTACCGCAGCGAGCGACGCCGGGTCGGCTTCGAGCGCGGCGACGAGCGAGCGGATGCCTCGGAGCCGCTCGAGCGGCGAGGCATCCGTCTCTTCGTCGTCTCGGCGGGTCGAGCCTGCCGAGCTCGCGTGCAGCGCATCGAGTGCCACGAGCTCGGCGAGCGCGCGGGCGGTCTCGGCGGAGAGGAACGACACGGCGGCCCCGCTCAGCCGTTCAGCAGGCTGTTGCGCACCTCGCGGCGCAGCACCTTGCCGATGAGGGACTTCGGCAGCTCGTCGACCTGCACGACGCGCTTCGGCACCTTGTACGGCGTGAGACCGGCGCGGGCGAAGTCGCGGAGCGCGGACTCGTCGAGCGTGGCTCCGTCGCGGAGCACCACCACCGCGACGACCTGCTCGCCAGTGTGCTCGTCGGGCAGTCCGACGACGGCGGCGTCCTCGACGTCGGGGTGCGCGCGCAGCGCCTCCTCGACCTCGCTCGGCGCGACGTTGAAGCCGCCCGTGATGACGAGCTCCTTGATGCGGTCGACGATGCGTACGAAACCCTCGTCATCGATCGCGACGATGTCGCCCGTGCGGTACCAGTCGGCACCGCCGTCGGTCGCGGGCACGAAGACGGCCTCGGTCTCTTCGGGCTTCTTCCAGTAGCCCGAGAACACCTGCGGGCCGCGCACGATGAGCTCGCCCTCAGCGCCCGTCGCGACATCGGTGCCGGGCGACTCTGGGTCGACGACGCGCACCTCGGTCGAGGGCAGCGGGAGGCCGACCGTGCCGGCCTTGCGGTTCGGTGCCACGGGGTTCGCCATGAGCACCGGCGAGCACTCCGAGAGGCCGTAGCCCTCGACGAGGTATCCGCCGGTCTCGGCCTCCCAGGGCTCGACGACCGCCGCCGAGAGCGGCATGGCGCCCGAGATGGCGATGCGGATGCCGTCGAGCGAGACGCCCTCGGCGACCGCGGCCTTCGTGAGCCGGTCGTAGATCGGCGGCACGGCGGGCAGGAACGTCGGCGGATGCTTCTTCACGACCTTGAGCACGAGGTCGGGGTCGAACTTCGGGAAGAGCACGAGGCGGGCGCCCATGCTCATCGCGAAGGTGAGGCAGAGCGTGAGGCCGTAGGCGTGGAACATCGGCAGCACCGCGTACACGACGGCGGTGCCGCGCTCGATCTCGGGCACCCACGCGCGCGCCTGGGCCGCGTTGGCACCGAGGTTGCCGTGCGTGAGGGTCGCGCCCTTCGGACTGCCGGTCGTGCCGCTCGTGTACTGGATCACGGCGACGTCGGAGACCTCGGGCCCGATGATGTGGGCATCGATCGGTTCGGCCCCGACGATCTTCTCCCACGGCGTCGTGCCGCGCACGGCCGTCGTGAGCGCGGCGCGGGACTCGCGGGCCTTCGCGATCGGCAGGCGCAGCATCGCGCGCATCGTGAAGGGCATCGCCCGGGTCACGTCGACCGAGATGATCGTCTGCACCGCGACATCCGGCGGGAAGTCCTGGATGGTCTCGACGACGTTGTTCCAGGCGATGACGACGCGAGCACCGTGATCCTCGAACTGGTGGCGGAGTTCACGCGGCGTGTAGAGCGGGTTGTGCTCGACGACGATCGCACCGAGGCGGAGCACCGCATAGAACGCGACGATGTGCTGCGGGCAGTTCGGCAGCACGAGCGCGACGGGGTCGCCCTTCTGCACGCCGAGCAGGCGCAGCCCCTCGGCCGCGCGCTCGATCTGCTCGCCGAGCTCGGCGTAGTTCGTGGTTCGGCCGAAGAACTCGAGTGCGACGTTGTCGGGATAGGTCTCGACGGAGGTGCGGATGAGGTCGGCGAGCGAGCCCGTCTCGGTGGGGAGGTCGGCCGGAACCCCCTCCGCGTAGCTCGAGAGCCAGGGGCGAGGGGTCGTGATCTCCATCGCTGCGCCTTACGCCGCGCCGTCGAACATGCTCGTGACCGAGCCGTCTTCGAAGACCTCGTGGATCGCCCGGGCGAGGAGCGGCGCGATCGGCAGCACCGTGAGGCGGTCCCAGCGCTTGTCTTCGGGCACCGGCAGCGTGTCGGTGACGACGACGCGGTCGATGACGTCGGACTGCAGGATCTCGGTCGCGGGGTTGGAGAAGACCGCGTGCGTCGCCGCGACCACGACGCCGATGGCGCCCGCCGCCTTCAGCGCCTCTGCGGCCTTCACGATCGTTCGGCCGGTGTCGATGAGGTCGTCGACGAGGAGGCAGACGCGACCCTCGACCGGGCCGATGATCTCGTGCACCGAGACCTGGTTCGGCACGAGCGGGTCGCGGCGCTTGTGGATGATGGCGAGCGGCGCGCCGAGCTTGTCGCTCCAGATGTCGGCGACGCGCACCCGGCCCATGTCGGGCGAGACGACCGTCAGCGTCGACGGGTCGAGCGAGTTCTTGAACTCCTCGAGCAGCACCGGCATCGCGAAGAGGTGATCGACGGGGCCATCGAAGAAGCCCTGGATCTGCGCGGCGTGCAGGTCGATCGACATGATGCGGTCGGCACCGGCGGCCTTGAAGAGATCGGCGACGAGTCGTGCCGAGATCGGCTCGCGGCCGCGGCCCTTCTTGTCTTGGCGGGCGTACGGGTAGAACGGCGCGACGACCGTGATGCGCTTGGCCGATGCGCGCTTGAGCGCATCGATCATGATGAGCTGCTCCATGAGCCACTCGTTGATGGGCGAGGTGTGCGACTGGATCACGAAGGCGTCGGAACCGCGCACGCTCTCGTCGTAGCGTGCGTAGATCTCGCCGTTGGCGAAGGTGCGCGCATCGGTCGGCACGAGCTCCGCGCCGAGCTCGGCCGCGATCTCGTTGGCCAGCGACGGGTGCGCCCGCCCCGACACGAGTACGAGGCGTTTCGAACCGGTGGTCTCGATTCCCGACATGTCTCGGTGTGTCCTCTCCACCCGCCTCGGCCGGTGCGTCAGTCGGCGGCGGGGCCCGTCGCCTCGGCGGCGGCAGCTGCCTCAGCAGCCGCGGAGCCGGCTCGGTGCGTCTGGACCCATCCCTCGATGTTGCGTTGCGGCGCCACGTTCACGGCGAGTGCACCGGCGGGGACGTCTTTGCGGACGACCGTGCCGGCACCCGTGTAGACGCCGTCCCCAATCCTAACGGGCGCGACGAAGACGCCGTGCGAGCCGGTGCGCACGTGCGAGCCGATCTCGGTGCGGTGCTTGTTCACGCCGTCGTAGTTCGCCGTGATCGAACCGGCGCCGACGTTCGAGTGCTCGCCGACCGTGGTGTCGCCGATGTAGCTGAGGTGCGGCACCTTGCTGCCCTCGCCGATGTTCGCGTTCTTCGTCTCGACGAATGCGCCGATCTTGCCGTCGGCGCCGAGCACCGTGCCGGGTCGCAGGAACGAGAACGGCCCGACCGTCGCCCCGGCGGCGACGACCGCGAGGGTGGCGTCGGTGCGCTTGACCTCGGCGTTCTCGCCGATCTCGCAGTCGATGAGGGTCGTGTCGGGTCCGACGATCGCGCCCGTGGCGATGAGCGTGGCCCCCTTGAGCTGCGTGCCCGGACGGATGGTGACGTCGGGCTCGATGCGCACGGCGAGGTCGATCCAGGTCGTCGCGGGGTCTTCGATCGTGACGCCGTTCAGCTGCCAGCCGCGCACGATGAGCGCGTTCAGGCGAGCAGCGGTCTCCGAGAGCTGAGCGCGGTCGTTGATGCCGGCGACGAGCCAGGGCTCCGAGACGGGCACGGCCTCGACCTCGGAGCCGGCGGCGCGGAGGAGGCCGATCACGTCGGTGAGGTACTTCTCGCCTTGCGCGTTGTCGGTCGTGAGGTTCGCGAGCTGGTCGCGGAGCGCCGCCGCACCGAACGCGTAGATGCCCGCGTTGATCTCGGCGATCGCGCGCTCGTCGTCGCTCGCGTCCTTCTGCTCGACGATGCGGTCGAAGAGGCCGGCGGCGTCGCGCACGACGCGGCCGTAGCCGGTGGGGTCGTCGTAGACGGCCGAGAGCACGGATGCCTCGGCGGCATCCGCCCGGTGCTGCTCGAGGAATGCTGCGAGCGTGTCGGCGTTCAGGAGGGGCACGTCGCCGTTCAACACGAGGACCTCGCCGTCGAAGTCGGCCGGGAGCGCGGCGATGGCTTGCTCGACGGCGCGGCCGGTGCCCGGGATCTCGTCTTGGTCGACGATGATCGTGCCGGGGAGTTCCCGCTCGACCACGGTCGCCACGAGGTCGCGCTCGTGGCGCACGACGGCGACGATGTGCACGGCGTCGAGCGCCCGCGCGGTGGCGAGCACGTGTGCCACGATCGGCGCGCCGGCGAGCGGGTGCAGCAGCTTCGGCACCGCGGACTTCATGCGCGTGCCCTGGCCTGCGGCGAGGACGATGATGGCGAGGTTCTGGTCGGTCATTCGCGCGTGTTCCTATCGGTGCGGTCTGAGGGATCGATCGGGACGGCCGTTCGGGCTCCGCCACCAGGATTCGAACCTGGACCGAACAGCTCCAAAGGCTGCCGTGCTGCCGTTACACTATGGCGGATCGCGCGGGCGCCTGGCCGCGCGCGTCAACCAGTCTGCCATGAGCAGGCCGTCGCCGATGAGCCGACGGGCGCCTCGAGGCATCCGGCGCCGTCTGCACCGGCACCGCCTGCACCGGTGCCCCGTCCGGTCGCGGGATAATGACGGGATGACCGATGCTGACGAGGTCGACCGGATCGTCGACGACTGGGAGCGCGAGCGACCCGACCTCGATTTCTCACCGCTGCAGGTGCTCTCGCGCGTCGCGCGACTCTCGAAGCACCTCGACCGGGCGCGGCGTCAGGCGTTCGCTCGTTCGGAGCTCGAGTCCTCGGAGTTCGACGTGCTTTCAGCGCTGCGCCGTGCGGGCTCCCCCTATCGGCTCTCCCCCAAGCAGCTCCTGCAGCAGACGCTCGTCTCGAGCGGCACGATGACGAACCGCATCGACCGGCTCGTCGAGCGCGGGCTCGTGAACCGGCAGACCGACCCGAACGACGGGCGCGGCATCCTCGTCGAGATGACCTCTGCCGGGCTCACCCGCGTCGATGCGGCGATCACGCGCCTCGTCGACGCCGAGGCCGAGCTGCTCCGCAGCCTCCCGGCGGCGGAGCAGAAGCGGCTCGCCGGCTTGCTGCGCAAGCTCAGCCTCGGTTTCGACTGAGGCGAGGCCGCGCGGCGAGCGGGTCGACCGCCCGGATCGATTCGCTCGATTCGATGCAGCATCAGCGTTGTTGATAATGATTTTCATTAACGATACCGTGACGTCGTGAACACACCGAACAGACGATCCCCTTTCCGATTCGCGGCCGTCGCGGCCCCGGTGCTGGCGCTCGCGTTGGCGGCCTGCGCGAGCCCTGCCGACGGCGATGGCGGCACCGCCGAGGCATCCGAAGCCCACTCGACCGAGGCCGAGGTGAGTGCGCCGCGCGTCGTCGTGAGCTATGACGGCGGCGTCCTCGTACTGGAGGGAGACTCGCTCGAGACCGTCGACGACGTGCCGCTCGACGGATTCCTCCGCCTGAACCCCGCCGGCGACGCACGCCACGTGATCGTGTCGACGGATGACTCGTTCCGCGTACTCGACACCGGGGTCACGATCGAGGAGCACGGCGACCACGCCCACTACTACGCCGAGTCGCCGGAGCTCACCGCGACCGAGTTCGCGGCTGAGCACCCGGGCCACGTCACGACGCACGCCGGCACGACCGCGCTCTTCGCCGACGGCACCGGGCGCGTGCAGCTCTTCGACCCGTCGACGCTCGAGGGCGGAGCACCCGAGCTGACCGAGTACGAGAGCCCTGACGCGCACCACGGCGTCGCGGTCGCGCTCGAGGGCGGCGCACTGCTCACGACGCTCGGCACGAGTGAGAGCCGCTCCGGCGCCGTCGTGCTCGACACCGACCGCGCCGAGCTCGCCCGCACGGAGGACTGCCCCGGCGTGCACGGCGAGACCGTCGCCGCCGACGAGGTCGTCGTGCTCGGCTGCGAGAACGGTGCGGTGCTCTACCGCGACGGTGCCTTCACCAAGATCGCCGCACCCGACGCCTACGGCCGCATCGGGAACCAGGCGGGGTCCCCAGAATCGGCGATCGTCCTGGGCGACTACAAGGTCGACGCTGAGGCGGAACTCGAGCGCCCCGAGCGGGTGAGCCTCATCGACACCGAGACGGCGACCCTGCGTTTCGTCGAGCTCGGCACGAGCTACACGTTCCGCTCGCTGGCCCGGGGCCCGCACGGCGAGGCCCTCGTGCTCGGCACCGACGGGGCCATCCACGTCATCGACCCCGTTGCGGGGACCGTCTCGGCACGCTTCGATGTGATCGCCCCGTGGACCGAGCCGGTCGACTGGCAGGAGGCCCGGCCCTCGCTCGAGGTCCGCGGTCAGCGCGCGTACGTCACCGACCCCGCTACCTCAACGGTGCACGTCGTGGACCTCGAGTCCGGCGAGATCACGGCGAGCGTCGAGCTGCCGCACGTGCCGAACGAGCTGTCGACCGTCGGCGACTGAGCACAGCGGATGCCGCGGGCCCACGCGTGCCCGCGGCATCCGCTCGCCTGCGTCCGGTTGCTGCACCCGGCCCAGCCTTGCCAGCCCCGCCCCAGCCGGGTCAGCCCACCCCAGCCGGGTCAGCCCACCCCAGCCGAGTCAGCCCACCCCAGCCGCGGCAGCCTAGCTGCTGTCAGCCCGGCCCAACCCTGGCAGGCCGGCCCGCGTCACGAAAGTTCTCCACAACGCTCGAACATACGTTCGATTATTGATAGAATGGCGTCATGCCATTCGCACTCGAAAACGCCAGCTCGTCTGGTATTTCGCCGAGCGAAGACGGCGTGGGTGCCGACCGGGAGCGGTCGCCGTATGCGTTGGCGCAAGACGGCCTGGCCCAGCTCGTGAACGCGGCGGTGCAGGCGCAGCGCGTCGAAGCGATGAATGCGGCGATGCGAGTCGACGTGGTGTTCCTGACGGTGTCGTTCGCGCTCCGCGCCGAGCGGGCGTTCGTCTCCCCGAACCTCTCACCTGCACGGCGCCGAGAGCTTGCGCGCCGCAGCGTCACCGCCGAACTCGCGACCGCATTGCACGTCCCCGAGAGCACCATGCAGCGTCAGATCGACGATGCATGGGCGTTGTCGACGCAGCTTCCCGCCACGTTGTCGTCGCTCCGCGAGGGATCGCTCAGCATGCAGCATGCGCGGGTCATCGTCGAGGCCGTGGCCGAGCTCGACGACGAGCCGCGCGTTCTGGCCGAACTCGACGAACAGCTCGCGCGATTCGCGTCCGATCACACGGCCGCCGCTGTTCGCCGCAAGGCGCGCTCGTTGCGCGAAGAACTGCAGGCGCAGTCGGTCGCCGATCGGCACCGAGCAGCCCGCCAGAAGCGCCGCGTCGAGATCGAGCCCGCCCTCGATGGCATGGCCTGGCTGCATGCCCTGCTGCCGGCCGCCGACGCGCTCCTCATCAAAGACCGCCTCGATCGTGTCGCACGAGAGGCCGGCGAGTGCGCCGACGATGTGAGCCGTCTCGGTTCGGAGCCCGCCGGCGAACATGCCGTGCGGATCGTGGCCTCGACGAACGACCAGATCCGTGCCGACGCACTCCGCGATCTGCTGCTGTACGGCGGGCTCGGCGACGACTCCGCGTTCGCCGCCGCCTGCGGCCGCGTGCGGCCGAGCGTGCACGTCACCGTTCCGGTGCTGACACTCATGGGCTCCTCGACGGAGCCCGCGCTCCTCGACGGCTACGGCCCGATCGACCCCGAGGCCGCACGCAGGCTTGCTGCCCAGGCGCCCTCCTTCGTGCGACTGCTCTCCGATCCGGTGACGGGCACCGTGCTCGACGTGGATCGCACCAGCTATCGACCGCCGGCTGACTTGAAGCGGTGGCTGCAGGTGCGCGACGGCACGTGTCGGTTCCCGGGCTGCAATCGCAACGCAAGTCGCAGCGAACTCGACCACAGCATCGATTGGGCCGACGTCGGCCGAACGGCCTTCGACAATCTGGCGCACCTCTGCTCGCTCCACCATCACCTCAAGCACGAGACATCATGGTCGATGCGACATCTGGCCGGTGCCGTGCTCGAGTGGACCTCGCCGTCCGGCCGGGTGCATCGCACCCACCCTGCACGCACAATGTCGAGGATGTCGAGTCGAGCTGATGATGCTCGAGCCGCCGAGTCGCCGCCCTTGACGACCCCGCCCGATGCGGCAGCCCAACTCAGATTCGCCGAAGCTCCGCCGTTCTGACAGGCGAGTCGGTGATTGCGGTTGCGCCGTCCATGCGACTCCACTGATCCAGGTGACTCGCCGCGTCAGGTGCTGCGCGCTGACTTCACTGACACTGCTGACGCCGCTGACGCCGCTGACGCAACAATGCCAGTCACCTCCGCCTCGCTACCGGCGCATGACCTTGCGGGCCAGCCAGTTTCCGAGGAACTGCACGCCCTGCACGAACACGACGATGATGATGACGGCGGCCCACGTGATCGCCGGCTCGAACTGGCGGTAGCCGTAGACGAGCGCGAAGTTGCCGAGGCCGCCGCCGCCGATGAAGCCCGCCATCGCCGTCATGTCGACGATTGCGACGAGCACGAAGGTGTACCCGAGGATGAGTGGCCCGAGCGCCTCCGGGATGACGACCGTACGGAGGATCCGGAGCGGTCCGGCGCCCATCGCGCGGGCCGCCTCGATCGCTCCGGGCGACACGGTGAGCAGGTTCTGCTCGACGATTCGGGCGATGGCGAACGAAGCCGCGATCGAGAGCGCGAAGATGAGCGCGTCGTTGCCGATGCCGGTGCCGATCACGAGCCGTGAGAGCGGCTGCACCGCGGCGATGAAGATGATGAAGGGGATCGGCCGGAAGAAGTTGATGACGACGTTCACGATGTTGAACACCGCGCGATTCGAGAGCAGGCTCCCCGGTCGCGTCGTATAGAGCACCGTGCCGAGCAGCAGTCCCCCGAGCCCGCCGATGAGGAGGGTGAGCGCCGCCATGTAGAGGGTCTCGGCCGCGGCGACCCAGAACTCCGACCCGAGTTCGAAGAGACGATCCATCACGGCACCTCCGTCACGTCGACGCGGGAGGATATCTCGGCGAGCACCGCGTCGACCGCGGCATCCGCGCCCCTGATCGCGAGGGTGAGGTGTCCGAACGCCCGGCCCTGGATGTCGTTGATGCCGCCGTAGACGAGCTCGAACTCGATGCCGGCGGTCGCGAGCGCGACGAAGACGGCGGCCTGCGACGCGTCGCCGTCGCGGAACGAGATCGTGACGATGCGGCCCTCGTGGCGTTCGCGCAGCACGGCAAGCTCGGCCGGCGAGGGGGTGCCCTTCACGACGGTGCCGACGAAACGCTGCGACGACGGGTTCTGCGGGTTCGAGAACACGTCGAACACATCGCCGTGCTCGATCACGCGTCCGCCGTCCATGACGGCGACCTTCGTGGCGATGGACTGGATGACGTCCATCTCGTGAGTGATGACGATGATGGTGACGCCGAACTCGCGGTTCACGCGCTTCAGCAGTTCGAGCACCTCCTGGGTGGTCTCGGGGTCGAGTGCGCTCGTCGCCTCGTCGGCGAGCAACAGCCGCGGCGAGGTCGCGAGGGCGCGGGCGATGCCGACGCGCTGCTTCTGCCCGCCCGAGAGCTGGTCGGGGTAGTTCTTCGCCTTGCCGGCGAGGCCCACGAACTCGAGCAGCTCGGCGACGCGCGCCGAGATCTCGCCCTTCGACGCCCCTGCCACCTGCAGCGGGTACGCGATGTTCGCCCACACCGTCTTCGAGTTGAAGAGGTTGAACTGCTGGAAGATCATGCCGATTCCGAGCCGGATGCCACGGAGCTCGCGTTCCGGCATGGTCGTGATCTCGCGGCCGTCGACCTCGATCGAGCCCGACGTCGCGGGTTCGAGCGCGTTCACGAGCCGAACGAGCGTCGACTTGCCGGCACCCGAATAGCCGATGATGCCGTACACGTCACCGGGTTCGATCTCGAGGCTCACGCCGTCGATCGCGACGACGGGCGGGGCGCCCTTCTCAGGTGCCGGGTACGTCTTGGTGACGTTGCGCAGGGCGACGAGCGCCATGGTGTTCTCCTCTGCGACGCAGAAATGTCGTGAACGCGAACGGGGCGGTGGGCACCAGTGCGGTGCTCACCGCCCGAACGGCGGGTACGGAACGCGCGAGCGCGATCAGCCCTTCGCGGCCTTGGTGTCGGCCTCGACCTTGGCGAGCGACTTCTCGAGGTCGGCGACCGGCGTCGTCACCGCGACCGCCGTGTTGCCGGACGCCTCGAGCAGGCCGGCCTGCACCTCGGGGTCGGTCTGGAAGATCTCGACGAGCTTCTTGTAGGTCGCGTTGTCCTTGTCTTCGGCACGGGTGGCGAAGATGTTGACGTACGGCAGCGCGTTCGGGTCGCTCGGGTCGTCCTGCGCGATCGCGTCCTCGAAGGTGAGTCCGGCGTCGGCGACGAAGTCGTTGTTGATGACGGCCGCGGCGAGGTCCGGCAGCGAGGTCGGCGTGAGCGAGGCCTCGAGGGCGGTGACCTTGACCTTCGATGCCGACTCGTCGACGTCGGCGAGGTCGGAGAAGATCGTGCCGCCGCTCTTCAGCTCGATGAGGCCGGCCGACTGCAGCACGAGCAGCGCACGTGCCTGGTTCGAGGCGTCGTTCGGCACCGCCACGGTCTCGCCCTCGGGGATGGCCTTCACCGAGTCGTACTTCGTCGAGTAGAGCCCGAGCGGGTAGATCGCGGTGGCGCCGATGGGGGCGAGGTCTTCGCCGGCCGACACGTTGTAGTCGGCGAGGTAGACGATGTGCTGGAACTGGTTCAGGTCGAGCTCGCCCTCGGTGGTGGCGGGATTCGGCTGGGCGTAGTCGGAGAAGTCGACCAGCTCGATCTCGATGCCCTCGTCGGCTGCGGCCTCTTCGAAGGCGGCCCACTGCGGGTCGGCCTTTCCGACGACGCCGATCTTGATGACGTCGTTCGCGTCGCCTTCGCCGGCGGCCGGAGCGGCGCAGGAGGCGAGGCCGAAGACGAGCGGCACTGCGGCGAGTGCGGCGATGAGCTTCGCCTGACGGGAGGACGGGTGCTGACGTGACATGTGGGTTCCCTTTCGCTGGAGCGCACGCGACCGGGTGCTGTTGGCGTGGAGCAGGCATGGCTCCGCCACTGCTGGTGAACGGTGGGGGCTTCGATGCCGCGATCGCGGGTGCAAGAACAACGCTAGGCGAAGATTCTTTTCTCACCCGACGCCGGGGTCACAGTGCGTCACAGCTTCTGCGACGTCAGGCCTCCAGCGACTCGGAAACTTCGAGCCAGCGGGTTTCGAGATCGGCGACGGATGCCTCGAGCTCGCGCAGCGAGTCACCGAGCGCCGCCAGGCCGACGTAGTCGCCCTGGTCGTGCACCGCGAGCTTCTCGTGCGCCGCGGCGATCTGGACCGAGAGCTTCTCGAGCTTGCGGTCGATCGATGCCAACTCCTTCTCGGCGTTGCGCCGGTCGGCGCCCGCGAGCGAACTCGCCGCTCCCCCGGCCGTCGGCTTCGCGGCCGCAGACGAGGTGGAGGCCGCGTGCGACGACGTCGACGTGCCGGCAGGCGCGTTGGCCGCGACATCCGCTGCCCTTCGCAGTTCGAGGTACTGCTCGACGCCACGCGGCAGGTCGCGCACGTGCCCGTCGAGGATGGCGAACTGGCGGTCGGTGACGCGCTCGATGAGGTAGCGGTCGTGGGAGACGACGAGCAGCGTGCCGGGCCACGAGTCGAGCAGGTCCTCGATCGCCGCGAGCATGTCGGTGTCGAGGTCGTTCGTCGGCTCGTCGAGGATGAGCACGTTCGGCTCCTGCAGCAGGATGAGCAGGAGCTGCAGGCGCCGCTTCTGACCGCCCGAGAGGTTCTTCACGGGGGTCGACAGCTGCGCGGTCGTGAAGCCGAGCCGCTCGAGGAGCTGCCCGGGCGTCATCTCCTTGTCGCCGACCTGATAGCTCGATCGCTGCTCGGCGACGACCGCGGAGACTCTCGAATCCGCCCACTCGGTGAGCTCGTTCAGTTCCTGGCTGAGGGTCGCGATGCGCACGGTCTTGCCGCGCTTGACGCGGCCGCTCGTCGGCTCGACCGCGCCCGTCACGAGTCCGAGCAGCGTCGACTTGCCCGCGCCGTTCACGCCGAGGATGCCGGTGCGCTCGCCGGGCGCGATGCGCCATTCGACGTCGTTCAGCACCGTGCGGGTCGCCGGTTCGCCCGTGACGGGGTCGATCATCGGGAACTGCACCGAGACGTCGATGAGGTCGACGACGTCCTTGCCGAGGCGCGAGACCGCGAGCCGGTCGAGCTCGACCTTGTTGCGGATGGGCGGCTCGTTCGCGATGAGCTCGTTCGCCGCGTCGATGCGGAACTTGGGCTTCGACGTGCGAGCGGGCGGGCCGCGGCGCAGCCAGGCGAGCTCTTTGCGCATGAGGTTCTGCCGCTTCGCCTCGGATGCCGCGGCGGAGCGGTCGCGCTCGACGCGCTGCAGCACGTAGGCCGCGTAGCCGCCCTCGAAGGGCTCGACGATGCCGTCGTGCACCTCCCACGTCGCGGTGCAGACCTCGTCGAGGAACCAGCGGTCGTGGGTCACGACGACGAGGGCGCCGGAGTCGGCGGGCCAGCGGCGCTTCAGGTGTCCGGCGAGCCAGGCGATGCCCTCGACGTCGAGGTGGTTCGTGGGCTCGTCGAGGAAGACGACGTCCCAGTCGCCGACGAGGAGGGCGGCGAGTCCGACTCGGCGGCGCTGTCCGCCCGAGAGGCTCGCGATCTGCCCGTGCCACGGCACGTCGCTCAGGAGGCCCGCGATGACGTCGCGCACCTTGGCGTCGCCCGCCCACACGTGCTCCTCGATGCCGCCGACGACGAACTCGGCGACCGTCTTGCCCGGGTCGACCACGTCGGCCTGGTCGAGCGTGCCGATGCGGATGCCGCGGCGGTGCGTGA
The DNA here is from genome assembly GCF_001427265.1 of Agromyces sp. Root1464. NCBI lineage: Bacteria > Bacillati > Actinomycetota > Actinomycetes > Micrococcales > Microbacteriaceae > Agromyces > Agromyces sp. Root1464. The sequence continues at coordinate 570,950 of NZ_LMFU01000003.1, forward strand.
CCCGCCCGCCGTCGGCCGTGAGCCGGCCGTCGAGGAGCTTCAGGAGCGTGGACTTGCCGTCGCCGTTGCGGCCGACGACGCCGATGCGGTCACCCTCGTCGATGCCGAGGGTCACCTCGTCGAAGACGACGCGCGTCGGGAATTCGAGGTGCAGGCGCTCGGCGCCCAGGAGATGTGCCATGTCCCCCTGAGTTTACGTGCAGCGGGCTCGCTCGCAGCGACGCGGGCCCGCCTTGCAGCTGCTCAGCCCGAGATGATGCGCGCCCCGTGCACGGCCCCGTGCACGTGCACGGCGTGCAGGCGTGCGGCCGAGAGGGCGACCTGCAGTTCGAGCGCGGAGTCGGTGTCATCGACCAGGAACGCGATGGTCGGGCCCGACCCCGAGACGAGGCCGGCGAGCGCCCCATGCGCGGCCCCGAGATCGAGGATGCCGCCGAGTCCGGGAGCGAGGCTCAGCGCCGCCGCCTGGAGGTCGTTGTGCAGCGACTCCGCGAGGCGTCGGGCGTCGCCCGCACGCAGCGCCTGCAGCACCGCCGCGTCGACCACCGGCGCCGTGCCGTCGTGCACGAGGCCGAGCCGGGACTCGCGCTGACGGTCGAGCTCCTGGTAGACGGCGGGAGTCGACAGGCCGAACTCCGCGACCGCGAGCACCCAGTGGAACGAGCCGGTCGCGAGCGCGGGGCTGAGCTGATCGCCGCGACCGGTGCCGATCGCCGTGCCGCCCGAGAGCGCGAACGGCACGTCGGCGCCGAGCTTGGCGGCGAGGGCGTGCAGTTCCTCCTTCGCGAGTGCGGTGCCCCAGAGCGCGTCGCAGGCCACGAGGGTCGCCGCGGCATCGGCGGATCCGCCGCCCATGCCACCGGCGATCGGCACGTGCTTCTCGATCTCGAGGTGCACGCCGCCCGGTACTCCCGCCGTGCGCGCGAGGAGCTTCGCGGCCTTGATGGCGAGGTTCGAGCGATCGGTCGGCAGGCCCGAGGTGTCGACGGTGCCGCCGAACGAGACGCTGAACTCGTCGTCGGGCCAGGCGCGCACGTCTTCGTAGAGCGAGACGGCCTGGTAGGCGGTGGCGACGTCGTGGTAGCCGTCGGCCTGCACCGCGCCGACCCGCATGAAGAGGTTGATCTTGCCGGGTGCCCGAACGTGCACTGCCTCGTCGGTCGCCGCGATCGTCATGACTCCACGCTAACCGACCGCTTCGACGGCCACCGCGCCGAGCCATCCGCGCAGGGTCTCCTTGGCCTCGGCGAGGTCGTCGCCGTTCGGCATGCGACCGCGCACGAGGCCGATGGAGGTCTTGCCCGCGCCGCGGGCCGACGCCGAGGCGAGCAGGAACTCCCCGCTGTCGAGTGGGAAGCGAGCGGTCGGGTACTTCGCCGCGAGATTCAGGGCGAGCGGTTCGACGCCCGTTCGCTCCGTCACCACGGCTGCGAGGGCGCGCAGCGCCGGCTCGACGTCGCCCGCGATCGTGCGCGTGACGCTCACCTCGAAGGTGCCGTCCTGACGCTGTCCGGGCAGGCGGATGCCCCGCGCCTGCTCGTACCCGACGGTGATGCCCTGCGCCCACCACGGGTCGACGCCCTGATCTCGGGCGAGCCAGTTCGCGATCGCCTGGTGCTTCCAGCCGGCCGCGCCGGCAGCGTCGAGCAGTGCGAACCAGTCGTCCCGCGACCTGCCCGTCGCGCTGACGACGGCGTCGTCGCCGACGTTGTCGGCCGATGCCCCCACCGATCGTTGCGTGCCCACGGCACCCACGCTAGCGCGAGATCAGACCGCGCGGGCGATGCGGAGGAAGTCGGCCACGGTGAGTTGTTCGCCGCGCTCCTGCGGGTCGACACCCGCGGCCTCGAGCACGGCGCTCGCCTGCGCTGATCCGCCCCCGAGCACCGTCGAGAGCGACTGTCGCAGCATCTTGCGCCGCTGCTGGAACGCCGCGTCGACGAGGGCGAAGGTGGCGATGCGCTCGGCCTCGGTGCCCGGGGCATCCGCTCGCTCGAAGCCGACGAGCACCGAGTCGACGTTCGGGACCGGCCAGAAGACCATCCGCGAGACCTGGCCCGCCGTGCGCCAGTTGCCGTACCAGGCCGCCTTGACGCTCGGCGCGCCGTAGACCTTCGAGCCGGGGTCGGCGGCGAGCCGGTAGCCGACCTCGGCCTGCACCATGACGATGCCCGACTGCAGCGAGTCGAAGTGCTCGAGCAGGTGCAGCAGCACCGGCACCGAGATGTTGTAGGGCAGGTTCGCGACGAGCCGCACCGGTTCGCCGGGCAGCTCGGTCACGCGCAACGCGTCTTCGGTCACCACAGTGAGTGAGGTGCCCGGCTGCATGATACCGGCGGTGTGCGGCAACTGGGCGGCGAGGCGCTTGTCGATCTCGACGGCGATGACGGATGCCCCGGTCTCGAGCAGTCCAAGCGTCAGGGAGCCGAGCCCCGGCCCGATCTCGAGCACCGTCTCGCCCGACTGCACGCCGGCGGTCTGCACGATACGGCGTACGGTGTTCGCGTCGTGGACGAAGTTCTGACCGAGCTTCTTCGTCGGCGTGACGTCGAGGAGCTCGGCGAGGTCGCGGATCTCGGCGGGCCCGAGCAGCCTGGGGACCGTCTCGGCGCCCTCAGCTGCGTGTCGATGCGCGTTCACGCCCCTGCGTCCGCTTCTGCTGGCCCGATCACGGGCTCATCATGCCACGAGCCGTACACCGCGACCGTGTTCGCCGCGAGCTGTTCGCAGAACTCGTCGAGGCCGGCACCGAGCACCTCGGCCATGAAACGCACCGTGTGCGGCACGAGGTAGGGCGCGTTCGGGCGGCCGCGGAGCGGAACGGGCGTGAGGTACGGGGCATCCGTCTCGACGAGGATGCGGTCGCTCGGCGCGACCCGAAGCGCCTCTCGGAGGTTCTCGGCGTTCTTGAACGTGACGTTGCCGGCGAACGAGAGGTACCAGCCCTCGTCGGCGGCGAGCCTCGCGAGCTCCTCGCCGCCCGAGAAGCAGTGGAACACGGTGCGCTCGGGTGCACCGACCCGGCGGAGGGTCGACACGACCTCGTCGTGCGCGTCGCGGTCGTGGATCTGCAGCGCGAGCCCGTGCCGCTTCGCGATGTCGATGTGGGCCTCGAACGAACGGAACTGCGCGCCCCGACCGTCTTCACCCGTGCGGAAGAAATCGAGCCCGGTCTCGCCGATCGCACGCACGCGCGGGCGCGCCGCGAGCTCGTCGATCACGGCGAGGGCGTCGTCGAGCCCGGTGCCCGACACCCCAGCAGATGCCTCGAGCTCGGGCGCCTCGTTCGGGTGCAGGGCCACCGCCGCGAGCAGCCGCGGCTCGCGCGCCGCGACCTCGGCCGACCAGATGCTCGTCGCGACATCCGTGCCGACCTGCACGGCCCCGGCGATGCCGACGGATGCCGCGCGCTCGAGGTGCTCGTGCACGTCGAGGGGCAGCGCGCCGTCGGCGATCTCGAGGTGCGTGTGGTTGTCGTACACGGCCACGCGGAGCGGCTCGGGCGCCGGCGGGTACTCGACGGCACGGCCACCGTCGGAGCGGGTGCGGAGGTGTGCGGGCGACGGATCGCTCACGCCGCTGCTGCTCCGAGCTCGATCATTCGGCCACCTCGACGCGCGGGAAGAGCCCTTCGAGCGCCGTGACCTGCGTGCCGGTCGTCCAGGAGTCGGCCTGGTCGATGCGCTGCTCCTGCACGGTGCCGGGGGCGCCGAGCGCGGTCCAGAGCTTGGCCGTCGCGACGGGCAGCACCGGCGAGAGCAGCACGGCGAGCGTGCCGAGGCCGTGGTACGCCGTGGCGAGCACGGTCTCGAGGCGGTCGCGCTGCTCGGGGTTCTTCGCGAGGCTCCACGGCTCCTCGATCGTGAGGTAGCCGTTGAGGGCGTCGACGAGCTCCCAGGCGGCGCCGATGGCCTCGTGGATCGCGAGGCGGCCGATCGCCTCCCACGAGGCATCCGTCGCCCGTCGCTCGACGCTCGCGATCTCGATGTCGGCGGCCGTCAGGGTGCCGGCGGCGGGCACCGCGCCGTCGCAGTAGCGGTTGATCATCGCGACCACGCGCGAGGCGAGGTTGCCGAAGCCGTTCGCGAGCTCGGCCTGGTAGCGCGCCGCCAGATCTTCCCACGAGAACGAGCCGTCTTGGCCGAACGCGATCGCGCGCAGGAAGTAGTAGCGGAACGCGTCGGAGCCGAAGGTCTCGGTGATCTGCTCGGGCGCGATGCCGGTGAGCTTCGACTTCGACATCTTCTCGCCGCCGACGAGCAGCCAGCCGTGACCGAAGACGCCCTTCGGCACTTCGAGACCCGCCGCCATGAGCATGGCCGGCCAGATCACGGCGTGAAAGCGCAGGATGTCCTTGCCGATGAGGTGCTGGGCCGGCCAGCGGCGCGCGAACTCCTCGTCGTCCTGCCCGTAGCCGACGGCGGTGATGTAGTTCAGGAGCGCGTCGAACCAGACGTAGACGACGTGCGACTCGTCCCACGGCACCTTCACGCCCCAGTCGAACGTCGAACGCGAGATCGAGAGGTCGGCGAGGCCCGACTTCACGAACGAGACGGCCTCGTTGCGGGCGGACTCGGGCTGCACGAAGTCGGGGCGCTCCTCGTAGAGCGCGAGCAGCTTGTCGGCGAACGCCGACATGCGGAAGAAGTAGTTCTTCTCGTGCAGCAGCTCGACAGGCTTCGAGTGGATCGCGCAGACCTGCTGCCCCTCGTACTCCCCCGTGCCGGCGACCAGGTCGGACGGCTGCTTGTACTCCTCGCAGCCGACGCAGTAGTAGCCCTCGTACTCGCCCGTGTAGATGTGGCCGTCGTCGTAGAGCTTCTGCAGGAACTTCTGCACGTTCGCCTCGTGGCGGGCGTCGGTCGTGCGGATGAAGTCGTCGTTGGCGATGTCGACGGTCGCGAGCAGCGGCTTCCACGCCTCGTCGACGAGCTTGTCGGCCCACTGCTTCGGCGTCACGCCATTGGCGGTCGCGGTGCGCAGGATCTTCTGGCCGTGCTCGTCGGTGCCCGTGAGCATCCAGGTGTCGTCGCCCGCCTGGCGGTGCCAGCGCGCGAGCACGTCGGCAGCGACCTCGGTGTAGGCGTGCCCGATGTGGGGCACGTCATTCACGTAGAAAATGGGCGTGGTGATATAGAACGAGGAGCCGTCGGCCATTCCCCAATCCTACGGGCGAGCGGATGTCCCGGCGTCCCGGTTACGCCGACGCCGGCGGACGCTCCAGTTGCAAGTCACTGCTGAGCGGATGTCCCGGCGTCCCGGTTACGCCGACGCCGGCGCACGCTGCCGTCGAGGATCGCCGGGGGCACTGCCTCCTCCACCTCCATGTGCTCGTGCGGGGTCGGCACGCCGAGCGTCACGTCCTGCTCCTTGATCGCGGGCTCCTGCACCTTCTGGCCGGGATAGCCGACGATCCGCATGCCGAGCACGATCTTCCCGGGCGCCTCGCGCCGGTCGAGCGCGCGGTAGGCGTCGGCGACGGACTCGAGCGGGAAGATGTCGGCGATCGGCAGCCGCGCTCGTCGGGCCGCGACGAGGGCGGCGACACGGCCGAGCGCCACGACGTCGCCGGCGTAGAGCTTGACGGCCTCCTCATCCTCCACGGCGTCCCAGTCGAGCACCGTGAGGATCCGCGAGGGCGGCACCCCGAGTGCGATCGCCGCATCGGTCTCGCCGCCGAGGAAGTCGAGGAAGCCGGTGACGGGCCCCGGGGCGACCGGCCGCACGCGCTCGGCGAGGTCGGGTCCGTAGGCGACGGGCAGCACCCCGAACTGCCGCAGGAAGTCGAATCGCGTCTCGACGCTCGTGCCGATCACGGTGGCGCCACGCATGCGGGCGAACTGGGCGGCGAGGCATCCGACGCCGCCGGCCGCAGCGGTGATGACGACCGTGTCGGACGGCGTCAGCGCCAGCCCCTCGACTGCCGTCCACGCGGTCGTGCCCGCGACGTAGAGCGAGCCGGCGACCTCCCAGGCGAGCTCGGGCGGCTTCGTCAGCAGCTGCGCCTCGGGCACGACGACGTGGGTCGCGTGCGCGCCCCGATCGACGAAGCCCATGACCTCGTCGCCGTGCGAGAACGAGGAGACGCCGGGTCCGGTCGCGGCGACGACCCCCGCGAGATCGCGGCCCTGCACCGATGGGAAGCTGACGGGCCAGCGTTCGGGATGGTCTCCTCGACGGATCGCGCTCTCGACCGGGTTCAGCCCCGTCGCGAACACCGCGACGAGCACTTCGCCCTCGCCGGGGATGGGCATCGGCTGTTCGACGACCTCGAGCACCTCTGGTCCGCCGTGCTCGGAGAATCGGACGACGTGAGCCAGGTCGTGGGTCGGGTCGTGAGTCATCTCGCACCTCCACCGCTCTACGGGTACTGCCATTCTCCGCCTGCCCGGCGGAATCCGACAGGGCTGGACACGGTGCGCCCGCGACCGCTAGGCGGGCGTGCCCGGCGACTCGCCGGCGTGTCAGCCGCGTTTGCGCGCCTGCAGCGCCGCTTCGTAGAGGTCTCGCGTGCTCAGGCCGCTCTCCGCGGCGACGAGCGCCGCCGCGTCCTTCAACCGGGTACCGGATGCCGCGAGCTCGAGCACCCGCGCGAGCGCGTTCTCGGGGTTCGCCTCCTGTTCGCCCGCTCCCCCGACGACGATCACGATCTCGCCGCGCACCCCGCCCTCGGCCCAGGTCGCGAGTTCGCCGAGCGGGCCGCGGCGCACCTCCTCGTACATCTTGGTGAGCTCGCGGCAGACCGCTGCGGGCCGGTCGGCTCCGAACGCCTCGGCGAGGGCGGCGAGGCTCGCGGCGAGCCGCGACGGGCCCTCGAAGAACAGCAGGGTGCGGCGGTCGCCGGCGAGCTCGGCGAGGCGACGGGCGCGCTCCCCCGCCTTGCGCGGAAGGAAGCCCTCGAATGCGAAGCGGTCGGTCGGCAGGCCCGACACGGCGAGCGCGGTGATCACGGCCGACGGGCCGGGCAGGACGGTGACCTCGACGCCTGCGTCGGCCGCCGCCGCCACGAGCGGGAATCCGGGATCGGACACGGTCGGCATGCCGGCGTCGCTCAGCACGAGCAGGTCGGTGTCACGCGCGAGTTCGACGAGCTCCGCCGCCTTCTGCCGTTCGTTGTGCTCGTGCAGCGCGATGAGCCTCGGGCGGTTCTCGATGCCGAGGCCGGCGAGCAGCCGCTGGGTCACCCGTGTGTCTTCGGAGGCGATGACGGTCGCCGAGGCGAGCGCCTCGCGAAGACGGGTTGACGCGTCGCCGAGATTGCCGATGGGCGTCGCCGCGAGGATGATCATGGTCTCAAGCATGACACCAGCCCGCACCAGTCCCCTGGCCGGGCCTGTCCGCCCGACTCGTTTAGGGTTGGCGCATGGGAGTGGAGCCGGGCGCCGCCGAGACACGCGAGGAACGGGGCGCCGAGGCATCCGCTCACGTCGACGCGGAGGCGCACGACGGCGTGGACGCTCACGACGACGTGGACGCGCACGACGCGCCGGTCGAGGCGCGGCGGGGCAGCCGCCTCGACGACTGGTGGGCCAGGGTGCTGTCGACGCCCCGCCGCCGGCTGCTCTGGTACTGGGGCGGTCCGATCGTCGTCACCCTCATCGCGGCGGTGCTGCGGTTCTGGAACCTCGGCCACCCGCCCGCGATCGTCTTCGACGAGACGTACTACGTCAAGGACGCGTGGACCCTGCTGCAGAACGGCTACGAGTCGAGCTGGCCCGAGGACGCGGACGCCGAGTTCGCGGCCGGCGACACCGGCATCTTCAACGATGCCGCCTCGTACGTGGTGCATCCGCCGCTCGGCAAGTGGATGATCTCGCTCGGCATGGCCGCCTTCGGCGCCGGCGACCCCTTCTGGTGGCGCGCGTCGACGGCGCTCGCGGGCACGATCGCGGTCTTCCTGATGTCGGTCATCGCTCGCCGCCTCTTCGCCTCGACGATCCTCGCGGTCATCGCCGGGCTGCTGTTCGCAGTCGACGGCAACGCGATCGTGATGTCGCGCGTCGCCCTGCTCGACAACTGGGTGATGCTCTTCGCGCTCCTCGGGTTCTGGTTCGTGCTGCTCGACCGCGAACCGTCGGCCCGTCTTCTGCGGGAGCGGCTCGACGCCGCTCGCGGCTGGGGGCTCGAGCCGCACTACGGGCCGGCGATCTGGGCCCGGCCGTGGGTGGTGGCCGCCGGGGTCGCGTTCGGTGCCGCGAGCGCCGTGAAGTGGTCGGGGCTCTGGTTCCTCGCCGCGTTCGGCCTCTACCTCGTCATCGTCGACGCCCTCGCGCGCCGCCGCGCAGGAGTGCCGTTCTGGTTGTCGGCGTCGATCCTGAAGCAGGGGCCGGTGACGTTCCTGCTCCTCGTGCCCGTGGCTGCCGTCGTCTACCTCGCGTCGTGGACGGGCTGGCTCGTCACCGACGGCGGCTACTACCGGCACTGGGCCGAAGAGGCGGGCAACGCCGCGACCGGCATGTTCTCGTGGGTTCCGCTCTCACTGCAGAGCCTCTGGCACTACCACGAGGCCGCCTACGGCTACCACGTCGGCGTGCACAGCCCGCACCCGTGGCAGTCGAATCCGCTCACGTGGCTCTTCATGATCCGCCCCACGAACATGTACTTCGCCTCGACCGAGGACGGATCGGGAGGGTGCGGCGCCGACACCTGCTGGTCGTCGATCATCGGAGTCGGCAACCCGCTCATCTGGTGGGCGGCCGCGGCGGCGTGCTTCTACCTCGTCTACCGGCTCGTGCGCTACCGCGAGTGGCAGGTGGGCCTCATCCTCGTCGGGCTCGCCGCCGGGTACCTGCCGTGGCTCGGCTACCTGAACCGCACCGTCTTCCAGTTCTACTCCATCGCCTTCGAGCCGTTCATGGTGCTCGCGCTCGTCTTCGTGATCGGGCTCGTGCTCGGGCGCCGCGACGACCCGTACTGGCGCCGTGAACGCGGCATCGCCATCGTCGTGATCTACCTCGCGTTCGTGCTCGCCGTCTCGGCCTTCTTCTTCCCGATCTGGTCGGGCATGCCGGTCGTACCCACGTTCCGGCAGTTGCACTTCTGGCTGCCGAGCTGGGGCTGATGCGTCGGACGGGCCCGCGGGCACGCCCGCCTCACCCGCGGAGCGGCCAGAAGAACTCCCGCATGGCGGCGGCGACGAGCTCGGGAGACTGCTTGACCGTGAAGTGCCCGCCGCTCGGCAGCTGCTGCCAGGCGCGGATGTCCCGGTAGGTGCGCGCGGCGTAGCTCTGCGGGAACCCGTGTTCGCGGTACTGCACGGCCACACCCACCGGCACCTCGACGAGCGGCATCTGCGCGGTGTCGAACCGGTCGTCGTAGTACGCGCGGAACGAGGTGCCGATGCTCTGCGTCGCCCAGTAGAGGGTGGCCGTCGTGAGCACGTCGTCGTCGCTCCACGCAGCCCGGTACGCCTCGTCGCCGCCGCTCCACGTGCGGAACTTCTCGACGAGCCAGGCGGCGAGGCCGGTCGGCGAATCGTTCAGCGCCGCGGCGAGGGTGTCGGGCTTCGTCGACTGCAGCTCGCTGTACGCGGACTCCCCGAGCCACTTCGCATCGAGGGCGGCACGGAACCCGATCTCCTCCTCGGTGAGGTCGTCGCGTCGCTCGGCAGAAGGGAACGCGGCGTGGGTCGCGAAGAGGCCGAGCACCGACTCGGGGTGCAGTGCCGCCGTCCAGTCGCTGATCCACGTGCCGACGTCTTCGCCGTAGCTCGCGTACCGCTCGTACCCGAGCACGTCGTGCATGAGCGCATGCCACCGCTCGGCGATCTCGTCGGCGACGAAGTGCGCCTCGCCCGGCGGATCCGAGAAGCCGAAGCCGGGCAGTGACGGGATGACCACGTCGAACGTGTCTTCCGGTCGGCCGCCATGACGCACCGGGTCGACGAGGTGCGGCACGATCGGCAGCATCTCGGCGAACGTGTACGGCCAGCCGTGGCTGAGGATGATCGGCACGGGCGCGGGATCCCGTCGCTCCGCACGGATCCACGCGAAGTGCACCCGGCCTCCGCCGACGTCCGCCGTGAACTGCGGCACGGTGTTCAGCCGGCGTTCGATCGACCGCCAGTCGAACTCGCCGCCCCAATAGGCGAGCAGGCGCTCGAGCTCGGCGGGATCGGTGCCCGCCGACCACGGGGCTCCCGGCGTCGGCAACGGCAGTCGGCGCTGCGCGATGCGACGACGCAGGTCGACGAGCACGTCGTCTTCGATGTCGACCGTGAACTGCTCCATGGGGCGACGCTACCGCCCGCCACCGACGGGCGACCGCCGGCGTCGGCGTCGGCGTCGGCGTCGGCGTCGAGTCGGCTAGCGTTGTGAGGTGCGTCGTTTGCTGCCGGGACTCGTCGTCGCGGCATCCGCGGCCCTCATCGCCTGGCTCGCGCACCTGGCGTTCCCCGCCATGCCGCTGCTGACGGCCTCGGTCGCGCTCGGCATCGTCGTCGGTCAGATCCCGGCCCTCCGCCCTGCGCTCGGCGGATCCCTGGCGCCGGGCATGCGGGTCGCCTCCCGTCGGCTGCTCCGGGTCGGCATCGTGCTGCTCGGCCTCAAGCTCAGCCTCGTCGACATCGCATCGCTCGGCTGGGTCACGATCGCGACGACCGTCGCGGTCGTCGTGCTCACGTTCGTCGGCACCATCGGCCTCGGCCGGGCGCTCGGGCTGCCCGGTCACCAGCCGCTGCTCGTGGCGAGCGGCTTCTCGATCTGCGGCGCATCGGCGATCGGCGCGATGGGCGCCGCGGTGCGCGCCCGCGACGAGGAGCAGGCTGTGCCGGTCGCCCTCGTGACGCTGTGCGGCACGCTCGCGATCGCGGTGCTGCCTGCGCTGTGGCATCCGCTCGGCCTCTCGAACGTGCAGTTCGGCCACTGGGTCGGCGCGGGCGTGCACGACGTCGGCCAGGTCGTCGCGACGGCGCAGATCGCCGGCACCGCCGCCCTCGCGGTCGCCGTCGTCGTCAAGCTCACCCGCGTGCTCATGCTCGCCCCGATGGTCGCGATCACCGCCGCCGTCGAGCGGCGACGGGCGGTCGACGTCGAGGGGCCCCGCCCGGCGATCGTGCCGCTCTTCGTCGCCGGGTTCCTTGTCGCCGTGCTGTTGAACACGTTCGTGCCGCTGCCCGAGTGGGTGCTGACGGGTGCCGACACCGTGCAGACCGCAGCGCTGGCGATGGCCCTCTTCGCCCTCGGCGCCTCCATCAGACTCGGCGAACTCGCGAGCACCGGATGGCGCGCCCTCGTCGTCGGCCTCATCTCGTGGGTGCTCGTCGCGGGCCTCGCATACGGCGCGGTGCTGCTCGGCTGACCGGCGCTGCTCGGCTGACGGTGCCGCGCGGATCACACCGCGATGACGACCTTGCCGCGCACCTCGCCCGACTCGAGCATGGCGACCGCCTCGGCCGCCTGCTCGAGCGGGAACACGCGGTCGACGACCGGGCGCACCTCGCCGGCGTCGATGCGGCGGGCGAGTTCGGCGAGGTCGTCACCGCTGCGCACGGCCGCGAGCGGGCGGAGCCGCTGCGAGACGAACGGCGAGATGACGGATGCCGCGGCCATCCGCCGCATCGGCCCGAGCACCGTGCCGCCGCGGCCGGACGACAGCACGAGCGTGCCCCGCGGCGTGAGCGAGCGACGCACGCGACCGAGCGGGCGGTCGGCGACGAGGTCGAAGACGACGTCGTAGCGGCCCAGGTTCGCGGTGAAGTCCTCGGTCGAGTAGTCGATCAGGTGGTCGGCGCCGAGCGCACGCACGTGCTCGGCCTTGGCGCCGCGGGAGACCCCGGTCACCTCCGCGCCCCGACCCTTGGCGAGCTGCACGGCGAATCCGCCGACGCCGCCCGAGGCGCCGTTGACGAGCACGTGCTGCCCGGCCCCGACGCCTGCGAGGCGCAGGCCCTGCATCGCCGTCGTGCCCGAGACGACGACGGCTGCCGCGTGGATCGCGTCGACCGAGGTCGGCCGAGCGGCGACGAAGCGCTCGGGCACCGCGACGAACTCGGCGAAGCCGCCCTGGTCGGACTCCGCGAAGACGGCGTCCCCGACCGCGAACCGCGTGACGGCATGGCCGACCGCCACGACCTCGCCCGCGACATCCCGGCCGATGATCGGCCGCTTCGGCCGCCGCAGTCCGTAGGCGAGTCGCACCGCTCGCGGCTCGCCGCGCATGAGCAGCACATCGCCCATGCTGACGGCGACGGCCATGACGCGGATGAGCACCTCGTCGGCCGCGGGCTCGGGCGCGGCGACCTCGGCGAGCGCGAGCTCGTCGGGACCGCCGTACCGATGCTGCACGATCGCCCTCACGATGCCGCCTTCGCGGAGGGCGAGTCTGCCGGCGACGCGACCCGCGGTGCAGCGGGCGACACGGCGACCACGACGCTGCCGACCTTGTGCCCGGTGTCGACCCGGCGGTGCGCCTCGACGATGTCGTCGAAGGCGACGACGCGGTCGATGACCGGCACGATCTCGCCCGATTCGATGAGTTCGACGAGCAGGGCGAGCTCCGCCGCCTTGAGCCGGATGTCGCGGAGCCCCGTGAAGGCGATCGCCGCCCGCCGCCCGCGGCTGAACCACCTCGTGAGCGGCCACTGCACCATGATCGCGGCCGACGGCACCGTGGTGAGGTAGATGCCGTGCGGCGCGAGCGCGCGGCGGGTCGCGGCGAAGGAGCGCTTGCCGACCGCGTCGAAGATCACGTCGTACGCTCCGCGTGCCTCGGTGAAATCCTCGTGCGCGTAGTCGATGACGCGGTCGGCCCCGAGCGAAGTCACGAGCGGGGCGTTCGCTGCGCTGCACACGCCGACGACGGTCGCCCCGAAGTGCTTGGCCAGCTGCACCGCCGCCGACCCGACGGTGCCGGCCGCCCCGTTGACGAGCACGACCTGCCCCGGCGCCACGGCAGCCAGATCGCGGAGGAAGGGCAGCGCGGTGAGGAATCCGTCGACCGTCGCAACCGCCTCGGCGGCGTCGAGCCGGGCGGGGATGTGCGCGATCGGCGCGTCCTCGGCGATGCACACGAGTTCGGCGTGCGCGCCCATCGTGGGCGCCAGGGTGCCGAAGACCCGGTCCCCCGGCGCGAATCGGGTCACGCCGTCGGCGACGCGTTCGACGACGCCGGAGAAGTCGGAGCCGAGCACGGGGTGCTTCGGCTTCGCGAGCCCGAAGAAGAGGCGGGCGAAGCGCGGCGTACCGCTGCGCCCGGCACTGTCGGAGGGGCCGACGGTGGTCGCCTCGACCCGCACGAGCACCTCGTTCGTGCCGATCACCGGATCGACGGCCTCCTGCAGGTGCAGCACCTCGGGCGGACCGTACCGTTCGTAGACTGCGATTCTCATGATGCCGACTCCTCCGAGCCCGTTGCCATGTCGTGATCGGGGTACTGGAAGACATCGTCGAGCGGCACCCCGAAGATCCGCGCGAGCTGGAAGGCCATCTCGAGCGAGGGCGAATAACGCCCCTGCTCGATGGCGATGACGGTCTGGCGGGTCACCCCGAGGCGCTTCGCGAGCTCGGCCTGCGTCATCTCGCCGGCGCGGAACCGGAGGGAGCGGATCTCGTTCGTCACCTTCGTGGGCTTCACCATGCCGGCACCCCCCTGCGGTAGGCGACGATCTTCGTGATGGTCGAGACGACGGCGGAGAGCACGAAGCAGAGGTAGACGGTGTTCGCGATCCAGAAGCCGTCGGCGTCGAGCATCGCGAGCACGAGTGCGCCGAGGGCGCCGATCACGACGAACGAGCTGCCGACCCGCTCTCCGAGCCGGTCGATCTCCTTGTCGCGGATGTCGCCGCGCGTGCTCTCGCTCGGCGAGAGGATCTCGACGAGGATGCGCCCGATGATCGAGGCGACGATCGCGCCCCCGATCACCCAGAGCATCGTCGGCACGTAGTCGATCTCATGGGCGGGCGTGCCGCCGAGCAACTGCGGCAGCACGAGCGAGAGGTACACCGTGCTCCCCACGATGGCGACCACGAGGTAGACCCAGGTGCCCTTCTCCTCGTACGACATGCGGTCCTCCTGGAATGTCAGAAATGTTTGACATGGCAAATGTAGAGAATATTCGACATCATGTCAAGCATTCTTGACACGGTTGCGCGATGCGCCGTCGAAATGTCGCGACGGGGCTCGTCTCGTCGACGACGCGGCCACCTCGGCACGACGATCGAGACGGGCGTGCGCCGGTGCTATGGTGGGCGACGGTTTCAACGTTGAAACCAGCGAGGAGCAACCACCGCACATGCGCACCCCGGACACCATCGACACCCGGCGCATCGGCGCGCTCGGCACTCCGCGCCTCGGCGGGCGCACCTGGACGGCGATCCTCGCCGTCGGACTCGTCGGTCAGCTCGCCTGGGTCATCGAGAACATGTACCTCAACCTGTTCGTCTACGACACGATCTCGACCGACCCCGCCGTCATCGCGATCATGGTCGCGGCGAGCGCCGTCGCCGCCACGGCGGCCACGCTGCTCTTCGGCGCCTGGTCGGACCGGCTCGCCCGTCGCCGCGAGTTCGTCGCGATCGGCTACATCGCCTGGGGTCTCGTCACTGCCGCATTCGGCCTGATCGGCGGCGGGGCGTCGGGCGCGCTCGCCGACGGGGCATCCGGTGCATCGACCGCCGCTGCGGCGACCGCGACCGCCGTGATCGCGATCATCGCGCTCGACTGCGTCATGAGCTTCATCGGCTCGGGCGCGAACGACGCGGCGTTCGCCGCGTGGGTCACCGATTCGACGGTGCCCGCCAACCGCGGCCGCGTCGACGGATGGCTCGCCGTCATGCCGCTCATCGGCATGCTGCTCGTCTTCGTGCTCCTCGACCCGCTCACGCAGTCGGGTCAGTGGGGACTGTTCTTCGGCATCGTCGGCGGGATCACCGTGGCGACCGGCATCGCCGCCTGGTTCCTGATCCGCGACCGAGGCGTCGCGAAGCACCCGCACGGCGTGCTGCGCGCGATCTTCGAGGGGCTGCGCCCGCAGACCATCCGACGCGAACCCGCCCTGTTCCTGACGCTCGCGATCTGGACGGTCATCGGCATCAGCTCGCAGGTCTTCCTGCCGTACGTGCTCATCTACCTGCGCTATTCGCTCGCGCTCGACGGATACGCGATCGTGCTCGGTGTCGTGCTGCTGCTCGCCTCGGCGCTGAGCGTGGCCGGCGGACGCCTGATGGACCGGATCGGCAAGCCGCGGTTCCTCCCGTTCGCCGTCGGAGCGTTCGCCGCCGGCCTCCTCGCCATGCTCTTCGTGCGCGAGATGACCGGCGTCATCGCCGCCGCGACGGTGATGATGGCCGGCATGATGACCTCCGTGGCCGCGGTCTCCGCGATGACGCGCGACCGCACCCCTGCAGACCGGGCGGGTGGCGTACAGGGCGCCCGCATGATCATGGCGATCCTGATTCCGATGCTGATCGGCCCGGCGATCGGCGCCGCCGTGATCTCAGGCGCCGACCACACCTACGTCGACCTCGGCGTCTCGCACCCGGTGCCCGGCCCCGAGATCTTCCTGGCGGCGGCCGTCGTGCTCGTCGCGGTGCCGCCGCTCGCGATGCTGCGTGTACGGATGATGCGACGCGGCGAGGATGCCCGGGTCGCAACCCCGGCGGACCGCGCATGAGCCGGCGCACACCCTGGGCGAGCGATCTCGATCGCGAACACCCGCTGCCCGAGTATCCCCGGCCGCAGCTCGTGCGCGAGCACTGGCTGAACCTCAACGGCGTGTGGTCGTTCGCGTTCACCGCCGGGGCCGATCTCGCCGCGCCCCCGATCCCCGAGAGCTGGCAGGGCGAGATCGTCGTCCCGTTCTCCCCCGAGGCCGAACTCTCCGGCGTGGGGCGTCAGCTGCAGCCCGACGAACGCCTCTGGTACCGCCGGACGGTCCAGGTCCACGGCGGGGCCGACGGCGGCCGGCTGCTGCTCCACTTCGGCGCCGTCGACCAGCGCTGCCGGGTCATCGTGGACGGCGAGGTCGTCGGCGAACACTCGGGCGGGTACCTTCCGTTCACCATCGACGTGACGGCGCCGCTCGGCGACGGCGCCGAGCACGAACTCGTGGTCGACGTGGTGGACCCGAGCGACACGTCGTACCACTCCCGCGGCAAGCAGGCCCTGCGCCGGGGCGGCATCTGGTACACCGCTCAATCCGGCATCTGGCAGACGGTGTGGCTCGAGCGGGTGCCGACGGTGCACGTGCGGGAGCTCCGCATTCGTCCGCTGCTCGACGAGGAGCACGTCGAAGTGCTGATCGAGGTCGGCCCGAGCAGGTCCGACGCCGAGCCCGGAGCATCCGGCCGCGCTCGCACGGCCGACGCACTCCAGGCGACCGTGGTCGTCCTCGACGCCGGCCGGGAGGTCGCGCGAGCGACTGGGCCCACCGGCCGGCCGATGCGCCTGCCGCTGCCGGAGCCGCACCGCTGGCACCCCGACGACCCGTTCCTCTACGACCTCGAGGTGCGACTCGGCGAAGACCGCGTCGAGAGCTACTTCGGCATGCGCTCGGTCGGCGTCGCGCCCGATGCGCACGGCCGCCCGCGGTTGATGCTGAACGGCGAGCCGATCCTGCACGCGGCGGTGCTCGACCAGGGCTACTGGCCCGAAGGCCTCTACACGCCGCCATCCGACGCGGCGCTCGTGCACGACATCGAGCAGATGAAATCGCTCGGCTTCAACGCCCTGCGCAAGCACATCAAGGTCGAGTCGCTGCGCTGGTACCACCACTGCGACCGTCTCGGCATGCTGGTCTGGCAGGATCTCGTGAACGGCGGCCGCCGGTACCACCCCGCCGTCGTGACCGTGCCGGTGAAGCTGCCGCTGCGCCTCGACGACCGACGGCACCGGTTGTTCGGCCGGCAGGACGCCGCGGGCCGCGAAGAATTCCGCGCCGAGCTCGACGAGACCGTCCGCCTCCTCGGCAACGCGCCGAGCGTCGTCGTCTGGGTGCCCTTCAACGAGGGCTGGGGCCAGTTCGATGCGCTCGACGCCGTCGACCGCCTGCGCGCGCTCGACCCCGACCGGGTGATCGACCACGCGAGCGGATGGCACGACCAGGGCGGCGGCGACCTCCGGAGCCTCCACGTGTACTTCCGCCGCATCAGGCCCGAGCGGTCGTGGCGGACCGAGCGGCGGGCGATCGTCGTCTCGGAGTACGGCGGCTACAGCCTGCGGCTGCCCGGCCACGAGTTCGGGCCACGGGAGTTCGGCTACCGCCGCTCCCGCACGATCGACGATCTCACCGACGCATTCGTCGCGCTGCATCGGAACGAGGTCGGGCCCGCCGTCGACGCCGGACTGAGCGGTTACGTGTACACGCAGCTCAGCGACGTCGAGGACGAGCTCAACGGTCTCGTCACCGCCGACCGCACCGTGCTGAAGCTGCGCGCAGACCGGGTGCGCGAGGTGAACGTCGAGCTCGCGGCGCGCTTCGCCGCCGCCGTCGCCCTCGCCCTCGCTCCCACCGTGGCACCGGCCGCGTCGCCCGTTCCCCCCACCGACCCGCCATTCGAACCAGAGGTCCAGGATGCCCCGCACCATCGTCGAGCGTGAGCTCACCGCCCCCGTCGCCCTCTGCCTGCCCGACGGCAGCCTGAACCCGGCCGCAGTCGGCTGGAGCCGCGTGCCGCTGCACGACACCTCCGGCATCGACGGACGACGCGTCTGGGGGCGCAACAAGCGCTGGGAGTACTGGGCGGTGACCACGCCCACGCACCTCATCGCGCTCACGGTCTCGTCGATCGACTACGCCGCGGTCCACGCGGTGCTCGTGCACGACCGGCGGACCGGGGCGACGCTCGATCGCTCGGCGATCGTGCCGTTCGGCGGCGGGGCGACGCTGCCCGCCTCGCTCGGCGACGGGCCCGCGCGGGCACGGGCGAACGGCATCTCGATCGATGTGGAGGAGGTCGAGGGCGGCACCCTGCTCCGCGCCGAGGTCGACGGCGCACGCCTCGAGATCCTGGCCGAGCTGCCCGAGGGGCACGAGCGCCTCGGCGTCGTCGTCCCGTGGTCGAGGAGACGATTCCAGTACACGGTGAAGGACGTCGCCCGCCCCGCGACCGGCTGGCTCGAGCTGGACTCCGCCGAAGCCGGTCGTGAGCGGATCGAACTGCCCGCGGGCGAGAGCTGGGCAGTGCTCGACCACGGCAGGGGCCGCTGGCCCTATCGCATGGTGTGGAACTGGGGTGCAGCCTCGGGCACCGTCGGCGGCCGCACGATCGGCCTGCAGCTCGGCGGGAAGTGGACCGACGGGAGCGGGTCGACCGAGAACGCGGTCGTCGTCGACGGGCGGCTCTCGAAGATCGAGGAAGAGCTCGACTGGGAGTACGACGAGCACGACTGGCTGGCGCCGTGGCGGATCCACGGGGCATCCGCCGATCTTCGCTTCGAACCGTTCTGGGACCGTGTGAGCGCGACCGAGCTCGTCGTCTTCGGCTCGCACGGGCACCAGTGCTTCGGGCACTACTCGGGGTGGGTGCTGGTCGACGGCGAACGCGTGGAGGTCGACGGGCTCCTGGGCTGGGCCGAAGACGTGAGGAACCGCTGGTGAGCGGCATGAGCGGCACCGACGGGTCGTCCGGGTCGTCGCGCCGTTCGGCGGCGCCGACGCTGAAGGACGTCGCGGCGATCTCCGGCGTCTCGTACCGCACCGTCTCGAACGTGATCAGCGGCAAGGCCCCGGTGAGCGCGGCGACCAGGTCCCGCGTCGAGGCCGCGATCGCCGAGCTCGGCTACCGACCCCAGCTCGCGGCGCGACAGCTGCGTATCGGGCGCACCAACCTGCTCACGCTGTCGGTGCCCTTCCTGTCGCTGCCGTACTTCGCGCAGCTCGCGCACGCGGTGGTCGCCGCGGCCGAGCAGGCCGGCTACGACGTCGTGGTCGACGAGACGCACGGCGATCCCGAGCGCGAACTCCGTGCGGTGGCGGGTTACCGCACGCTGCTCACCGACGGCGTCATCCTGAGCGCGATGTCGATCGGAGACGACGAGCTCACCGCGGCGCGCGGCAGCACGCCGCTCGTCGTGCTCGGCGAGCGGATCCGGAGCGCGCGCGTCGACCGGGTCGTCATCGACAGCGTCACCAGCTCGCGCGACGTGACCGCGCACCTCATCGCGTCGGGTCGGCGCCGGCTCGGCTTCCTGGGTGCGGTGCCGGATTCCTCGAGCGGCGCCGCGGCGGCCGACCTCCGTCTCGAGGGCTTCCGCTGGGCGCTTCGGCTCGCGGGACTCGAACCCGACCCGGCGGACGTGCTGGAGATCTCGCCGTGGAACCGCGACTCGCCCGAAGGCGACTACTCGCGCGAGGAGGGCTACGCCCGGACCCGTGTCCTGCTCGCCCGCCCACGAGGACTCGACGGGCTGGACGGACTCGTCTGCGCGAACGACCTGCTCGCGATCGGCGCGCTCCGCGCCTTCAGGGAGGCCGGGATCGACGTGCCCGCCCAACTGGCCGTCGCCGGCTGGGACGACGCGCCCGAATCGGCGTTCGCGACGCCGCCGCTCACGACCATCGCGCCCGACCTCGGCGAACTCGCGCGGCTCGCCG
The DNA here is from genome assembly GCF_001427265.1 of Agromyces sp. Root1464. Taxonomy (NCBI): domain Bacteria; kingdom Bacillati; phylum Actinomycetota; class Actinomycetes; order Micrococcales; family Microbacteriaceae; genus Agromyces; species Agromyces sp. Root1464. The sequence continues at coordinate 590,480 of NZ_LMFU01000003.1, forward strand.
TGGCATCCGTGCTGCGCCTCGTCGACGACCCGGCCTCTCCGCCGCGGGTGGAGCAGGCGCCGTACCGGCTGGTGCGTCGGGCGTCGGCGCTGTAGGAGGCGACGTCGGGGTCGATCCGCTCGCGGCGCTCTCGGCGCCCATGGCGCCTAGTGGCTGCCGCCGTCGACGAACTTGAGGCCGACGACGCAGCCGACCAGCCCGACGAGCAGGACGATCTTGACCCACGAGACCTCCGCGTCACCAGTGACCATCGCCCAGACGACCGTGAGCGCCGCCCCGATGCCGACCCAGACGGCGTAGGCGGTGCCGGTCGGGATGTCGCGCATCGCCCAGGCGAGTCCGCCCATCGAGAGGGCGAGCGCGCCGAAGAAGACGACTGACGGCCAGAGCTTCGTGAAGCCCTCGGACTTGCCGAGCGCGGTGGCCCAGACGGCTTCGAGCACGCCGGACGCGATGAGGATGACCCATGCCATGACTGATCCACTCCTGTGGCCAGTCTTGTCGCGTTCCGGGTACTGATCCCTCGTCCGGGGCCGCAGTCGGCGACCTGTTCACGATGGTAGCAACGGGGGCTGGGCAGGCCCTGTGCAGGCGCGCCGAGCGGATGCCGCGGCGCACGCCAGCTCGCCTCAGCCGGCGCGGGCGACCTCGATGAAGTGCTCGACGACCGGGAACGGCTCGTAGAACCGGTGCAGCAGCTCCCGCCACCGACCGTACTCGGGCGAGCCGCGGAAGCCCGTCTCGTGCGCCTCGACGCTCTCCCACTGCACGAGCAGCAGGTACTCGTTCGGCGTCTCGATCGAGCGCGAGAGCCGAAGCTCGATGAAGCCGGGCATGCCGGCGATGATCGTCTTCGCCTCGGCGAACGCCGCTTCGAAGTCGGCCTCCCGGCCGGGGACGACGGGCAGCAGCGCGTGTTCGAGGATCATGCGCCTCACGGTAACGGATCGGCCGACGCCTCCTCCCGACATCCGTTGCCCTGCGTTACGCCGACGGGCCGATCCCGCTGCGGCCGGCAGTAGCGTTGCCGGCATGGCAGACCGCGAATACGGCTTCAAGACCCGCGCCATCCACGCGGGCAACATCCCCGACCAGGTGACGGGCGCCCGCGCGCTGCCGATCTACCAGTCGAGCGCGTTCGTCTTCGACGACACCGCCGATGCCGCTGCACGGTTCGCCCTGCAGAAGTACGGCAACATCTACTCGCGCCTCGCGAACCCGACCGTCGCGAGCTTCGAGGAGCGCGTCGCGAGCCTCGAGGGCGGCCTCGGCGCCGTCGCGACCGCGAGCGGCCTCTCGGCGCAGTACATCACCTTCGCGAGCCTCGCGGGCTCCGGCGACCACATCGTCGCCTCGGCGAACCTCTACGGCGGTTCGATCACCCAGTTGGATGTCACGCTCCGACGCTTCGGCATCGAGACGACCTTCGTGCAGTCGGCCGACGCCGCCGACTACGCCGCGGCGATCACCGACACGACGAAGGCGCTCTTCGTCGAGACGATCGCGAACCCCTCGGGTGAGATCGCCGACCTCGAGGCCCTCGCCGACGTCGCGCACGCGCACGGCATCCCCTTCATCGTCGACTCCACGATCGCGACTCCGTACCTGAACCGCCCGATCGAGTGGGGCGCCGACATCGTCACGCACTCCGCGACGAAGTTCCTCGGCGGTCACGGCACCACGCTCGGCGGCGTCGTCGTCGAGTCTGGCCGCTTCGACTGGCACTCCGAGAAGTTCCCGCTCTTCGGCCAGCCCGTGCCGAGCTACGGCGGCCTCCAGTGGTCGGGCAACTTCGGCGAGTACGCGTTCCTCACGCGGCTCCGCGCAGAGCAGCTGCGCGACATCGGCCCGGCGCTCGCGCCGCACTCGGCGTTCCTGCTCGCGCAGGGCGTCGAGACGCTGCCGTACCGCATCCAGGCCCACATCGACAACGCCCGGGTCGTCGCGGAGTGGCTCGACGCCGACCCGCGCATCGAGCGCGTGCTCTGGGCGGGCCTGCCCGGCCACCCGCACCACGACCGCGCCCGGAAGTACCTCCCGAAGGGCCCCGGTTCGGTGTTCAGCTTCGAGGTGAAGGGCGGCCGCTCGGTCGGCCAGGCGCTCATCGAGAACGTCAACCTCGCGAGCCACCTCGCCAACATCGGCGACGCGAAGACGCTCATCATCCACCCGGCTTCGACGACGCACGCGCAGCTCACTGAGCAGCAGCTCGTCGACGCAGGCGTCCTGCCGGGGGTTGTGCGGTTGTCGGTCGGCATCGAAGATGTCGAAGACATCATCGACGACCTCGACCAGGCCCTCACGATCGCGACGGGAGCAGCACGATGACCACAGTGACCGAGACGACGGATGCCGCGGCATCCGCTGCCCTCGAAGCCGGCGACGTCGAGACCGTGCGCCTCGTCAACGGCCTCTCGTGCGAGCTGCCGGCGAGCTCGCCGCTCGCGAAGCTCCTGAAGTCGCAGCGCACCTGGACCGGGCCCGACGCGAAGCAGCGGCTCAAGATCCTGAACGCGGCGAAGTCGGTCGCGATCGTGGGCGCCTCGCCCAAGCCGCAGCGCTCGAGCTTCTTCGTCGGCACCTACCTGCAGCAGTCGAGCGGCTACCGGCTCTACTTCGTGAACCCCATGGAGACCGAGATCCTCGGCCAGCCCGCCTACGCGAGCCTCGCCGACCTGCCCGAGGTGCCCGACATCGTCGTGGTGTTCCGCCGCGGCTCCGACATCCCGCAGGTGGTCGACGAGGTGCTCGCCTCGGGGGCCAAGACGATCTGGGTGCAGCTCGGCATCTGGAACCAGGAGGCCGCGTACTACGGCGAGGAGCAGGGGCTCACCGTCGTCATGGACCGATGCATCAAGGTCGAGCACGCCCGTTTCCACGGCGGACTGCACCTGCTCGGCTTCGACACCGGACAGATCACGGCGCGCAAGACGGTGCGCTGACGACGAGCGCCGCCGACCGCACCTCGGTGCGATCGGCGGCGCTCGTCTCCGGTCGGGTCAGTTGCCCGGCAACACCGTTTCGTCGAGATCGGCCAGGGTGCCCGGGCTCAGGGTCTCGGTGTCCTTCTCGGTCAGACGCCCCGGACCGAAGCCGGCCATCGGGCCCGACACCGGGAGGTTCAGCTTCGAACCGCTCAGACCGACCGTGTAGGTGGTCGCCGCCGTGTCCACGGCCACGACCCCGTTGCGGCTGCCGCTGATCACGAGGCCGAGCTGGTGACCTGCCGGCACGACGACGTCGTTGGCAGCCAGTTCGACGGTGACCTGGTGGTTTCCCGCCCCGTCGAGGCGGGCCCAGCCGCGGGCCAGCACCTGCAGCTCAGTGCTCGAGATGCGCTTGGCGACATCCAGGTAGCAGGCGTCGTCCGTTGCGGTCGCCGGACCCCAGCACGACTCGGTGCTCAGCGTCTGCGCGCCGTCGCCCGAGGCGCTGACGCGGTCCATCACGCCGTAGTCGACCAGCATGACCGACACCTGCCCGACCGGGGCGGTGTGCGTCACGTCGAGGTCGACCGTCGGCGTGCCCGAGATCCGGAGGTCGTGCTTGGTCGTGCCGGTGAGGAACTGCAGCCGGTTGGCGTTGGCGCCGATCCTGACGGCGTTCGCCTCGCTCAGCGACGCGGAGTTGACGTAGCTGGCCGTGGAGCGGTCCTGCCTTCCGAGCATCAGCGTGCCGTCGGCGTGCAGGTTCAGCGTCTGGGTGCGTGCCGAGGCGATCGGCCAGGTGTTCGACTGCTCCCACTGGTTCGGCGCGGTCTCCACGCTCACGGCGGGCTCGCGGTCGATGCCGTTGTCGATGTCCATGAGCTCGTGGTCGAACCATCGGTGAAGGGTGTCGACCCACAGTGCGCGCTCGGAGTCGAAGGGGTCCACGTGACCGAGGCGGGTGAGCCACATCTTGCGGAGCACACCCTGCTCGCCGAGGTCGTCCCACCACTTCGAGGCGTTCATCGTCTTGACGTTGGTGTCCTGCAGTCCGTGCATGATGAACACGCTGGCCGTGACCTTCGACACGTCGTACGAGGTGCCCTCGCGGTAGTCGCGCTCGGCCCAGAAGTCGGTGTAGGCCCCCGTCTCGTCGCCGTCGTTGTCGTTCATCCAGTTCAGGCGCGCCGAGCAGTCGGTCGCGATGGTCCGATTGGACGCGACCGAGCGCGACAGGCTGCTCGGGTAGTTGAAGGACTTCACCGCGCCCTGCCAGCGGTTGTAGTCGTACCACGAGCTGATCGCGCTGATCGGCACGATCGTCTTCAAGCCGTCGACGCCGGTGGCCGCGACACCGTTGGCCAGGGTCCCGTCGTAGGACTTGCCGATCATGCCGGTCTTGCCGTTGCTCCAGTCCGCGTCGACGACCGCGCCGTCGACGTCATGGGCGACCCCGTCGCCGGACAGCCACTCCACCACGGCCTTGACCGACTCGATGTCGGAGCGGCCGCCCTCATCGGTGCAGCCGGTCGAACGGGCGGTCCCCGCCATGTCGACCGCGACGAAGGCGTACCCGCGCGGCACGAAGTAGTTGTCGTAGTAGAGGGGGAACTTGACGAGGTTCCCGTCGGCATCGTAGACCTTGCGCTCCGCCTCGTTGCCGCGTCCGGAGCTCAGGTAGTACGGGCTGGCGTCCATGATGATCGGGACCCGTGCGTTGCCGTCGAGTTCCCGGGGCCGGACGATGTCGGTCGCGATGCGCTCGTCGACCCCGTCGCCGTCGAGGTCGGGGGCGGTGACCCAGACCGTCTCCCGGATGGCGCCGGCGTAGTCGTAGATCGGAGCGGTGACGCCGTCGACGAGCGTGACCGGTGGGTTCTCGGTCGTCGCGGCACCGGCCGACGTCGCGGCACCGAGCGCCAGCGGCGCCGCGATGGCCACCGAACCTGCGAGGGCGAGAATTCTGGATTTCACAAGGAGGTCCTTCCGTCGCAGGCCGGGATGTTATGTGGCAACCTACGACGTTCGAACCTGATTGGTCAACAATCTCGATGATCGGCCGGGCGTCACCCGACCCGTTGCATCGCTCGTTCACGGCGCCGTGCGACGCTCGAGCCCGACTCCCTTCGCGCCATGCGTCGCAGCACCACCGGCGCGAGCACGAGCCCGACGACCGCCCAGGCGCCGAGCACGGCCGCCGTCTCGAGGTGGCGCCACGATTCGCCGATCTCGACGATCGCCGCCTCGTCGGGGAGGAACGAAGCACGCATCCCGAGCCCGAGCCAGTACACCGGGAAGACCTGTGCGATCCACTGCAGCCAGTCGGGCAGGCCGGTGATCGGGGCGAAGATGCCCGAGATCGCGATCAGCCCGAGCACCGGGAGCGACAGGTAGCCCGCTCCGCGCGGGGTCGCGACCACGGATCCGAGCATGGCCCCGATCGTCTGCGTCGCGACGAGGCCGAGCAGCAGCACCCACGCGAACGTGATCCACGAGGTCGGGTCGGCGATCTCGAGGCCGCTGACGAGGAAGACACCGGGGATCAGGATGATCGCGAGATACGCGAGGATCGTCGCCGAGATCTGCACGAGCTTGCCGATGAGGTAGGCGCGAATCCCGTTCGGGCTCGCCTTGGCGCGCAGGAGCGTGCCGTCCTCACGATCGGCTGCCAGCTGCTGCACGACGAGCAGTGCGCCGAGCGCGACGAACATGCCGAGCGCTCCCGGCAGGATGATGGTGCCGAGCCGGTAGCCGGTGCTCCCGATCGCGATGTCGCGGAGGAAGAAGACGGCGGCCAGCGTGGCCACCGGCCAGAGCAGCTGGTTCACGAGCTCCATGCCGGTGAACGCCTGCCGGAGCTCGATCAGGCCGCGCCCGAGACCGGCGCGGAGGGCGGGCGCAACAGCCGTCATCGGGATGCCCCGTCCGGTTCCGGCGCAACCTCGGCCGGGTGGGCCGCGGCCTGTTCGGTGTTCCGCACGAGTGCCAGATAGGCGTCTTCGAGCGTCGCCCGGCGGATCTCGAGCTCGCGGATCGAGTTCCCGTCACGCGCGAACAGCCCACGCGCGAAGGCGGTCGAGTCCGGGACGTGGCGTACCTGGCGAGCTCCTCCGTGAACCCAGCTCACCTCGTCGTGGCCCGCGATCTGCCGCGTCAGTTGCGACGGGGTGCCGTCGGCGACGATCCCGCCCTCGGCGAGGATGATGATGCGGTCCGCGAGCTTCTCCGCCTCGTCGAGATCGTGCGTCGTGATGAGCACCGTGGCCTCGAACTCGTCGCGGATCCGCCGGACCAGCGCGTGGAAGTCGCGTCGCGCCTTCGGATCGAGGCCCGTCGTCGGTTCGTCGAGGAAGACCAGTTCGGGGCGGCCCACGAGTCCGATCGCGACGTCGAGCCGTCGCCGCTGGCCGCCCGAGAGCACCTTGATCGACCGATCGGCCTGTTCGGCCAATCCGACCGCGGCGAGGAGGTCGTCGACATCCCACGGCCGACGGATCGCCGGCGTCGAGTAGGGCGCGTAGAGCGAGCCCTGGAACGCGAGGAGCTCGCGCACACGCCATTTCGGGTGGTCGCGCCATGATTGCAGCACGATGCCCATGCGAGCGCGCCAGTGCTCGGTGCCGCGCGCCGGGTCGACGCCCAGCACATCGACGCGGCCGGCCGACCGCATCCGGAAGCCCTCGAGGATCTCGATCGTCGACGTCTTGCCCGCCCCGTTCGGGCCGAGCAGGGCCAGCACCTCACCCCGACGCACCTGGAACGACACCCCGTGCAGCACTTCGGTCGTGCCGTACCGCAGTCGGAGGCCATCGACCTCGATCGAGAGGCCGCCGGAATCCGGCATCGTCTCCTCACCCGCGAAGCTCGCCCGGTCCACGCGGTTCGGCATCGTCAGGCTCGTCCGAGGGCGTCGATGAGTGCGGCCCGGTCGACGCCTGCATAGGCGAGTGCCCGGGGCACGGTACCGAGGTCGGCCCGGAGGATTCCGACGAGCGCGTCGCCGACCGCGAGTCGTTCGCGCTCGGCACGGCCGCGTTTCCGATGGGTCTTGAAGTCGGCACGACGCAGCGCTTCGCGCACCGTGGCCCCCCACGTCGGACGCGACTGCCGAGTGGCGGCCAATCGGTCCTCGGCGACGGGTTCGATGCCCGCTGCGCGCAACGATCGTTCGCGTTCGCCGCGGAGCGCGGCTTCCACGCCGTCGTGGTCGAGACCGAACTCGGCGAGCGTGCGCCCAGCCGCGTCGTGGCCGGCCGAGATCGCGAGCAGCAGGTGCTCGGCCTCGACGCTGGCCGCGCCGCGTCGGATCGCCTCGTCGATCGAGGAGATGATGACCTCCTTCAGCGTCGGGTCGAGCGCGTCGTCGTCCAAACGATCAGGCATTGCGCCTCCTCAGTTCGATGCCGGCGAGTTCGAGCCGGCGGTGGTGCTTCTTGTGCACGGCCTGCCGGGTAACCCCGAGCGCCTCGGCGACCTGCGTCCAGCTCCAGCCGGCGCGCATGGCGCGTTCGACGGCGGCGTCCTCGAGTCGGTCGGCGAGTTCGCGCAGGGCGACGACGGCGGCCAGGTCGTCGGCCTCGACCCCGGTGGGGTCCGGACTCTGCTGCTTCGGAGGCGTCATAGAAGCAACCTAGGTTGCCTATTCTCGTTTGTCAACCCGAGTTGCTCCACTACCCCGGGCGCGCTCGTGCGCACCGGCACCCCGCCGGCGGCCGGGTCGGGCGCTACTCCTCGGGTGCGTCCCAGAATTCTGCGAGCGCACGCGTCATCTCGTCGCGCACCTCATGGTCGGGTGCCGTCGCGACACCGTCGCCCGGCTGCACGCCGTAGTCTCCGAAGCTCGCATGGTTGGCGCCCTCGATCTCGACGAAGGTCGCGTCCTCCGGCAGCAGGTGCGCCGCGCCATCGATCTTCCCGGGCGTGCTGAGCCCGTCTTCACTGCCCGAGATGCTGAGTGCCGCGAGTCCTGACCCGCTGAGGTCGTTCGCGCAGTACGAGCCGAAGAACACGACGCCTGCGACATCCTCCTCCGTCGCCATCATGCACGCGCGCACCCCGCCGAGCGAGTGGCCGCCGACATACCAGTCGGACACCTCGGGCGCGTGGCCGGTGAACGTCGCGAGCGGTCGCTGGTCGAAGAACGCGAGGTTCAGGATCGGCTTCGTGATGACCACCGTCGTTCCCGTCTCCGCCACCGCGTCGACGAGCTTGGCCATGTAGGCGTACGGGTCGACCCTGGCGCCCGGAATGAAGACGAGTCCGCGATCGGATGCGTCGTCGACCGGTGTCATCACGATCGAGTCGTCGAAGGACTCGATGCTCACGCGATCGTCGGTCCACGCCTCGAGCGACGCCGGCCGCTCGCCCTGCATCACGGTCTTCGCCCAGACCAGGAACCCCACGACGATGAGTGCGAGCACGACGAGCACCGCGAGGATGACGCGTACCGCGCGACCGCCGCGCGAGGAACGGCCGGGGCTGTGCGGTGCAGTGGTCGACATCGCACCAGTCTCGCAGAGCGGCACGGGCCACCGACCTCGAATTGGCCGTTGCCCCGCGCACCGTCCCTGCGATTGCATCGAGGGATGCACGACGACCTCGAGTTCTCCGCCGACCCCGCACGCCTCGACCTCGATCGTGTGCACACCTGGCTCGCCGAGGAGTCGTACTGGGCGAGTGGTCGCTCGCGCGAGGCGCACGACGCCGCCGTCGCGGCATCGCGCAACTACGGCATCTACGACCGCACCAGCGGGGAGCAGCTCGCCTACGCGCGGGTCATCACCGACGGCGTGACCTTCGCCTGGCTGTGCGATGTGTTCGTCGACGGCGAGGCACGCGGCCGCGGCATCGGCGTGGCGCTCATCGAGCGGATCATGGCGACCCTCGAACCACTCGGGCTCCGGCGCATCGGCCTCACCACTGCCGATGCGCACGGACTCTACGAACGGTTCGGGTTCACGGCGCTCGAACACCCCGAGCAGTGGATGGCGCGTACCGCCGCGCCCGCGCACGCTTCGTGACCGTGGGCGGCGGGTAGGCTCGTGCCGTGCTCAACGCCCTCGCCGAACGGCCACGCGTCAGCGTGCTCGGGCCGGTGCGCGTGGAGGGACGCGACGGCACCCTCGTCGAGCCTCCCGGCACGCTTGCGAAGGCCCTCGTCGCGGTGCTCGCCGCCGCACCGCACGACGCCGGCGGCACCGTCGGGGTCGAGACGATCATCGACGAGCTGTGGGGCGAAGCGCCGCCGCGCAACGCGAAGGCGGCACTCCAGACGCTCGTGAGCCGCCTGCGCGCAGTCGCGGCCGATGGGCTCGTCCGCTTCCTGCCCGGCGGCTACGCCCTCGACGTGGCACCCGGCGAACTCGATCTCAGCGCGGCGCAGCTCGCGGCCGAATCCGGCGGCAGCACCGCCGACGCCGCTGCACTGGACCGGGCGCTGGCGCTCTGGCACGGGGAGCCCGGCACCGACCTCGGCGGCGCGCCCGTCGCGGAACTGCTCGCCGAACGATCAGCGGCGGCGCGGGCGGCGCTCCTCGAGCGGCGTGCCGCCCTTCGAGCCGCCGCCGGCGACCACGACGGTGCAGCCGCCGACCTTCGCCTGCTGCTCGATGGCGCCCCCGTCAACGAGCACCTCGTCGCCGCGCGCCTGCGGGAGCTCGCGGCATCCGGTCGTCGAGCCGACGCCATCGCCGAGTTCGCAGCCTTCCGCGCAGTGCTCGCCGAAGAGCTCGGCGCCTCACCGTCGGCGGAGCTCGTCGCGCTCAACGCCGAGCTGCTGCGCGCCGAAGAGCCGACGAGCCGCGCCCCGCGCCTGCGCATCGGGGTGCGGGCCGCACCCAACGAGCTCATCGGCCGCGGCGGCGACCTCGATGCGATCGAACAGGGGCTCGCCCACCATCGCCTCGTCACGATCCTCGGCACCGGTGGCCTCGGCAAGACCCGTCTCGCGCAGGAGGTCGCCGCGCGATCGACCGCCCCGACGGTCGTGGTGGTCGAGCTCGCGAGCGTGCGCAGCGACGACGATGTGACGCTCGCGCTGGCCTCGACGCTGGGCATCCGCGAGGCGGGTTCGAGTCAGCGGATCGCCGAGACGGCGATCCGACCCGATGCCCGGTCGCGGATCATGCAGCAACTCGCCGAACGTCCCGCGCTGCTCGTGCTCGACAACTGCGAACAGGTCGTCGAGGGAGCCGCCACCTGGACCGCCGACCTCCTGGCAGCCGTTCCCTCGCTTCGCGTGCTGGCGACGAGTCGCAGCCCGCTCGCGATCGGCGCCGAGCAGGTGTATCCGCTCGAGCCCCTCTCCGCCGACGGCACGAGTGCCGCCCCGGGGCCCGCGGCACGGCTGTTCATCGAGCGCGCACGAGCCGCCCGTCCCGGCGCGGCGCTCCCCCTCGACATCGTCACGCGACTGTGCGACCGCCTCGACGGGCTGCCGCTCGCGATCGAGCTCGCCGCCGCGCGGGTGCGGTCGATGACCGTCGAGCAGATCGAGGCACGCCTCGAGAACCGGTTCGCGCTCCTCGCCGACGGCGACCGTTCGGCGCCCGAACGCCAGCGCACGCTCGCCGCGGTCATCGGGTGGAGCTGGGCACTGCTGACCGACGACGAACGCCGCGCCCTGGCGCGGCTCTCGTGGTTCGCCGACGGGTTCGGCCTCGAAGCGGCCGACCGGGTGACGGGAGTCGCGGACGCCGTCTGGCTCCTCGACGGTCTCATCACGCAGTCGATGCTGAGCATGACCGAGACCTCCGATCGCGGCGAGCCCCGCTATCGCATGCTCGAGACCGTGCGCGAATACGGCCAGGACCGACTCGGCGAGCGCGGCGAGACCGCGGAGGTCTCGCGGGCGATGCGCGATTGGGCGGTCTCCTTCGCCCGCGACCGGCTCGACGAGGTCGACCACGGCGGCCAGCTGCACGCCCTCGATTCCCTCAGGGTCGAGCAGGACAATCTCGTCGCCCTGCTGCGCGGCGCTCTCGACGATCGCGACGGCGCCGCGGTGCTCGGCATCTTCGCGGCGCTCGGGTACTACTGGACCGTTCGGAGCGCGCACTCCGAGATCCTCGCGTTCAGCGCGCCGGTGCTCGACGCGACCCGGGGAACGGCAGCGGATGCCCCGGTGCCGGCCGCGACCCTCTCGTACGTGCTCATCGCGGGGACGAACCTGGCGATCGGCTCGCCGACCGGGGTCCGGGCCCTCGCCCGGCTCAGACGGGTGGCCGCTCGCGAGCTGCCTGTCGAGCCATGGGTGGCGGCGCTCTCGAGCTTCCTCTTCGCGTACCCCGACCTGCCGAAGGCGATCGACGGACTGCGCGAGATGGCGTTCGCCGAGGACCCTCGCACGGCACTCCTGGGGTCGATCATCCAGGCCCAGTACGACGAGAACGCCGGCGACCCCGTCTCCGCCAGGGTGCACGCGGCCCGGGCGAATCAGCTCTCGAGCGTGACGAACGACGTGTGGGCGCAGGCCATGTCCTCGATGATGCTGGCGCAGCTCGCGAGCCAGTCGGCCGATCCGCAGGAGGCGCTGCGGTGGACGGGCGTCGCCCGCGAAGGGCTCGAGCTGCTCGGCGCCGAACAGGATCTGCTCCAGCTCGAGTGGATGGTCTCTGGCTCGCTCCTCGCGGCCGGTCGGCTCGAGGAGGCGAGGCTCGGCCTCGACCGGATGGTCGACGACAGCCGCTCGACCTCCGACGGCCTCGAGCTCCGGGCCATCGCCCAGCTCGGTCTCGCCGAGCTCGCGCGGCTCGAGGGGAGGCCGGACGACGCACTCGTTCATGCCCGTGCCCTGGTCGCCGACCTCGGCACGGCCCGCGGGCCGTCGGCCCCGTGGTATCTCCTGTCGCTGTCGACGCTGCTCGCCGGGGCATCCGCCGATTGGCCGGGCGATGAGGTGGCAGGGTGGGCCGACTCGCTCCGGCGACGCCTCACCGCCATGCTCCGGGCTCGGCCCGGGTTCACCGACTTCCCCGTGCTCGGCACGGTCGCCGCGGGTTGGGGCGCCTGGGCGATGCGGCAGCCCTCTGCTGAACTTCGCGAGCGCGGCCTCGAGCTGCTCGCGCTCGGTGAGCAGCTGCACGCCCGTCAGGACCTGCCCGCACTGCACCTCGCCGACCGGTTCGCCGAGGCGGAACGGCGCGCCGGTGTCGACGCCGTTCGCCTGGCGCGCGACACGGCAGCGAGCCGCTCCCCCGGCGAACGCGTCGAACGGGCGCGCGAACTGCTCGCGACGCCCGTTCGGCGAACTGCCTGATCCTGCGGCCGTCAGGCCTTCCGCATGTACGCCCGCACCGTGAGCGGTGCGAACACGGCGACCACAACGGCGGAGCCGAACAACGACCAGCCGAAGTCCGCTCCGATCGTGCCGCTGTTGACGAGGTCGCGAACGGCCGTCACGAGATGCGACACCGGGTTGATGTTCGCGAACCACTCGAGGGGCGCCGGCATGGTGCTCGGGTCCACGAAGGCGTTCGACAGGAACGTGAGCGGAAACAGGATGAGCATCGAGATGCCCTGCACGCTCGACGCGGTGCGGGCGATCACGCCGAAGAAGGCGAAGATCCACGACAGCGACCACGCGCACACGATCACGAGCACCGCTGCTGCGAGCACGCCGCCGGCGCCGCCCTCCGGGCGCAGCCCCATCACGAAGCCCATCGCGAAGGTCAGCGTCGTGGCGATCAGGTAGCGCACGGTATCGGCGAGGAGTGCGCCCGAGAGCGGTGCGATGCGTGCGATCGGCAAGGAGCGGAACCGGTCGAACACACCCTTGTCCATGTCCTCCCGGAGCTGCACGCCGGTCACGATCGACGTCGAGATGACGGTCTGCACCAGGATGCCGGGAATGATGATCGGCAGGTAGTTCTGCACGTCGCCGGCGACCGCGCCGCCGAAGATGTACGTGAACATCAGCGTGAAGATGATCGGCTGCAGTGTCACGTCGAACAGCTGCTCGGGCGTGCGCTTGATCTTCAGCAGTCCCCGATAGGCCATGGTGACGGTGTGCGCCAGGCTCTGGGAGAGCGAGACCCGGTTCTTCAGGGTGCGATCGGCACCCGGGGTGATGGTCGTGGTGGCGATGGCGCTCATGCGCGGCTCCCTTCGAGCTCGTTCGCGGACTCGGCACCGGATGCGTCGGCTTCGACGCCGTGCCCGGTGAGGGTGAGGAAGACCTCGTCGAGCGTGGGCTTCTGCACGCTCAGCTCGGAGAGGCGGATGCCCTCGTCGCGCAGCGTGACGAGGAGCTCGGTGACGATGTCGGGGTCGTCCATCGGCGCGGTCACGCGACCCGCCTCGGGCGAGACCGTCGGCGTGACCTTCAGCACTCGCTCGATCGCGACGCGAAGGTCGTCGAGGTCGCGCGGATCCTGCAGCCGCAACTGGAGGCTCGAGGAGCCGACGGACGCCTTGAGGTCGTCGCCCGTGCCCTCGGCGACGACGCGACCGCGGTCGATCACCGCGATGCGGTCGGCGAGCTGGTCGGCCTCATCGAGGTACTGCGTCGTGAGCAGCACCGTGGATCCGGTCGCGACGAGCCGCCGGATGGTGTCCCACATCTGTGCGCGGGTTCGAGGATCGAGCCCGGTGGTGGGTTCGTCGAGGAAGATGAGCGGCGGTTGCGCGATGAGGCTCGCGGCGAGGTCGAGTCGGCGGCGCATTCCCCCCGAGAAGTTCTTCAGGGGCCGCCGTGCCGCCTCCGTCAGGCCGAACTCGTCGAGCAGTTCGGCGGCCTTCGCCTTCGCCGCGCGGTGCGAGAGGCCGAGCAGACGGGCGAACAGCACGAGGTTCTCGGTGGCGGAGAGTGTCTCGTCGACCGACGCGTACTGGCCGGTCACGCCGATGAGCTGGCGCACCACCTGCGACTCGCGTTGCACGTCGTGGCCGAAGATGCGGGCATTGCCGCCGTCGGGTCGCAGGAGCGTGGCGAGCATCGAGATGGTCGTGGTCTTGCCGGCGCCGTTCGGGCCGAGGACGCCGTAGACGGTGCCGGTCGCGACGCGGAGGTCGACGCCGTCGACCGCCCGGTTCGCGCCGAACGTCTTCACGAGCCCTTCGGCCTCGACGGCCCAGTCGCCGCGGAAGGCGATGTCGTGTGCAGTGATCGTGGTCATGAGGACCATGCTCCGCGCACGCACTCACAGCACGCTCACGTGGCACTGACAGGCATCGCGACCGCCTGCAAGCGGCGGCGCTCAGGCGGCGGTCAAGCGGCGGCGCTCAGGCGGCGGTGGCCTCGACGTCCCGCCCGTAGGCGATCATGAGGAAGCTCGTCCCGTCGGGGCGTTCGAACGTGAACTCCCGCTCGTGCAGCCGCTCGAACCCGAGACGGTCGTAGAGCCGCTGGGCCGCGAGCATGTCGGGGCCGGTGTTCAGCACCACCCGCTCGAGGCCGCGGATCCGCGCGAGCCGGAGGACGTGTCCGACGAGCACCTCGCCGACTCCGCGACGGCGGGCGTCCGCCGCGACGCCGAGGAAGCGGAAGTCGAGTTCGCCCGCGCGAGCGAGCGGCGAGATCGTCGCGCCCGCCACGGGGGTCGATGCCGTGCCGAGCAGCGCGCCCGTCGAGGCATCCGTCGCCACCCAGACCTGGTGGTCGCGTGCGCGCTCCGCGACCGCGACGATGTCGGCGCGGTAGGCGTCGCTCAGTTCGAAGTCGCTCGCGTACGCGCCCTCGACGAGTTCGGTGACCGCCTCGACCTCATCGGGGCGCATGAGCCGCACGCGGATGTCGTCCCGCTCCTGGAGGCCGAAGCGGTACGCGAATCCCACGACCTCGCCGAAGCGCTCGTCGCGCTCGGGCAGCCGGTCGAACCCGAGTCGCGCGTAGAGCGCCCGGGCACGCGTGTTGAGCTCCCCCGTGTCGAGCAGCAGCGCGTCGGCGCCCCAGCCGAGCGCGGTCTCCATGCTCGCCCGCATCAGGGCTTGCCCCAGGCCGGTGCCTTGCGCGTCGGGGTCGACGGCGACGAGCCGAACCTCGGCCTCGTCGCCGACCGCGACCCGCGAGTACGGCGAGTCCGCGCGCAGCACGCTCGCGGTGCCGAGCAGTCGATCGCCGTCGCCGTCGACGCCGTCGGCGGCCGCCACGAGCACGGCACCGGATGCCGCGCGCCCCGACACGTCCCGCTCGAGCGCACGTCGCTCGGCGCTCACGGGAAGGTGGCCGTACGGGCCTGCGGCGAACGCGGCGGCGATGAGGGCGGGCTCGTCGGCGACGTCGCGATCGCGGATCGGTCGGATATGGAAGGGGGCGTCGTCGTTCTGCATGATCGCCTTCCAGCCTACGATCGCGGCGCCGGCCCGACGCCGGGTTTGCTGCGCGCGAACAGGCCGCCGATCGGCCATGTGCGTGCACACGGCCGATCGTGCGCCGATCACGCGCGGCGAGAGCCGGATGCGCATGATTCTGCGAATTCCCGCCACAACGCTGCGCGGCGCCCCGCGTAGCCTTGAAGGGTGACAGCGTTCGTCTCAGCCCTCGATCTCTTCTCGATCGGGATCGGCCCCTCGAGTTCCCACACCGTCGGCCCGATGCGTGCCGCACGTGCCTTCGCCGAACGACTCGCAAGCGATGGCGTGCTCGACCGGGTCACCCGCATCACGTGCTCGCTCTACGGCTCGCTCGGCGCCACCGGCCTCGGCCACGGCACACCCGATGCGGTCGTCGCCGGCCTCGCGGGCCTCGAGCCGCACGACTGCGACCCCGGCGAGGTGCGCGGCGCATGGTCCGGCCTCGGTGACGGCGCCGAGGTGCTGATCGCCGGCAGGCATTCGATACGGATGCTGCGCAGCGACGTCACCCTCGAGCCGCGCACCCGCCTGCCCGGCCACCCCAACGCGATGACGCTGCAGGCTTGGGGCGATGCCCCGCTCCCCCTCGCGGAAGACACGTACTACTCGGTCGGCGGCGGATTCATCCGTCGCGAGGGCGAGACGGCGTCCGAGGCCGAGGCGCTGCGGCATCCGCTGCCCTATTCGAGCGCCGACGAGCTGCTCGCGCTCTGCGAGGAGCACGGCGTCTCGCTCTGCGACGTCGCTCGGCACAACGAGGTCGCCGTCCACGGCGAGCAGGGCATCGACGACGGACTCGACGCGATCTGGGCCGCCATGGCGGAATGCGTCTCGAACGGGCTGTCGGCCGACGGCACCCTTCCGGGTGGCCTGCGCGTGAAGCGGCGCGCCGCGCTCGTGCGACAGCGGCTCGAGGAGTACGACCGCGACGAGCACCTCCGCGACACCTCGACCGAATGGCTGCAGGCGTTCGCCCTCGCCGTGAACGAGGAGAACGCCGCGGGCGGACGGGTCGTCACCGCGCCCACGAACGGTGCGGCCGGCATCATCCCGGCCGTCGGCCACTACTATCTCAAGTTCGTGCCGGGTGCGGATGCCGCCGGCATCCGCCGCTACCTGCTGACCGCCGCGGCGATCGCCTCCCTCGTCAAGAAGAACGCGTCGATCTCCGGCGCCGAGGGCGGTTGCCAGGCCGAGGTCGGCTCGGCCTGCGCGATGGCGGCCGGTGCGCTCTGCGCCGTGCTCGGCGGCACGCCCCGGCAGATCGAGAACGCCGCCGAGATCGCGATGGAGCACCACCTCGGCCTCACGTGCGACCCCGTCGGCGGACTCGTGCAGGTGCCCTGCATCGAACGCAACGCGATCGCGTCGTCGACCGCCGTCTCCGCCGCGCGGCTCGCGCTGCACGGCGACGGCACGCACGTGGTCTCGCTCGACACCGTCATCGAGACCATGCGGCAGACCGGCATCGACATGATGACGAAGTACAAGGAGACGAGCGAGGGCGGCCTCGCGGTCAACGTCATCGAGTGCTGACAGCCGTCGCTCGCGAGGTCGTGTCCCCCGATCTGGACTCTCGCGCGACTCGCGGGCGTCTGGCACGCTGTGCAGATGGACACCCCCGACCCGAATATCCCCGACCTGTTCTGGGGCGCCGGCCTCATCGGCCTCGTGATCGGCCTCGCGATCTACCTCGCCGTGCTCGCGCTCATGCTCTGGATCGGCTACCTGATCATCAAGGCCGCCGTGCGGAACGGCCTGCGCGAACACACCCTCTGGCTCGAGAGCCGGCGCGGCCCGCTGCGCTGAATCGAGCCGACCGGCGCATCCCTGACGGCCGGGCGGGCGCCGGTGTCCCGGCCGGCGCCCGCCCGTGCTCTGCGCGCCGGTCTCAGCAGGCGCAGTTGATGGCGCCGTCGGCGACGGCCCCGCCGCCGAGCCCCGCCTCGGCGACGTTCGTGAGCGGGTCGGCCGCGAGCTGCGCCGGCCCGTCGGCCGTGTCGTACGCGAAGCCCTCGCGCACCCAGTACTCGAACCCGCCGAGCATCTCCTTGACCGGGTGGCCGAGCATCGCGAACTCGAGCGCGGCGCGGGTGGCGCCGTTGCATCCGGGTCCCCAGCAGTAGACGACGACGGGCATCCCTGCGGGAATGCGCGATGAGGCCTCGGCCGCGATGCGCCGCCCCGGCAGGTGCACGGCGCCCGGCACGTGCCCCTGCGCCCACGAGGCATCGCTGCGGGTGTCGACGAGCACGAAGCCCGGGTTGAAACCTGCGTCCGGGTCGGAGCCCGCGCCCGGGTCGGCGCCGGCGAGCGCGGCGGCGACATCCGAGACGTCCGCCTCGAAGCCGAGCCGGCCACGGAAGTGCGCGATCGCGGCATCGCGGTCGGCGACGTGCGCGAAGAGCTCGGGCGCTCGTGACGGTGCGGGTGCTGGTGCCGGCTGCGTGGCCGTGATCGTCTCGGTCATGGTGTTCACCCTGTCACCCGTCGCGGGCCGAGGGCAGGGGAAATCGCGCCGTCGTGGCGCGACATCCCGCCACCGTGGCAGCCGTCTGGCGGCTCGCCTGCGAGCCGGCACACGCCTACCCTGAGTCCATGCATCTCGGAGAGATCTTCCTGTTGCTCGGCGGTTCGCTCGCGATCACCGCGTTCGCCCGATGGCGCGGCTGGCCGGCACCGCTGCTCGTCATGGGGGTCGCCTTCGTCGTCTCCGTGGTTCCGGCGATCCCCGAGATCGATGTCGACGGCGAACTCGTGCTGAGTCTCGTGCTGCCACCGCTCCTGTACTCGGCCGCCCTCGACGTCACGTACCTGAACTTCCGGCGCAGCATCAGCCAGATCCGGCGGCTCGGCATCGGACTGCCGATCGCCACGGCCTTCGCGGTCGGCGCGGTGGTGTGGCTCATCGCCCCCTCGCTCGGCCTGCCGCTGGCGCTCCTGATCGGAGCGATCGTCGCGCCGTCCGATGCCGTCTCCGCCGCGGCCGTCGGCCGCAGACTCGGCCTGCCCCGGCGGGTCATGACGGTCATCTCGGGCGAGAGCCTCGTCAACGACGCGACCTCCATCACCCTGTTCCGCACGTTCGCGGCCATCGTCGCGGGGGCGACCGTCACCTGGCTCGACGGCGTGGGCTCGTTCCTCATCGCGGTCGCCGTCGGCACCGGGTTCGGGCTCGTCATCGGCTGGCTCGTGAATGTCGTGCGCTCGCGGCTCGACGACCCCGTCGTCCTCGGCACCATCAGCCTGCTCGTGCCGTTCGCGGCCTACGCGATCGCCGAACGCCTCGGCGGGTCGGGCGTGCTCTCGGTCGTCGCCGCCGGAATCCTGATCGGGTACAACGCCCCGAAGACGGGTTACGCCACACGCCAGCAGGAACGACCGCTGTGGCAATCGGTCGACGTGCTGCTCGAGGGCCTCGTCTTCGCACTCATCGGGCTGCAGCTCAGCCCCGCCGTCATGGATGTGCTGTCGAGCCCACTCGGGCTCTGGGTGAACGTCGGCCTCGCGTTCGCGGCGCTCGCGACCGTCATCGTGGTGCGCATCGGCTGGGTCTTCGGCGGCTACGCGCTGTCACGGCGCCTCGGCGAGTGGCTGGCGCCCATCTGGGCACGGCGCGGGCGCCGATACCGTGTAGAGCCCCGGCTCGAGGCGAAGGAGCTCGCGGTCATCTCATGGGCGGGAATGCGCGGTGTCGTCACCCTCGCGACCGCGACCGCGATCCCCACGCTCGCCGATCCGACGGCGGGCAGCACGGTGTTCCTCGTCGCGTTCGTCGTGACCATCGGCACGCTCCTGCTGCAGTCGACGACGCTGCCGACGCTGATCCGCCGGCTCGGAGTCGTCGCCGACGACGAGCGCGAGCAGGACCGCAAGGAGATCCAGGCGGTACTGCGGCGCAGCAACAAGGCGGGATTCGCCTACATCGAGAGCCGGCGCGACGAGTGGCGTGGCCGCTTCGGCCCCGAGCACGCCGACAGCGTCATCGACCGCTTCGAGGAGCGCATCCGAGCGGATGCCGCGAGGAGTCGCCGGCTCGAGGGTGACGAGGCGTCCGCGGCCATGGTCTCCGCCACCGAGTTCGCCGAGCTCTCCCGCCGGTGGATCGCCGCCCGGCGCGCCGTCGTGCTCGAGGAGCGCGACTCCGGACACCTGAACGAGGAGGTCATGCGCGAGCTGTTCTTCGCGCTCGACGCCGAAGAGCTCGCGCTGGACTCCCGCACCGCGGTGCGCTCGGACGCCCGCGGCGAACAGCCGTGACGCCGGCCCCGCCCTAGACCGCCGGCGCGAAGAAGGCGGTGACCGCCGAGCCGAGGGCCGTCAGGTCGTCGACGTGCGCGAGCTCCCGTGCCGAGTGCATCGAGAGCAGCGGCACGCCGACATCGACCGTGCGGATGCCGAGACGGGTGGCCGAGAGCGGGCCGATGGTCGATCCGCACGGGATCGAGTTGTTCGAGACGAAGGGCTGGGCCGTCACGCCCGCCTGCCGGCAGACCGCCGCCCAGAACGCAGCGCCCTCGGCGTCGCTCGCGTAGCGCTGGTTGGCGTTGAGCTTGAGGAGCGGCCCGCCGCCGAGCGAGGGCCGGTTCGCGGGGTCGTGCCGCTCGGGGTAGTTCGGGTGCACGGCATGGCCGGCGTCGGACGAGACGATCCAGGATGCCGCGTACGCACGTCGACGCTCGATGTCGCCGGCGCCGAGCCCGGCGCCGATGCGCACGAGCACGTCGTCGAGGAACGGGCCGCTCGCGCCCGAGCGCGACTCCGAGCCGAGCTCCTCGTGATCGAACGCCGCGAGCACGCTCACGTGACCGGAATCTGCGGGCGCCTCGAGCAGCGCGACGAGTCCGGCGTAGACCGAGCTGAGGTTGTCCATGCGACCCGACGCGAAGAGGGTGTCGTCGAGACCGAATCGCGCCGGCGTCTGCGTGTCGGCGACGAGCACGTCGTGGCCGACGACCCGCTCGGCGTCGACGCCGGCCGACGCCGCCAGCACCTCGAGGATGTCCCCCGACGCACCGGCGCCCCACACCGGCTGCACATGGCGCTGCTTGTCGAGCGTGAGGCCCTTGTTGACCTCGCGGTCGAGGTGGATCGCGAGCTGCGGGATGCGCAGCATGGGCCCGGTGCGCACGAGGTGCATGGCGCCGTCGTCAGTGACGATGCGACCGGCGAGTTCGAGCTCGCGGTCGAGCCAGGAGTTCAGGAGCGGCCCGCCGTACACCTCGACGCCGGCCTGCAGCAGGCCCTCCGAGCTCGAGCTCGGACGCGGCTTCAGCTTGAACGACGGCGAGTCGGTGTGGGCACCGAGCACCCGGAACGGCGTCGTGGCCGAGGCGGCGGGCGGCGCGACCCACGCGATGACGGCGCCGTCGCGCACGACCACGTGACGGCCGCCACCCGAGGGCCAGTCCTCGCGCTCGTCGAGTCGGTCGAATCCGGCGGCTTCGAGGCGGCGTGCGACCTCGGCGGCCGCGTGGTACGACGACGGCGAGGCCTGGACGAACTCGGCGAAGTCGGCGATGTAGGCGTCAGTGCGTGATGCGGGCATCCTCCCATCCAACACCGCCTGCGGCCCGGGGTCGAGTTCGCCGCTCGCCGGGTCAGGCGAAGCGGGCTCGTGATCGCCGCGGATGCAGCGCATCAGGCGCTTCGGGGTCGAGTTCGCCGCTCGGCAGATCAGGCGAAGCGCACGACCGCCTGCAGCCGCGCGCGTACTTCCATGACCTCGGTGCCGCCGAGATGGGCCGAGCCCGGCAGGCCCTCGCGCACCGCGCTCGCGAGGCGCGAGCGGCGCACGAGGGCGACGACGGCGCCGCGATTGGTGCCGCCGAGTTCGAGTGACTCCTCGGCGTGCTCGTCGGGTACGACGATGACGAGCGCCGTCGGCTTGACCTTCGCGGCACGCCCGATGGCCTTCGCGCGGGCGGCGAGGGCACGCATCGGTCGCTCGCCGTCGAGCGCCGCGCCGACGAGTTCGCCCCGCTTCATGGCGACCGGCCCGCCCCAGTCCTCCGACTGGATCGCGAAGAGGCCCGTCGGCCCCAGCACGAGGTGGTCGAGCTTCGGCGGCAGGCCGTGGCCTGCGGCATCCGTCGCCACGTCGTGCCAGACCGTGTAGGCGATGCCGAGCGTCGACAGCGAGCGGGCGCTCGCCTCCTCGGCGAGCGCATCGGCGAGCACGTGACGGATGTCGCGGGGCGCACTCCGCACGAGGGCGGGGTCGTAGGGGTCGGCGAGGGTCACGCCGCGGCCCGCCCACTCCCGGATCAACCCGAGGTAGCGCTCGCGCGAGAGCCCGCCGGGATGACCGTAGGTGCGGGCGAGCGGACGCGAATCGCGACGCGGCCTCGGCGCCGCCGGAGCCCATGCCTCGCGGCTCGGCGCCGGTGCACCGCCGCGGGCACCGCGATCGAAGAGCGCCCGTGCATCGGGAGTGCCGACGAGTTCCCAGGCCAGCTGCACGGCGTGGAAGCGGACGACATCGCCGCCCGTGTCGGGGTGCGCGCTCCGGAGGGCCCGACGGTAGGCGAGCCGCAGCGTCGCGTCGTCCGCGTCGGACGCGACGCCGAGCACCTCGTACGGTGAGGCGGAGAGCGGACTGTCGGGCATGGGCTCGCTTTCGAATGTGCGACCACGAGAATACCGCGGCGCGGCTGTACGCGGGTCTAGACTGCCGACCACAGGGGCCCGAGCGGGTCGCGAGAGAGGCAGAGATGCTGATCGACGTGAAGATTGCCGTGACCGAGCGCGTGACTCATCGGAGACGCTGAAATGCTGATCGACGTGAATTACTGGGCAGTCATCATCGCGACGCTGTCGACGATGCTGGTGGGGTCGATCTGGTACACGCCGAAGGTCTTCGGCAACTACTGGATGCGGGTCGCGAAGGTCGACGACTCCGGCGAGCGCGGAGCCGTCGGGCCCATCCTCACGACACTCGTCGTCAGCTTCATCTCGGCGTGGGTGCTCGCCATCGCGACGCAGGTCGCATGGACCGCGCTCGGCGGCAACTATCTGCTCATGGCGATCACCACGGGCCTCATGCTGTGGGCGGGATTCACGGCTGCACGCTTCATCACCCACGACGTGTTCGAGGGGCGGCCGCCCGGCCTCACCATCCTCAACATCGGGCACGAGTTCGTGACCGTGATCGTGATGGCTCTCATCATCGGCGCCTGGCCTCCGGCCGGCACCGTCTGAGGCCCGGCTCACTCAGCCCGGTCGAGTCGGTCCGCTCAGTCCGCTCGGTCCGCGAAGCGCAGCATGCCGTCGTCGACGAGCGTGCGCACCGCCGGCAGCAGCTCGGCTGCGAGCGCCGTCTCGTCGACCTCGAGCAACTGGGCGAGGGCCGCGACGATCGCTCCGATCGACAGCTCGCCGTCGCTCGCCCCGACGAGGGCCGCGAGCCCGGTGTCGAGGCTGATCGCACGTCCGAAGCCACCGCCCTGCCGCAGCAGCATCGCCGTCGGGTCGTCGTCGCCCGGCCAGTAGTGGCGCTCCTCGGTGACATCGCCCGCGGTCGTGAATCGGGCTGCGGCGAGCGCGGAGTCGTCGAGTGCCGCCTGGCGGTCGTGCCCGGCGAGGCACTCGGCGAGGTGCGTACCGAGCCCGGCATCGTTCGCGCCGAGCAGTCCGTGCAGGCGCTCGAGTCGCGCGAGCCGACCCCCATGCGCAGCGGATGCCGCGGCATCCGCACGCCGCAGCAGCACGTAGCCGAAGCCGACGCGCTCGACCCCGCGCGCGGCGAAGTCGTCGAGCCAGGCGTCGTACAACCGGTCGAACTCCGCTGTACCCGGCCTCGTGCCGCCGTCGCGGATCCACGTCTCGGCGTATTCGGTGACGTGCTGCACCTCGCGCTCGATCACCCAGTGCTCGAGTGCGGCAGCCCAGCCGCCGACGCGCTCGAGGCCGTCGGCCGCGCCGTCATCCACGGCGCCGCTGGCGCGATACTCCCAGTTGCCGAGCAGCTGCGCGACGCCGCCCGGTTCGAGGTGCTGATGGGCTTTCCGGATCACGGCTTCGACGAGCGCATCGCCGACCATTCCGCCGTCCCGGTAGTCGTATTCGGGCACGCCCTCGACGCGCGGCGTGATGACGAAGGGAGGATTCGAGACGATGCGATCGAACCGCTCCCCCGCGACGGGCTCGAAGAGGCTGCCGAGCCGCAGCTCGACGCCGTCGATGCCGTTCAGCACGAGGTTCAGTCTCGCGATCTCGAGCGCACGCTCCGAGATGTCGGTCGCCACGATGTGCTCGGCGAACCGGGAGGCGTGCATCGCCTGGATCCCGCAGCCCGTGCCGAGGTCGAGCACGCGCCTCGCCGGCGTCGGCAGCATGAGCCCCGAGAGCGTCATCGACGCACCGCCGACGCCGAGCACGTGGTGCTCGCCCAGCGCATGCCCGAGGGCGAGCTCGCCGAGATCCGAGAGGATCCACCACTCCTCGCTGCCGTAGGCGTCCGTGAACGCGTACGGACGCAGGTCCAGGCGTGCGCGGACGGATGCCTCGGGACCCGTCACGTCGGCATCGCCGTCGTCATCGGCGTCGCCGACGAGCCCGAGTTCGATCGCCCCGTCGACCCCGAGCCCCGCGAGGGCCGCCGCGAGCTCGGCGCGGGGCACGGCGACCCCGAGCACGAACAGCTCGGCGAGCGTCGCGAGACTCGCGGATGCCCCGTGCTCTCGCCGACGGGCATCGAGCACCCGCCGAGCCGGGACGCGTTCGCCGCGGTGCAGGGCGGCCGCGGCGTCCTCACCCCAGAGCGCCTCGAGCGCCGGGACCGTGAAGTCAGCAGCGACGAGGTCGGCACGGAGGAGTTCGAGGAGACGGTCGGCACGAGCCTCGTCGGCGACGATCAGTGATGACGATTCGGGCCCGGTGCTCATTCGACCATTCAAGCGCACCGGCGCCGTCGCGGCCCCGTCAGCGAGTCGCGAGATCCAGGACCAGCGGGAACGCCCCGATGCCAAGCGGTCGGGTCAGCGAGTCGCGAGATCCAGAACGAGCGGGAACGCGCCGAAGCCGTCGTCGATCGTGAGGTGCCCGCCGCCCGTCACCGTGACGTGCTCGGCCCCGAGCGGCTCCGCGAACGCTCGTCCGGCGCCCTCGGGGCAGTAGGGGTCTGCGTCGCCGGCGATCACGACGACCTCTGCGGCGGCGGCGTCCACGGCGTCGCCGCCGAGCGCGAACCCGGCGATGCCCGGGATCCCCCGGAGCACGGGGTCCGAGACCGGGGCGACGAGCAGCAGACGGGATGCCGCGGCATCCGTTCGCCCTGCTGCCGTACGTCGGGCCGCGAGCGCGAGCCACGCGGCGCAGCCGAGGCTGTGGCACACGACGGTCAGCGATGCCGCGTCGGTGCCGAGCAGTTCACGCTCGATCGCGGCGATCCAGTCGTCGAGCACGGGCTCGTCGGGCTCCGGCAACTGCGGGTAGCGAACGGCGGCCCCGCTCCCCTCGAGCTCGGCGGCGAGCCAGCGTTGCCAGTGACCGTCGGGGCGCCGGTTCTCGTAGCCGTGCAGGATCAGGTACTGCAAAACTCGTGCCTCCCGGGCGTCGTCCGCCGTGGCAGGTCCCGGCAGTGCGCACCATTCAATCAGGTGACCGGCATGACGACGATGTCGACCGTCATCCGTTCGTCATCTGGCGTACATGTCGGGTTGCGCTCTGTAACCCTGCCGTCACACGGTGCGTTTAGCGTTGATTACGATCGAACGAGGCGAGGGGAGGCGCGCATGGCAGAGTCGACGACACTGGAGCGGCTGCGTCAAGACGCACGCGACGAGCTCTCGGCGCTCATCGAGCTCCGATGCCGCCTCGGCGAAGACCCGTGGGTGTTCCTGCCCGACCTGCCGTCGGTCGACGAACAGGTCGTCGCGACACTGCGCGAAGACCGGCTCCACTCCGAACGCTGGCGCACGGTGCGAGCACGCGCGTACCACCCGGCCGCCCGCGAGGGAGACGTCGCGAAGTTCGAGTACGAGCTGCTGCGCGAGATCGCCCTCGAGCACCCCGAGCTCAGCTCTGCGGTGTGGTTGGTGCTCGACCGGGTGCCGTCGCGCTGGTGACCCGCTGCACGCGCATCCAGGTGATGAAGCCGAAGATCGTGAACAACCCGTAGAAGACGTAGAGCAGCGCCGAGGCGTAGTAGCCGGCGCTGACGAGCAGCGGCACTCCGACGATGTCGACGGCCACCCAGATGAGCCAGAACTCGGTCCATCCCTTGGCCATGCCCCAGGTCGCCAGCAGCGAGCCCATGAAGATCCACACGTCGGCCCAGACGGGTTCGAACGAGCCGAGGGCGCGGAAGATCGGGGTCAGCACGAGCGTGCCGCCGACGAGCGCGACGCCGAGCAGGATCCGGGCCCGCGCGCTCGCCCACCGCGGTTCGACGGCGGAGTCGCTCACCTGCTTGTGCTGGCTCCAGCGCACCCAGCCGTAGATCGAGACGGCGATGAACATGAGCTGCCGGCCGGCCTGCCCGAGCAGGTTCACGGGGTTCGGCGTCTCGAAGAGCGCACCCATGAAGACGGTGAAGAGCAGCGCATTGCCGACGATGCCGACGGGCCACGCCCAGACCTTGCGCCGCAGGCCGCCGAGCGCGCTCGCGAGTCCGAACAGGTTGCCGACGATCTCGCGCCAGAGGATGACCTGGTCGCCGATCACCAACTGGGCGTCGAAGAGCCACTCGATCGGGTTCATGCGCGATCGGTTCGCGAGGCGTCGGGAGCACCGGCGTCGACGGCGCCGTCGCCGGTCGTGGCTTCTCCGCTCGTGGTGCCGCTCGTGGCTCCGACTCGGACCCGCCGAGTCACGAGCAGGGCGACGAGCCGCCATCCGAGCAGGAACGCGGCGAGCGTCAGGGTGGCGACGACGATGAACGCGAACTGCGTGCCCTGGCCGCTGACCACGCGAAGCAGCATGCCGCCGATCACCGTGACGGCCCAGACGATCACGCCCGTCGGCCAGACGGCGAGCGGATGCCTCCAAGCCCGTGCCGCGAGCCAGCCTGCCGCGAGTGCCGCGATGAACGGCCACGCGGTCGCCGCGATGCCCGCGAGGTCGAGGCCTTCGGCGTGGCTGCTCCGGCCGATCGAGACGAAGACGACAACGAGCACGGCATCGAGCACCGCCGCGATCGCGATCGTGCCGGGTCGGTCGTTCGCGCGCTGCGTCATGCTCTCATCGTACGGATCCCGGAGTTCGCGCGCCCGTCCCGGTGCACACCCTCATTCGCGAGGACCGAGGGCCCCGAGCATCGACGGGTCCTCGACCGGCAGCGCGCAGACGAACGCCTCGCAGCGGTACGCGGCGGCAGCCCCGTTCCGCGCGGTTCGCTCGGCGAACAACGTGAATCCCGCGTCGGCGAACTCGCGGGCCTGCCGCTCGTCGACGATCACCACGACGGATGCCTCGTGCGCCCTTGTCGCCGCGAGGAGCGGGTGCTCCCCTGCCTCGGCACCGCCCTCGCGCTCCCCTTGCTCGGGCACGACCGTCACGAGCTGCACGATCGGGGCCGCAAGCCGCGCCATCAGCGCGAGCGCACCGCCGAAGGCGATCGGCCGCTCCAGCGCGATGCCCGCGACCGCGGCCATCGCCCGCTCCGCCGCCGCGAGATACGCATCGCCTGCGCCGAGGAGGTACAGCCGCCAGGCGGCATCCGCACAGGCGGTGAGGCCCGACGGCGCTGCACCCTCTGCCGGGTCGTCGGGCAGCTCCAGACCGCGCGCCCGCAGCACGGGGTCTCCCCCGGCCGGCGCCGCGAACGGGAGAACGGCGTCGGCCTCGCCGTCACTGGCTCCGCTCGCGCCGCTTGCGCCACTCGCTGCCATGGCCGCGTCGATCAGGGCTCGTGCGGCACCCGCGTAACCGGACTCGCCGGTGACGAAGGCGAGCTCGAGCAGCCCGCCCGCGAACATGCCCGTGTCCTCCAACGTGGCGACGGCCGTCGAGGCACGCCCGTCGAGCGACGCACGCACCAGGCTGCCGTCCGACCGCACGTGCGTGGCGAGCAGCACGTCCGCAGCGCGACGCGCCGCCTCGACCGACCGATCGTCGCCGCGCACGAAGCCGTGCCTCGCCAGCGCTCCGATCGCGAGCCCGTTCCACCCGGTCAGCACCTTCTCGTCGAGGGGCGGCGGCGCCAGCAGCGCCCGCCCCTCGGCGTCCTGGCGGTAGTAACCGCCCTCGCTCCGTTCGCCGTCGATGACGCTCTCGGAGTCCTGCGCACTGGCGAAGCCGCCGCTCGCCAGCTGCAACCGGTCGATCAGGAATCGCGCGACGCCGTCGGCGATCGACCCCGTGTGCTCGTCGGTCGGGCGCGCCCGACCGAGCTCCGTCGACACCCTGAGCAGCAGCGCGTTGTCGGTGAGCATGCGCTCGTAGTGCGGCTCGGTCCAGTCCGCACGCGTCGCGTAGCGGAAGAACCCGCCCTCGACCGGATCGTGCAGCGGGGACGCTCCCATGAGCCGAACCGTGCGCTCGGCCAGCGCACGGCCGGCTCCGCCGGCGACGGCCAGGAACTCGAGCACGGACGCGACCGGGAACTTCGGCGCGCCGCCGAATCCGCCGTGCACACGGTCCTCCTGAGCGGCGAGCGACGCGATCGCGCCCTCGAGCTCTGGTCGGCCGGGCAGCACCCCATCGGTCCGAACAGCGGATGCCGCCGCCAACGCCTCGCCCACGGCCGCCGCCGTCGCGTCGAGTTCGGCGCGGCGCTCGCGCCACGCCGTGCTGACAGCGGCAAGCACGTTCGTGAAGGAGGGAACGCCGCGGATCTCACGCGGAGGGAAGTACGTGCCGGCATAGAACGCGTGACCGTCTGGAGAGGCGAAGACCGTGAGCGGCCAGCCCAGCTCGCGCGTGAACGCCGACGCGGCTGCGAGGTAGCTCGCGTCGACGTCGGGATGCTCCTCGCGATCCACCTTGATCGCGACGAAGCCGTCATTGAGCAACGCGGCGACGGCGGGATCACTGAAGCTCTCCCGCGCCATGACGTGGCACCAGTGGCATGTGGCGTAGCCGATGGAGATCAGCACCGGCACATCCCGCTGCCGGGCGGCCTCGAACGCCGCCTCACCCCATGGATACCAGTCGACGGGGTTGGAGGCGTGGGCGCGCAGGTAGGGACTCATCGCCTCACTCAGACGGCTCCCCATGCCCTCAGGATAGCGAGCGCTTCGGATTCGGTCTCGTGAACGTGGAAAGGCCGCCCCGGTTGGGGCGGCCGTGTGCTGTTGGGTTGTGCCGCGTTGGGGCGGGTGTTAACCAAAGAGAGCCGNACTGGGCCACGACCGTGCTCCTCAGACGGCTCCCCATGCCCTCAGGATAGCGAGCGCTTCGGATTCGGTCTCGTGAACGTGGAAAGGCCGCCCCGGTTGGGGCGG
This sequence comes from Agromyces sp. Root1464, assembly GCF_001427265.1. NCBI lineage: Bacteria > Bacillati > Actinomycetota > Actinomycetes > Micrococcales > Microbacteriaceae > Agromyces > Agromyces sp. Root1464. The sequence goes on from NZ_LMFU01000003.1 coordinate 619,083, forward strand.
CCGTGTGCTGTTGGGTTGTGCCGCGTTGGGGCGGGTGTTAACCAAAGAGAGCCGCCCATTTCTGGGCGGCTCTCTTCGAATKTATGTCCGGCGGTGTCCTACTCTCCCACAGGGTCCCCCCTGCAGTACCATCGGCGCTGCGAGTCTTAGCTTCCGGGTTCGGAATGTGTCCGGGCGTTTCCC